>NZ_JAEACF010000001.1:2029489-2705985 GCF_016401385.1 Fictibacillus halophilus | reverse complement strand
TATCAACAGTAAGAAGAGAGCTGTTAGAAGGACGATTGCTAGAGGTGGACTGCTATTCAGTCGATATTCCGGATGCTCATACCTATGCGTTAACGAAGTACAATCATGGTAAACAAAAAGAGTTTCTAACGTATTTGTCTGGATATCGGTTTTAAGGTTGTTGTCAGTTTGTCGACTCGCGTTTATATTGGCCTTTTCGTGAGATTATAAAAATTCTCGTGAGATTAACAGTGATTTTCGTGAGAATACTTGCAGTTACTGCGAGATTATTTGAAATGAGGTTACTTACAACTATCTCTTTATCCCATAAACAATACAAACGACGCCAAGCATGATCCAGATCAAGCTTCCGAATGACAATTTCGTTGATAATCCATAGATTCCGAGCGTCATCGTGGAGAAAAAGATGATCGGGCCGATGATGGAAAGCATGGAATTGATAACGAGAGCTCGTTCTACCGTATTGTAATGCAGCATGAATAGCGCTGCGGTAATCTCTAAAGTACCTGATAAAATACGAATGGCCGCCATAGCTAGTACGACTTTTTCAATCATTTGCAGCAACGTCCATTGCCTCCTTTTAAACAACTGTTTAATGTTCCTTCGCTGTATAGTGCATTATATGTGGCCAAGCTTGGATTAGAAGTAACAAATAGAATCTGAAAAATGAGCGGCGGCGAAGGTGAGTGAATGATGCATATAAGAGCTATTTAATGTATTTTTATTCAATAATTATCATAAAGTTTTTTCGACAAAACTTCTTATTTTTCGCTAATCTTAAGCCTTTGACAACTTTTTTGGGTATATGTCATACTATAAAGTGTATAGAAGATCTATACAAAGATTCGCATGATGAAGGGATTGTGAAAGGCATGTTAGGAAAAGTAAAATGGTTTAACGCAGAAAAAGGTTTTGGATTTATCGAGCGCGAAGACGGAGACGATGTGTTCGTACACTTCTCTGCAATCAACACTGAAGGATTCAAAAGCCTTGATGAAGGTCAGCAAGTCGAGTTTGATATTGTAGATGGAGCTCGTGGGCCTCAAGCGGCAAACGTAACTAAACTATAATTCCAGGCAATATGACCATACTTTTACTCCCGTCTGTTCACGCAGGCGGGTTTTTATTTTTAGAAAATATTTCTTATTATGAATGATTCGTTTGCAACATAACGCAATCACTGTTATGATGGGTATAGATTATTTTTGTTCGGCGTAAAAGAGTGTATGAGTTTCGACTTTTCTTCTTTAGCAATACTTTGGGCAAGAGTAGCAATATATCGTGTGGTAACGCACTAGGAGGCAACAAACATGGAACAAGGTACAGTAAAATGGTTTAACGCAGAAAAAGGTTTCGGATTCATCGAGCGCGAAAACGGAGACGATGTATTCGTACATTTCTCAGCTATCCAAACTGATGGTTTCAAATCTTTAGACGAAGGTCAAAAAGTAACTTTCGAAGTTGAGCAAGGTGCTCGTGGCGCTCAAGCTGCTAACGTTCAAAAAGCATAAGCTTCGTTATATGAAAACAGGTTCTCTTTAGAGCCTGTTTTTTTGTTTTGTCTAAAAATATTACATGAAAAAACCCCACTCAACAGTTCGAGTAGGGTGATGGAACAGGTTTTGTAAAATGTCTTAAAGCTTCAAAGGTTAATTCCTAGTATACCACATAGTTTTGAACTAGCAGAATGTAAGTGAAATTTATTTTTCGTTCTCATTTAGCTAGCTGATCAGATTTTAACCCGATAACATAAGGTTTTTCACCATTGTAAAGATTTTGTCGATAGTGTAAAAATATTGTCAAAATATTTTAAATGTTACGGAGGAATTCTTTTGGGGTATATCGAAATATATATACATCACCGAAAGGAGGAGTTAAGTTATGCATTTTAACATTCGTGGAGAAAACATCGAGGTGACAGAAGCCATTAGGGCTTACGTTGAGAAAAAGGTGACGAAACTCACAAAGTACTTTAACGAAACTCCGAACTCTGAAGTACATGTCAATCTGAAGGTGTACAACAATGAACAATCCATTGAGGTAACGATACCGATGAAGGGCCTGCTGCTTCGTGCAGAGGAACGTCATTTGGATTTATACGCTGCGATTGATTTGGTGGTAGAAAAATTAGAGCGTCAAATTCGAAAACACAAAACAAAAGTAAACCGTAAATTTAGAAATGCTGAAGGCACAAAGCACATGTTTGCTAACGGTACAGAAGGCGTATCAACGGCTCTGTTAGAGGAAGATGAAGATTTTGAGATTGTTCGTGAAAAACGATTCGATCTGAAACCAATGGACACAGAGGAAGCCATTCTCCAAATGGATTTACTTGGCCACAGTTTCTTCGTCTATAACAATGCCGAAACTGGTGAGATGAACGTCGTGTACAGACGTAAAGACGGCAAATATGGACTGATTGCGGGAACGAACTAACATATACAAAAATAGACTACACACCCCATGACACTTTGGGGTGTGTTTTAAGTTTGAGATAGGAAACTTGCCGATATAATCAAAATTTTGTCGATATAATTTGAAACTCGCCGATAAAAATGGATTCTTGCCGATATATTCTGAAACTCGCCGATAAAAACTAATTCTCGCCGATATATTTTAAATGAAGGAGCCACTAACCATGAAAAACGATATCCTGTTAAAACAACTCGTAGCTTTTCGCCACAACACACTGAGTGCTGTGGAAGGACTCACTGAGGAGGAAGCGGATTTTGTTCCTGAGGGTTTCAACAACAACATCCGTTGGAATTTGGGGCATATTTTTTTGGATCAGTACGATTGGCTGTATCATAAAACACGTGAAGATAACCCGGCACCCATTTATTATCGCGAGTTATTCGGGTTTGGAACGAAGCCAGAGGATTGGCAGCAGACACCTCCAACGCTTCAAGAGCTTCGCCACCGGTTGATGGAGCAGGTTCAAGTGATTCAGGAGCAGTTTGGTCATCGTCTAGATCAAGAATTAGATGAACCAACTGAGCTCGGAATGAACACCTATGCGGAAGTGCTGCCACGAACGTTTTATCATGAAGGTCTTCATTTAGGCACGATCCTTGCTATACGTAAAGCACTTCACCTTCAAAGACAATCACAAGCAAAATGAAAAAAAGTGCAGACTCCATGTCTACACTTTTTCTGCTTTCAATACAGATACAGCATTCATTTTATTCTCTCCACTGCGACTTAAATAAGGGTAAGAGTAAACCAATCCAACCAAATAAAAAACAAACAATAGATAAGCGGGTGAAAGGTGAAAGTGATTGTCGTACCCAATCATAAAATGTGTCCCAACACCCGTTAAAAATCCTGGCAAACCGCCGAGTGTCAGTGTCCACCACACCCATTTTGCACCTTCACGATATCCCCATAACGCTATGGTTAACAATAAAAATCCTTCTGAGATCAAAGCACCGCCAAATCCAGCGCGATCGTGTGCGATTAATGGAATTAACTTATCGTTAAACGCAGTGATTTGTTCAGGTGTTAGTGCGAAGAACATTAAGTCTTCTTTCACAAAAACACCGTTCATTCCGATGATGGAAATCACGATTCCTGCAGAGAGCAAGCACATACCTGATATGACAAATAAGCTCTGACCAAGCTGACTTCTTTTCCAAGAAAGCGTGTTATACAGATTCAACCCTTTTGATCCCGTTGTGAGGTTTCGTGCTTGATAAAGTCCATAAAGAAAAAAGGGAAGGATGATTAAGTAATAAATAAAGTGAAGCTTGTCAAAATAGCCGAATCCCATAAAGTAAAAGATGTTTAAGAAACCGAGTGATGCAGCAATCACATACACTTTTTTTGCCCAATGTTCACCATTCCGAATCCCATGATACGAAAGCTGCATGAACATAAAACCTGCCGATATCATAACACCTGCTAAACAAATTCGATCATGAGACATGAAATGGAACAAATGATGACTGAATGCCTGAATCTCTTCTTTTTGTATACCTAAATATTGTTCATCATACGGCAGAAGAACTTCTGTTAGTCCAATAATCAAAGCGATGATCCCTGCGATGAAAACGCCAAGTCCCATCAGGAAAAAGGAGATCCATCCTGTTTGTTCAACTGGTTTAGAGATAGGATGTTTTTCGTACAAAATCCGTTCGTTTATGCGCTTCGGAAGACCTGGTCCTGAATAAACAAATCCGCTATGAAGCTGAATGAGAGAGGCGCCTGCCCTAAAAAGTTCCATTGCATCACTAGGTTCATGTACGCCACCAGAAGCTATAATCGGCTTGTTATAAGGTAATAGCTGTTGAATACTTTCTTTTAGATGATGCATCTCCATCTGTCCGAGTTCGACGCCATCATCCCTTTCAATTCCTTCACGAATGATATATCCATCCACAGGAATATCTTCTGTAAAGTTCATCACCTTTTTATGAGTAAGTTCCAATACAAGAGGTTTAGGTGTAAGCTCCCGAATATGGTCTAAATAAGAAGCGCCTTGCGCATCGATAACAAAGAATGCAGCATGTTCATCTAGCTTTTGAACTAGCTTTTCATATTCCTGAAGTGCTTCTCCCTTAATCATTATCCCCAGTGGAATTGTTGTTCTCTTCAAAGATTGAAGTTTTACTAAAGCGGCATCAAGACCCAAATTTTCATGAAAATTTCCATACACCAATGTTTCTTTTTCTATATCACGTAAAATAGATCTCTCTGAAATTTGTGGCAGAACGGTAATCGGCCCTACTTCAATAAAACCGAAGCCAAGGTTAGTGAACGCTTTTGTCCCATTCAGATGAGGATCTAATGCACCACTAACGCCAACAGGTGAAGGAAAGGTGATCTCAGCATGCTTTTGTTCCAATTCTTTGCTTGGCTGCATATGGCCAAAAAACTGTATGATTTTATCACCAAATGGCAGTTTGGCGAGGGTGTTCATCGTATGTAAAGTGAGATCGCGGCTTGTCTCTGATTTCATGCGAAACAGAAGCGGTTTAAAAAAGGTATGATACGACCAATCAGGCATAAGAAAACACTCCTTTTTATGCCGTTTTTTTATAAGTGTATCGCAAATTCTGGATGAAATTTCAAAATTTTTTCAGCTGGAAAATTTTTTTCGTGTTTTTATGTGTTTTGTTCCCTACTAATCTGTTTTCACAGCAGGATTTTGAAGTAGGTAAGGGGAACTAGTGAGTAACAAGAAAACGCTTACACTAATGACTATGTTTACTATTTAAGGAGGAGAAGTAGTTATGATGATGAATGTGCCTTTTCGAGTTACAAGTATGCTAGAGCATGCGGAGTGGTATTTTGCGAAAAAGGAAGTAACGAGCCGCACGATGTCCGGGATCAGGAAGTTCAGCTACCGGGAGATTGGTGAGCGAACACGCAGGCTTTCGAGCGCGCTAAAACGCCTTGGTGTTCAAAAAGGTGAGCGGGTTGGAACACTTGCATGGAATCACCATCGTCATCTAGAAGCTTATTTCGCAATACCAGGTGTTGAAGCTGTACTTCACACGATCAATATCCGACTTTCCCCTCAGCATATCGCATACATTATCAATCATGCCGATGACCAGATTTTATTCGTAGATCAGGACATCCTACCTCTTGTTGAAGCTCTTAAAGACCATATTCCTAATGTAAAAGCGTTTATATTGATGACCGATGAGGACGAGCTTCCGCAATCGCCGCTTCAGCCTCTTTACCATTATGAAAAACTTCTAGAAACAGGTGACCCGGCTTATGAGTTCCCGCAAAATGTAGATGAAAACGACCCTGTTGGGATGTGCTATACGTCTGCGACAACAGGAAATCCAAAGGGTGTAACGTACACACATCGCTCGACAGTGCTGCACTCCATGTCACTAGGACTTGCTGATGGCGGTTCTGTATCAGAAAGTGATGTTCTTATGCCAGTTGTGCCGATGTTCCACGTAAATGCTTGGGGACTTCCGTATGCGGCAACCTGGTTCGGTTCGAAGCAAGTGATGCCTGGACCGCGATTCACGCCACAGCTTTTAGCGGAACTGATTGAGATGGAAAAAGTAACCTTTGCTGCAGGTGTACCAACGATTTGGATGGGGCTTCTTCAAGAACTCGAACAGAATAGTTATGATACTTCTAGTATTCGAGCGGTTATTTGCGGAGGATCTGCTGCACCAAAAGGGATGATAAAAACCTTCGAGGAAAAACATAATATTCCGTTCATGCATGCTTATGGTATGACGGAAACGAGTCCACTCGTCATTGCAACGCGTCTAAAAACCTATCAATCTGATCTGGATGATGAAGCAAAGCTCGATTATAAAGCGAAGCAAGGTTATGTCGTGCAAGGTGTTGAGATGAAAGTAATCGGTGCGAACGGGGAAGTGAAATGGGACGGTCACGAGATGGGTGAGCTGTTGCTGCGTTCGAACTGGATCGCAGACGAATATTACAACGATGATCGGACAGAAGGCACGTTCAACGATGGCTGGCTTCATACCGGGGATGTCGTTACGGTGGACGAAGAAGGATTCGTGAAGATTGTCGACCGGACGAAGGATCTCATTAAGAGCGGCGGTGAGTGGATATCGTCCGTTGATCTGGAGAATGCAATCATGGCGTTTCCGGATGTTTTTGAAGCTTCTGTTATCGCTGTTCCTCATCCCGAATGGCAGGAGCGACCACTCGCATGTGTCGTGTTGAAGCCTGAGGCAAAAGGAAAAGTGCCAAAAGAAGATATTGTTGAGTTTTTGAGGCCGCAGTTTGCGAAGTGGTGGATTCCAGACGATATCGTGTTCATGGATGAGATTCCGAAAACGTCGGTTGGTAAGTTTTTAAAGCGGACATTGCGTGATCAGTTGAAAGATCATTATATGACGACGGCAAAATCGTAATGAAAGGGGCTGGCTTCAGTGATGAAGTCAGCTTTTTTATGTGCTTTTATTTGAACCATATACTTTAAACACATGCAAAATCTCAGCAACAAAACTAAAAAACACCACCCTCAGTCAACCACGAGAGCAGTGCCCAATCCACCTATTCTTTTACTTCTTCCTTAATCCACTTACCTGTTTCCGTCACGTCCCAATAATCGCTAGCTTTATAATTGTTCAACGAGATATCGAGATCGTGAAAGATGCGGTGAACACCTTTTAAAGGCTCTACACTCTCAGAATTTATGCTTTTCTCAATCTTGCTAAGAGCGGTCTCGATGTCTGCCTTTAGTGGACCCGCAACGTAAGGCAGAATTTTATTTCGTATATCGATTTCAATATCTTTTAATACCGGTGTATGTGTGTCTATGTTATATTTCGACCATTTATCATAGCCGAGCTCACCGTTCCAAAATTCATGAATCACGTTGATTCGTCTTTGAATCTCGGTTTTTGGAACTTCCATGGTTGGCTTGAAGAGAGCAGTGCCGCTGGATTTTTCGGCCTCCGTCAATTCCTCATCAGTAGGTGCATTCACACTCGCTACAGAATTAGGTCCGAACAGTGAATAATATCCCCATGTACCAAGGCCACCGATGATAAAGAAGCTTAGAACGAGGGTAAGAATGATCGTCTTGCTTTTTTCACTTCGCTGTTTCTTTTGTTGCAGCTGCGCTTCCTGTCCTTGCCCTGTGCTGTTTGTCCTGTCTAGATCAGTGTTTTCCATTCAGAACCTCCCCCATCCATCTTTATATTATTTTACCAAAATTTAGTGCGTCAGTCTCTATGAAAGTATCAAATTTTTCACATATATAGGAAGTTTCTTTACGATGAATGCTACAATTCCGATGAAAAGATTTGGGATTTCTTGTGGCTCGTTTCACAAACTGTTAGAATAGAAGTGGTATATAATTTTCGAGAACAGGGAGCGTTATTCGGATGATTAGCATTTTGAAAAAGATTTTTCCAAGTTCCAATGACCGAACGTTGAATAGATACGAGAGAATTGCGGAAAAAGTGGAAACGTTAGCTGAAGAGTTTAAGGCTTTAAATGATGAAGCTTTGGCGAACAAAACGGCTGAGTTCAAGAGCCGTATCGAAAAAGGAGAATCTCTGGATGACCTTCTCCCTGAAGCGTTTGCGACGGTGCGTGAAGCATCAGCTCGTGTATTAAACATGCGTCATTATCCTGTACAGATTATGGGTGCGGTTGCGCTTCATGAAGGTAACATTGCAGAGATGAAAACCGGTGAAGGTAAAACGTTAGTAGCGACAATGCCGGTTTATTTAAACGCACTAGATGGAAAAGGAACTCATGTTGTTACAGTCAACGAATACTTGGCTCGTCGTGACTCTGAGATCATGGCGCCGCTTTACAATTTCTTAGGTTTAAGTGTTGGACTGAACGTCTCTGATCTATCAAAAGAAGAAAAGCGTGAGGCGTACGCAGCAGATATCACATATGGTACGAACAATGAGTTCGGCTTCGATTATCTGCGTGACAACATGGTGGTTTATAAAGAACAGATGGTTCAGCGCCGTAACTATGCGATCGTCGATGAGGTTGACTCCATTTTAATTGACGAAGCGCGTACACCGTTGATCATTTCAGGTTCTGCTCAAAAATCAACGCAGCTTTATCAGATGGCGAACATGTTTGTGCGTCAACTGAAAAAAGAAACCGATTATACAGTGGATGAAAAGACAAAGAACGTTCAGCTTTCAGAAGAAGGTATCAACCGAGCGGAGCAGATGTTCTCGATCGATAACTTATATGATTATCAGCACGTAACACTGAATCACCATATCAATCAGGCGTTAAAAGCGAACATCATCATGCAGCGAGATGTGGATTATGTCGTTCAAGACGGCGAGATCGTAATCGTTGACCCATTCACAGGACGTCTGATGGCTGGTCGTCGTTACAGCGATGGTCTTCACCAAGCGATTGAAGCGAAGGAAGGTTTGGAGATTCAGCGTGAGAGTATGACGCTTGCGACGATCACGTTCCAGAACTACTTCCGTATGTACAACAAGCTTGCGGGTATGACGGGTACGGCGAAAACGGAAGAAGAGGAATTCCGCAACATCTACAACATGGATGTTATCTGTATTCCGACGAACCGTCCGATCGCGCGTGATGACAGATCAGATCTTATTTATAAAACGATGCAGGGCAAGTTCAAAGCGATCGCGGCTGAAATTGAAGAGCGTCATAAAACAGGACAGCCGATCCTTGTTGGTACGGTTGCCGTTGAAACCTCTGAACTACTTTCACAGCTTTTAACAAAGCGTAAGATCAAGCATAACGTACTAAACGCGAAAAACCATGAGCGTGAAGCAGAGATCATCGAAAATGCAGGTCAGCTTGGCATGGTTACGATCGCAACGAACATGGCCGGTCGTGGTACGGATATCAAGCTTGGAGAAGGAGTTCGTGAAGTAGGCGGACTGCACATCCTTGGTACTGAGCGTCACGAATCACGCCGTATCGATAACCAGTTGCGTGGTCGTGCGGGTCGTCAAGGAGATCCAGGTTCGTCCCGTTTCTACATCTCCATGGAAGATGAACTGATGCGTCGATTCGGTTCTGACAACTTGATGACAATGATGGAGCGTCTTGGCATGGATGAAGAGACGCCGATCGAGTCTAAAATGGTTACAAAAGCTGTTGAATCTGCACAAAAACGTGTAGAGGGATCGAACTTTGATGCTCGTAAGCAGCTTCTACAATATGACGATGTTATGCGTCAACAACGTGAGATCATCTATGCACAGCGTCAAGAAGTTCTGGATGCTGAGAACTTGAGTGATATCGTTCTTCGCATGATCGATTCTACACTTGAGCGAATCGTTACGGTTCACACACCAGAAGCGGAAGTTCAAGAAGAGTGGAACACGAAAGAAATCGCAGACTATGTGAATGCTGTGATGTTCACAGAGCCGACGTTTACGGAAAAAGATCTATTCGGTCTTGATCGTGAAGAGATCATCGAGAAGATTCAAGCGAAAGTACACGCGGCGTTTGCTGAAAAAGAAACACAGCTTCCAGCTGAACAGATCGCTGAGTTTGAAAAAGCGGTAATCCTTCGTTCGGTTGATAGCAAATGGATGGATCACATCGATCAGATGGAACAGCTTCGTCAAGGTATCCACCTGCGTGCTTACGGTCAGAACGATCCGTTGCGTGAATACCAGTTTGAAGGCTTTGAGATGTTTGAAGCGATGGTTGCAGCGATCGAAGAGGAAGTTACAACTTATATTTTAAAATCGCAGATCGAGCAAAACATGCAACGTGAACAAGTGGCTGAAGGGAAAGCCGTTGTTCCGAGCGATAAACAAGATACAGCCAAAAAGAAGAAACCGGTTCGTAAAGCACAAGAAATCAAGCGTAATGATCCTTGTCCATGCGGAAGCGGAAAGAAATACAAGCAATGTCACGGAGCTGAACAAGAATAGGAAGTTGCGTGAGGGAAGAGAGTCTTTTTATAGGCTCTCTTTACGCTTGTAATCAGACGTGAAAAAGGGTTAATTTGAACAGCGTTCGCATATTTTAAAGATGGAACAACTATAAGATGAGGTGCAAAGACTATGGATTTAGTAGAAGTTAAACAGGAATTAAACGTTATTGAAAAACGTATCAACGACTTTAGGGGGTCTCTTTGACCTTGATACTAAGAAAGCGCGTATCGCAGAACTAGATGAAGAGATGAGTGCACCTACGTTTTGGGATGATCAAAACGCAGCACAAGTCGTTATTAATGAAGCGAACGGGCTAAAAGAACAAGTGAACGAGTTTGAAGAGCTTGCTTCTGCTTATGAAGATCTAGAGATCGCACACGAGCTTGTAAAAGAAGAAGCGGATGATGATCTTCAGAAAGAACTTGTAAAAGATCTGAAATCCTTGATCACGAAGCTGAATGATTTTGAGCTTCAGCTTTTATTGAACGAACCGTATGATAAAAACAACGCGATTTTAGAACTTCACCCAGGTGCGGGTGGTACAGAATCTCAAGACTGGGCGTCCATGCTGCTTCGTATGTACACTCGTTATGCAGAGCGCCAAGGGTACAAAGTAGAAACGCTCGATTACTTGCCAGGTGATGAAGCAGGGGTGAAATCTGTAACACTTAGCATTAAAGGGCATAATGCGTATGGCTATTTAAAGGCTGAAAAAGGGGTTCACCGCCTCGTACGTATTTCACCGTTCGATTCATCCGGCCGTCGTCACACGTCCTTCGTTTCGTGTGAAGTGATGCCAGAGATCACAGATGATACGGAGATCGAGATTCGTACAGAAGATCTTAAGATTGATACGTATCGTGCGTCTGGAGCAGGTGGTCAGCACGTTAACACGACCGACTCTGCTGTTCGTATGACACATATTCCAACGAACACAGTAGTTTCGTGTCAAACGGAGCGTTCGCAGATCAAGAACCGTGAGCGTGCGATGAAGATGATGATGGCAAAATTGGTGCAGCGTCGTTTGGAAGAGCAGCAGGCACAGTTGAATGAAATTCGTGGTGAGCAGAAGGAGATCGGATGGGGGAGTCAGATTCGCTCTTATGTTTTCCATCCTTATAGTCTTGTGAAGGACCACCGGACGAATACTGAGGTTGGTAATGTGCAGTCTGTGATGGATGGCGAGATCACGCCGTTTATTGATTCTTATTTGCGGTCTAAGTTGTAAAAAATCCTTTTTGTTGGGTTAGGCTTCGAGGTTTTTGAGAGAGGTTGATCTGCGCTCCAGGTGCTTCGCTTTCCGCGGGGCAGGCGGTGAGCCACATTCGTACGTTTCACGTATAAGTGTCTCACCTGCCGGCCTGTCCCGCAGGAGTCTCGCACCTTCCGCTCTAATCAACTTGGCGAGGGTATTAAAAACAAAAATTCTTTTTAGTGATTTGAGAATATAATTAAGCTTCAATTAATAAACCATCCAACACAAACAACAAAAAATGAAATAAAAACAAAAACAAAACTTCCGGGCTATTTGCTTCCGGAAGTTTTTTTATCGTATGTGTGTGAGATCTCCCTCTTGTACAAGCTCGATCTTTCTATGTTGTCCGTCTGTTACAATCTCCACGTTTCCGTTGTCATAAATCCAAACGACTTGATATTCTTTGCCGTTATACATGACGAAACTCCCCACTTCTATTTGCATGGCTTCACTCCTAATAAAGCTCTCTAGTTAATTATACCTATCTCAATCGGAATGTATATTGGGAAAAAACATGGACATGTGTCTTCTTTAGTATAAAGGAAATTCCCCTATTTTCCCAACTTATATTTTCTATAACAGAAATCTTCATCTCATAAAAGGTTTGATGGGATAATAATCAAATCCTTTTTGTATCGTATTCCTACCGTTAGGGTTAATCGTTTTATGTCGGCGAACGTTGCAACTTTATAAAAAAACAAAAAATTCTTAAACATTTGTTTAAATCCTCTACATAGTGTCTTAACATTTCGACAGTATTCTTATAGATGCAACATTAATTATTTGGTCTAGGGGGAAATGGACATGGAAAAGAAGCCATTGGATAGAAGAACCTTTTTAACGTATTTGGGTACGGGTGCAACGGCACTTGCTGCAGCTACGACGGGGTTAGGTGCTTTATCAGAAACAGCTAACGCACAATCGGACAGCTTGATGCGCATGAAGCCTCGCAAAAAAGGATTTAAGTTTCACCCAATCGCACCAACGGATAAAGACGATCTTGTTCTGCCAAAAGGATATAAATATGAAGTGATTGCATCTTATGGTGATGTAATTAATAAAAAAGGTGACACGTTTGGATTTAATAATGACTTTACGATGTACTTTCCGATCGACAAATCTAGTGAACATGGCTTGCTTTGGGTAAACCACGAATATACAAATCCTTTATATGTTGAAGGAGAAAAAGTTAACGGTAAATATACACCGGCACAAATTGAAAAGATGCTCTACAATCAAGGCGGTTCTATTATTGAAGTGAAAGTGAAGAACGGCAAATGGATGATGGAAACAAATTCAGAGTATGCTCGACGTGTAACAGGTTTAACGCCATTCGCCCTAACTGGTCCAGCTAAAGGAACGGCAGCTGTAAATGGTGCAACTTCTGCACAAGGAACATTTGCAAACTGTTCTGGCGGACGAACACCATGGAACACGGTGTTATCTTGCGAAGAAAACTTTGAGGATACGTCAAAAGCGGCAAATCTCGATCAAACGCATTATGGCTGGGTGATTGAAGTTGATCCTTTTGACCCGAACTTTAAAGTAAGAAAGCATACGGCTCTTGGTCGATTCAATCACGAAAATGCAAGCGTTGGAATCTCGAACGACGGACGAGTAGTTGTCTACATGGGAGATGACAAAAAGGATGCTTGTGTGTACAAGTTTGTGAGTAAAGGCAAATATGCTGCAGCTAAAGGGAAAGAAAACAGCAAGCTTTTAGAAGAAGGAACGCTTTATGCAGCAGATCTTGCAAACGGCAAATGGCTTCCGTTAACGATCGATGCGGTTCGTGAAAAAGCAGCAGGGAAAGCTGACCTTTTAGAAAAGTTTAAAACACAAGGTGATGTAGTGGTAAACGCACATGATGCGGCAATCCTTCTAGGTGCGACACCGACAGACCGCCCGGAAGATGTGGAGATTTCACCACTTGACGGTACGGTGTTCATCGCACACACAAACAACGATAAACACGGCAACATTCATGGCCACATCACACGCTTTTTTGAAAAAGACGAAGATCATGGTGCAGAGAGCTTTGAATTTGAGATTTTTGCAGCAGGAGGTCGTCAAAGCGGATTCAGTGCGCCTGACAATCTAACGTTCGATTCAAACGCAAACCTATGGACAGTGACGGACATTTCATCAAGCAAGCTGAATTCTGGTGCGTGGACAAGCTTTGGTAACAACGGCATGTTCATGATTCCTACAATCGGCCGTGACAAAGGAGAGGCGTTCCAGTTTGCATCTGCTCCAAAAGAAGCGGAGTTAACAGGACCATCTTTTACACCGAATGAAAAAACGTTGTTCCTAAGTGTTCAGCACCCAGGTGAGGAAACGGAAGATAAAGCAAATCCAACAAGCACGTGGCCGCAAGTACGCGGAGGTAACACGCCGCGTCCATCTGTTGTAGCGATTACTGGTTTCAAGTTCTAATTTTAGTCAGACGGAATGTAACAAATGATCACCAAAATTTGAGGAGGCGATCTACATGGGTTTCACAAACATCGGAGTACCAGGATTGATCTTGATCTTAATCATTGCGCTTATCATTTTCGGACCATCTAAGCTGCCAGAGATCGGACGAGCATTCGGAAGCACGCTTCGCGAATTCAAGCATTCAGCGAAAGACCTCATGTCTTCTGATGAAAAAGAAGAAAAGCCGCAGTCTAAATAAAGAAAAGTGGAAGATGCGGGCACGGTAAAAGTCCGCATCTTTTTCATTATGATGGTCTCGATTCAAAACTCGTAGATTGAGAGTCAAAACTTATGGATTGAGTGTCCAAACTCGTGGATTGAAAGCTGAAATTTGTGGATTGAACGTCCAAACTCGTGGATTGGGAGCCAAAACTTCTGGATTGACGTTCCTAAACATGAATCAAAAAGCCAAACACGGCAAAACAAACTCCATAATGAACCGCTAATTATAGAAAGGAGGCTGTATGATGATGAAAGCTGAAGAGATGTACTTTGTTGAACACCTAGGTGAACTTAGAAAACGCATCATTATCACGCTCGCTGTTTTCATAACGGTTCTTTCTGTTTCTTTTTTCTACGTTCAGCCGATTTATGACTGGCTGATTCGTGATCTTGATCAACAGCTTGCCGTTCTTGGGCCAAGCGAGATTTTATGGGTGTATTTTATGATATCCGGTGTCATCGCGATCGCGTTCACAATACCCGTTGCGGCTCACCAAACGTGGATGTTCATCAAACCGGCACTGAGTAAGAGAGAGCAGAAAGTGACGCTGTCCTACATTCCGGCACTATTTTTCTTATTTTTGTTAGGATTATCATTCGGATATTTCATCGTGTATCCGATGGTTTTAAATTTCTTATTAGGTCTATCAGAAGGGCACTTTCAAACATTCTTCACCTCAGAAAAATACTTTAAGTTCATGATGAATCTAACGCTTCCGTTCGGCTTTTTGTTCGAGATTCCGTTAGTGGTGATGTTCCTAACTTCGCTTGGCATCTTAAATCCACACGTGCTTACAAAAGCTAGGAAAGTTTCGTATTTCGGACTTGTGGTCGTTGCCGTCTTGATCACACCGCCAGATTTAGTATCAGATTTCCTAGTCGTCATCCCGCTTCTCGTCCTTTATGAGATCAGCATCATGCTGTCACGCGTGGTCTATAAAAAGAAGCTCGTAAAAGAACAGCTCGCAATGGAAGAAGAAAATAAGGTCGTGCAAATGAGACGTCCTTCATGAAGTTTAAAAAGGAAGCCAATTTTCGGCTTCCTTTCTTTATTAAACAAACTGATTCGTACGGCGGTTCTTGTCCGCTATGATTTTGGCGTACAAATTTGCCCTTTCAACATCTTCCTTTTTATTATAAAAATCAAACAGAACAATCTCATAGTGTTCAGCGGGTAATACATACCCCAGCTGTTTTAGATGTGGATATAGTTCTGTTTCAAGATAGTGAAAATAAAGATCGTCTTGCTTTTTCAAACGATAGATATGCATATGAAAGAAGTGAACAAATGTTGTGCTTCCGTTCTCTTGTGCCGTTTTTAACCCTTTTTCGGCGAGTTGAAGAATGTTTTTCACAGGTTCTTTTCCTAAAAGAGTAGCGGCGTTCACATAGCCTTCAAGAGAACCTAAGTAGTTGGAAGTGCTAGGATCTTTTAGTTGCATCGATTCCTTGTAGTATAGACACGCATCTTCAAAATGGCCATGAAGGATCGAGTGATAGCCAAAGTTGTGAAGAAGAAGGGCTTTTTGTTTCTCTAAGCCAAAATTCTCGCACATTTCGATGAGTTCTTGATATTTTTCGTTTTGAGGTCCGCTTGTTCGCTCTTGTTCGATTTGAATTAACATGAGCATTTCGGTTTCAATCACTCGGGCATAGCAATGTGATTTCTCAAAAAAGCTCAGCGCTTTGCTAGCGTAATAGTACGAGAGTACACGTGAGTTGGTAGAGTGATAAGCAACAGCCATATGATAATAGTATTCTTCATTTTTGTAGTATGTAGGGTCTACCTGTTTTAAGAGATCGATGGCTTCGTAATAATCATGTTTCATCTGAAGCCCATAGATACCTCTAATATGCAGAAGCATGCTCTTTTCACGATGTGAGAGCTCTGTCCATTTTTCCATCTCTTGAAGAAGGGTATCTGCCTTATTTCTCTGTTCGGTGAGTATGTAATAGCGTGCTAATAATAGAGTGTGGGTGCGCTGGAAATCTGGAATCTGCAACAGAGCAATCTGTTCGAGTTGTTTTTTTATGTTTTCTGTTTTGACATCCAGCTTCATGATGATCGCTTCTTCCCATTTTTTTAAGAGAAGTTCTACGCTTTTGTACAAATTCATCTCATTCTGAATATCGATCTGTAATCGATTCGCTAAAAATTGAATTGTTTCTTTGGAAACCTCAGTCAGTCCTCGTTCAATTTTACTCACATGTGTACCTGAACAAATTCCGTCCCCGAGCTCTTTTTGTGTCATATTTCTAAGCTCGCGGTAGAATTTTATGATTTTTCCTTCAAGCATGAGATGCCCCCCTATCTCTGATAAACATTTCTCTAATATTTCTATTCTACTAAAGAAAACCCCAAATCAGTTGAACGTTTTTTAAGTCTATATCCCTATTTCTCACCTAATTTTTGTAGAGATTCCAATTAAGTTCCCGGTTGATATAGGCAGTGAGTCATGTGTGAAACCCCGATAGCGGCAAGGCGTTGTTGAGATTACAATTACATTTAAATATACGAAAAATTCAAAAAATGAATAGGAGGTGCTTCAGGAACTTTGTTTTACTAGAAAAATTTAACATCTAAGAGATTCATATATAGAAAGCCCAAATAGGTGATTGCAAATTCATTTTAGAAACCACAAAGAAAGCAGGGAAACGATGAAAAAGATATCTTTTATTAAAAAATCTACTGCCCTTACATTGGCTGCAGGACTGCTGCTCTCTCCAAACTCGTCGATGTTCACACAGCAAACAAGTGCTGCTCCTTTTAAAGCCGAGGACATTTTATCATCACTTACCGCTAAACAAAGAGAAGCTTTAAAACAGCTCGAGCTAACAGATGTTGAAGGTCTTCAAGGCTTTAAGAAAGAAGAACTGCTGAGCGAAAAAGAAATCTCCGTTATCGTTCAATTTCAATCAAAGCCTGGACAAGCTGCAGTGTTAGATGCTCAGTTAAAAGGGAAAAAGATCTCACGACAGCAAGCAGACAGCAAAGTAGATCAAGAGCATGCTCAATTTAAGAAGGATGTTGAGAACCTGATTCCTTCTATCACTCCAATGACTAAAAAATCAACGCACAAAATCACCTCCACATACAAAACCGTATATAACGGTGTGGCGATGAAACTTCCTGCCAATCAGGTAGAAACGCTTTTGCAATCAGAAGCCGTTAAGGCCGTTTATAATGATGTAACGTTTCAAGTCGATCCGATCGCGATGGGAGAAGAAAAAGCCCTGAACAGCAACAGTGCGGGAACATCTGTAGAGAGCATTCCTTACTTGAAAATTGATCAGCTACATAATGAGGGAATCACTGGTGAAGGTGTTAAAGTGGGAATCTTAGACACTGGAATCGACTATAATCACCCTGACTTAAAAGATGTGTATAAGGGCGGTTATGATTTTGTCGATAATGACAGCGATCCGATGGAAACGACGTATAAGAACTGGCAAGACTCTAAAAAACCAGAGTTCAATGGCAACGCGTATTACACGTCGCATGGTACACATGTTGCGGGAACGATTGCGGGTCAAGGTACAAATCCAAATGTCTCAGTTCAAGGTGTGGCGCCAGATGCTGATATCTATGCGTATCGTGTGTTAGGGCCTTACGGGACGGGCTCTTCTGAAGGCATAATATCAGGAATCGAAAAAGCTGTTAAAGACGGAATGGACGTAATCAATCTTTCGTTAGGTGCAGGTATCAATGATCCGTACTATCCGACGAGTACAGCGATCAACTATGCGGTTCTTAATGATGTGACAGCTGTCGTTTCTGCTGGTAATTCAGGACCGAACGCATATACACTTGGTTCACCGGGTGCTGCTGCATTAGCCCTTACGATTGGAGCAAGCGACGTCCCGATGACGGTTGCTTCTTTTACAGGAACAGTGGGTAGTGAGAGTGGACTCCAGCTAACAGGTTTAGCACGCCATTATGCTGATCGATTGAACGACCTACAAGGTAAGTCTTACGATCTTGTTGATGTGGGTCTTGGAAAGGCGACGAATTACACGGGTAAAGATGTAAAAGGGAAGATCGCTCTCATCGCTCGCGGTGAAACGACTTTGAACGAAAAAGTGACACTCGCTAAACAAAACGGTGCGGTTGCAGTACTCCTATACAACAACGTGGATGGAGTAATCGAAGCGAACCTTGGTGAGTCGACAACATTTATTCCATCATTCTCATTAACAAAAGCAGCTGGTGAAAAAATCAAGACTCAGATTTCTGCAGGTAAATCCAACTTTACGTTTGGAAAGTATGGTGAGATTCAAACAGAAGGAGATCGCTTAGCCGCTTTCAGTTCAAGAGGACCTGCAAGACAGTCGTACGATATGAAGCCAGAAGTAACAGCGCCTGGAGTTGCCGTTCTTTCTACGGTTCCATCTTATATGGTGAATCCAACGAATCAAGGAAACTATGATTACGCTTATTCTAGATATTCCGGTACATCGATGGCCGCTCCACACACAGCAGGTATTGCAGCTCTAATGCTTGATGCGAATCCTGATCTAGAGCCTGAAGACGTAAAAACAATTCTTATGAATACAGCAGATCCGCTTAACGGTGATTACTCGGTATTTGAAGTAGGAGCAGGTCGTGTAGATCCCTATCAAGCCGTGTACAGTGGAACGAGCTTTCAAGTAAACGATGAGACTTTAATTCCTAGTTCTACAAATCTTGTGAAGATTAAAGAACGTACAGGTGGCATTGCGTACGGTAGTCACTATGCTGGTAAGAATCTGTCTCTGAAAAAGTCCGTTACGATTGAAAATCATGACAAAGTAAAAAAGTCGTTCAAAGTTAAAGTGAAAGAAACAAAAGGATCACCAAGCCTGAAGGAGAATGGCATCGAAATCAACATGCCAGAGGAAATCAAAATCGCTGGTGAAGACTTTAAAAAGGTGTCAGCGGGCATCGACATTCCGAAAAACGCAAAAGAGGGAATTTACGAAGGATACATCACACTGACAAACAACGATAAGTCAGATGAGCAATACCGAATTCCATTCAGTGTTCGTATTACAGAAGATGGTTATAACAAGTTAGAGCTTGCATCATCTGCTATTGCTCCAAACTACCTGAATCAAGGTGGATTTTTCGGGTATCGCACCATCTACACGGGCATGGAATTTAACTTTAAAGCCCCAATGGAAAAAATGGAAGTGGTTCTCCAAGACGGAAAGACAGGCAAAGATTTAGGATATATCGGAACACTGAATTTAAGTGGACGTAACGAAAACCAATCCTATTACGTGTTAAACGCATTTAACGGTATGTACTACAAATTCACTGGTGATCAAACAGAACCGATTGATTCTAATTTCTCATACGCGCCTGCAGGTCACTATAAACTAAAGTTGATCTCTACCACAGCCACCGGCAAAGAAATTGTTGAATATCGCCACGTGTTTATCGATATTGATGCACCAACATTCGAAAGCTCGCTTGATGGAGAATCACCGTTTTTAGAATACAAACCAGGTCAAGCAACATATCCATTCGATATAAAAATTAATGATCCACTTGTAGACAAGATGAAAGAAGTTGGCCTAAACGTAGATCAATCTTCAAACTCAATGATCTACTATTGGAACTCTGCTTTTCCGTCAACTGCAATCAAAATGGACAAAGAAGGAAAGTTCGTTGAAGAGATTGCGATGAATGAAAAAGTTCAGTCACTCAATTTTCGTATGACCGGATTTGATATGGCCGGAAATCAAGCGCTGCAGAAAAATTATTACTTTGTTAAAGAAGGTACAGCCGTTTCCTACTCAAAGAGTACAGATGCAGATGCTGTATTGAAAACAGGAGAAACGGTGAAGGCAACCCTCTCTTTAGACAACTTAACGAATCTAACGAAAGCAGAATGGAATTTAAACAATAGCAGTTATGGAGCCGTTTCACTAGTCGATGCTAAACTAAATGACTCCTATAAAAATAAAGGCTCTATTGATGTAAAAGATGGTATGATCACGGTTCAATTCAATGAAGGAAGCGGTGTTTTAGATCATGCTGACCTTGTTGACGTAACGCTAAAAGTAAGTGATGCGACTTACACAACGCAAGCAGGCCTACTGCCCGTTGTAAAAGTAACGGATGCCAATTCCATTACAACTACCGTTCTTCAAGCTCCTTTCGTTTGGAAAGTGAAGCCACAATTCTCTATTGCGAATGGCTACATTACACCACAAGGATTCAAAAACGATGAAGAAACTGTTACAGAAAGACGAGATTGGACAAAAGTAGGTGGCTCTGTTCAAATCATCGATGCAGACGGGAACGCACATGATCCATCTGAACGCATAGCGGATAATGGTCAGTATAAGTACGACAAGCTGCCTCTGCAAAAAGAAGCATTCACGGTTGAAATGAAAGTCCCAGGCCACTTTTTGACGAAAGGGAAAGTCTATATCGGATTTGAACATAATGGTGAGTTACACGGTCAAACCCGTTTTATTACCGCACTTGATGTGAAGGCGGGAGACGTGAACCAAGACAACGTCATTGATATCCATGACGCCATCGAGATTCAAAATGCATGGGGAACAGGAAAACGTGCTGCAGACATTAACTTTGACGGAAAGGTAGATGCTAAAGATATGAAATATGTACAGAAAAACTATCTCTTGCAAAACCAACATGTTGACGATACTCCATCCCCTAGAAAGAAATACAAAGGAAAAACATTAGAAACAATCTTAGTAGAATTAGGTATCCAATCATAGCATTCATGTAAAAGTAGCCATTTAAGAAGAACATGACTTAGATGGCTGCTTTTTTTGCATGTTTCAATCTTTACAGAATGAGTTGACTCATATGTTATACTTGTACCTTGTTGTTTTAATCAGGGTCTTTATTAATAGGAGGGATGTAGGACTGGACCTTATTCACTTGTTTAAAAAAGGAACAAACGGAATATGGATACAATCGAAAAATTACTTTTACTTAAAATCTGACATAAAATTTGTAAAACAGGTGAATATAAAGACAGTGTATCCATTTTCGAAAGTGTAAAGGGGAATCATATGAGTACTCAAGATCGTAAAGGGAAAAGTGTTCTTTATATATCATTGTTTTTAACAGTGATGTTTATAGGTTGGGGAATATTTTTTAAGAAGAGTTTAGCGGCAGTAACAAATGGTATCTATAGCTATACCATCGATTATCTAGGGTGGATCTATCTTGCTTCTGCTTTGTTTTTTGTTTTATTCTCTGTCTATCTACTGCTTTCCAAATACGGACGTATCCGTTTAGGAAAAGAATCTGACCGACCAGAATTTAAAACATCTTCTTGGTTAGCGATGCTCTTTGGAGCAGGTATGGGAATTGGGATCGTGTACTGGAGTGTTGCAGAGCCTGTAACACACTATGTTACGCCTCCATATGGAGAAGGATTCACCGATGCTTCAGCAAAGGTAGCAATGAAATATACGTTTTTCCACTGGGGATTGCATCCATGGGCAGTTTATGCCGTCATTGGTTTAGCGTTAGCTTTCTTTCAATATAATAAAAAGCTTCCAGCATCCATCAGCTCTGCTTTTTATCCATTGTTAGGAGATAAAATTTATGGTCCGATCGGTAAGACGATCGATATCCTTGCTGTTTTTGCTACAGTATTTGGTATTGCAACATCACTAGGCTTTGGAGCTCTTCAAATATCAGGCGGCTTCCATTTCTTATTTGATGTTCCAGATACACTATCTGTACAAATTCTCATTATTGCAGTTGCCACAATTCTATTCTTGATTTCTATTTCAACAGGGTTAGAAAAAGGTATTCAATATTTATCAAACACCGCCATGATCTTGTCTTTCTTGATCATGTTCTTAGTCTTAATTCTTGGTCCGACGTTTGTGATCTTCAACTTGTTCTTTAACTCACTAGGTAACTATTTAAATGATTTCCTACAGATGAGTTTAAGATCTGCGCCATTTAGTAAAGGGGAGTGGATCGGAAACTGGACGCTCTTCTATTGGGCATGGTGGATCGCTTGGGCACCATTCGTTGGAATGTTTATCGCGCGTGTGTCAAAAGGAAGAACGATTAAAGAATTCATTCTAGGTGTATTAGTAGCACCAACATTAGGCACGTGCTTTTGGATCGCCATCTTTGGTGGAACGGGCCTTCATTATGTTCAAAATCTAGGCAATCACGAACTAGCGAAAAAAATTGCAGACAATGTGTCACTGTCGATTTTCTATCTATTTGAGGCAATGCCGTTCAGCACCATTCTTAGCTTAATCGGACTAGCTGTTGTAATCACCTATTATATTACGGTTGCAGATACGGCTACATTCGTACTAGGAATGCTTAGTGAATCAGGTAACTTAAATCCATCAAACAGAATTAAGATTACGTGGGGTGTGGTGCAATCTCTGGTTGCTGTAGTGTTATTAACAGCTGGTGGATTGACCATTCTACAAACGGTATCGATCGCAACAGCACTTCCATTCGCAATTATCATGGTATTTATGTGCTGGTCCTTAATGAAAGGTTTAAATAGCGAAATAAAGAAACCTAAAGAAAAAGAGTAATATGAACAGAAGAGAGTCATGAAAGCATGGCTCTCTTTTTCTGTTTCTCACTTCACTCCATCACCGCGGCACTTAGGTCTCATTTACAAGGGCATACTGTGATTGGTATACTTTTTCTCGGTTTAAAGAAATTCCTTATGAAAGTTTGAGGGTTAAAGACAGCAATGATGATGGCTATGCGAAAACGACGCGGGATTCTACACCCGACCGTTGAACTCATTTTAGAATATGTATATGTTGTGATTGGATCAGGACTTGTGGCACTCGCATTCTCGGTATTTCTTCTACCGAACCAGATCGCCTCTGGCGGTGTGAGCGGGATATCAACGATTCTGTACGGACTCTTTCAATGGAAACCTTCTATCGTACAGTGGAGTTTAAACATTCCGCTCTTCTTTGCGGGATTATTTTTCCTCGGCAGACGATTCGGTGCAAAAACACTCGTCGGAACAGTCGTGCTTCCGTTTTTCGTCTTTATTTTTGAAGGATGGGGAGCGGCAACAGAAGATCCTTTGCTTGGAGCGATTTTCGGTGGACTCGGAATCGGGGCTGGTCTTGGAATCGTGTTTCGTGGAAAAGCGTCTACAGGTGGCGTTGATCTGCTCGCACAGATTGTTCATAAATATACGGGTGCTTCACTCGGATCAATCATCCTCCTCATAGATGGCACGATCGTTACGTCGTCTGCATTATTCTTTGGAATCGAACAAGCTCTGTATGCTCTCATTGCGATGTTCATCACGGCAAAAACGATTGACGTGGTACAGATTGGGCTAGGTACGACAAAGATGGCGTTAATCATTTCAGATAAAGAAGATGAACTTCGTCAAGGCATCCTGACACACATTTATCGTGGTGTAACAAAAATCAATGCGTTTGGTGGTTACACGCAAGATGAACGACCGATGTTGATGGTCGTTGTCGCCCAATATGAAGTAACAAAATTGAAACAATACGTGAAAGGTGTAGATCCAGATGCATTCGTAATCGTAGTTAATGCGAACGAAGTGTTAGGAGAAGGCTTTAAACGCGGATAAACGTTTAGAAAATCAGCCAGTTGGGACTCGTCTCGACTGGTTTTCTTTTGATCACTAGTACTAATCACACATCGGTGCCCATTTTACTAGAATTCACGAACAATCGTATGAAAAATACCCGCAATACCAGGTCAAAAGACCCGAAATCTCGTAGCGATGGTCGGTTTTATAGTGCTCGTGTCGAAAAGTCTCCGTGCAGGTTTTGAATGATATATGAAGGATTACAGCGAATTGTGTCGTATTTTAAGTACTACGGAATCTCGAAAACATGACCATGGTCCCTTGTTTGAGGGAAGATGAAACACAACTGTAATAAAATTGTCAGTCCAAGATGTTATAATAGTTATTGCGGAAAAAAACTGACATATATCGCGTTTTTGTCGAAAGACCTTTATATAGAACTTGTTGATTGATCAGGGAAATATTTTTTGGGGTAGTAAGGAAGTGATTTTGTTTGATAGAAATGGTTGATGTATGGAAAACATACCCGAACGGTGTTATGGCACTTAACGGGATTGACGTCTACATAGAAAAAGGTGAATTTGTTTATGTAGTCGGACCGAGTGGAGCAGGTAAATCCACGTTTATAAAATGTATGTATCGTGAAGAGAAACCTACACAAGGTTCAATTATCATTAATGGGACAAACCTTGCAAAAATGAAAGAAAGACAGATTCCTAAAGTACGAAGAAAGATTGGGGTTATCTTTCAAGACTTTAAACTGTTGCCACGTTTAACGGTATATGAAAACGTAGCCTTTGCACTTGAAGTTATTGAGGAATCGCCAAAAGTGATCAGAGAACGTGTTATGGAAGTTCTTGATCTTGTAAAACTAAAAAACAAAGCGCGCATGTTCCCGGACGAGCTATCTGGTGGAGAGCAGCAGCGTGTATCAATCGCACGTTCGATCGTAAACCATCCTCCCGTTGTTATCGCGGATGAGCCGACAGGTAACCTTGATCCAGAAACAGCGTGGGAGATCATGGACATCTTCAAAGAGATCAACGCTCGTGGGACGACAGTTGTTATGGCAACTCACAATAAAGAGATTGTAAATACGATCACAAAGCGCGTAATCGCCATCGAAGGCGGCCGAATTGTACGTGATGAGGCGAAGGGGGATTACGGCTATGAAGATTAGAACATTAAAGCGTCATTTTGTAGAAGCATTTAAGAGCATGGGAAGAAACGGCTGGATGTCCTTTGCTTCTATCTCTGCAGTAACGGTAACCTTGCTATTAGTAAGTGTGTTCTTGGCAATCCTTTTGAACATTAACTATATTGCAAGTCAGATTGAAGACGATGTTCAGATCAGAGCCTACATCGAACGAACGGAAAAGCCTGAAAGATACGATGCTTATAAACAAGAGCTTGAAAAGCTTGGTAAGGTAAAAACAGTAGAGTATCAATCTAAAGAAGAAGGCCTTGATGAACTGATTGAAAGTCTAGGAGATGAAGGCGAAGCTTTCTCATCCCTTAAAAATGAAAATCCATTGCGAGATGCGTTCATCATCTATACAGAAAAGCCACAAGATACGGCTGCTGTAGCAAAAGAAGTTGAGAAATTTAAATTTGTAAACAAAGTTGAGTACGGAAAAGGGACCGTCGAGAAACTCTTTAAAGTGACAGATGTTGCCCGCAACGTTGGAATTGTCCTCGTATTAGGACTTGTTTTCACAGCGATGTTCCTCATCTCAAATACTATAAAATTAACAATCGTAACACGAAGACGCGAGATTGAAATTATGAAACTCGTTGGTGCGACGAATGGATTTATCCGCTGGCCGTTCTTCATTGAAGGTTTTGCATTAGGTGTCGCGGGTGCTATACTTCCGATTGTTGTCATCACGGTAGGCTATCAAGCCATTTTCGATATCGTTAATCAAAAATTAGGAACAGTATTCATTGAGCTATTGCCAGTTACACCACTTATCCCGCAGCTAGCGCTGTTGATGATTCTGATCGGTGGAGTGATCGGCGTTTGGGGAAGCTTAACGTCTGTTCGTAAGTTCTTGAAGATTTAAGTAAAGATAGCAGAAATAAAGAGATCCAAGAAAAACGAAACAATTAATAGGGGTTAGGGAGGAAAACGAATGAAAAGGAAAGTGGTTGGTACAGTGCTTTCATTAAGTTTGGCACTGGGCGCCTTTACTATGTATCACTCTGAATCCGTCGTTCACGCGGAATCTTTATCAAGCATCCAGAAAAAACAACAAGAAAATGCAAAAAAAGCGAAAGAATCACAAGCTAAGCTGGACAAGAACAAAAGCAGCCAGGAAGCGATTGAAGCGGAAGTAGCAAGAATTGATAAGCTTTCTTCTGAAACAGATCTGAAAGTTCAAGCAAAACAAACGGATATTAAAGAAACTAAAGAAGAGATCGACGTTTTAAAAGGCGAGATCGCTGTTGTTCAGAAGCGAATTGATAAACGCGATGCTCTATTAAAAGAACGAGTTAACTCTATGTATGAATCTGGCGGAGCTGTTTCTTACTTAGAAGTTGTTCTTGGTTCGAAAGATTTTGGTGATTTTCTTGACCGTGTTCTAGCATTGAACATGATTGCAGAACAAGATCGTCAGCTCCTAGAAGAACAAAAGAAAGATAAAGAGCTTCTAGAGAAAAAGATGGCAGATGTTGAGAAAAAACTAGTTAACCTACAAAACGCAATGAAAGAATTACAAGTGCTGCAACAGCAATTGAAAGCTCAAATGGATGAGAAAACACGTTTGATGGCTTCTCTTAAAAAAGAAGAAGATTCGTTGCATGCTGAAGCACATAAAATTGAAAACGAAGGTGCACTTCTAAAATCTCAAGAAGAGGCGTTCCGTGCTGAACAAGCTCGTGCAGCTGCACGTGAAAAAGCAGCTCGTGAATCTTCTTCATCAGGTGGTTCAGCTCCTTCGATGGGGCCTGTATCAGGTAATGGCATGATCATTAAACCTGCTGCTGGAAGAATTACTTCTGGTTTTGGTAACAGAAGCAGCGGTATGCATGAAGGAATTGACATCGCACAAGGTGGAACGGTTCCGATCTATGCAGCAGCTGACGGAACAGTTATTAAATCAGAGTATTCTTCTTCATACGGAAACGTTGTATACATCTCTCACTCAATCGGTGGGCAGCAATGGACAACGGTTTACGCTCACATGAGCAGCCGTGCTGTATCAGGCGGTTCTGTTTCAAAAGGGCAGTTCCTAGGCAACATGGGGAACACTGGACATTCATTTGGTCAGCATTTACACTTTGAACTTCACAAAGGACCTTGGAATGCAGGAAAAACAAATGCTGTAAATCCTGCGGCTTACTGGTAAAATAAACACATAAAGTAAACAAGCTATTCATATAGTGAAGTAGGAGACAGGCTGTTGCCTAAAGACTCTTACAATGGAAGGCATCGCACTTTGCAGGGTGTGATGCCTTTTCCTGCAAAAACGAGGTGAGCAGAATGAACGTAAATAAAAAAATGTTGGCCCTGCTGATTGTTCTTTCCTTGCTTGTTGGTGCCGGTGGCATGTATGGTTCGATGGCACTGTTTGGAAACGATTCAAAGTATGTTCAGAACGGTGAAGTAAACGATCTGCCGAAGACCGCAACGAAAGTCGACAACGACGAAGAGTTTGCGAAACTTCAGAAGACGTATGAGATCATCTCTTCTCGTTATGTAGAAGATGTTGATCGTGACAAACTCCTTGAAGGTGCCATTCAAGGAATGGTCAAAACGTTAAAAGATCCATATTCCGTTTATATGGATGAAGAAACGGCAAGTCAGTTTTCACAATCACTCGATTCTTCATTTGAAGGAATCGGTGCAGAAGTAAGTATGGTAGACGGTAAAGTAACGATCGTCGCACCGTTCAAAGATTCACCTGCTGAAAAAGCAGGACTAAAGCCGAACGATCAGATCATCACGATCGACGGTAAAAGCGTTGAAGGACTAGATCTGTATAAAGCCGTTTTAAAAATCCGCGGTGAAAAAGGATCTATCGTAACACTTGGTGTAAAACGAACAGGTGTCAATGATGTCATGCCGGTAAAAGTAACACGTGACGAGATTCCGATCGAGACCGTTTACTCTGATATTGAAGAAGTAAAAGGGAAAAAAATCGGTGTACTTGAAATCACATCTTTCTCAGAAAAAACGGGATCTGATTTTAAGAAACAGTTGACTGAGTTAGAAAAAGAAAAGATTGATGGTCTAGTTATTGACGTTCGTGGTAATCCAGGAGGCTATCTAGAAGCGGTTGATAGCATTCTTCGTCAGATTATCCCTGAGGAAAAGCCATTCGTTCAGATTGAAGACCGCAAAGGGAACAAAGAACGTTATGTTTCTACGTTAAAAGAAAAGAAAGATTATCCGATCATCGGTTTGATCGACAAAGGTAGTGCGTCAGCGTCTGAAATTTTAGCTGCAGCTTTAAAAGAGGCAGGAAATTATGACCTTGTTGGTGAGAAGTCATTCGGTAAAGGGACGGTCCAGCAATCGATCGACCTCGGTGATGGATCGAACATCAAGCTGACACTGTTTAAGTGGCTGACACCTGATGGAAATTGGATTCATAAAAAAGGGGTAAAGCCTACTTTTGAAGTAAAGCAGCCAGACTACTTCTACACAAACCCGATCACGGTTGAGAAAAAAGCGTTAGAGTTTGATATGAACAACGAGCAAGTGAAGAACGCTCAAGTGATGTTGAACGGTTTAGGGTTCCAGACGGGTAGAGAAGATGGATATTTTGATGAGAAAACGCAAGCTGCGGTAACTGCGTTCCAGCGTGCGAACAACTTGCCAGCAACAGGAAAAGTAGATACGAAGACAGCTGGTAAGATGGAGTCAAAAGTGATCGATTCAATCCGTGATGATAAGAACGATGTTCAGCGTAAAACGGCGATTGAATTGCTTGCAAAATAAGGGATTATGGCAGGAAAAAACAACTGAAACACGAATACTATCCGTAGAGGAAATTATTCTCTACGGATTTTTTTTAGGTGAAGCTTCGATGTTTTAAGAGCCTCTTGTGTGAGGTTGATTTCCGCTCCAGGTTGCTCGCTTTCCGCGGGGCAGGCGGTGAGCCACATTCGTACGTTTCACGTATAAGTGTCTCACCTGCCGGCCTGTCCCGCAGGAGTCTCGCACCTTGCGCTCCAATCAACTATTCATAGAAGTTCTTAACGAAAAACAAGTAAAATCCTTGAATAATTTCTATGGTGGGTATTAAATGAAACAGAAAATTAAACGATCTGAGAGATAAAATCCTTTGTCATGTTAAAAGGGGTAGACGAAATGCAGTCATTGAATGTTGGAGATGTTATTTATCAGCTGGTTTTGTTTCTCGTGCTGATCGCCATTATCGTTGGGGTTGGTTTATTAGTGAAGCGAGCTGTGAGTACGGATAGAAGATTGAAACGTATTGAAGAAAAAGTGGATGAATTGAAAGATGAGAAAGGAAGAGACCGCACATGACAGACACCTTTGTGAAAGAATTACTTCAGGGCATGCTGCTGCTTTTTTTACACCCGCTTTTTTACGGTTTTATTCTTGTTGCTTTCTTAATTGGATTAAAACGTGTGAAACGAGAGAGAAAAGAATTTAAAGTGCGCGTGCACCCTGTTATTGATAATTTAATATTTTCATTGCTGCCAGGCATTCTGATTGGACTCATCGGTTCTGTAATCTTTGTGGCAGCTGGTATTACATTGCCGCTTGGGATGATTGCCTTAATTGGGGTCGTTTATCTTGCTTTAGGCTTAACGTTTAAAACAAGGTTTATGAACCCTGCATACGCTGTAAGTTTATCGGCAGTCGTCGGTCTGTTGCTTCCGAAATTTCAACTTGGCATTTCTTTTGTAGATCAATGGATTGTGGATGTTCAGAAAACGCCGCTTGATTCATTGGCGGTCATTATTGGTGTTCTTTTAATTCAAGAAGGAATACTGGTCATATGGAAAGGTGCAGATCGCACTTCGCCTCGACTGTTCAAAGGTAAACGGGGTCATTATATTGGAGCACATGAAGCTACGAGATTTTGGATTGTTCCACAGTTTTTAGTTCTTCCTGTAGGCTCTATTCCTGTATTAGATTGGTGGCCATTGTTTCCGATGGGCGCAATAGGATTCTCATTCTTCCTTGTACCGTTTGCCATTGGATATCGCCAGTTAGTCACACATACACTGCCAGAAGAAGCGATTAAACATCTAGGCAGACAAGTTTTGATTTTAGGATTTATCGTAACTGGTATTGCAGCAGTGGGTCATTTTTATAATTTACCGCTATTAATTGCTATAGCAATCGCAGCCGGTCTTGCAGGACGAGAGCTCATTACACTCGTAACGAGCCAACGTGATGACACGAGACCATCGCACTTTGTACCAAGAGATCAGGGAGTTATGATTCTTTCAGTAGTGCCAGGAACACCTGCTGCAAAGATGGGATTAAAGATTGGCGAAGTCATTGTGAAAGTAAATGGAGTCACACTTTCACAAGAATCAAGTTTATACCGAGCCCTCCAAATCAACGCTGCATATTGCAAACTTGAAGTTCTTAATCTGAATGGTGAGATTCGATTCGTTCAAGGATCACTCTACCAAAACGAACACCACCAGCTTGGTGTACTGCTCGTCCATGATGTAGTGGATCGGAATGCTGCTGTTGGGGATTGATGTAATTTTTCATAATTAATCGGAATCTGTTCAAAATTCGCTGGAATCATTTTTCATAATTTATCGGAATCGCAATAATTTTTATTTAAGGGCTCATTTAATGTGAGTCTTTTTTTATTCCTGTTATTCAACAAACGGGCCAGATTGTTGAGTAATTGAAATTAGATATAGTTTTACTAAGTCTTAAATTCAAAATTATGGTAATCTTAATAATAGGAATTGGTAGTTTTTATTCTCTTAACTTCAAGTAAGTTGGAATATAGAATATTGGAGGAAATGAATATGAAACGAATGCCATTTGAACCACCAACAGATTTTTATAACGAACGAATAGAAGCCACCAATCAACAAATCTGTGAACTAATTAAACAACGGAAAGTACTATCAAATAATAATCCAGGTTTCCCAACAAAGCAGCATATTTTAGCTTGGTGTGAAGAAAATGATCTTTATGAAGATTTCTTAAATAGTATATTTGCACATTTTTTAAGTGAAGACATGTATAAACCTCTTATAGAGCCAAAGGGATTTATTAAGAATATACCAATATTAAATCATTTGAAAAAGACAATGTGTTTTATGCGGTAACTTTTGTGCGTCAGTTTGAAAATGCTAGTGTCGTTCATTTTAACATTGATAGGGAAATTGATGAGAATGCTTTTCCCAAACATAACTTTTTTACTCTTTCAATTAAAGATGGCGAAACAGATTATGAATGCCAAACTGATGGTGGGGGAGGATCTAGAGGTCATAAATCTTATACATATACTGTATCCCCAGCATTACCTGATGACTTGTCTAAGTTAAAAATGGTTTTTAAAGAATGTAAGGTGCCTTACCAAAAACCAACAGGTTTTGAAATTGAAATATGAAGTTGCGATTAACTTATAATCACTAAACTACAAGACTGTTTTACTAGAAAGAGAAGTAATCTTATTGAACAAACGAGCAGGATTGTTGAATAAAGAAATTAATGATATATGGTGAATTAGGAAGAGATTGTGAAGAAATGTACTTAAACTAACGATGCAGGTCACTTTAAGAAGGATTAAATGCGATTTGGATAATTATGTTATTATAATAATAAATATTGGTTTAATCTAAAAAAAGAATAGGAGAGTGAATGAAATGGCTAGAGAATGTTATGAGTGCGGAAACACAAACGAGGAAGAGATTGGGTATAAGACGGTAACTACTGACGAAGGTGACGGGAACGAAAAAAAGATACAACTTTGGTTATGCATAGATAACGATGATTGTGAAATGAGAGTGTATAACAAGTACTACGCTAATAAGTAATGATGAACAATTCGAGCAAGGCCACAGTGGAAGAAGTGAAATTTTGATTTGTGAGTCGTTCTCTTTCAGAAACCTGACGGCAGATGGTCGGATTATTTTCGCATCTGGACAATTACACATATACCATCAAATGTGCTGCTAAACGAGTCGGGGAAATGGGCTTTCTTGGTCTATATAGACAATAAACTTTTTGATATCTTAGTTGTGGACATAAAACAGGAATGAAACTATTCTCTAAGATTATTAAAAACTACACAAACTGATAATCAGTTATTTAACAATCGGGTGCGTTGAAGTAATAGGAGTTTGAGGAAGAAAAACATAAAAAACACTTAATAAAGGAAGTTTAGTTGATGAGAATACTTGTATTAGGAGCGACAGGTTTTTTGGGCTCGAATTTTATCCAATTGGCTTCAGAGAACAAAAATCTAACAGTGTTTGGTACCTCACGTTTTCAACAAGAGAAATCTAATATTGTGCAAGTCGATGTTATAAACAAACAATCAATAAGAGGTGCACTTAGGAAAATAAATCCTGAAGTAATAATCTGGTCTCTTATGAATTTTGAAGAAGAAACCCAATTAAATAATTTAGGGCTCGCAAATTTATTATCATAGATAGAGAGTGACACTAAACTTATTTTCATATCGACGGATGCTGTTTTTGTTGAAGGGATTCGAGGTTATAAAGAATCCGATTCTATTGGAACGTTACCTAACGAAGCAGCCTTAGCTAGTTATGTAAATGGAAAATATGCTGGTGAAAACTTAATTCTTAGTAGACATCCAAATCACGTGATACTTCGAACTGGACCTTTATATGCTGATAATGAGAATCATATTATTGAAAAACGAACTATACAGTTAATCGAGAAAATAAAAGAAAATAAGCCAATCGAGGCATGGGCAAATGTGTATAGAACTTTTGTAAACGTAAATGATTTATCAAGTGCAATTCTTGAGTTGTCTAAAATTGAATTTAATGGTATTTTGCATGCTGGACCCATACATAAAGAAAGCTACTATTCGTTCTTTAAAAAGCGATTGAAACAGCTTGGATGGGATAATAGTCTTCTCTTTCCAATTAAAATTTCAAAAGAAAAGTTCCCTTATCTATCTCTTGATACATCCCTAAATACTCAAAAAGCTCAACAATTCCTTAGATCTAAGTTTCATACAGTTTAAGGAATTGTTTTAAATTCGTTATATACAACAAACGGGTACAATTGGAGATAATGACATTCTTACAATATTGTCACAACGAACCAAAAATTGTAAGCTGAATCGATGGATGCTATCTAGGTTCTTTTCTATGATGAAAAGAAAAAGAACTTGGATGGTGAATGGGTTTGAATTTCTCAGAAGTTAATATAGGCTTATTTAGATTAGTAAATGATTTAGGAAAAGAGCACGAACAATTAAATATAATCTTCACCTTTCTTGCAGAATATATGGTGTTTTTACTTGCAATCAGTGTTATCTGTATTTGGTTTACACGGAATAAGGAAAGCAGAATAATGATATTCTGTGCAACAATTACTTTTACTTGTGCTTTTATATTAGGGAAGGTTTCAGGGGTATTTCATTCGAATTATCAGCCTTTTGTAGAATTATCAGATGTAAACAAGTTAATCGTGAAAGAAAAAGATAATTCCTTTCCAAGTGATCACACTATCCTGTTTTTCTCCTATTGTTTTTCTTTTTGGCTGTTCAAAAGAGGATGGTGGATATTTTGGATACTGTTAGCATTGCTTGTAGGCATTTCCCGTATTTGGGTAGGCGTACACTATCCTTTTGATGTTATAGCTGGGATGATCTTAAGCTTTGCAGTTGCAATTAACGTCTATATAATAGTGCCTAGACTCAATGGGACAAAAAAGATATTAAATGTTTATGAAAAGTACGAAGGGAAACTGTTTCAGCCATTTAGAAAGACAAAAGGTAGCAAGACAAGAAATTATTAAAATCAACAATCGGGTGCGTTGATCCAGGAAGGAATAGCGCACTTTTTAATTGAATTAATTAGACAAACGAGCAGGATTGTGGAATAAACACTATTGGAGGATCTAATGGGATACATTATGGATTTAAGAAAAGTAGTGGGTAGTCGCCCTCTAATTATGGCTGGTGCGTGTGTAATACTTGTAAATAGCAAAAATGAATTATTATTACAACTTCGTAAAGACAATAATTGTTGGGGATTAGCTGGTGGTTCTTTGGAGATTGGAGAAACATTAGAACAAGTAGCTAAAAGGGAATTATATGAAGAGACGGGACTGAACGCAAATAATTTAATTTTATTCAATGTCTTTTCAGGACAAGATTTTTACTATAAATATCCTCACGGAGATGAAGTATATAATGTTGTGTCTGCCTTTGTGTGTAGGGATTATGAAGGTGTATTGAGAAGAGAAGAAAGTGAAGTTCAGGATTTAAAATTTTTTAAGTTTAATGAACTTCCCCCAAACATTAGTCCACCTGATTTACCAATATTAGATGAATATATTAGAAGTGCTTATTAAGCTAACGGGTGCGTTAATCCAAGAAGGATTAACGCATTTTTTAAGGAACTTATTAAACATATGAGCAGGATTGGAACCTTGTATAAAATTAAGCTAACTTTAATAAGTGAGGATATTTATGAAACAGAAACCTTTTGGAGAACACTGGAGAGACATAAAAGGATATAGAGTAATTGAAGGAATCGATGGGTATAAACATCATTTTGGTGGTCAAGATTGCGAGGTACCTGTTTGTAAACTGTGCGGAAAGAAAATGCACCTAATATTTTGTTTTGATTTGAAAGATCCAAGGCTTTCAGTATTAAAAGCGGATGGAATTAGTATGTTACCATTAGTTTCTTGCCTAAACTGTGCGATGGTGTGGGAGCCTCAATATTTTCAATTAAGTAATGAGGGGAGAACAACACAAGTATTGAGTCAAGAGAATACTGAAGATTGGACTCAAGATGAGGAAGATCAACTACCTGTACCACTTCCAGAAACCAGTGTGAAATTAATTGAAATGAAAGATGAAGATGTTCCAATAAATGAAGACAATTATGATGCTGCATTTGATTTATTTGGTTCTGAATATGTATGTAGATTGTTAGGTGCCCCCTTGTATGAGGAAGTTCCTAATGATTTAGAGTGTCCCAGATGCAAATGTGAAATGATGTACATTGCTTCAATAACACAAGATCTTGGTGATACTGAACTTATTTCAGTTGTGGTTTTTCAAATCGGTGAGATGAACATTTACTATTATTTATGTAAAAAATGTCTGGTTATTAAGACCGAAATACAGAGTACATAACTTTAACAAACGGATGCGTTTCTGTTAAAAAAGAGAAGTGTTAATGTATCTACAATGCAGTTAATAGAAAGAGGAATATGATGGATAACAAGCAAATAATAATTCGTTTATTAAGAGAGTTAGTTAAAGATATTGTTGAAAAAAATTATCTAGAAATTCAAGAAACTAAAAGAATAGGAAGATTAGATATTAAAATGTTAGAGGAAGCGATTAATGATTATGGGATACTTTTAGTTTACCCACCCAATCATATATATCAAGAGGTAGAAGTTTATGAGATTGAGGATAATCTGAAATATTCTTTGGACTTTGATTTGTGGGATGAAGAAGAAGTTAATGATTTAACACTTCAATGTGAGGTGACTTTCTACGGTGAAAATGCACAGATTACAATAGATGACATTCAGGTATTATAGAATCGAATCTTATCTTAAATAACTTTGTTTCATTATTCAACAATCGGGTGCGTTAATCCAAGAAGGATTAACGCACTTTTTAATGAATTTATTAAACAAATGAACAAGATAGTTTACAAAGGGGCTTGAGAGTATTGGAAATGAAAGATTTTATACTACATAAGGAAATATTATCAGTTGAAGTCAAAATTGATGGAAAGGATTATAGGTTTGGTGTGAGATGGAAAGCACCAGATAGACCTTACGGTGAAACTTGGATTCTACAATCTTATGCTAATAAGGTGACTGGGGCAAAGGATTTGTCAAAGGAACAAATCAAGGGGTTTCTAGAAACTATCAATGCGAAATGGAACTGGAATATGGACGATTTTTAAAATAAGTATGATTAATTATTCTACAATCGCGTGCATTTCTTTAACAAGAAAAGTGCTATTCTATCTTCAAATCAACCAGGAGAGAAATATGAATAAATACGGGATTGCATCAGTTGTTATGTTCTTGTTCTCTATGACTGTTTTTGTTTATGACTTTGATAGCTTAGGTTTAATTGGAATGTCTTTTCCAATAGTGATTTTAGGTGGATGGGTTCTTCCAATAGTGGGACTGGTTGCGGCTTATAAAAGCAACAGTGGAACACTGAAGGTGGTTGGTTATATAGGAAATTCAATTAATATTTTTTATTCAGTGGGTTTACCATTTGCAGCGTGGCTATTTTGGAATCAGTAAAAGATGAGTCTTCAACAATCGGGTGCATTTCTTTAAGAAGGGGTTCAATGATGATATCTAAAGATAATCTTTTAATAAGACTTATGTCAGTTAATGATTACAAAATTATGGCTAAATGGTTATCGGATGAGAAAGTTTTGAAATACTATGAAGAACCTTCTTCTGATTTAGAGATGGTGATTAAAAAGTATGAGCCAAGAATAAATGGAAACCATTATGTTACTCCGTGCATAGTTGAATATAAAGGTAATTCAATTGGTTACATACAATTCTATAAGGTGAGTAAAGAAAAACTTGAAGAGTACGGATATAAAGCGAATCAATTAGCCTTTGGAATTGATCAATTCATTGGGGAAACCCACTTATGGGGAAAAGGTATAGGTAGATTAATAATAGGACTCATTCTAGAATATATAAATAAAATTGAATCCTCAGCTAGCATTATTTTAGACGTGAAGAAAACAAATGAAAGAGCGATAGCTTGTTATATAAAATGTGGATTTAATAGAATCAAGGATCTAGATAATGAATTTATGCTAATGGCATATACCCCAAAGATTAAGTTAGAATAGTTATTCCGCAATCGGGTGCGTTTTTATAACAACCAGTTTTTATTTTGCATAATTTTGAAACGAGGTATTTAATATTGAAGAAAACCGTAGTATTACTATATCCTCAATTTAGTGAGTATGAATTAAGTGTAGCTATATCGATTTTAATGCAATCAGATAAACCTATCATCACAGTAGGAGTTAATGATCAGCCGATTAGAGGGGAATCCGGATTAACTTGTGTGCCTGATGCGACTATTGATGATCTTAACGATAATGAAATTGATAGTCTCTTGTTACCGGGATGCATGGATATATTTTCGATAGATGATGAAAATAAGTTAATAGAGTTTATACAACAAATCCAAGATAAAGTAACTGTGATTGCGAGTATTTCAAGTTCTCCATATCTTCTAGCAAAAGCAGGGGTTTTAAAAGGGAAAAAGTATACGATTGGTATGACTGAAGAAAATCGTGAGATGACTGGTGTTTTTGAAAAAGAAAATTATTGTGATTCTCTAGTAGTACAAGATGGGAATCTAATTACTGCAAGAGGAAGAGCGTTCGTTAGATTTGGAACATTGTTCGGCAATACACTGAATCTTACATTTGATGAAAACTGGTATAAAGAATAATATCTTCTGCAATCGGGTGCATTTCTTCAAGGAGGAGAAGTGCATTTTTTGTTGAATCATTAACTGTTATGAAATTGGAAAAAGGAGTAAATGAATGAAAAACGAAGATAAACCATTAGAGGTGTTGAAAATTCTTTCCCTGATAGTAATAGCCATTAGTACTGCTTTTATAGCATTATGGTTGAGCCAGATTCTACAAATTCTATCCGTAATAAGTGATATTTTAGATGGGATTTCAACTAGTCTATTTGATTTATCGAACAAAGAATAAGGTTTTAACCCTAACTTATTGTGAAACTAACAATAAGCATAAACATACATAAAGTATCTTTATTCTATAAACAGGTGCATTTTTTTAATAAGGAGAAATGCATCACTTTTTTTTGATTATATTAATCTTTAAATTGGAGGTTAAAAGCATGCCAAAGGTTGGCGTATTTGCAGCAATCTTTGATGAAAATGAAAGAATATTGTTAACTAAAATAAAATACGGATCAGGGAATTGGACATTACCAGGTGGACATCTTGAAAAGAATGAATCACCAATAGAAGGAGTAAAAAGAGAAGTTTATGAGGAGACAGGCTATATCGTTGAAATAAACAATTTAATAGCTATTTATTCCTCTCCTTCAAAGGATGATTTAGTTCTTTTATTCAAAGTAGTTATAGTTGGTAAAGACAGTTGGGAACCGAATAGCGAAATTGAAAGGATAGGTTTTTTTGAAAGAACAGAATTACCATCACAAATTCACCCATGGAATATCAAAAGAATTAAAGATGCCTTTAATAATGTAACAAGTAACATACATATATTTAACTAGGATTTATTCCGCAATCGGGTGCATTTCTTAAAGAGTGAAATAAGTAATATATCAGTTAAATAATTCATTAAATTAAAACAGGACTGCTAACATAGCAGTCCTACTTCATTAAATAGTATTCAATGCCTTCCTTTGTAAACAAAGGTCTAACCTCATCCTGGCCTTTCTCTAACCAGCTTGCCCCTCTCTCCACACGATACGTAATTTCCCAAACAGCTTTTTCGGTTCCTCTTGTTCCTGTTTCTTTTAGTGTGATGAGATATGTACCGTCCTCGTTTTTCTTTACAATGTTTTCTCTCACGACATGAAAACCATGGATTGTTAACTCTATCTTCCCTGCTGTATTGGGGAAATCATCATATTCGGGCAAAGTCACGACATAGTCCTGTGCTTCTTCTTCTGTAAATGGATCTACCATATCAGCAAAAAAACCTAAGACCAATGAAGGGATGAAAAATGCGATCACAAGGAAGGTTAGCGGCTTTAAAGATCGACCATGGTTTTGACGAGTTTTTATCCAATGGTCTATGATACCGTAAAGAAGAGCTGCGACAAATCCCATTATTGTAATACTGAGATTGAAACCGATAAGACCAATCAGTGAGCCGAAGACCCCGTGTAGGAGGATACTGCAAAGTGAAGTGATTTTTGAAGGTTGGAAAAAGCGGTTAAACAACCATTCTAGTAGATGAGAAACAATGTTTCCGTAAATAAAAATAATAGCTCCAGAATATACGAAAAAGATGACAGAGAATAAAAGATAATTCACTCCAGGATTCCCCATAGTCGATGAGCCAATCGCCATAAAACCAGAAAAAAGTAAACTTGATAGTATTGCTGCCAAGAACTTTCTTTTTATTCGCTCGTTATTCATTCTAGCCATCTCCTAAACTAACAAAAGTTCAACAGACCCGTTTAGAAACGTTAACCTTTTGTATTGCAGCATTGTAAGTCGATTAAATTATAATAGAAGAATCTTCTAATTTGAAGCCTTTTCGGACTACAATGAGTTCAATTATTTAACAGAAGATGAATTTTATTGCAGAAAATTAACTCCCCTTTTATAGAAGAGTGAAGTAATATTAAATGGACTATACTACTAGGAGTAAGAAATGAAGAAGATAGCATATATAATTATTTTTATTTTTATTATAGGTTCAATGACTGGCTGTGTATTTCAGGAAGAGGAAAAATCTAACAATATCTTTTTGATACCTGAAGGATTTGATGGAGCTATTTTTGTATTTCACGATGTTCCAGATAAACCTAAATTTAAAAAAGAAGGCAATTTCTCTATAATTCCCGTTGAAATTCGTGTCTCTGAAACCTTAGCTGGATCAGGCATGGCTACTTACGGTGTGGCGTTTACGTCAGAACCTGTTGATGATTCAGTTTTCATTGATGATAAGTTTTACTACGTAGATGATGATGGTAATAGACAAAAATTAAATGATTATTGTACTTCTTCTGATGGGAGTGGAGGACTCTCAGGAGATACCAAAGGTGGAATAGGTGTCAGTTACAGTGTGACATTTGTTACGAATAATAGCTGTGATGAATCATTTTACTTATATGGTAGAGAAAAGCATCGTATCCAAAGACATGAGATTCTTAAAGAATGGGGCGAAATCTTTGGGAATATAAACGTGGATGGATATGATGATCCATTAATGTAATGAATCAATTCTATTTGCATAATTGTGTGGCCACTATTCAAAAATCAGGTGCGTTGATTCCAAGAAGGATTAACGCCTTTTCTAATGAACTTATTAAACAAACGTTGCAGGTTAATTGAAGAAGGAATTCAAATAATCTGTATTGAATTATAGTATAAATTTCATGAGCAGATAACAAAAGATGAAGTTTAATACCGTTCACATTGATAGGTTATTTATATGATGTACGAAAGGCTGGAATAAATCATGTAATTGTATTTCCAAAAGAGCTTCTCTTTTTAACATATAAATAACAAATAAACTTTCTAAGTTTTATTTAGTAGCACTGTTAATCGAAATTATATTAACAGTGTTTTTTATTTTGGGATTTTATAAGGTATAAAACTAGAAAACTAATTTTTGGATAAGTTGAATTGTAATTGTATTAAATAAATGGGTTTAATTGTAAGATATAAGTTGGTTCACATTTCTATTATTCTAGAGAAAATGCCGTCAAGGAGAAAACTTTATGAAACAATTAGTAAGAATAATTAACTTTTTAGTTACATTGATTCTAGGATTGACTTGTCTCACTGCTCCTTTAGTTAACGCTGAAGCAAATGAAAAAACGGAGAAAATCGAAAAGCTGGTTGAACAACAAAGACATATTAGTAAAATTCTTGGTATTTCACTGGTAATTGTGGAAAAGGGTGAAACAGTTTATCAAAGGAATTTCGGCTACAAAAACGTTAAAGAGAAAACACCTGTTACGTCCAATACATTATTTGAGATTGGATCAACTACTAAGGCATTTACCGGTTTGGCCATTCTTCGTTTGGAAAAGGAAGGAAAGTTAAAACGTTCTGATAGTGTTCACAAGTATATTCCATGGTTTAAGCTTAAATATCAGGGAGAACCTCAAACCATTACGCTGAATCAGTTACTATATCATTCAAGCGGAATCGCCTCAAAATCAATAGCGCAAATTCCTGAGAGTACTGCTTCAAACGCACTAGAGTTGAACGTAAAGACATTATTAAATCAGGAACTGAACCGAAAGCCAGGAAGCACGTTTGAATATGCAACAATTAATTACGATGTTCTAGGACTCGTAATCGAGAATGTAACGAAATAACCCTATGATCTATACATAAAAAATCAGGTACTAAAGCCTATTGGGATGAAAGATTCTTTCGTTGGTCTCCACCAAGTTCAGTCATCTATGGTAGCACAAGGCTACAAGATAGGATTTTTGAAAGAGCAGAAATACACACCACCTATTTATCGTGGGAACATACCCGCAGGATATATCATAAGCAACACTACTGACATTGCGAAATGGATGAATTTACAGTTAGGATATGATTCGATTAAAGAGTTTAATAAGCAACTCATTAAAGAATCTCACCATCCTGATCGATCGGTGGCTGCTTTTGATAAGAATTCTTACTATGCCAGCGGATGGGAAGTTGTAAAAAAGAAAGCAAAACAATATATTCAGCATGAGGGGCAGAACCCAACATATTCATCGTTTATCATTATGCAGCCAAATAAAGAATTAGGTGTAGCTATCCTTTCTAATATGAATTCAAGTTTTACGACATCTATAGGCCAAAGTGTTATGGACATATGGGAAGGTAAAAGTGTTTCAACCAACCAAACTGACAGTTATCAAAAGCTGGATAAAATAGCGACCTTTCTCCTTAGTGTACTTTTTGTACTTGGTGTTATTTTTATCCTATTATCAATACGAACAATAAGAATGATTGTTAGAAAACAAAGAGAAAGAAGAGCATTAAAAGGTAAGAGGATCTTGATGTTATCCATACATACGTTGATAGTCGCTGCATTTTTGATTTTAGTGATTTTAATTCCAAAAATTTTATTAGGATATACGTGGACATTCATACAGATATGGGGACCAGTTTCTATAACAGTATTATTTTATGGTTTTATAACAACAAGCATTATTTTCTATGTATATGGGGTTTTGCTTATTCTCACCAAAAAACATACAGCATTAATAAGGGAAAGCTTTGGTAAGTATAGTCTCAGTTCTAATGGTTAGTACTTTAATGTAGCATTTGTTACGCTTTTCCCGATTATTTAACAAACATAGCAGGATTGCGGATGATACTATTTAATGATAAGAGTGTAATGAATGGGTATGGAATGGTTAACATCTTTTATTTAGTATTTTTTGAAATGAAATAAAGGAAGAAGTTGGAGAGAAGATTCCAAGAACCAGAGGATAAATATGAAATATGATATTGAAAAAGTTGTAATTCTTCACTTTACAATCGGGTAAGTTGTTTTAAGAAGAATCAACGCTTTTTTTGGAAGTATTGAATAAATTCGGCAGGATTGCTTCGCAAAATATTAATCATTAAGGGAGCTATTATCGTTAAACCAGAAGTGAAATTATTAAAAATAAATGATATTAAAGAAATAAAAGATGAGACATATAGAGAGTACTTATATTCCTTAGAAGAGAAGTATTATTTATTATCTGTACATATTGGTGAACACATTGTGGGAGTATGTAACATTAAAAAGTAGATAAAAGAAGTTATGAAATAGTTGATTATATTGGTTCTGAAAGTTGTATTAAACTAATTGAAGAAAAATTAGTGAATTTTAATAATTAGTCATTCAACAAATGGGTTGCGTTAATCTAAGAAGAATTAAGACCTATTTTATGAACTTATTGAACAAATGAGCAAATCAATAAAGATATAATGTAAGGCATAAATAAGTTTGAGGTGATTTCATGAAAAAATTTGGATACGGTCTATTGGTAATGGTTTTTGGATTTGTTATTATGATGTTCACCGCTTCTATATACGATAATGGTTCGGAAGGTCCAATTACTGCTGGTACTTTATACAATGGATTAATGATGTTAATAGTCACCATTTTGTTCTTTTGCGGAACAATGGCCGTGTGTACACTTTTAATATTAGATGCATTAAAGAAGAAGTAAAGATTACTTCTATTTCAACACGTTTGCATCTTTAAATTACAAAATATTAAAGGGGACCTACCTGAGATGGAATAGAATTTTTTATAGCTTTTGGTGTTATTTTTTTGCCGGTTTTATCTTACTTTCTCGATCATAAGAAAATACCAAAATAGTTAATCTAATATCTTTTTGCTTATGATTATATTTTTCTATTGTTTTTTTAGTATTATAGGAGGAATCCCATGAGTACAACAGTGTATATGGTAAGGCATGGTGACTCACCAAAAGAGGGCAATGAACGGACGAGAGGATTAACGGAAAAAGGTTATCAAGATGCTCAGCGATTGGCTGAACTATTAAGAGATAAGGAGATTGATGTTGTTGTCTCAAGCCCTTACCTTCGTTCTATTTTAACGGTAGAACAGGTAGCTCTACATACAGGGAAAGAAGTAATGGTTATGGAGGATCTGAGAGAAAGAGTATTTTCTTCTAGTGGTAATAGAGTAGATGATAAAGACCTTGGTCCTCTATTAAAAAAATCATTTTTAAACTTCAGCTTCTCTCTTGAGGGTGCTGAATCAAATGCTGCTTGTCAAAAGAGGGCGGTACTAGTTTTGAAGGAACTCTTACGTACGTATCAAGAAAAAAATATGGTGATCGGAACTCATGGTGCCGTTATGACTTTAATGATGAATTATTTCAATCCTTCATTTGACTTAAAATTTCTTTACAGCACAACAAAACCTGATATATATAGACTGGAATTCAATAACGAGGATCTAGTAAGTGTTGAAAGAGTATGGGACAAAGCTTTAACGAATTTTACTTGATAGCGGGGGATTAAAGATATGACCTATCATATACGAGTAAGAGTGGGTGCGCTCATTATTCAAAATAATGAAATTTTATTAACTGAGTTTGATGATCCATATCGGGGAGTTTTTTATGATCTCCCAGCTGGTGGAGCGGAACCTCATGAATCTTTGATTGAAGCTGTAAAGCGGGAGGCGAGAGAAGAAGCTAGTATTGATGTGAAAGTTGGTCCATTAGCTTTTGTTTATGAGTATGCTCCTCATCTTAACGAAAATAAATATGGTCAAACACACACGTTAGTCATGCTCTTTGACTGTACATTGAAAAATGACTCCACACCTAAATTACCGGAAAAGCCTGATCCGAATCAAACGGCTGTTAAGTGGGTTCCTGTTTCAGAGCTCGAAAATCTAGAGCTTTATGCGAACATCGGAAAGCAAATTAAAGAATATGCGATTAAGAAGCGAAATATTGATTTACTTGAAGAATACAAGCTTCCAGATCAGACATTTACACGTAAATTCACGGAGACTTTCTAATTAGGGAGGTCTTTTTTATATGAGCTTTAATAATATTGATTTTTAAATTGAACATTTAACAAAAATAGTCAATAAAATTAATTTATATAATAATAAATATTAATATTTTAACTAAAAACATTCACATATTTAATTCAGGGGTGTATAATCTAATTAAATGATAAGAAAGGAGAATGAGATGGCTCACCCATTACTTACAAATTGTCCGGTTTGTTCACAAACATTAAAGGTTACTAAACTTCACTGCTCACATTGTCATACGACAATTGAGAACGAATTTGAACTATCTAAATTTGCTTCACTATCAAAAGAACAGCTTCATTTTGTGGAAGTCTTTCTTGTATGCAGAGGCAATATTAAAGAGGTTGAAAAAGAGCTTGGGATCTCGTATCCAACGGTTCGAGGCAAGCTGAACGACATTGCATCTTCATTAGGGTACGAATCTAAAAAGAAGAATGAAGTAGACGAGAAAAAAATTGTTACGATGCTTGAACGTGGAGAAATTTCTCCAGATGAAGCAATTAAAATGCTAAAGGAAGAATAGGGGGATTAGGAAATGAAAAGTGAGATCGAGAAAGTTTTAACGATGGTTCAAGAAGGTAAAATCGATACGGATAAAGGTTCAGAATTAATTCAGGTCTTACAAGAAAAAGAACTTCGTGCTGCTGTTAAGCCATTAAGCTATACACCTCATACATCTTCTAACTACAGCGACAAAACCTTAAGAATACGCGTTGTATCTGAAAGTGACAACGTGAATGTAAACCTTCCGATCAAGTTAGTAAAGGTTGTACTAGCAGCAGGTCACAACATTGCTCTAAAGATTCCCCAATCTGAACAATATGTAAAGGATATTGATATTAATCTGATACTTGAAGCCATTGAAAACGAACTGGATGGACAGATTGTTGATGTGAAATCAGCAAACGGGGATACCGTTTCAATTACGATTGAGTAGAGGTTGCTAACATGTTACATGTAAAAGTGAAAACAAATGAGACAAAGTTCTCAATCCCTGTCCCTTATGTCCTGTTAAATATAGGGATATCCATTATTACTTCTAAAGTGTTAATTCGTCAAGCAAACAAATGGTCGAAACCTCATCTAGAAAAGAAAAACATGAATTTTTCTTTCCCTTCCATAGACCAATCAGAACTGAAACCTATTATTAAAGAGTTAAAAAAGCACAAAGGATTAGAGCTTGTTAATGTGAAAGCACAGGATGGAACTGAAGTGATTGTGAGATTATAAAAATAAGTAATAATACAGTTAAAAGGTTTCTGATTCCGTAAAAAGCATTCATAACAAAAACAAAATAAAGAAATAGTTAAACAAATGAGTGCTTTTCTGTAGTGGGAAAAGCGCTCTTTTTTATGCTTAAGTTGATTGTCAATGAAAGAGGAATATGAATAAGCAGTCGAGAAGAAGAGAATGGGATAGTTAACGACAAAGTTTTTAGCTCAGTCAAAACTAGCCGTGCCCTTTTCCTACTCAATACGTAAAAACTAAGAAGGATGTCCAATAGATGAATGCAAAAGATGTGATGCAGGAACTTGAAGCTCTTAGTAAGGAACGGACAAAGAAAATCTATATATCAAACGGCGCCAAAGAACCGGTGTTTGGCGTAGCTACTGGTGCTATGAAGCCAATAGCTAAAAAGATCAAAAAAAATCAACCATTAGCTGAAGATCTTTATGCGACAGGAAATTACGATGCGATGTATTTTGCAGGAATTATAGCAGATCCAGCCATCATGACTGAAAATGATTTTGAGCGTTGGATCGATGGAGCTTATTTTTATATGTTGTCCGATTATGTAGTAGCCGTCACTCTTTCTGAAACTGAAATAGCACAAGAGGTTGCTGATAAATGGATTGCAAGTGGTGAAGAGCTTAGAATGTCAGCAGGTTGGAGTTGTTACTGCTGGTTATTAGGAAATCGACCAGACAGCGAATTCTCCACAACGAAGATAGAAACTATGCTTGAGATCGTAAAAAATACCATTCATGATGCTCCCGAACGTACAAAATCCTCAATGAATAATTTTGTTAATACAGTAGGGATATCCTATGTGCCATTACATGAAAAAGCAGTTGATACAGCAAAAGCTATAGGACCAGTTGAAATGAGTCAGGACAAGAAAAAAACGAAGTATCTACTTGCTTCTGAAAATATTCAAAAGGCGATAGACCGAGGTCAGGTTGGTTTTAAGCGAAAATATGTAAGGTGTTAGGATTTTTACTACTAAAGGAGGTAACAATGAACCGTGACAGGATGATCACAGTATTTAGTATACTTATTATTGCTTTCATTCTTTATTGGAGCAGATTCCAACAAGGAAGAACATACACTGAAATAGTTATCGTGTTTACACCAGTGATCGTAATTCCCTTGATTATCTCTCTTATAAAAAGAATTAGAAAGAAATAGAAGTTACTAAAAATTTTTAAAAAATGCTGGTACTATTTTTAGAAGGTTGAGGAGAGCTGCTATTGTTAAGAATAGACGGCAGTTTATTTTTATTTTAACGTTGTTGTTCCTTACAGGTATTATGTTTTTTAAGTTTTTGTATGACCCATTTCCCGTTAAGCAAGTTAATCATGTCCAAGTAGTGAATATGGTGGATCAAGCGGGTGGGGGTATGATAAGAGTTCCTTCACATTATCAAGGTTACCAATGGTATATGTCTAAGAATATAAATGCTGATGAAAATATTGAACGGCTTATGAAAGAAAAAGGATGGATACTAACTGAAAAGGAAGACCATCTTTACTTTTTTGAAGGTGAGCAAGGAGATATTAATGTTAAGAGTAATATCTGGAGAAAGAATTACACGATCTTTCGATTTTCAAAAGATATTTAGTAGAAAGATTTCTAAGAAGGGGGTTCTCAATGACACAGGATTTTTATTGTGATGAAGTATTGAGTGGCAAAACTCAAGTGGAAAAAGTAAAAGAAACAGAAAAGGTGCTAGCTTACTATCATACTAGACCTTTTTACCCCATTCACATTGTGGCCATACCTAAAAAACATATCTCGTCTTTGATCACATTAGATGAACGTGATAACGAGTTATTGCTAGAACTAATGAGTGTCGTAAAAGAGATAGCCGGCAAAGTTACAGATGAGCATGGAGCTTGTCGAGTAATTACGAATTTGGGTGATTATCAGGATTCCAAACATTTGCATTGGCACATTGTTTCAGGAAAACCAAAAGGTTAGGTAAGTAAGGAATAGATTAGAAAGAAAGATATGAATGAACGATAGCTAAATTTTTTAAAGAAAAAAATAATTCTAAAATAAAAAGGATCAAAAACAAGATATAGAACAGGCTAAGATAGATTATGTTTTTGTCGAAACCTTTATTTAATACAATCATCAAAATGTAAAAGAAAATAGATAATAGTAAGGGGTTTTTCCAATATCCAGCGCCTGATGAGTATTTATATAGAAAGTACAATACTGTCATGAGCCACAACGTAAAAGTAATAGAATATGAATACTTTTTTGTAATCACCAATCAATTCCTCTCTACTAAAAGAATCTACAATGGATTAAGAATCTCTAGACATATCTTACAATAGGTTCCATTTGTGTGCTAGCGATATTTCACTCCTTCTGAACATCACCATAAAATCATCATTCATTAGTTACTGAATTCTCTGCTGCAAATGGAAGTGATCATTAATAAAAAAAAAGCTATGAACAAATCCATAGCTCTTTACGTTTAATCTACACAACCAAACCATCGCTCATTTTAACTACATGATCAACATAAGAAAGCATTTCCTCGTCATGGGTGACCATAAGAGTCGTAAGGTTTAAGGTTTTCGTTAGATCCTGGATGAGTGACATAATCTCTTTAGATTTCTTTGAATCCAGACTTGCAGTCGGTTCATCTGCAAAGAGAACTCTCGGTTTATGGATAACCGCTCGAGCGATAGCGACGCGTTGTTTCTCTCCACCAGATAAAGAAGAGGGATAAGCATGTTTTCGTTGGGATAAACCAACACGTTCTAAAATGTAATCAATTTCTTGTTCGCGTTTTTCATTTTTCATTTTCACTTCAGATACATCTAACATGAAGCTTAATTGCTCCCGAACAGTTAAAAAGGGGACAAGGTGCGCAAATTGAAACACAAAACCGAATTTCTTCGCTCGTATATCTCGAACTTGCTCTGCTGTCATTGATGTGATGTTGTTGTCATTAAATAAAATCTTTCCATCTGATGCGGGTTGCAGCCCTGCAGCAATGGTTAGCAGGGTACTCTTACCAGATCCAGATGGACCGACTAACGCTGTAATCTCGCCTTCTTTAAGAGTAAGGCTTATTCCTTTTAATATCTCTTCTTTCATTTCGCCATTCGTAAACGTTTTTCGTAATTCATCAATCGTAAAGATATCCATCTCTTAAACCTCTCCTTGTTGTATGGCTTGTAAAGGTTCAACTCGTTTAATTTGTAAACCAGATAGCGTAGCTCCAATAAATCCAATCACCAGGAAGACGATAGACAGTTGTAGGGTGGTTTCATTCGTTAAATGATAAGGCATATCTTCAGGTGCGACTTTGTTGAATAGTTGGCTAGAACCAACAGAAAGCGTAAGGGATAGGATCGTGATAAACAACATCTGTGTCCACATCATTTTAAAAAGATCACTTGTTTTTACTCCGATTGCTTTTAAAATGCCATAGAGCCCAATCTTTTGAACGTTCATCATATAGAAAAAGATACCGAACAACATACCGCTAATTGCGATCAGAAACCATACAATCATATTTAAAGACATTTGTTCTGCACTGTAGCTTGGAATGGTGTTAAGAAACTCTTTATTTGAAAAAGATTGTAGACCTTTTATATTTTGAGTTGAATCTTCACCAGGAGTAAAGAGGAGCTGCATTTCTTCAGCACGGTAAATTTCGTTGTAAATCTCTTTATTTATATAAGCAACAGGAGCATGACTAAACTTTTTTTGGTCTACAAACTTCTTTACAACGAACGAGCTCTTGTTTTGTTTATGTGTTAAGGTATCTCCGACTTTAATACCTTCTTTCTCTAATGAACGGTCCAGAATGATTTCTCCGGGAGCTACTTGCTCGAACCATTTTGAATCGGTGGAAGTAACAAAAGCAACGCTTCGTTGTTTATCACTCTCATCATTTAAAAAGCCCATCTGTATAGAAAATGCAACAGCATCCTTTTGAACATGTACAATTTGTTCTTGAATACGATCATCAATCCTCGATAGGTTATAATTTTCTTCTGCATCTTCATTCATATAAAATTGCCCGCTCGGCAAATCTTTAATTAAGGCTGCATTATCTTGTGATAATCCATTGGCCAAACCAGAAATAATAAACGTTAATAAACTAACGAGAAAGATGATGGAACCTAATATGAAAAACCTCACTTTATTTTTTTTGATTTCTTTCCATGCGATGCTCATAACGTCTCCTCCAATCTTTTTTACATCCTTAGTTTAAAATTCTTATATGAACAGAGAATGAATAACAGGTTACAAAGCAAGGTGGTGAGTAGAGGGGGAGCGGACAAAAAAATCAGACATCACTAATGGTATTTCCATTGTGAATGCCTGACATATTTGAAAGTGATTAATCTACAGGTAATTCAACGACAATCGAAGTTCCTTCATTCTCTTTACTTTTCACAACGATTTGTCCATCATGCATTTTTACAATAGTAGCTACGATAGATAGACCTAGTCCAGTCCCCTCAACGGTTTTTGATCGAGCAACATCAGCTCGATAAAAGCGGTCAAAAATCCTTTCCACTTCTTTCTCGTTCATGCCTATCCCAGTATCTTTAAAAGTGATAAAAATTAATTTTTCTCTCGTTTCAACGGATATCTCAATACTTCCATCCGGATTATTATATTTAATGGCATTGGTTAAAAGGTTATCCCATACGGTATTCAATAATGAAGGATCGCCGAAATATTCGGTATCTGGTAAGGAATAGGTAAGCATCATTCCTTTTTCGTTTATTAACCATTGATAATTTCGAACGAGTTCTTTAATCTGCAGTGAGAGATTGAACGTTTTTTTCTGTAGGATATCTTCGTTCCGATCCAGTGAGGCAAGAAGTAGCAATTGCTTTGTTAAGTTTGAGAGTCTACTGATCTCCCCATTTATAACAGAGATGTATTGCATTCGATCGTTTGAACTTAGATCTTCTTTTTCTAACAGGTTGGTATACCCTTTTATATTGGATAGTGGAGACTGTATGTCATGAGAAATATTTGAAATGAATTCTTTTCGCATCTCATCTGATTGTTCTAGCTTTCGTGCCATCTGTTTGAAGCTGTGAGAAAGCATACCTAATTCATCGCTGCGTTTCGTATCGAGCTCAACAGCATAACTTCCTTGTGAGAGTGATTTAGTGGCAATGGTTAATTTTGATATGGGTTTTACTAAATATTTTGCACTTATGACTACCATCAAAATACTGAGGACAATCATCAAGCCAAACAGCCAGCCGAATAGAACATGCATCTCATTAAAAAGGAGTTTGATATCAGGTCGAATAAACAGAGCATATTTTTCTTCCTGATGTGTTAGAGGAACACCAATCGAATTACTTAGTTCGTTTGCAAAAAAACCAGTTACAAATGTTTGCTTTGGAAAATGAAGAATCCCATGATAGATCTCACCATTCAGTACACTCTCTCTCGTTGAGTGTGGAAGTGAGGTGTTACGAAATTTTGCACCAAAGTATGTATCTTTTCCTGTTCTTTCTACAAGGTAGATTTGATAACCTATAGCGGAAAGGTTCTTCAAGTATTCGTTCAGGTTGATGGTAGGGTGTTCTTCGATAAAGGAAACCATCTCAAGCGCAATCGTTGTATTTTTTTGATCATTAGCCGGTTTTAATTTTTGTTGATAGTAAGTATTTGAGGCGATAAAAGCTAATACGCCGCTTAAAAGCATAATCCCAATCGTTATAACAACAAATTTGGTATACAGCGACTTCATTTTTTTACCTCCAATAAATAACCAACTCCACGAACCGTTTTGATCTGAAAATCATCTGTTAGTTTGGAAAAGCGTTCTCTTAATCTTTTGACATGAACATCTACAGTGCGTTCATCGCCTTCATAATCTATTCCCCAAATGTGTTGAATGAGTTGATCGCGTGTAAAAGTCTGCTTAGGATTTGATATAAAAAAATACAGCAGTTCGAATTCTTTCAAAGGTAATAGAATCGTTAGGTCGTTTATATGAACTTCATAGCTTTTTTTGTTTACCGTTGTATGTCCTAAGCTAATGATGGATTCATCTTGTTGTTTATCATAGCGTCTTAAAAGTGCCTTAATTCGAAAGAGTAATTCTCTCGCTTCAAACGGTTTTACAAGATAATCATCTGTTCCAGATAGGTAGCCCTGTTCTTTATCCTCGATCTGGTTTTTAGACGTTAATAAGATGATAGGGATATCGTAATTTTGACGTATCTCTCTTGTTAAGACAAAACCGTCCATATAGGGCATCATCACATCAACTACCGCAAGATCACACCTCTTTAGTCGTAAGATGTCTAAAGCTTCTATGCCATCTCGGGCTTGAAACACTTGATATCCTGCTTCAGTTAAATGTAAATGTACTAACTCTAAAATATTCTTATCATCATCAACAATTAAAATTTTCGTCACGATGTCATCCTCCTAAAGAAGAATCAAGTTATGTATACTTTAGGCTAATCAACACTAAAAGTATGGCGTATTATAAGCAACATTAGTCTATACGAAAAGAATGCTATTCACAAATTTTGACCCTAAAAGTAGGTTCAACGACAAAGCGAAATCAAAAAAGCTAACCATAAGGCTAGCTTTTTTTTGGCTTTAAAGAATTGGGTTAGCCGATTCTCTTCTTGTTTTTCTTACTTTTTGCACGTTTTTTAGAAGATAAAATCCCGTTTAAGATACTAATGAAACTCACAATGAATTCCCCCCATATAGAACTTCCGAAAAGAGAATATTCGGTGTATCCTCTCTTCTCCATATCTTATGCAGACTTGTCTAAAGTGTTTGGACAAACTGTATCAAATCACAATTAGATACTAAATTACACATGCACCTAATGAAACATTGAAAAAAATTTTCGAAGGTTATGAATAAGATTATAAGTTAGTGGGATTCTAAGAATAGAAAAGAAAGGGAGGTGAATAGAATGGCTAAAAACAACAGCAACCAATTATCAGTACCTGGAGCTCAAGGAGCTCTTGATCAAATGAAGTATGAGATCGCTTCTGAGTTCGGTGTAAACCTTGGACCAGACACTACTTCACGTGCAAACGGATCTGTAGGTGGAGAAATCACTAAGCGTCTTGTAGCACAAGCTTTAGGCGGACAACGTTACTAATTTTTAAAATCTTTTGCTATGGCTATCTGTTTTATGCAGATAGCTTTTTTATTTTCGGTAATATTTTATGAATCAAACTTTAAACAACCGTTTAAACTATCTCTGTTGGAGGTGAATGTTTAGATGAATGAAGATAAACCGGTCCATTATGATGGGAGTCTTTTAAACCATGAAGTTTTCAACAATGATCTTTCACAAGAGGTGTTTCTTTTAACAGATGAAATGAGAGAGAACATTGCTGGAAATCCTTTTAATCATTCGTGAAGAACTAAAAAAAGGCTGTTTTCGTAAGCAGTTGTTTTCCGTTCCAGGTTGCTCGCTTTCCGCGGGGCAGGCGGTGAGCCACATTCGTACGTTTCACTCTTAAGTGTCTCACCTGCCCACCTGTCCCGCAGGAGTCTCGCACCTTCCACTTCAAACAACTTTCAAAGAAGACAATACTTTAAATCATAAAGAAAAAATCAACCAATAGAAAGGCAGTGTAGGTTTACATGACAAAGGTATTATATATTACGGCGCATCCTCATGATGATAAAGGTTCATACAGCATGGCTGTTGGTAAAGCATTTATTGATGAATACAAAAAGGTTAATGCGGATCATGAATTGATCCATGTTGATTTATATAAAGAAAACATTCCTCACATCGACCTTGATGTATTTAGTGGATGGGGGAAACTACAATCTGGTAAAGGGCTTGAGGAGCTGTCTTCTGAAGAAAAGGCGAAAGTAGGAAGACTTTCAGAGCTTTGTGAGCAATTTGTATCTGCTGATAAATATATCTTTGTAACGCCAATGTGGAATTTCTCATTTCCACCTGTTATGAAAGCGTACATCGATTCAGTGGCTGTGGCAGGAAAAGCGTTCAAATATACAGAGCAAGGACCAGTGGGTCTTCTAACGAATAAGAAAGCTTTACATATACAAGCTAGCGGCGGGATCTATTCAGAAGGGCCTGCTGCAGCAATGGAGATGGGGCATCGTTATCTAAGTGTGATCATGCAATTTTTTGGCGTACCATCGTTCCAGGGATTGTTTGTTGAGGGACATGCGGCCATGCCAGATAAAGCTAATGAAATTAAAGAGAATGCGATTGCTCGTGCTAAAGATTCCGCACATACGTTTTAAGAAGTAAATCAAGAAAAAGGAAGAATGTTTCCCCTTGTGCTATCATATTTAGAAAAGTGCTGATCTCTCAGATCGGCTTTTTTCGTTGTATTTAACAGAAAGAAGGGGTAAGACATGATTGAGCTGCTGAGCATCATTCTTCCGGTATTTGCGATTTTTGGCATCGGATTTATCGGTCAAAAGACGATAGGTTTCGAAACACAAACACTTTCCAAGATGGCACTTTATCTGATGTCCCCTTTTCTAGTTTTTCGGACGTTTTATGAAACTACTTTTACGAAAACGTATGGATATATGCTCATTTATACGCTCATTCTGTGTTTCACTTTGATCGGTCTCGTGTACGTGATCAGTTATTTTAAAAGATACAATATGCGGGAAACATGCGGTGTCATTTTAGCTTCTGCTTTTATGAATAATGGGAACTATGGAACTCCAGTCGCGCTGTTCGCGTTTGGTGCAGCGGGGTTAGATTATGCGGTTGTTCTTATGGTTATTCAGCAGTTAGTCATGTGTACAGTTGGTGTCTATTATGCAGCAAAAGGCAGTCCGGAAAACGACGGGATCTCTTCAGCGTTAAGAGCAGTGCGACGTATGCCTATCGTATATGGAGCGATAGCGGGAGTAGTCTTTCAACAGTTACACATACCTATAGAAGGCTCTGTATCCGAAGCTCTTGATCTTGTAGCGAACTCTGCGATACCGACGATCATGATCATACTCGGCATGCAACTCGCGAAGATATCATTGCGCCACGTACAAGTGGAGAAGTTAACGTATTCGCTGCTACTAAAATTAGCAGTGTCACCACTGATCGCATTTTTTATCACCTTGATTCTTCCTGTTGATGATATGCTCGCAGCGATTATGATCCTTATGGCGGCGATGCCATCAGCTGCAAACACGACGATGTATGCGTTACAGTTTGGAACAGAGCCTGATTTCGTATCAAGTGCAACGTTAGTGAGTACACTTTTTTCACTAATCACTCTGCCAATATTGCTCGCGATTTTAATGTAAAAAAACTCACAAGATAGTGAGTTTTTTTTGCTTATATCGGTTAATGCTTTTCTAACCACTTAATCATCTCAACAGCGATGATATCTTGCTGTGCTTGAGCAGAAATGTCTGCTGGATGATCGCCTTTTTGTTCTCCGTACATGCCAAATTGAGCATGATTTCCACCTTTGATCTCAAATAAAACAGTTTCACGCGACAACAATCTTTTCGTTTTCTCGATCTTTTCCTTAGTTGTCAGCCCATCTTTTTCAGCATAAATTGATAGAATCGGTGTGTCTTTTTTTGAGAAGTCATCACCATTAGCAGGATAGGAGGCGAGCAGGATAACCCCTGTTATTACATCTGGGTTTTCATCTGCAAACGTAGCAGCGCTTACTCCTCCAAGGGAGTGGCCGCCAATAAACCACTTCTTAATAGATGGATTTTGCTTGATCCATTCTTCTGCTTTATTTGCCTCAATCATGGCAAGGTTTAGGTTGAATTTCGGGATTCCGACGGTGTATCCAGCTTCTGATAATGACTTTCCGAGATAACCATAAGCTTCTGGTTCAACTTTTGCGCCCGGATAGAGGACAATGCCTACCTCCTTATTAGTCCCGCTAGGCTTGAAGGTCACCCAATCGTCTTCACGCTCAATGTCTCCAACACTACTCAACAGTTCTTTAGTAGGTTCATAGGTCTGTTGAGTCCACACAAAAAATCCAATCAAGGCGCATACAAATAGTACTGCTATTACAAGAAAAGCTTTCTTGATTATTCTTTTCATCTTAAGCACCTTTCATTTTACTTTCTTGGTGGATCTTCGTTGCAACAAGTGTAATCATCAGAAATAACTCAAATCCGTTCGTGACAGCAGCACTTTCCACTGAAATAGGGACTGCGCTTCCGACTGTCATTACAACGGAACCAATAAACATCCACTTCCAGCCCGTTTTTTTCCAAAGGATCGCACCTGCAGTAATTAAAGCGATAGATACGAACAGGACCATGAGAGGAGGACCTGATGAGGGTTCTGCTGAAACATAGCGAAGTAATCCATGTTCTCTCTCAGGAACAATCTTTATCCCATATGTTTCGGTTACAATTTCCATTATGACAAGAGCAATCGTGTAGAGAAGAGCTCCTATGTATACAGCTTTTCGCTCGGCGAACTTAATCCCAGCTCTGTTTAAAACACTCCATGAAAATAGAACGAGCGTAGGGGTGAAGAACGCATGAAACCAAAATCGTAAATAGCTCAAGTTTTCTAATAGAGATCCTTCTCCTAAAAATCTTCCTACGGCGATCAGTCCGTTATCAAATACAAGTCCGAACACGACCAAACAGAGTAGGGAAGAAGTATCCCATCTGTTGCCGAAGTTTATGCACATAATAAGTAAAACGAGGTAAGCTGCTGTATAGATGAAATACAATACCGTATCCATGAAATTCCCCCTTTCATTTATACTCTAAGAATTACCTTATGCGTACATGGTAAAACGTTATGAGTAGAGGATAGACTGAAATGAGGAACATCATAGCGACACCTTTACCTATTGTTTATTTATTTTTGTAGTGGTGCGAGTCTCCTTTTTCCATAGTGGCATCCCTCTTTTTTGCAACAACTTATACAGTGTGATGTAAGTGAACGGAAATAAGAAGGAAAGCACGGTGAAAAGGATAAATCGCCAACTAAGAATGCGAGGTAATAATTCATTCATCTCGAACATTGCTTATCTTAGACCTCCTGCTGAGCTAATCGTCGTATGGATGTGTGTGTTTATTTTCACTTGGCTAAAGTGATTATCACCAGTTTCCCAATCCTTTTTAAGCTTTAGCCATTCTTTATGGTGATGCTTTTCCATGTAGACACCGAGGCCAAGAACATCGGTTTTATATTGTGTCTGCAATTTCTTAATAAATTTTCCGGTTTTCTTAGCAATCTGTTTCTCTACCTCTTTTTTCACACGATCTGCTGAAACAGTACGTGTATCCATCTTCTTATTGACTTCTTGTATTTCTCCTTCAACGCTGACAGTTATTCTGAAAGTAAGTTGTCCATTTGCTGTTGAAACGAGTTTGATCTTGCTTTTCGAGTTATCTATTTTATAGATGTATAGATCATCCTCTAACTGGAAATAAAGCATACCCTTTTGAAATTCACCCTTCAAAATGTTCATAGCTTCTGTATCTTTTTCATTTAGGAAATGTGTTAATCTGCTTGATTCTCCTTTTATGATGGCGGCACCGCCAATCTTGATCTCTTCTGTACTTTTATAATTCAACACCGGCAGGACAAATGAACGATGAGCTAGGAGATCTTCCTGAAGATCTCCTAACCTCTTAATACTCGCAGTACGTGAATGATTCTGTACATTAGCGGACAGCGTATCGATATAGAGGGAAGGCAGTCTTTCGTTATTCGCAACGTTTAGATAGCGCTTTGTATCTCCCTTTGTAATGAAGACACGAACACTTCGTCTAATATCTTCATGTCTGATAAAAAAATCAAGCAGACGCTCCATTCTTTGTGGCTGTTTGGCTACCTTATCCGAAACCAAGATAATTTGATTGTGAGCAAAATATAATTCTTTGTTAGAGTATTGAGCGATTCTTGAAATCTGTTCAGATAGATCGTGACCTTTGTCTTCAAAGTTTTGATACGCTTTTTCGTTCGTTAACTCGGGCTTTAGTGACCTTGGAACAGCAACTTGAAAAGTACCATTCATCACGGGCTGGCTCGTATCGTCATCTGATTTTGCCTGATCGATTCCCACACCGATCACAAAGGCCTTTTTTTCGATCTCCCTTGCTCCGCACCCTTGCAACAAGCTATTAATTAGGAGGAATGATAAGATATAACAACGTTTTTTCATTTTTTCACTCCTCTTATCTTAGCAATAATATAAAGAGGTACTGGAACAACAGCCATCAATGTTAAGCTGAGTCGTCCAATAAATGTTCCCATTGCTTCCATTCCTTCCATGCCTATCGGAACCATGGATACAAAGAAAATGATAGGAGACAGGATAACGATGAGCGTTTCTTTCTTCGCTTTTTTAAATAGAGATTCTAAGACGATGAGTGAAGAATCGATAGACATCGATGTTGTATTAAAGATCGTCATGATCCATATCGTAAAATAGACGGATTCGAATCTTTCAAAAAAACCGCCAGGAAGCTCTATTTCTTTACCTAGCTCGATCGTAGGGTTCTCTAAAAAATCAGTACCTAGATTAGAGAAGACAGCAACACATGAAACAAAGACCATCGTGTAGATGATTATTGAGATAAATACACCTTTTACTGCGGCAGACGAAGCTTTTTCTGGTTCATTAACGAGGTAAGAATAGCTTAAGATAATAGAAATGCCGGTAAAAGAAAAGAAAATACTGATCATGCCTGATCCATACCCTTGCAAGTCTGTGGTGAGCAGTGGATAAAAGTTATCCAGGTGCATGATCCGAATATTTAAAACGACTAATAATAATGACACGATCAATACGACAGGTAAGAACATGGAATTTATACGAATGAGTGCTGTACGAGAACCAAAAAGCGCATATACGTTAACAAGCAGAAAGAGCAGGCTTAAACTATCAGAGCTAGTGTTTGGCAGTAGATATTTTTTTGTGATTTCTGCGATTGCTCGTATTTCATAGGCTGCAAGTAAAGCGAAAAATGCACCGTAAATAATAATTAAAAGGAAGGCGAGCGGCTTTGGTATAATGGCTAACAAAATTTCATAGATGCCTTTTCCAGGATACATTCGAATGAACTGACCCATGATCCATACGAAAAAAAGCACGATTCCTCCCATTAATAAAATGCTGATCACACCATCAATACCGTTCGTTACAGTCGTGATATAGCGAGGTAAATTAAAGATACCAACACCAATTACCATGGAAGCAACTGCGTACATTAATTCCTTAGCACTGATGGAACGGTCGGTGTATTTGACTTTGCTCACAGTTTATTCCTCTTTCTCTGAACGGACTTCATCTACAGGATCTAAGAAAACAGGTCTTTTTTTAATAAATGAGATGGGCAAGCGTACGAATAGCTCTTTCCAGTCGTTGATAAAGATAGGTGCAAGAGGTGCAGCGTAAGGAATACCTAGACTGGTCAGATTGACTATATGGATGACAAGTACGATAAAAGCGAGTGAGATTCCATAGAGTCCCATCATGCCAGCAGCAAAAATGAAGCTGAACAAGAGAATTCTATAAGTTACACCCATGCTATAGACCGGCAATGTAAAAGAAGCGATCGCTGTGATAGCAATTACGATGACCATGACTGTGCTAACAATTCCAGCTTGAACAGCAGCTTCTCCAATTACGATTCCTCCTACGATACCGATCGTTTGTCCGATGGGTTTCGGAAGGCGCAGTCCTGCTTCCCGTAGAAGTTCCATCGTGATGGCCATCATCAGAGCTTCAACAAATGCTGGAAAAGGAACCCCTTCACGCGAAGCGGCTATTGAAAAAGCAAGACGTGACGGAATTAAGCCTTGATGAAAAGAAACAAGGGCTATATAAAAGGATGGAAGAAATAATGAGATAAAAACGGCGAATGCACGAAGCATGCGTAGCAGTGACCCGATGTGCCATCTTTCATAATAATCTTCAGGTGACTGAACCGTATCCAGGATTGAAATGGGTGCGATCAGTGCGTTTGCGGTCTGGTCAGGAATGATCGCTAATCTTCCTTGCAAAAGAGAGAGTGCAACTTTATCAGGACGCTCCGTACTAATAAATTGCGGAAAGGGAGACATAAAGTTGTCTTCTATCGATTGTTCGATAATTCCAGAATCGATAGGTGCATCAATACTTATATGTTGTAGACGATGTCTTGCTTCTTCTACAATTGCAGGATTGATTACATCTCCAATATATAACAAAGCTACTTTTTTCTTTCCTCGTTCACCAATCACAAAGCTTTCTACCTTCAAGCTTTTATCTGTGATTTGTCTACGAATCATTGCAATATTGACACCGATCTCTTCTGTAAAACTTACTTTAGGTCCACGAATAAGAGATTCAGTTTGTGGTTCCTCGATAGCTCGAACTTTACCGCCATACGTATCCACACTAAAGCCTTCGCTTACGGAATCCATTAAGATAATGGTTTTGCCGTTTAATAGGTGGTTGATCACATCATTCATTTTTGATAATTTAGCGGTTTGAGCGATGAGATAGATATCTGAATACATTTGCTCAAATAGTGGCAAATCGACAGGTGGTGCGTATCTTATATATTTGATTGATTTTAGTATGTTCTGCAGCTTATCTGAATCAACTAGGTCAGCCATATACAAAATGATTAAGTGTTCACTTCTGATTTCATAGCGTAAAACTTTTAAATCAGGTGTTGGACCGAGCGTGGTTTGGATCTGTTCCAGATTACTAGAAAGACTATTACTTAATAGGGAGTAGTCTGTATGTGGACTTTCCTCTTTTTTCAAAGCAAAGGACCTCCCTCGTTTTTTTACTAGGTATGTCCATTGAAAGAGGTGTTTATTCCTTTAAGAGGTTAGAAGAGAAAATATACAGAGACGTGCAAAAGAAAAAAGAAGCCCTTAAGCATGAATGGAGCTTCTCTTTTTAAGTTTTTTGTTATCTTAAAAGACATCATTGAAAAGTTGATTGGAGTGTAGGGTGGGAGACTCCTGGGGGATTAGTGTGCCAGGTGAGACACCTTATGGCGCAAAGCGCCAAGGTGGCTCACCGCACGCCCCCCGGAAAGCGAGCACCCGAAATGGAAATCAACCACTTCCAAGAACAACATTGACTAAGATACATTAAGAATAGTTTAGTGGTCTTTAACTATTTCTAAATTTACATAGAAACAAACAACAACTATCATAAATGCATATCCAATTATTTGGAAGTATTGTTTAGATAGAAAGGAAAATCAATCATGGATGTGGATCTGAGTATATTATTGCAAGAAATTAAAATCTGTCGTCAAGAAATGTATGATCTTAAACCAAGCTCCAATGATTTTTCAGATGCTGATCTCGTTAAACAGAGTCAGAAGCTGGACAAACTGATCTATCTTTATCAAAAAAAAATAATGGAGGATCCAACTGTTAAATAGAAATTATAATTACTGATCTAAAAGATGCTTAACTTTTTCTTTAAATTCTTTCGCTTCTATGGATAGTCCTTTTGTTAAAGGATACAGTGTCCAGAAATCTTGGTAGATCAAGTCAGGTTGCTTGAATGGGATAATGGCTAAATTGCCGTTTTTTACATCCGCATTGTTTTTGAACGTAAAATTAAAAACAAAGGAAAAAGCATGCCCATCCAAAATGGCCGAACGCATGACTTCAATATTATTCGATGAGAACAAGATTTGTTCGTTCTTTACGTACTTATCATTAAATGTGATACCGCCTTTAGAATTATAGATCACTAGTTTTTCATCACTTAACTCATCTGGCGTAAGAAAATCTTTGTAGTACAAGGAAGATTTCTTGCCTGCACAAACACAAACGTGTCCTGTATACAAAAGTTCATAGCCTACTCCTTTTTCATGCTGAAGGTTGGATACCTCATAATCCGTAAACGGGCTTAAACCAATGTCAATATGTCCGTTCTTCATTTCCTCTAATATATGATCTTGATCGATCTCACGAATCATTACGTTCGTTTCAGGGAATTGCTCATGAAACAATAAGAAGGCATCATACACGATGTACATGAGTGCCGGTGCACATCCCACCCTTAATACATGTTTTTTAGCATGTTGTTTATCCGCTAATTCTTCATGAAGCTCTTGCATCTTCTTAAGAATCTCATAAGCTTTTGATACGATAAATTTACCATCTGTAGTAGGAATCGTACCTTGTCTAGATCGAGTGAAAATGGTAACGCCAAACTCTTTTTCGAGCTGGGTAATCGATTGTGATATTGCTGAAGGAGATAGGTGTAGTTTGTCTGCCGCCTTCGTAATGGAGCTTTCTTTGGCCACTTCTACAATATATTTCATTTGTTCTAAGTTCATCGTTATCTCCTTTATTTAAGCTGTGTTTAACTAAGAGAATTTAAATTCATTTTATCTTAAATAAAGTATTATTTGTGAGATTTAAAGAAATTTAGACAAGGAAATTTATTAAGAGTTTTCAGTTTCAACAAATAAATTATAAGAATTAAAAGAATTGGATTAGGAGTTTACTCACAGGTATAAATGTTGAAGTAACCTCCATTTTATGGAGTCTAATGAGGGTTAGAAGGAGATAAATGCTATATAAAAATATATAGGTTCTTTCGCGTTTAATAAGGATACAATGCGAAACAGTGAAAACGAATAGATGCGTAATAAAAAAATGTCGAAAAATTAAGAATTATGGAATATAATTAAATTTATAGATAATTCACAACTTTTGGAGGGGGCTTTTATGAGTATCTTTAGAAAGAAAAGCATTGCAGATTTAGTAGCAGCTTCAAAAACAGGTACGACACTAAACAAAGAGCTGGGCACTTGGGATCTTACGATGTTAGGAATAGGTGCCATTATTGGAACAGGTATCTTTGTTCTAACAGGAACTGGAGCACTCACAGCAGGGCCAGCACTTATTGTTTCATTTATTATCGCAGGATTAGCATGTTTATTTGCAGCACTTTCGTATGCAGAGTTCGCATCTACAGTACCTGTATCAGGATCTGTATATACCTACACATATGCGACAATGGGTGAATTTCTCGCATGGATTATTGGATGGGATCTAATTTTAGAATACTTGCTAGCTGTTAGTGCGGTATCAGTAGGCTGGTCAGGGTATTTTCAGTCACTATTGAAAGGCTTTGGCATCAACATACCAACTTCTTTAACTGCTGCACCAGGTGCGGTTGAGAACGTAACAACGTATTTTAATCTTCCTGCATTTTTAATTGTTATGTTAATTACTTTCTTACTTTCCGTAGGTGTAAAACAATCTAAACGTGTAAACAACATCATGGTTGTTATTAAAGTTGCTGTTGTTATTCTATTCATCGTTGTAGGAGTTGGATATGTTAAACCAGACAACTGGACACCGTTCACACCATTCGGCTTTGATGGAATCTTTGCAGCAGCAGCACTAGTATTCTTTGCTTTTATCGGATTTGATGCCATTGCATCAGCTGCTGAAGAAACGAAGAATCCTAATCGTGATCTGCCTAAAGGTATCATGTATTCTTTATTAATCTGTACGATTCTTTATGTGATTGTAACGGGAATTATGACCGGCGTTGTTCCTTTTGCAGATTTTAAAGGAAACGAGGATCATCCGATTTCACTCGTCCTTCAAGTTGCTGGCCAAAACTGGGTAGCAGGTATTATCGATGTTGGGGCTATTTTGGGGATGACAACAGTTATGCTCGTTATGCTATACGGCCAAACACGTGTATCTTATGCAATGAGCCGTGATGGACTGTTACCAAAGTTCTTTAGAACGGTTCATACTAAATATCGCACACCATACGGTTCAACTTGGTTCTTTGGGATAGTTGCAGGTTTAATGGGTGCCCTGATTCCGTTAGATGAACTTGCTAAACTAGTAAACATCGGGACACTTTCAGCATTTATATTAGTATCAGTAGCTGTTCTTGTACTTCGAAAAACGCAGCCGGACTTACCACGTGCGTTCCGTTGTCCAGGAGTACCGTTTATTCCAATTCTGGCAATTCTGTTCTGTGGCTTTTTGATGATTCAGCTTGATCAGGACACTTGGATTCGATTTATCATCTGGTTAGGTATAGGAGCAGCTCTTTATTTCTTATATTCTAAAAAACATTCACATTTAAATAAATAAGTATCATAGCAAATAAAAACCAAGAGCTGAGCTTTAAGCAGCTTTTGGTTTTTTAGTTATTCGAGATAGAACACTAGTAAAAACTAGAAATTATCTTAATAAAAAAAGTAGATAGTAGAATCTAATAGCAAAAGTCATAATTTATTTACTTTGATAAGTAAAATAATGTTTTAAACCATCTCATTCGGGTATCCAAAGAGTGTTGTCCATATCTTGCCAAAATAAGTGAAACAGCATGTAATACAATAGAAAGGGTAGATGCAGTATGAACCTTTCAAAAGGTGAATTGAATGGACACACTTTTTTAGCAAAACTCATTACTCAATATGCCCACATTCATAAAAAATCAATTGGTCCCGCTGCCGAAAGATATATCGAGCAGCTCGGTCTGCGTACTGGTGAATGGATTGAGAGGTTTTATGATAATCCATTGGACTGGACGGTTGATCATTACGTTCACGTCATAGTGGATTTGAAAAATTCCATCGGCGGGCATTTTGAGATTGTCAGTGTAAAGCCTGACCATGTAATAGTTCGTGCAAAAGAGTGTCCTTTCGGGGAATTTGTTAAGGATGCACCGCACTTATGCAAAATGACATCCAGTGTATTTGGAGGAATAGCAGCACGAAAATTTGGTTATGGAAAAGTTTCATTGCGTCAAAGGATAGCATTAGGTAGTCCTAACTGTGAAGTAGCGATTTATTTTCAGCCAGATGACCGAGAACCAGGGGATGTTTATCAAGACATTCCAGTCACACCTGAAAACGGTGATCCCTTTTCTTGGGAAGAAGAAACCATTAGCATGCTCAATAATGAGCTGAAAAAATGTGATGATATGGTGGAGTCACTTTTAAAAGAACTAGATGAGTTGAAACGTTCAAACTCCTAAAATAATTAAAACAGACCCTGAATTAGAGTCTGTTCTTTTTATGGGATTTACTTGTATTATCCAATTTACCGTACCCGAAGTCAGCAAGTGCTTGAAGCAGGTTCCCTTTTAACGTAATCTCATCAAAATCTAAATTTAAGCTTACAGATGTTTGTGCAATCTCCGGGCTTAATCCTGTTAAAGTAGTTTTGACGCCTAATAGTTTTAATGTAGAAACAAGCTGGAAGAGACGGTGAGCAACCATCGTATCGATGTAACTGACACCCGATAAATCGATGACTAGGGAAGTAATTTCATGATCCAGGCACTGCTGCAGTGTCGATTCAATTAAGAGCTTAGCGCGGTTCGTATCGATATCACCGACTACAGGCAGAACGGCTACTCCTGGAAAAAGAGGCACAACAGGAACGGATAGTTCTTGAAGGGAGAGATGGAATTGTTTCGTCATTTCTCTGTAATTATTCACATATGACTTACTGAATGCTTGTACTGCGAAATCAATCATCGGATTGATCGTCGTTGAAATATGCAATACTGACTCCAAAGACATCGATTGCAGCGAACCTTCTTCTTTTATAAAATCCCATATAACTTCGCGATAAAAAGATGTACTCTCAAGTGTCGTATCGAGCGGCTGGCCAGAATGAACGGCAAGCATGCCGATGTTTTCTCCCCACTCGAAAATCGTTTTTCTAGAATCTGAAACCTTTCCAGAAACAGCATCACCAATTAAACGAATGAATAATATAGATTGTTGAAGTTCCTCGTACGCATTCATAGGAGCATTTTGTTGAAGAGAAACATATGCATTGCTATTTTGTATGTTAATCATGATCTTCTCTGCAATTTGAGGTGCATTTTCAGAAATTCGTGTACCGATTTCAATCTGATCTTGTATCTGCTTCGTTTGAAGATCCATTTTGAACTCCTAATTGTTTAAGACGTTAAATGTATTTTAACAAAAATAATTAGTATATGTTTGAATTTACTGAAAAAAAATTTAAAAGCATAAAACATCTAAATAGGAGTGAGATTTGGCGATGGATGTGCAAAAAAAAAAAAAACAGGCCTCTTTTTCAAGAGTCCTGTTTATATATTGGGTTATTATGCTTTACGTACGTTAGTAGCTTGAGGTCCGCGTTGTCCTTGTTCAACTTCGAACGTTACGTCTTGACCTTCGTCTAAAGATTTGAAACCGTCAGCTTGGATAGCTGAGAAGTGTACGAATACATCGTCTCCACCTTCGCGCTCGATGAATCCGAAACCTTTTTCTGCGTTAAACCATTTAACCTTACCTTGTTCCATTTTTGTTGCCTCCTGTCGTGCCAATCCGCACAATAATACTATCTCTGCTCAAAAATATCAAGATAATAGGTTACCTGTACAATCGAACAAAAATAATTCTTTTTTATCGTAACATTTTACTAACCAATAAACAAGTGCAACAAGAAAAAGGAAATGATTAAATATTCGGTATGATCATAAAAGGCCGTGGGAACAAGGAATCAAGAAGTACAATAAGAAAAAATTGGTAATAATGATCTATTTAAAAGCTCAAATAGTGATTATGAACTAATCTCTTCCTTTTAAAAGAAACAGAATATTGTAGGTTGTTCTGGTTTTAACTTCCTTTTATTCGTGGTACATTGATAAAAATACTAAAACAAATGATGTGATGAGATGAATAAAAGTAATGGAATCACTGATCGTTTGCATCGACCGCTTCAGGATTTGCGGATCTCGGTAACCGATCAATGTAATTTTCGGTGTACCTATTGTATGCCTAAAGAAATTTTCGGACCAGATTACCCATTCTTAACTCCGACTGAGCTATTATCGTTCGATGAGATTGTTCGTATTGCCTCACAGTTTGCAAGAGCAGGCGTGGAGAAGATTCGGATTACTGGCGGGGAACCCCTACTTCGAAAAAATCTGCCTGACCTGTTGAAACGTCTTCGAGCCATTGAAGGAATTCGAGATATTGCATTAACGACTAACGGCGTGCTTCTTCCAAAGATGGCTGTTTTTTTAAAGCAGGCAGGAATGGACAGAGTAACGGTGAGTTTGGATACGCTTGACGACGATTTGTTTGGCTATATAAACGGGCGTGGTGTAGGTGTATCACCTGTATTAAAAGGAATGGAAGCCGCACATGAAGCCGGTCTTGCGGTCAAAATAAATATGATGGTGAAAAAGGAGATTAACGATAAAGCGATTCTCCCGATGGCTCGTTATTTTAAAAATACCCCATTTGTATTGCGTTTTATCGAGTATATGGATGTAGGCACCTCAAACGGTTGGAATTGGGATGAAGTCGTATCAAAGAATGAAATCCTAAACATGATTGATTCAGAGATGCCGTTAAAACCAGTTGATCGAAAGTATTATGGAGAAGTTGCAAAACGATACCAATATGCTGATGGTCAAGGTGAGATTGGGATTATTTCTTCGATCAGTGATACGTTTTGTTCGACTTGTACAAGAGCAAGATTGTCTGCAGACGGAAAAGTATACACGTGCCTTTTTACAGGGAAAGGGACTGATCTAAAAGAATTTGTTCGAGAAGGCGCTTCTGACGAGGATCTTTACAATCGAATTGTTCAAATATGGCGAAATCGTTCTGACCGTTATTCAGATGAAAGAAAAGAACAGGGAATGAGTGAAAGAAAAAAAATAGAAATGTCCTATATTGGAGGCTGATACGATCAGCCTCCTTTTCTATTCTCTATTTGCTAGTTGAAGTTTGTTAATAACTATTCTATAATAACTTACATAAAGTAATTAAATAACGTATAACGTTTATGATAACCACTATTAAATAGGAAAGAAGGGTAATAGATGAGCCCCATTCATGAAGAAACTCATATTGGAAGTGTGTCTTTAAAAGTAAAAAATTTGGAGAAACTTGTTCACTTCTATACTGAAACAATTGGTCTACAGATTTTAACAAAACGAAAAACTAGCGTGGAATTAACTGCAGATGGCATAACGCCACTTATCATATTAGAAAGTAATCCTGAGCTTCATCAACGACCAATGAAAAGTGCAGGTCTATATCACTTAGCGTTGCTTGTCCCAACTAGAAAAGATCTTGCAAATGTTCTTTACCATTTTATTGAAACAAATACACAACTGTTAGGAGCATCTAATCATAAGTTTAGTGAAGCGATCTATTTACAAGATCCCGAAAACAATGGAATTGAAATTTATAGAGATGTTGACCGTGAAGATTGGGTACGAGATGAAAGAGGAAAATTACCAGCCGTCAGCGAACCTTTAGATGTACAAAGTCTTTTAGCAGAGAGAGATTCAAAGTCTTGGAGTCGTCTGCCAGAAAACACGGTCATGGGACATGTGCATCTGAATGTAATCCATATAGGTGAAGCTGAAAATTTCTACATGAACGTATTAGGTTTCGAAGAACAGACGAGGATGGGGAACCACGCCTTATTTATCTCCGCAGGAGGATATCATCATCATATCGCGGTCAATATTTGGAACGGCCGCGATGCAGTATCCAACCAAGAGGATGTTACAGGTCTTCTTCATTATGAAATTATCGTTCCATCGAGGTTGGAGGTCGAAAAAGTTTTAAGTGCTCTAGAACGTGAGAAAGTTCCATATCATATAGAATCGGAAAATATTTTGTTAAAAGACCCTTCAGGTAACGGAATCGTGATTAAAGCCCGCAAGCCCTAACGTTTACAAACGATCAGATTCAGGAATATTAAAAGTAAAATAACGGCAAAGAGGGGGGTTATATGAAAAAAAGCACATTGGTGAAGATCACAGTAATCTTATTGATTGTCATGTTTCTGTTTGCTCTAAACCATTTTGTTTTTAAAATTACCCCTATATCTTTGCGTGATTGGGTACTATCCTTTGGAATGGTCGCACCTATCGTTTATATCATTGTAAATGTAATCCGTCCCTTTACATTATTTCCGATCTCTGTTCTTTCACTGGCAGGCGGTTTGGCTTTTGGCGTAGTATGGGGTACTGTATATACGGTGTTTTCAGCGACAATTGGTGCCATTTTATCCTTTTACATCGCTAAACATCTTGGTGCGAGATGGATTAAACAAAAAACAGATTCACCTTCAAGAATTGAGAAATGGCAGAATCAACTGAAGGAAAAAGGATTCGTTTATATTTTTTTATTAAGAATCATTCCGGTATTGAATTTTGATGTGGTTAGCTATGTTGCTGGAATCTCTAAGCTAAAACTCCGATCATACATTCTAGCAACAATGCTTGGCGTCTTACCTGGAACACTCGCTTACAACTTGTTAGGCGACAGTTTTATCAAAGGTAATGGAACAATCATTGCGGTCGCAATCGGTTTAGTACTATTTGTAGCTTGTATACCGCTGCTCATGAAAAATAAACAAATGATTACCAGTCAAATTCACCAACATAAAGAAGATAATGCGTAACCTTACTCAACAGATTTGAGTAAGGTTTTTTTATGTTTTTTGGGAGTTGTGAGCACAATACTTGTTCCTTATTAATAATTATTATAAATTAGTATTGACTTCAAAATAGAAGTGAGTATAATAAAGAATGTGAAGAACATATGATAATGATTTTCATTATCATTTATATAAAAGGAGTGTATGAAGAATGGCAGAACGTATGGTAGGAAAACAAGCACCTCGCTTTGAGATGGAAGCGATCATGCCGAACAAAGAAACGAAAAAAGTAAGTTTAGAAAAGAACATGGAAGAAGGAAAATGGACGGTTCTTTTCTTCTATCCAATGGATTTCACTTTCGTATGTCCGACTGAAATCACAGCATTATCAGATAGATATAGTGAATTTGAAGACTTAGATGCCGAGGTAATCGGGGTTTCAACAGACACCGTTCACACGCATTTAGCGTGGATCAACACGAGTCGTGATGATAATGGACTCGGAGAATTAAATTACCCTCTCGCTGCTGACACAAATCACCGTGTATCGCGTGATTATGGTGTTCTGATCGAAGAAGAAGGTGTTGCACTTCGAGGAATGTTTATCATCAATCCTGAAGGTGAGATGATGTACCAAGTTGTCTTCCACAACAATATCGGCCGTGATGCTGATGAAACATTGCGTGTGCTTCAAGCGTTACAAACAGGCGGACTTTGCCCAGCAAACTGGAAGCCAGGGCAAAAGACACTATAAGCCTGTTGTTCTTGAAAGAAGTTGATTTCCGTTTCAGGATGCTCGCTTTCCGCGGGCGACCGGTGAGCCCCTTGCTGCTTCGCGCCTTTAAGGGTCTCACCTGACCGCTCGTCCCGCAGGAGTCTCGCACCTTGCACTCCAATCAACTTGTCAATGAAGAGGTCACAACCTTTTTAGAATATGACTTAATAAAATGATCGTACAACTTTTTGGAGGGAATATTAGATGAAATTACGTGAACAAATGCCTGAACTTGATGGTGCTACAACTTGGTTGAATGAAGAAGTAACAAAAGAAGAATTGGTTGGAGAAAAAGCAACCTTAATCCACTTCTGGTCCGTAAGCTGTGGCTTGTGTAAAGAAGCGATGCCTGATGTTAACGAGCTTCGCGATGAGTATGAAGATGACCTAAACGTGGTTGCCGTACACATGCCTCGCTCAGAAAATGATCTAGACATGAGTGTTATCGAACAGATGGCGATTGGGCATGATATTACACAGCCGATCTATGTAGACAGCGAGCATAAATTAACCGATGCTTTTGAAAACAAATATGTACCTGCGTACTATGTGTTTGATAAAGAAGGAAAGCTTCGTCACTTCCAAGCTGGTGGAAGCGGAATGGACATGCTTCGCAAACGATTGAATCGTGTATTAAACGAAGAAACAAAATAAGGAGATGATACGATGAACACCATTCAAGAGGTATTAAACCGCCAAGTTGCCAACTGGAATGTATTGTTTGTAAAACTACACAACTATCATTGGTATGTAAAAGGACCTCACTTTTTCACACTTCATGAAAAGTTTGAAGAGCTTTACAACGAAGCGGCAACGAACATTGACGAATTAGCTGAGCGACTGCTCGTTCTAAAAGGTACACCGGTTGCGACGATGAAAGAGTATTTAGAGTTGGCTACCGTTGAAGAAGCTAAGAGTAACGAAACAGCAGAAGCGATGGTTCAAAGCATCATTAACGACTTTGAACATCTGATCGCTGAGATTAAAGAAGGAATGGAAGTAACCGAGCGTGAAGGTGATGAAGTAACGCACGACATGTTATTATCTGTTCGTGAAAGCTTAGCTAAACATAATTGGATGCTACGTGCATTCGTAAGCTGATGATACAAAGAGTGACTTCGGTCGCTCTTTTTTTATGCCAAGATATTATGTCTAAAAATTATAATTATTCTGCAATTTTAATGAAGCTTATGCTAAACTTTAAGAATGGACCAAATTATTCCATACAAGGAGGAAGAACATGAAAAAGGGAATTGCATTATTTTTCGTACTGATTCTTGCATTTTCACTAGCAGCATGTGGTCAAAAAATTGAGACTCCATCTGAAAAGAAAGAATCTGGTGACAAAAGCGCTTCATTAAATCTTGATCAAATCAGTATTGTAACAGGTGGGACAGGCGGTACATATTATCCACTAGGTGGAGAGATGGCAAAGATTGTGAAAGATGAGCTTGATGTTGAAGCAAACTCTCAAGCTTCAGGTGCATCTGTTGAGAACATGCAGTTACTTCAAGATGGTGATGCTGATGTAGCGTTCACTCAAACAGATATCGCTAGCTATGCAGTAGAAGGCAAGGAAATGTTTGAAGGAAAAGTTGATCAAGTTACAGGAATCGGGACATTATATCCTGAAACCATCCAGATCGTTACATTAAAAGATAGCGGGATTAAGAGTGTTGAAGACCTAAAAGGCAAAAAGGTGTCAGTAGGAGCACCAGGTAGTGGAACATTTGCGAATGCTGAACAAATTCTAAAGATTCACGGTATGACGATGAAAGACATTGATGCACAGCATCTATCCTTTGATGAGTCTGCTGAAAGCATACAAGATAAAAATATCCAAGCGGCATTTATAACAGCAGGAACACCAACAGGTGCAGTAGAAGCATTATCTGCAACAAACCCTGTGACAATTGTACCGATTGCTGACGAAAAGATTAAAGAACTGATTGAAGCTCACCCGTATTACATTGAGGATACCGTTAAAAGTGGTACGTATAAGCTCGAGGCTGACGTGAAAACGGTGGCAGTTCTATCCATGCTTACAGTTCGTAAAGACATGGAAGACGATGCAGTTTACGCGATCACAAAGGCAATCTTTGAGAACACAGATAAGATCAGTCACGCAAAAGGAGAACTTATCTCACCTGAAAAGGCGGTAGAAGGTATGGGAATCGACTTCCATCCTGGAGCTAAAAAGTACTTTGAAGAAAAAGGAATTTTAAAATAAGAGGTGTGGAGCATGGACTAAAAGAATATTCTTTAGTCCATGTATTCTTATGAAGCGAATGATTATCAGCATACTGATCTTAGTGGCTTTAGCATTGGTATCAATGGTGCCATTTTTTAACGCAGTAGTCATTGAAGAAGGTAAAACAGGTAAAACGTTAGCCTTCTTTAAAGCGAAGCATGGTAGTGAATTCAGTATTGAATACATACACTCTATTCATAAAACACCAGTTCGCGAAATCTATCAAGTTCATAATGAAGAGATCATGCAAACTGAAATGAGGTTTCAAGAATTTGGGGTGGGTATGCCATCTGGTGCAGCAGATGGTGAAGTGTTTACACACAAAGGTAAGAACTATATTTTATCCAACATGAAAAGAACGTTTCCGTCATTAGATATTCGAATCGGACAAATTATAGCGAATCATACACTTCTTCTTAAAGATAATGAATATCCCTTTTCTGCTTTTAGTGAGAAAGGATCTTGGGTTTCATTAAAAACAGAAAAGTTGAATTTCTGGCAATGGGTGATAGGAGGGAAAAAACTTGGATAAAAAGACTCAAATTGAGCGTGAACAAATATCAGATCAAGCTGTACAAGAACTGATGGAAAAGTACGATCCAGAAGCAGGTTTTCGTAAATTAAAAGGTGCACTATATTGGATAACATTGATTGGCCTTGTTGCTTTTTCGTTATTTCAGCTTTACACAGCGATTTTCGGTGTTCTACCTGCACAGCTGCAAAGGACCATTCATTTAGGTTTTGCACTTACTTTAATCTTTTTGTTGTTTCCTGCTTCAAAAAAGAAGACAGAAAAAAAGCCGCTTTTTCAAGTTGCTTGGTATGACATGATTCTTGCTGTTTTATCTATAGCGGTAGGATCTTATTGGTACATATTTATGGATGACCTAGTCATGAGAGTAGGAAGATTAACGACTCAAGATTTCATCATTGGTGCACTTGCCATTTTGCTTGTTCTAGAGGCAACAAGACGTGTCGTTGGTCTCCCAATAACGATTATAGCGGGTCTATTCCTTGTCTACGCGTATATGGGACCTTATATGCCGGGATTTTTAGAGCACAAAGGTTTGACGATCGAACGTATCGTAAGAACGATGTTTTTCACAACAGAAGGTATTTTAGGAACACCGCTAGCGGTTTCGTCCACATATATTTTTCTGTTCCTATTATTTGGAGCTTTTCTCGTTAAAACAGGGGTAGGGGAATATTTCAATGATTTATCCATCGTCATTGCAGGAAGACGTGTCGGCGGTCCTGCTAAGGTAGCCATTTTCTCAAGTGCTCTTCAAGGGACGATCAGTGGAAGTTCGGTTGCTAACGTTGTAACTTCAGGGGCTTTTACGATTCCGATGATGAAACGTTTAGGTTATGATAAAAACTTTGCAGGAGCGGTAGAGGCAGCTTCTTCAACAGGTGGACAGATCATGCCGCCAGTCATGGGTGCAGCAGCGTTTCTAATGGTTGAATTTATCGGCGGTGGTATCACGTATTGGGATATCGCTAAAGCTGCAGCCATCCCTGCCATTTTATATTTTGCAGGAATTTGGATCATGACGCATTTTGAAGCAAAACGCATCGGGCTTAGAGGGTTATCACGTGAAGAGATGCCTGAAACGAAAAGAGTCATCAAGCAAGTCTATCTGTTGATTCCAATCGTTGTGGTTATTGTTCTTTTAATGAATGGCGTTAGTGTTACAAAATCAGCACTATGGTCCATCGTGAGTGCGATCGCCGTGGGCATGTTCAATAAGCAAACTCGTATGGGGCCAAAGCTCTTTATTGAAGCATTAGCCGATGGGGCAAGAACGGCGCTTGGTGTTGCAGCGGCTACAGCAGCGGCAGGTATGATCGTCGGGGTTGTTACCGTAACGGGTGTAGGTCTTAAGATGGCGAATGGTTTGCTAGAGTTGTCAGGTGGTTATCTCATTCCAACCTTGATCTTAACGATGATTGCATCACTTGTACTTGGTATGGGATCACCAACAACGGCGAACTATGTGATTACGTCAACGATCGCGGCACCAGCCATTTTGTTATTCGGTGTTCCTGATCTGTCGGCTCACATGTTTGTGTTCTATTTTGGAATCATTGCGGATATTACACCTCCTGTAGCACTTGCAGCATTTGCAGCGGCTGGGGTTTCGGGTGGTGAACCGATACGAACCGGAATCATATCATCAAAGCTAGCCATTGCGGCGTTTATTATTCCGTATATTTTCGTTATCTCACCACAGCTCATGTTGATTGATACAACTTGGACAGAAGCGATCTGGGTGATCTCGACTGCATTTGTCGGTATGATTGCAATTGGGGCAGGAATGATCGGATATTGGATGCGTGCTCTTTCTTGGTTAGAAAGGATAGCAGCGGTTGTGATTGGATTCTTGCTGATCTATCCAGAAGGCATCTACAGCGCGATCGGTCTTGCAGCGTTCGCTTTAATGCTTGGAAGTCAGTATTGGCTTTTGAAAAAAGACAATACACAAGCACCATCTTCACCAGCGGTTTAAAGATGAGTAGCTCAGAGGCATGTGCTTCTGAGCTTTTTTATGTCTATAAAGTTTAAAAATTTCAATGTGGGTAAAAGATTGTAAGGTTATATATCTTGTATTTATGATACAATCAGTAAGTATGCATTTTTATAGGATACGGATTGAATATATGTATGTAAGCTGATAGTGGGTTGAATGTCAGTTATATATAAAAAGGAGAGATATCCAGATGATTACAGTAACTAACGTTGGTCTTCGCTATGGCGACCGCAAGCTGTTTGAAGACGTTAATATAAAGTTTACACCAGGAAACTGCTACGGTTTAATTGGTGCGAACGGTGCGGGTAAATCTACATTCTTAAAAATTCTTTCAGGTGAGATCGAAGCACAAACAGGTGACGTTCACATGACGCCAGGCGAGCGTCTAGCCGTATTGAAGCAGAACCACTTTGAGTATGAAGATCAAGAGGTTATGCAAACAGTTATTATGGGTCACGCACGTCTTTATGAAGTGATGCAAGAGAAAGACGCAATCTATATGAAAGCTGACTTCTCAGACGAAGACGGAATCCGTGCAGCTGAACTAGAAGGAGAGTTTGCAGAACTTAACGGTTGGGAAGCAGAATCTGAAGCAGCGATCCTTCTGAAAGGTCTTGGAATTAAAGAAGATCTTCACACGAAGAAACTAGCTGAACTAACAGGATCTGAAAAAGTAAAAGTATTGCTTGCTCAAGCTCTTTTCGGTAAGCCAGACGTTCTTCTTTTGGATGAGCCGACGAACAACTTAGATCTTCAAGCGATCCAGTGGCTAGAAGATTTCTTGATCAATTTTGAGAACACCGTCATCGTTGTATCCCATGACCGTCACTTCTTAAACAAAGTATGTACGCACATGGCTGACCTTGATTTTGGTAAGATTCAGATCTATGTAGGGAACTACGATTTCTGGTATGAGTCTTCTCAATTAGCGCTTCGTATGGCACAAGATCAAAACAAGAAAAAAGAAGAAAAGATTAAAGAACTTCAAGCTTTCGTTGCGCGATTTAGTGCGAATGCATCTAAATCAAAACAAGCTACTTCACGTAAGAAGTTATTAGATAAAATCTCTCTAGATGATATCCGACCTTCTTCTCGTAAATATCCGTATGTGAATTTTGGCATCAACCGTGAGATCGGTAATGACCTTCTTCGTGTTGACGGTCTAACAAAAACGATCGATGGCGTAAAAGTACTTGATAACGTGAGCTTTATCATGAACAAAGACGACAAGATTGCTTTTGTAGGTAAAGAAGAGATCGCCATCACAACTTTATTCAAAATCTTAATGGGTGAGATGGAAGCGGATAGTGGAACATACAAATGGGGTGTAACAACGTCTCAAGCGTACTTCCCACGCGATAACTCGAAGTACTTTGACGGAAGTGAGCAGACTCTTGTTGATTGGCTTCGTCAATATTCTCCTGAAGATCAAACAGAGAGCTTCCTTCGCGGATTCTTAGGACGTATGCTCTTCTCAGGTGAAGAAGTAATGAAGAAGCCGTCTGTATTATCTGGAGGAGAGAAAGTTCGTTGTATGCTTTCTAAGATGATGCTCAGCGGATCAAACGTATTGATCATGGATGACCCTACGAATCACTTGGATCTAGAGTCCATTACAGCGTTGAACAACGGATTGATCAGCTACAAAGGTTCATTGATGTTCACATCACATGACCATCAGTTCGTTGAAACGATTGCGAACCGTATCATCGAGATCACGCCTAAAGGAATTCTTGATAAGCAAATGTCTTATGATGAGTACTTGGCAAATGACGAGTTGAAGAAGCAACGTCAATTAATGTATCAATAAAACAACAAAGGAGTGTTAAGTCTGATCGTAGATTTAACACTCTTTTTTTGTTAGGCTCTTTTTTATTCTGTTAAAGTGAGGCGAAATCATGGAACCATTTACTGAGAATGTCATTAAAGTCATTAAAAGCATACCGAGCGGCCACGTCATGTCTTACGGACAGATTGCCCGTGTGGCTGGCAATCCCAGGAGTGCTCGACAAGTCGTACGTATCCTTCACTCTATGAGTAAAAAACATGATCTGCCTTGGCATCGGGTTATAAATGCAAAAGGTGAGATCGGCTTTCAAGATGAAGAATTGTTTTTTACACAAAAGTCACGATTGGAAAGGGAAGGCGTCCAATTTAAAGGGAAAAATAGAGTGGACATCGAAGCTTACAGATATTCGCCAGTTTGCGAGGATAGTATGTAATCACCAATTACAGGGAGAAATGCTAGATGTTGATGAAACAGATTCCAGTGATAAAGGTAGCAGAGTTAAGGGATAAAGAAACAATCCAGAATCTTATGCAGTTTTATTTTTATGATTTCTCAGAGTTTATTGACCTTTAAGTGAGCGATAATGGAATGTTTGGTCAGTATGCTTATTTAGATAACTATTGGCAAGAAAGTCGGCGTTTTCCTTATCTGATCGAAAGAGAAGGCAAACTAGCAGGGTTTGTATTAGTAAGTGAAATACATGAGGCAAACGATCAATATTGGTCGATCTCTGAATTTTTTATCATGAAAAAGTTCAGGCTTGGAGGTTTAGGGAAACTTGCTGCTCATCAAATCTTCGAAAAACATATAGGGAATTGGCAAGTATCTCAAATAAAACCGAACAAACCTGCACAGACGTTTTGGATAAAAGTGATAGGTGAATACAGTGGGGAGCATTACAAAGAGCGGAACGAAGATGAACGAGTCATCCAATCGTTTTGCAATAAAATAATGAAGAAATGACGTGCGATTCTATTATTAGGAATCGCTTTTTTTTATTGCGATAAAACGATAGAAAGTTTGACTTTTTTTTAATAGGGCAAAATAGGATAGGAGCCACTTGTATTTTGTGTTCCAAAATAACTGTTGTTTTTACTTCTAAGGGGATGTACACATGTTTAGATTGAACCTGTTAGACAATTATTTAAAGAAATACACAAGAATGTCCGAGAGGGAATTATCACATACTGTGCAATCGAATATGTGGTTTACTCCCGTGCTTTACGTTATTTTTTCTATACTATTAGTAGTTGTTACTTTAACAACTGACTTAAAATATGATTTAGGAAATCAAATGCGTCTTTTTTTTGCAGTTGATTATGAACTTACACGAAATTTAGTAGGAACTCTTACCGCTGCCACTCTAACTCTTACCACCTTTACCTTTAACTTGATTCTTGTTGTGTTTACAACCTTTTCTGGACAGTTTTCTCCTCGTATGCTGAAGAACTTTATAGCTAGTAAATCAACTCAGCGTGTTCTAGGGATATTTACATCAAGTTTCATCTATATGTTGTTGAGTTTTTTATTTTTGAATAAAAGAATGGCTGAATACTATTTCGCTGTTCCTTTTGTGGCAGCGATCATTGCAGCTTTTGCGATGGGAACGTTTATCTTTTTTATCAATCATGCTGTGGCGTGGCTTCAAGTGAACCAGATGACTTATGATATGAAGAATGAAGCGTTATCGATTGTGAAGAACACGCTGGAGGATGAAGTTGATCCTTATAAAGTGAACGACTTAACGACGGTGAACAGTGATATTTGTGATAAGAGCGGTTATACGATTACGGCTAAAAAGTCCGGATTTATTCAACTCGTTGATTTCATCTCGATCATGAAAGAAGCTAAGCGTGATGATATTGTCATACGATTAGAGTACACGATTGGTAGCTATGTTTACGCCACAACACCATTCCTATCTTATTGGAAAAAAGGAGACAATCAAATAGATGAACAAAAATATCTGTCACTCATCAAGATTGGGAGAAGGCAAACTGAAGTACAAGATATTGAATTTAGTATCAATAAACTAGTAGAAGTTGCAATCCGTTCACTTGGAAATAACGATCCGAAAACGGCAACGAACTCGATCTATCAACTTGGAGAGGTTCTCACATCTATTTCACGATGCTCCGTATTTTCAAAGTATTTAGTAGACAATGAAAACAATCTGCGGGTTGTTTTACAAGAAAGAGATTTTAGCCACTACTTATATAATGGATTTGGGTACATCCGACACTATGCCAAAGACAACGTGTTAGTTTGTACAGAAATACTGAAAGTCTTAGATTTGATGGCAAAATCTTTAAATAAGCGTGATTATAATGCAGTTTGGGAATTTGGCGTACTAACTGCAAGTGGGTTAGAGAATCATTTCTTATTTGCTTTAGACTATCAGCAATTTCACCGAGCTTTGCAAAATCTTTCCGTAACAACAAAACATGAAAAAGAATATGAAGAGTTCTTGCTGAAAAGTAAACATCCTTAAACCATGAAAAGCCCGGTATAATTACCGAGCTTTTTTTATAGAGCGTAATGCTTTTTGAACGTCAGTAGTGGAATGAAAGGGCTCGTCAAGTTGGAGCATTTTCCGAAGAACGTATTTGAAGGAACGTGAGATGTCTAATTCTTCTTCCCAGCTTAACTCTTTTTTTAATTGAGGCTTGTAAGAAGAGTAAAGAAGAAAGAGTGCAAAATGACCGAGAGCAAACAGATCGCTTTCCACTTTGACAGCACGCATCCGAAGTTTCTCAGGATGATCATGGGGATCTTCAATCTCTCGGTTTTTGTCTGATAAATAACAAGCAAGTCCAAAGTCAATCACGATTAGTTCTTTATCACGTTGTATGATATTTGGAATGCGAAGATCTCGATGTATGATCCCTTTCTCATGAAAGCGTCCAGTAATGTTTAAAAGCTCTAGCAAAATTGCGATTGTTTCTTTTTCGTTATAGGTTTGATTGTCACGAAAAATCAGATCTTCAAATGTTTCTCCCTTGATCCACTCCATAGCGATAAAGTGGCCTTGTTCATCTTGAAAGGTGTTCAAAAGCTTCGGAACAGGGTGTTTTTGAAGCGCCCCTAAAATCTGAGACTCTCTTTGAAAAGAGAGAAGACCTGATGTGGTCTTTGCTTTTGTGTTCCGAAGCTGCTTTAGTACGATCATCTCATCTGTATGCCTATCAAATGCTAAATACGTAATACCGTAACTACCCATTCCTAGAACTTCTTGAATTTGATATCGCTCATGAATGTGGTGGCCAGCATTAAAAGGTCTGTCCCATAACGCTCTTTGCAGACCTTTCCAAAGTTCAGTTATCATATTGTTAATATCTTAAAATAGATCACGAGCTAAAGAAGCTGCTTCTTTTTTTCTTTTTGTAATGCTTATGTCCATATCCACCATAATGCTTTTTGCCAAAATCACTGCTGCTGTATTTCTTGTAGCTTTTCTTATATTTGTAGCCTGAGCTGCTGTACCTTTTATGGCTGCTGTGTCCTAATAGTGATTTTAATAGTTTCTTTAACATGCAAAATCATCTCCTTTGAAGATACTTGTTAATCATATTCGTCCTTTTTAAGCATTATCCTACTGTACGTACTTTTAAACAGAAAGTTTCAAAGAGAAGGGGTCTGACCCTAAACAATTTATTTCCCGCAACAATTTCCTTGTTTTTGTCTAGGGAGTTTTGTTAAATTTAGAGAGGTATATTAGAACGTTTACAAAAGTGATGTTTTTTTGAGGTGTTCAAGGAGAGGGGTTCTTCGTTTCATGTTGGAGTATAGTGTCGCAGCTTTATTGCCTTTATGTTTACAGCTGCTTTTTAATAGAGTGTTGTTTACTAAATACTTACCTCTAGGGATTACTGTTGTTATTATGATTTTTGGTTTTGATGGGTTGAATCAACCTTTGCCTCTCCAAATCGTGGCCGTAATTTCTACGATCGTCGGCTTTTTACTGGGACTTAAAATTTATAACAAACAAAAACGAAAAGTAAGATAAAAAAAGACGTCACCTTCACGAGGTAGACGTCTTTCTTTTTGTATGAGTGATCGTTTCTTTCAAAAAAAGTACGAGCATGGATAACACATATAGCGTAATGATGCCAAGCCCAGCTTTATCGAGATGAACGAGCTTAAGGACAACTGAGCTTAAAATCGTGATGTACAGGGCACCTAGGTATTTTTGAATCTGTTCACTGGAATAGATGGTTGTAAGTTTGGCTCCTAGCTGCGTGCCGACGAGCGCCCCTAATATCAGTAGGAGGCCTAGTTTATAGTCAATCTGTACACTTGATGCGTACGTTAAGAATCCAGCACTTACAATGAAAAACACACTGACCAAGCTCGTCCCAACCGCTTTTCTAGAAGGAAACTTCATCAATGAGATGAGCATTGGAACCATCACGAATCCCCCACCAACTCCTAATGTCGTAGAAATGAATCCTCCTGTGAATCCAATAAAGATGGCTTTTGGCCAAGAAAATTGGATCTCGGTTGTGATTTCAGTTTTATTCTTGCGTTTTGTTTGCTTATAAAGCAGGGAAAGAGCAAAGTAGGCAAGAAGAACAATATAAAATATAGGAATGATTGTATCGTCATAACCCATCTTTTCTGACCAAACTACAAGTGGATGAGCGACCTGTGTTGCACCAATCCCAACAACTCCTAGAACAGCAGCGGGTTTCCATAGAATGTTCTTAAATCTCAGATGTGCAGCAACTCCTGAAACACTCGTCCCGATTGAGTACATGAGACTTGTTCCAATCGCAGATAGAGGCGGGATGCCGAATAAAATAAGAACGGGTGTCAGAATAAAGCCACCACCAATTCCGAAAATGCCTGAAAAGATGCCGATGCATAAACCTAGCAGTATATAAAAAAACTCCATTTTTAAAACTCCTTTAAGGGGACACACCTTCTACAATTTTTCCGAAAACCTTGGTAATGCTAGCGGGAAATGGGGTCAGACCCCATACAATTTATTTCCCAACGAGCGCCTACCTTTAAGTATAACACTTTACTTTCTTTCCAGAAACTTCTGCGAATATTTGTTCGTAATTATTAGGTTTTTGGATGAGGGCTGTGCTATAATTTGAGTAACCAGAATTTAGGAACGGAGGTTCGGTTTTGTGAGTCAAAGTCAATTGTTCGAAATCAAATCAAACTATCAGCCACAAGGGGATCAGCCCGCAGCGATCAAGCATCTTGTGAACAATATAAACGCAGGAAAGAAGAGTATGACCCTGCTTGGTGCGACCGGAACAGGGAAGACGTTTACGGTATCCAACGTTATTCAGGAAGTAAACAAACCGACTCTTGTTATTGCTCATAACAAAACATTAGCCGGACAGCTTTACAGTGAGTTAAAAGAATTTTTCCCGAACAACGCAGTTGAATATTTTGTATCGTATTACGATTATTATCAGCCAGAAGCTTACATTGCTCACTCTGATACTTACATTGAAAAAGACGCAAGTATAAATGATGAGATCGATAAACTTCGCCACTCGGCTACTTCATCCCTTTTTGAACGAAAAGACGTTATTATTGTGGCCAGTGTATCTTGTATTTATGGTCTAGGTTCACCTGAAGAATATAAAGACATGGTGATTTCCTTACGAGAAGGCATGGAGAAAGACCGTGATCAGCTTTTACGTGATCTTGTAGATGTTCAATACAACCGAAACGATATCAACTTTACTCGTGGTACGTTCCGAGTTAGAGGAGATGTTGTGGAAATCTTTCCAGCCTCACGCGATGAACATTGTCTTCGTGTGGAGTTTTTTGGTGATGAGATCGACCGAATTACTGAAGTGGACGCACTAACAGGCGAAATTCTTGGTGAACGTAACCACGTTGCCATTTTCCCAGCTTCCCACTTCGTAACACGTGAAGAGAAAATGAAAGTAGCGATCAAGCGCATTGAAGCTGAACTTGAAGATCGCCTGAAAGAATTGAATGAAGCTGGAAAACTATTAGAAGCACAGCGTCTCGAACAGCGTACAAGATACGACCTAGAGATGATGGCGGAGATGGGCTTTTGCTCAGGGATTGAGAACTACTCTGTTCACCTGACTCTAAGACCATTAGGTTCAACACCTTATACACTTCTTGATTATTTTCCAGATGATTCACTGATTGTTATCGATGAGTCCCATGTTACTCTTCCACAGATTCGTGGAATGTTTAATGGAGACCAAGCGAGAAAAGGAGTTCTTGTAGATCACGGATTCCGATTACCTTCTGCAAAGGATAACCGCCCGCTAACGTTTGAAGAATTTGAGCGTTACACAAAGTTTCAGCATATTTACGTATCAGCAACACCAGGTCCGTATGAGCTCGAACACGCACCTGATCCGGTTGAGCAAATTATTCGTCCAACAGGGCTCCTTGATCCTACACTAGAAGTTCGTCCGATCAAAGGTCAAATCGATGACTTACTCGGTGAGATTAACGAAAGAATCGCGAAAAACGAACGAGTTCTTGTTACAACATTAACGAAAAAGATGTCTGAGGATCTTACGGATTATTTTGTAGAGCTCGGCATAAAAGTTCGTTACCTGCATTCAGAAATTAAGACTTTAGAACGGATCCAGATCATACGTGATCTTCGTCTTGGTGTTTTTGATGTACTCGTCGGAATTAACTTGTTGCGAGAAGGATTAGATATTCCTGAAGTCTCTCTCGTTGCCATTTTAGATGCAGATAAAGAAGGCTTCTTACGTTCAGAACGCTCGCTTATCCAGACGATTGGCCGTGCTGCTCGTAACTCAAACGGCCACGTTATTATGTATGGAGATAAGATTACGAAATCCATGCAGATCGCGATCGATGAGACGCAGCGCAGACGTCAGAAACAGATAGAGCACAATGAAAAGCATGGAATCACGCCTACTACGATTAAAAAAGAAGTGCGTGATGTGATTCGAGCGACACAAGCTGCCGAAGATACAGAAACGTATACAAGTTCAAAAGCTCCTAAGCAAAAGATGAGCAAGAAAGATCGCGAAGCGTTTATCGAGCGTATGGAAAAAGAGATGAAGGATGCTGCAAAGAACCTTCAGTTCGAACGTGCAGCAGAGCTTCGTGACCTCATACTTGAGTTAAAAGCGGAAGGATGATAGCAGTTGGCTACCAATCAAAACATAATTGTAAAGGGTGCTAGAGCCCATAATTTAAAGAATATAGATATTACGATCCCGCGTGATAAGCTGGTTGTTTTAACCGGCTTATCTGGTTCGGGTAAATCTTCACTTGCTTTTGATACGATCTATGCAGAAGGGCAGCGTCGTTACGTTGAATCTCTTTCTGCTTATGCTCGTCAGTTCCTAGGACAGATGGATAAGCCAGATGTGGACTCGATTGAGGGTCTGTCACCTGCTATTTCGATCGATCAGAAAACCACAAGCCGTAACCCTCGTTCAACGGTAGGTACGGTTACGGAAATCTATGACTATCTTCGACTTTTATTCGCGCGTATCGGCCGACCGGTATGTCCTGTTCATAACGTGGAGATCACTTCGCAAACGATTGAACAAATGGTAGACCGAATTTTAGAATATCCTGAGCGTACGAAGCTTCAAATTTTAGCACCTGTTGTTTCCGGTCGAAAAGGGGAACATGTTAAGGCTCTTGAAGATATTAAGAAGCAGGGGTATGTTCGTGTTCGTATAGACGGAGAGATGCGTGAGATCTCTGAGGAAATTAAGCTTGAGAAAAATAAAAAACATACGATTGAAATCGTAATCGACCGTATCGTTGTAAAAGAAGGAGTCGCTACTCGTCTAGCTGATTCTCTTGAGGCGGCACTCAACCTTGGTGGAGGAAGTGTTGTCGTTGATGTTATGGAAGAAGAGGAACTTCTATTCTCACAAAACCATGCCTGTCCACATTGTGGTTTTTCAATTGGCGAACTAGAGCCACGTCTGTTTTCCTTTAATAGTCCGTTCGGGGCGTGCTCTTCATGTGATGGTTTAGGAGTAAAACTCGAAGTGGATCCAGAGCTAGTTATTCCTGACTGGAGCCGTTCTTTACGTGATAACGCCATTGCGCCATGGGAACCGATCAGTTCGCAATATTATCCGCAGCTTTTAGAGAGCATCTGTAACCACTTTGGTATTGATATGGATGTACCGGTTGAATCTCTTCCGAAAGATCAAATGGATAAAATTCTAAATGGAAGTAAGGAGTACCTTACGTTCACTTACAAAAATGATTTTGGTCAAGTTCGTAAAAACGAGATTCAATTTGAAGGCGTACTAGGCAACATTCAGCGCAGATATCGCGAAACGAGTTCAGATTATATTCGTGAACAGATGGAAGGATACATGGCGCAAAAGCCATGTCCGACATGTAAAGGGCATCGTCTGAAAAAAGAAGCTCTTTCTGTTTTGATCAACGGAAAACATATCGGTGAAACGACTGCTCTTTCAATTACAGAAGCAAAAGAATTCTTCGATAACCTTGATCTCACGAATAAAGAGCGTGCGATCGCGAAGCTCATTCTACGCGAAATCGTGGATCGCTCAGGTTTCTTGATCAATGTGGGACTAGATTATCTAACGCTAAGCCGAGCAGCTGGTACTCTATCTGGTGGTGAAGCACAGCGAATTCGCCTTGCGACTCAAGTTGGGTCACGTTTGATGGGTGTTCTTTATATTCTAGATGAGCCATCCATCGGCCTTCATCAGAGAGACAATGATCGATTGATTCGAACACTAGAAGAAATGCGTTCTCTAGGGAATACGTTGATCGTCGTTGAGCATGATGAAGACACGATGCTTGCAGCAGACTATGTGATTGATATCGGTCCTGGAGCAGGTGCTCACGGTGGCGTGATCACATCACAAGGTACTCCACAAGAGATCATGGAAGATCCGGCATCTCTGACAGGACAATACTTGTCTGGTAAAAAGTTTATCCCTCTTCCGAAAGAAAGACGTAAGCCAGATGGAAGATATATTGAAGTTAAGGGTGCAACAGAAAATAACTTAAAAAACGTATCTGCTAAAATCCCATTAGGTCTATTTACTGGAGTTACAGGTGTTTCGGGATCCGGGAAGAGTACGCTTGTGAATGAGATCCTGCATAAAGCTCTTGCACAAAAGCTGCATCGTGCAAAGGACAAGCCAGGTGCTCATAAGACTATTAAGGGTCTAGAACATATTGATAAAGTTATAGATATCGACCAATCTCCAATCGGCCGAACACCACGATCAAATCCTGCGACATATACCGGTGTATTTGATGATATTCGTGATGTTTTTGCATCAACGAATGAAGCGAAGGTACGTGGATATAAAAAAGGACGTTTCTCTTTCAACGTTAAAGGTGGCCGTTGTGAAGCTTGCCGTGGAGACGGAATCATTAAAATAGAAATGCATTTCTTGCCTGATGTATACGTACCATGTGAAGTTTGTCATGGTAAACGTTATAACAGAGAAACATTAGAAGTGAAGTATAAAGGGAAAAACATCGCAGATATCTTAGACATGACAGTAGAAGACTCTGTTGAGTTTTTTGCCAATATCCCTAAAATCAATCGTAAGCTAAAGACCATCCTTGATGTAGGTCTTGGCTATATTAAGCTCGGCCAATCTGCTACAACTCTTTCTGGAGGAGAAGCACAGCGTGTGAAGCTCGCGTCACAGCTTCATAAGCGTTCAACGGGTAAAACGATCTACATTCTAGACGAGCCAACTACGGGTCTTCATGTAGATGATATCTCTCGCTTGCTTGTTGTTCTCCAAAGGCTTGTAGATAACGGAGACTCTGTGCTTGTGATCGAGCATAACCTCGACGTGATCAAGCAATGTGATCATTTAGTCGACCTTGGACCTGAAGGTGGGGACAAGGGAGGTATGATTGTGGGTGCTGGTACACCAGAGGAACTAGCTGAGATTGATGCTTCTCACACCGGCCGTTATCTAGCACCAATTTTAAAACGGGATAAGAAGCGAATGACTGGGAAGATCAAAGAGAAAGAAACCATTAAATAAAACTCTAAGAAGAAGTTAGTAAAAAAGGACGGTGAATGTTTCACTGTCCTTTTTCTATTTAAAATATATGGGTCGAGAGGAGAGGGGCGATACTTTTGATCCAACCGTTTTGGTATGCTTTTATTACAGCTGATGTTCGGTCTTTAACGCTTAATTCTTTTATACTAAAATTTAAATATCGTCTAATTAAAACAGGACTTTTAGCTATATATGGTTGAAGGATGACAGCAAAAAAAATACACCTTCTCGATTTAAGAGTAAGTGCATTAGAATTGTTTATTTTATTTATATTTTTCCTCTGAAGACGAAGATTTTTTTGTAGCTTTCTTGTCCTTTTCTTCACGCTTTTCTTGTTTAAGATCTTCCATCGGAATAGAGTCCACATTTTGTTCACTCTCGAATTTATCAAATAAACTTTGTTGATCTGTCTTGTATTGTTCAGGATTGTCCATTTTGCCTTGTTGCTTCTTTTTCTCTTCAGCCATAATAAATCACTCCTGTCTTATTTGTTTACCCATTCCTTTTTCATGGTTTTCTTAAACAAAATCTCCTCAAAACGACAATTTTCGTATAAAATAGATAGGTGTTTTATTTCCATATCTTAGAAAGAATTTTATAAAGTACATAGTTGATCACCATTACGATGAACGAGCCGAACAGGCCAGCGAGAATTCGGTCACTTACGGTAAGTTCCATAGCATCTTCAGTCATAACGCCGAATATAATGCTAGTGATCATCAGTATTGCTAATACTATAAAAAGAATTTTTAATGTTCGAATCTGTTTCAATGATGGTTGCTCCCTTGGGTGTTTTTGTCATTATGATACGGAATTTTAGAAGTTATGTCGAATGGCTATAGAGATAAAGGAAGATTGTTAAAAGGGGTCGAAGTAAAAAAGCACATGCCTTTTGCTTGCAGTCCCGTTATTGTTTTATTAAAGCAGGAGGTCTTGTTTGATGAAGGAAGGCTCGAAAAAAATCATTTCTGCACTATGCTATTTTAGTTTGTTTTTTGCACCGTTTCTATTTCCGATCGCTGTGTATCTTATCGCAGATGAGCCTGAAGTGATGGAGCACGCAAAGAAATCATTTTTATCCCATCTACTGCCCATTATCGCTGTTCCATTAGGTATTATTATTGTTTTTGAAACGCAATATCATCTTATCGCTATTGTTATAAGTGCGCTCATTTTCGGAACGCTGACATTAATTGTGATGATCTGGAATATTGTTAAAGGAATAAAGGTAATTGTCTCATAAACCATTTTTGTACAAGTAATACCGGAAAGTCTCAGACATCTTAGAATCAGCCGACGCCGGTGACGGAACCCCAAAAAGGAGGCGTCAATGTATGGAAGAACGCAAAATGATTTTAAACATGCTGAACGAAGGTAAGATCTCTGTTGAAGAAGCGGAGAAACTTTTGTATGCCCTTAACGATAAGAAGAAGCTGCAGCTGAGCTCTATCAGTCCTCTCAGTCTCAAAAATAAAGCCGTTAACGGTGCGACTGCTGTCAAACTTCCCACTTCCGGATATAAAGTGGCAAAGTTTTTTGATCGTGTTGTAAAGCGTATAAAAACGGTCGATTTTGATTTGAATTTTGGACCTTCTGAACCTGTTCACTATGTCTTTCAAGATAGCCATGTCATGTTTCAGGCGATGGACATCGAAGTATACAACGGTTCAGTAACGGTCGTACCTTGGGATCGAAAAGACGTGCAAGTCGAGTGCGATGCACATGTGTATAAAGTGCCAGAAGGATCTTCGGCCAAAACGAAATTTAGAAATGAAACGTTCTATGATTGTGATGCGACCAAGATGCGATTCTATTCAAGAAACAAGCATCAAAAGGTGAACGCCGTAATCTCCATTCCAAGAGAAGCGTATGATGAGATTAAGATCACAACGTTTAACGGTCCTGTAAAAATAAGTGATTCGCATGCAAAAACGCTGACAGTTAAAACGACTGTAGGAGCGATTGCGATGAACCACTGTACGGGGGAGAACGTGAAAGCTTCGGCTGCAAATGGTTCATTAACACTGAACGATTGTCAGTTTAAAGATGTAGAAGCAGAAACAATGAACGGACCTGTACGCCTTTCTGTAGATGCTTCACAGGTTCGGTCAGAAACCATAAATGGATCCATCTATTGCCGTTTTGCATCTGCAGTAGAAGGGTATGCATCTTTTAAGACGGTGACGGGAAAAATAGAAACAGAATTTCCAGAAACACTAGAGCTTGATGCCGTTCTTAAAACAATCGTTGGCGGATTTGTTTGTGATTTTGAGTCCGTTGAGGTGCGTGAAGAAAAGAAAGAAGTGACTCGTAAGTTTCTTTCGTTTATCGCGAATGGAGGTAAGAGCTGGCCATCTTTTAAATTGGAGGCGGAAGCAAAAACAGGCTCTGTTGTGGTGCTAAAAGCGAAATAGAGGTGACATACATCATGAAAAAACTGAAAAGGTCGAACGATGCTAAAATATCAGGAGTTTGTGGTGGAATTGCAGAGTATATGAATGTGGATCCGACGGTTGTACGGTTAGGAACAGTAGCACTTGCACTGTTTACAGCAGTTATCCCAGTTGGTCTAGCTTACATCATCGCGCTAGCTGTTATGCCAGAGGATGGCATATAAAATGATGAGCTGGTTTGCTTCTTTACTGATCAACACCGTTGCGCTGATGGTTGTAGCAGGGTACTTTGATGCTTTTCATATCGAAAACATCAGTGCTGCATTATTAGCCAGCGTTTTATTATCACTGTTTAACGTTTTTCTGAAGCCGATTCTTATCCTGTTGACTTTGCCTGTAACGATTTTTTCTTTAGGTTTATTTTTAATCGTCATTAACGCAGCACTTTTATCGTTAACGGCGGAATTGATGGGTAGCTCATTTAACATAGATGGATTCGGAATGGCTTTACTCGCTGCAGTCATTATTTCACTTCTCAATATGTTCCTGACCAATTTTGTTTTGGAACCATTAAGAAAGAAGCGGAAAAGAAACTAAAGTAGCAGTTCGATCAAATCTAATTATGAAAAAAGCATCTTTCATAAAAAGCTTGAAAAACCGGTGGAAATTCACCGGTTTTTCTTTTTTACCTGGCTGAGGTGATAATTACGTTCCATCTTCGTGCAGAGTGAGTTTTGTACGAAATAAAGTGGCAACACCTTGGTACCTCTATGTGCGTCTTCGATTTGAATTTTACTTGTTCATCACAATCAAATCCAAAATGCCCCCCTCTAGTTGTTTTTTTGTCATCTGTTATAACTAATGATTACTTAAGTTCTTTTTATTCTTAAAAGCAACCTTTTCAGGGATTGGAGCGGAAGGGTACTGACTCCTGCGGGACGAGTGGGACAGGTGAGACCACTAAAGGCGCGAAGCGGCAGGGGGCTCACCGCCCGCCCCGCGGAAAGCATGTACCCTGGAGCGGAGATCCCCCCACACAGATTTGCTCTTTCAGTATCCTCACAATAGATGTGTTTTTTAGTTTCCATATTTTATACTTTATAGTAATATTAAGGTATTCTGTTTGAAAGAAAGGACCTCAAGTGACCTGTATGCCAACATTTAACCTGTAATGGAAAACAATTTAGATCGCTTCTCAACCGTTAAGAAACGCCATGTTTCTGACCGCGGGAGAAGTCTGTCTACAACCCATTACAGAGGAAATACAGCGAACTGCAGTCCGTTATTTTCGGTAACATTGCGTTCAAAGCTCTCCTTGTATGAGGGGAGCTTTTTTTACGTTCTGCAAGAAATCAAATAGAAGTTGTATTTCTTCACTACTCATTCCAGAGGTGAAGAAAAATGCAGATTCAACAATATGCTTTAGCGTTACATCAACAAATAAAGGCTGACACGGTAAAAAAACAGTGTAAAATGTGTGGAAAAGTTACCACATTTACCGATACGACCATTCAGAGGCACAATGCAAACGGAAAGAACATCTATCAGTTTGCGATATACAAATGTCCGAAAAACCATTCATGGAACAAAAAGCTCAACATTTATAAATCGTTCACTGAGCATGTGAATCCACTGTCAATCGTACCAACATCTTTTATAGAAATAGAGCCAGGTGAAAAGATTACCTCTATGCAAAAAGGGGATTTTGCATGCGAAATAAAGATAACATCGGTCAACGGGATCTTTCGTATCGATCGCACACTTGCGGATCATCTAGAAGGATGGAGCAGAACAGAAATCGCTCATAACATAAAAACAGGTAAGATTCTTTTAAACAATGGTTTAACAAAACCAAGTCAAAAGCTCTCAGTTCATGATAAGATTTTCATAGATGGAAAATAAGGATAAATAGTCATTTCAGCCGTTTGCTTCGAATTCGATCAAACGGCATTTCTCTTTTAAAAGGTGTTGGTGATATTGCAAACAGAAAGGCTGAAATTTCGACCATATACGAGTGAGGATTTTTCATTTTTTGCCTCGTTATGGGCAGATCCTGATGTTGTTCAATTTATAGGAAAAGGGGTAACTCGTTCAGAAGAAGAAGCTCGAAAAAGCTTTGATGAATGGCTTCTACCGGGGTATCGCGATGGGAGAGGATTATTTCTTATGGAGCATAGAGAAAGTCTACACCCGGTCGGTCACGCAGGTATTGTGCAGCAAACGATTGATGGAAAAAAAGAGTTTGAAATCGGCTATTGGCTGGCGAAGGAATATTGGGGTAACGGCTACGCTACAGAGGCCGCGATCTATTTCAAAAACTACGCCGTTCAGGAACTAGGGATTACTCGTCTCATCTGTTTGATTCAGCCTAACCATAAAAAGTCTATCACTGTCGCATCTCGAATAGGGATGATCCTTCAAAAAGAATCAACGTTTAATACGATACCTGTAGACGTTTACAGTTGGGGTGAAAGTCAGAAATAACTCTGTAGTACTCTTTGGTTAATCCATGGTTGAAGTGATACAATAGAGTCATTGAAAAATGTCGAGGAGGACCCAATGGCTAAGGTACATATTCATGAACTCATAAAAAAATTTCATCTAGAGCTTGTTAGTGGTGAAGAAGGCATTCACCGAACGATCCGAACGAGCGACATCTCACGGCCAGGTCTTGAGATGGCTGGTTATTTTACCTTTTATCCGGGTGAGCGACTACAGCTTCTTGGGAAAACAGAGCTTTCGTTTATTTCAGAACTTGATCCTGAAACACGAATGGAGCGTTTAACCGCGCTTTGTACGGATGAGACACCGGGAATCATCGTTTCTAGAGACATTGAAGTTCCTAAAGAGCTGCTTAAAGCTTCTCATAAAAGTGGAGTGCCGATCATGCGTTCACCGGTTACGACAACGCGTCTATCCAGTCGTATCACCAATTATTTAGAGAGTCGTTTGGCGCCAACGACTGCTAAACATGGTGTTTTAGTAGATATATATGGAATCGGTGTTCTGATCACGGGTAATTCGGGTGTTGGAAAAAGTGAAACGGCTCTCGAACTCGTAAAACGAGGGCACCGGTTAGTAGCTGATGATTCGGTTGAGATCAGACAGGAAGATGAAGATACACTTATCGGCAGTGCACCTGAACTCATACAGCATCTGCTTGAGATTCGTGGTCTTGGCATCATCAACGTGATGACGTTGTTCGGTGCTGGAGCGATTCGCAACTATAAAAAAATCTCGATCGTTATGAATCTGGAAGCTTGGGATTCAAAAAAAGTGTATGACCGACTAGGTTTGGAAGAAGAGACAACAAAGATCATTGATACGGAGATTCCAATCTTAACGATTCCTGTTCGTCCTGGGCGAAACTTAGCGGTCATTATCGAAGTAGCAGCGATGAACTTCCGATTGAAAAGAATGGGAATGAATGCTGCGCAGCAATTCTCAGACCGTTTAACAGATGTAATTGAAGCTGGAGATGAAGAAGACCTATAAGAATGAGAAGGAAGTGTAGACTGTGGAAGAAACGATTCAACCTCTAAATCGTGTAGCACTCGAATTAGGGCCGCTCACGATCTATTGGTACGGACTTATTATTGGCTTTGGTGCGATGCTTGGTCTTTGGCTCGCAGTAAGAGAATCAGAGAGACGCGGGCTTGCTAAGGATACGTTCGTTGATGTAGTGATGATTGCAGTGCCTGTAGCCATTTTATGTGCAAGACTTTATTATGTAGCGTTTGAATGGGATTTTTATAAAGATAATCCTAGCAAGATTCTCGCTGTTTGGGAAGGCGGCATCGCGATTCATGGTGCTTTAATCGGTTCCTTCTTAACAGCACTCGTTTTTTCAAAAGTAAAGAAAATTTCATTCTGGAAGCTTGTTGATATCGCAGCTCCTAGCATATTGCTTGGTCAGGCGATCGGACGCTGGGGCAACTTCATGAACCAGGAAGCTCATGGCGGGGAAGTGACGCGAAACTTTTTAGAATCACTCATGCTGCCAGACTTTATCATCAATCAGATGTATATTGATGGTACCTATTATCACCCAACCTTTCTATATGAATCACTTTGGAGCTTCATAGGTGTTATCGTCTTGCTTTATCTACGTCGTGTTAATCTTCACCGAGGTGAATTGTTCTTAACGTATATCATCTGGTATTCGATCGGACGTTTCTTTATAGAAGGACTTCGTACAGATAGCTTGATCGTTTGGGGAACTTCACTTCGAATCGCACAAGTGGTGAGCTTGGTGTGGATCGCAGCGGCTGTAATCATCTGGATCTATAGAAGAAAAGCAGGATTAGCGAAACAACGATATCTAGAAAGTTAAGGGAGGCGAATGAAGAGTGGAAACGTTAAAAAAAGGCACACTTGCAGGCTTGAAAACCACTTGGACGCTCGGGAAGATTATTTTTCCTGTCACTTTACTCATCACACTGTTGAGTCACACACCGGTGTTAGATTGGTTGATCTCTGTTTTAGCACCGGCTATGAAATGGATCGGACTTCCGGGTGAAGCGGCGATCCCGCTCGTTCTCGGTAATTTTCTAAATCTATATGCAGGAATCGGGGGTATTCTGACCCTCGATTCTTTAACCGTGCAAGATGTATTCATTCTCGCTGTTATGCTTTCGTTTTCTCACAACTTGTTTATAGAGTCTGGTGTGGCAGCAAGTGTAGGGATCAAGTTGTGGGTGATTCTGCTCGTGCGAATTGGCTTGGCCCTCTTTTCTGCTTTTATGATTAATCTTTTATGGGATGGCGGAACAGAAAAAGCACAGTATGGTTTTATCTCAAAGCCCGAAGCAGCTCCGAACGGCTGGGGAGAGATCACGCTCACCGCTCTTGAAAAAGCTTCACTCGGTATTCTGCAACTCGCACTTATCGTCATACCGCTCATGATTATCATGCAATATATGAAGGACAAAGGATGGTTGAATAAGTTTTCGAACTGGATGGCTCCAGCTATGAAACTTCTTGGAATGAAAGAGAATACGTCCATGACGATGGCAGCTGGTCTTACGATCGGTCTTGCATATGGAGCAGGTGTGATGATGCAGGCTGCAAAAGAGGATGGCGTCTCAAAGAAAGATCTGTATCTAGCTTTTATCTTTCTCGTAAGCTGCCATGCTGTTGTTGAGGATACACTTGTTTTTGTACCATTAGGCATTCCGGTTCTGCCGCTGTTGATCATTCGAGTAGTGACAGCAATCGTTCTTACCGTATTAGTAGCATACGTATGGAACAAGCTTGAACGGAAAAATCGTTTAACAAGAAAGGAACGACAACATGAAACGCAACACCATACTATTTGATCTTGACGGAACATTAATCAATACGAACGAACTGATCATCGCTTCTTTTCTATACACATTGGATAAGCATTTTCCAGAGCAATACAATCGTGAGAGTATCTTGCCGTTTATGGGGATGCCGCTCGTTGAGACGATGGAGCAGTTCGATAAAGAAAAAGTATCTGACTTAGTCCAAACATACCGTGAACATAACATCTCACATCATGATGAATTGGTTACAGAGTTTGAAGGAGTTTTTGAAACGGTAGAAGAATTGTATAAAAAGGGCTATAAACTGGGTATCGTAACTACAAAAATGAGAAATACAGTCGAGATGGGCTTACGCCTTGTTGGTCTTGATCAATTTTTTCAAACGGTTGTTACGCTGGATGACGTGAAAAACGCGAAGCCAGATCCAGAGCCTGTTCAAAAAGCACTAACCTTACTAGGTTCAACACCAGAACAAGCGATCATGGTAGGCGACAGCAAGTACGATATTCTTGCAGGACAGAACGCTGGCACACAAACGGCTGGTGTAGCCTGGACCATTCGCGGCAACGATTATTTGCAGCAGTTTAATCCAGACTTCATGCTGAATGAAATGACGGATTTGCTGGATGTTTTAGGAGAGAGATAATTGCGAAATACTGAGCGTTATCCGGTTAAAGGAAGAAACTCGTTGTACCAAGTGTATGACACCGTTCCGTTCTGGAAAGTGGTTAAGAATTTCATAGCGATACAAGTGGCTCGATACACGCCATTCTTACCGATGAAAAATTGGATATACCGTACTTTTCTAAAGATGAAGGTCGGAGAAGGAACGGCATTCGCGTTGATGGTCATGCCGGACATCATGTATCCAGAACGCATATCAGTAGGGAAGAACTGTGTGATCGGCTATAATACAACGATATTAGCTCATGAATATTTAATAAAAGAATACCGTTTGGGTGACGTAATCGTGGGCGACGAAGTGATGATCGGTGCGAACTCTACGATCCTCCCAGGCGTTACGATCGGTCACGGTGCGATCGTATCAGCTGGAACGCTCGTCCACAAAAATGTCCCAGAAGGATCTTTCGTTGGTGGTAATCCGATGCAGGTCATCTACACGAAAGAAGAACGATCGAAGAGGGAAATGGAAAGCTAGAAATTTGTCGTAAGTTCCCCTCTTGGGTTTTCTTGTTTTTCGTCGTATACTTAAAACAGGCAAAAAAGCGAAAGCTGGAGGCGCATACTATGAGAAGGAAATCATTCTCGATCGTATTTATGAAAAACACGTTTAAAATTGGACACCTCGTTGAAGACAACTGTCAGTCTCAGCATGCACCGAAAGCATCTCATCCTCAAAATAAGTCCGAACAACTGGCTGCTCGCGATACCTACCGTTTCCGGACAGCTGTGTCAAAAATGAAAGGTCATGGCCTTGTTAAGCATTACGAACTACAAAGCAAACGTGCAAAGCTGGTTTTTTATGGCGACTATTCTACCTACAAACGAAACGTACCTCATATTGCGTTTACACGCGAACATTTTCAACACTACTTTGGAACAGAAGATTTAATCTGTGAATTTCTCCTTGATACTTCTATTTATTTATTTAAAGAACTCCATTTTTTAGAAGAGATCCAACTGGATATTCCGAGTCATGGTAAGATGTATACGGTCGAACTGACACGACAGGAACTGGATCATTATATGAAGTGTGATCTGGCCGAAATGAAAGATGGTCATCACCATAGGTTCTTCTACATCTACCGAGACGAAGAGCTGGATCAATTTACGAATCAATTTGTAAAGGTCAAACGTTTAAGACGAAAAAAATTATAAAGTGATTAAAAACTGGCGCCCAATCGTCTTATGAATGGGTACCAGTTTTTTTGATGTATAAGGGGAGTGGGGGATGGCGAGTAAGAGGTTTAGGGGCTAGCGACATACTGCGAAATTTGTCGAGGGTTGCAGAATCGTGGATAAATAGCCAAAACTCGTGGATTCAGCACCAAAACTTCTGGATTGAATGCAGAAACTTTTGGATTCAACACCAAAACTTCTGGATTGATACGTCCTTATGTGCCATGCCACCTTGTTTTGACAGCTAACAAGCTCCATTACTAGATTCCTTTCCAAAAAAAATCTATTTCTTTTGTCGAAAAATGTATTTATAATAAAAATGTTCCTTTTTTAAATTTTAAAAATATTGAAAGCGTTTTTACAACAAGAAAAGGCAGGAGGAAAACTGAATATGGATTATGGAGTCATTTTTTCAATTAGTGTGTACATGATTGGGATGGTGCTGATCGGGCTTTATGCGTACCGAAAGACCGACAACCTTACGGATTACATGCTTGGCGGAAGAAATCTTGGACCAGCTGTTACCGCACTTAGTGCAGGTGCATCAGATATGAGCGGTTGGTTGTTGATGGGTCTTCCAGGTGCCATGTACGTATCTGGTTTGAGTGCTGGATGGATCGTTGTAGGATTGTGTGCAGGAGCTTATCTAAACTGGCTATTTGTAGCACCTCGTCTACGAACGTATACAGAGGTAGCGAACAACTCAATCACGATTCCGGATTATTTCGAGAACCGATTTAAAGATACATCTCGCATTCTGCGAATTACATCTGCTGTGATCATCGTAATCTTCTTTACTTTTTATACGTCCTCTGGAATGGTTGCTGGCGGACAATTGTTTGAGACAGCATTTGGTCTGAACTACATGTGGGGAATCTTGCTTACAGCTGGAGTAGTTATTATTTATACATTATTCGGCGGTTTCTTAGCGGTAAGCTACACCGATTTCGTACAAGGAGCGATTATGTTTGTAGCATTAATCTTAGTTCCCGTCGTTACCATCTTGAAAGTTGGTGGATGGGATGCGTCGTTTAATGAGATTGAAAGCATCAGTCCAACATTGCTCGATGCGTTTACTGGGACAAGCTTGATCGGTATCATCTCCTTGTTAGCATGGGGATTAGGATACTTCGGACAGCCGCACATTATCGTTCGTTTTATGGCGATCTCGTCTGTAAAAGAGATGAAGAGCGCGAGACGCATCGGAATGGGCTGGATGATTTTCTCTATCGTTGGAGCGATGTTTACAGGTTTAGTCGGAATTGCTTACTTCAATCAAACCGGTGCTCCTTTAGGGAAAGAGAAAGCGGAAACGGTATTTATCTTATTATCTGAAGTATTGTTCCATCCGATCATTACGGGCTTTTTGTTAGCTGCTATCTTAGCAGCAGTTATGAGTACGATTTCTTCTCAACTGCTCGTAACATCGAGTGCTTTGACAGAGGATTTTTATAAAGCGTTCGTCAAACGTTCAGCATCTGATAAAGAGCTTGTTTTCATAGGGCGTCTAGCGGTTTTGGCTGTAGCTGTAATTGCTTTTGTGATGGCCGTTAACCCAAGTGAAACGATTTTAAATCTAGTTGGTTATGCATGGGCTGGATTTGGTGCAGCATTCGGACCAGTCGTCTTGCTGAGTCTATATTGGAAGAGAATGACGAAATGGTCGGCTTTTGCTGGTATCGTTGTAGGGGCTGTTACCGTTATCGTATGGGAACTTATTCCGGCTATGGCCGAAGTGTATGAGATCATTCCTGGTTTTATCGCATGTACAATAACGATCGTGGTCGTTAGCTTGTTGACTAAAGCACCAAGTGCAAGCATTCAAGAAGAGTTTGAAGAAACGAAAAGATTAGTAAGTTAATAGTGAGGATATGGACTGACCAAAATAGCAGATTTATTTGCAGATTTTGGTCAGTTTTTTTGTTAGAGTGTGAGCACGGGTAGAGGAGGAAATAAAATGGAATACATCCTTTTCGAAGGAGTACCAGAAGAGGAAACATTGAAGAGAATACTACAGCTACATGAAGTAATCTTTGGTTCATCAAACGCCGATCTTCTTGTTAATATGAAATTGAAGCATCGGCTAACGATCTTTACAGCCATACACCATAAGAAGGTAGTTGGTTATAAAATGGGCTATGAAATCGATCGTAGCACCTATTATAGTTGGCTAGGTGGGGTCGATCCCGCTTATAGAGTACAAGGAATAGCTTCAAAGCTATTAAATAAGCAACATGAGTATCTAAAGGCGAAAGGGTATTCTGTTGTTCGAACGAAAACGATGAATAAGTGGCGCGGGATGCTACTATTAAATATAAAAAATGGGTTTGATGTGATGGAAACGTATACCAATAAAGAGGGACTTCATAAAATCGTATTGGAAAAAAACCTTTAAATGCTTTCACTCATCATAACAGCATCCGCATATGATGGTATAAGCGGGGTGACGGATATGGGGATAAAAGAGAGAGTGAAGCTTTGGTTTTTAGGATCGCTTTATCCAGAGAAATCATTATTACGACCGATTCACAGCAAGGAGCAGTTTAAGAGCGACTTACACAAGGGCTACCCGATCATCTTTACGTTCAGAGATGTTTACGGGCTAATCCTATTTGATAAGAAAGAACAACTCGGAACGCTTTATACAAAAGATGTGTTTGGTATGACGGAAGATTATAGAAGTTATCATTCAATGCCTGATCTGCTCACGTTTTATAGTGAACATGCCAGTGAAGGAATTTCATTCTATACAGAGAATAGTTAAAGAATCATATCCTGTAGAGCACCTCATCTTATGAGGTGTTGTTTTTTACATCATAAGAAAGAGAGTCATTATTATATGCCTACAATTATACATCGAGAATTTGTACAAGCTTCTGCTGAAGTCTGCTTTGATCTTTCGCGAAACGTAGATATACATACTGAAACAACTTCGCATACAGGAGAAAGAGCGGTGGGAGGAGTAACGTCAGGTTATATGGAAAAAGGAGATCATGTAACGTGGGAAGCCGTTCATCTTGGAGTGAGACAAAGATTGACTGCAAAGATTATTGAGATGGAAAGACCTCATATGTTCGTAGATGTGATGGTAAAGGGTGCTTTCCATTCATTCGTGCATACCCATACTTTCGAACAGAAGAAGAACGGAACCGTCATGGTTGATCATTTTCAATATAAGTCTCCGTTTGGCGTGATTGGAAGATTAGCAGATTGGTTGTTCTTAGAAAGGTATATGACGAATTTTCTAGTGGGACGAGCGAGAGCACTAAAAGAAATCGCAGAAAATACGCACCATACACAAAGAGAAAGCGGTGATCAGTGATGAAGGTAGGAATGGTACGTCATTTCAAAGTAAAACGAGGCTACCCGACTGAAAAATGGATAACACCATCTGAATTTGATCAGTGGTTGAAAGAATACGAAGCGTCTGATGTGGAAGAAACTAACGTTGACCTAGGGGGGATCAACTGGAATACATGCTATTCAAGTACAGTTCGTCGTGCGGAATATACAGCAGGGAAAATTTATAGAGGTGACCTGATAAGGACAGATGATCTTCGTGAGATCCCCGTCTATCCGTTTTTTAAAAGAAATATTAAAATTCCAATGATTCTTTATCCTCTTTGCATTCGAACAGCATGGTTCTTTAACCATAAATCACAGCTAGAGCGCAGGACCGATGTTGAAATGCGTGTTTCCAAGATCGTCGACCGTATATTAGAAGAGAACCAAGAAAATGCACTAATCGTAAGTCATGGTGGACTCATGTTATTTATGAGAAAAGAACTGATTAAGAGAGGATTTAAAGGTCCGAGGTTAGGCAGACCAGAAAACGCGAAGCTTTATTTGTTCGAAAAGAAATAAAAAAAGGGTCATTAGCATCTTCTAATAGCTAATGATCCTTCATTTTATGTGAAATTGTTACTTCGCAGATCGATAAAATTCTTCCATCATCTCGTAGCTCATCGGGCCGATATGTTTTTGCTCGATGATTCCCTTTTTATTAATTATAAAAGTAGTTGGAATCGTGACCGTTTTGTACGTATTTCCAACTTTACCGTCTGGATCTAATAAAACGGGGAAGTTCAGCTTGTACGCTTGCGCAAACTTTTTTACTTCCTTCTCGGAGTCACTGTCTGTTAAGTTTACAGCTAAGATTTCAACTTTCTTAGAAGAGTGGTCTCTATAGAAACGTACCATTTCAGGCATTTCCGCACGACAAGGTGGACACCATGTTGCCCAAAGATTTACGAACACGACCTTACCTTTAAGATCCGACAGTCTTACGGTTTCGCCTTCAATCGTTTTTAATTCAAAATCTGGTGCTCGGTCACCTGTTTTGATTCCATAGGATGCCGCCTCTACTGTTTCATTATTCGTTTTTTGTCCACCGAGCGGGGAATTCGTTAGAACGGAAAAGAAGAGTGCTGTGACTAACATAGACAAAACAGTTTTTCTTATTTCAAACGAACCCTTCGTATATAAGTAGCTCGACAAGATCAAAAAGAACAATGAGATCAACCCGTCAGCAAAAAGGGTGGTTGAAGCAAAATGTGCGCCATAATACGCGGCGAAAAATAGAGTTAACCCTAATATTCCGATAAAAAATACTCTGCTTCTATCAAGCTCACGTTTTCCTGCAGCCCATAGAACATAAAGAATTGAAAAGATGATACCGAGAACAATACCTGTTTCTCCTCCATTGAAGTACAAGATACTTAACGGATGTTTAAGAATTAATAGCGGATGGAGAAAAGCATAACTAAACTTCCAAACCAGTAGAAAAATCCCGACCCCATTACTCAATACGTCTAACAGCTGCTTTTTGTCAGGTTCTTCTCTTACTTTTACATACAAGATGCCATATGCGATCAACGCTGATCCTAAGATTGCTAGCCAAACCATCTTTACTGGAAAAGATCCGATCGTTAAATAATCCGCCATCATCACACCCACCTTAAACTTGTCCTCTATTGTAAACTTTATCAAAGTTTTCCTATATTTATTCCTATTTTGCTTGTTTCACATAAAAAAACCAGTGAGGATGATATCCTGCACTGGTGTTCTACAACATATATTACCGTCTTTTTTCAACGCTTTTTTTGTGGTGTTTAAATTTTTTTACTTCTTTGACTGTTGATTGGAAAGTAAGGTGTGAGACTCTCGGCTAGGACAGGCGGGCAGGTGAGACACTTAAAAGTGAAACGTACGAATGTGGCTCACCGCCTGCCCCGCGGAAAGCGAGCAACCTGGAATGGAAATCAACTATTTTCATAAACAACAATGAATACGAAAGCCGCCTTTATAAAAGGTAAAAACCAACTCCCATGATCAAATAGGCTGCAAGAAGGGTAAGCCCTTCAAACCAGTTCGTATCGCCATCACTTGTTAATGATATCGTTAAGAATACAGCTAGGACCATCGCTACAAGTTCAGGAAGCGTAAAGACGAGTGCCATTGATTTTTCAAAAAACAAAGATACCAATACGAGCAAGGGAGCGACAAACATCGCGATCTGAAGCGTTGAGCCGATTGCGATCTCTACAGCAACATTCATCTTATTCTTATAAGCCATGATGATCGCTGAAGCATGTTCAGCCGCGTTACCAACAATCGCAACGATGATGATTCCGATAAACACTTCACTCCAACCGAGTGTTCTTCCTACTTCTTCAAACGTATGGACGAGCTTTTCAGAAACATAAGCAACAGCGAGAGTAGCAAGAGCAAGGACGATAAGAGCTTTCCACTTGCTCCATTCTGCCGTTTCATCCCCATGAGCCACGTCGTGTTCTGATTGATAGACACCTCGGTGAGTAACAAGCTTGAACAAAAGTGCGGCAACATAAAGAATAATCATGATCACAGAAACCCAAACACTTAAGGTGAGTGAATCGGCGTCGTTCAGTTTATAAGAAAAGACCTCAGGGAAAACAAAAGCGACTACTACAGCAAAAATCAATAGACCCGCGTTATGGCGTGCATCATAAACGTTGAACTTTTGCTGTTTATACTTTAAACCGCCAATAAAAAATGACAAACCTCCAACTAGTAAAAGATTTCCGAGTACAGAACCTGTTAAAGACGCTAATACTACACTTATCAATCCTGCTTTTAAAGCAAAGATTGAAATAATGAGTTCTACCGCATTACCAAAAGTGGCATTAAGCAACCCGCCAATTCTCGGTCCTGCTATGATAGCTAAACTTTCAGTAGCGCGTCCCATATAACCGGCAAGTGCGATTATCGTTGCACAATAGATCACAAAGAGTAAGACAGCAGGCCAATGCAGGATGCTGCCGATAACGGATAGCGGTACGCCAATTATGATGGCAATAAAAAAGATGCGATTAAACAAGACGCATTCCATCCCTTCTATGTATTTATTTTTACATACTATTCCCTGAAATCTTTTTTCTTAACTCTTAATAAGAAAACTAGATTTTGTTTGAATTGGTTGACAGTTTCGACAAGGACGTGTAGACTAACAACTAAATCTTTATCATGGTAGTATATTAGCGAACTAAAGTGTTTGTGTGGAATTTGATGCTTCACATTTATCATATTCATGCGGACATCCGCTCTTATTTTAGTAAAAACAATGCTTAATCTATTCATTTCATAAATAAAGGATGAAGGATCATGTCAAAACCGTTTGTATTTGAAAAACCCGCAGGTATGCGCGATACACTTCCTGCCTTTTATCAAAAAAATGAAGATATAAAAAATAGAATCAAACAAGAGATGGAGTCTTGGGGTTATCAATTCATCCAGACTCCTACTTTGGAATATCACGATACTGTGGGTGAAGCTTCGGCCATTTTAGATCAACAATTGTTTAAGCTGCTTGATATGGAAGGAAAAACTTTGGTTTTGCGTCCAGATATGACAGCCCCGATCGCGAGGGTTGTATCATCAAGTATGAAGCATGTTGCTTACCCGCTTCGCCTCGCATACAGTTCTCCTGTTTTCAGAGCTCAACAGCGAGAAGGGGGAAGGCCGGCTGAATTTGAACAAGTAGGTATCGAATTGATCGGTGAAGGAACAGCTAGTGCTGAAGCAGAAGCTCTCGCTCTTATGTCAGAAGTGTTTAAAAAGGCCGGCATTGCTGCATTTACTGTAGCCGTTGGGCATATAGGGTTCGTGCAGGAACTTCTTGCCGATATTTTAGGAAATGATGACCGAGCAGCTGATTTGTTGCGTTATTTAAATGAGAAAAATTATGTAGGCTACACTTCGCATGTGAAGAAGCTTCCTCTTTCTTCTATCGATACACAGCGTTTATTAAAATTGCTGGACTTAAGAGGCGGGATCGAAGTACTTGATGAAGCATCTTCATTAAACCCAAACAGAAGAGGACAGCAGACCTTACAAGAATTAAAGGACTTGTACAATCTCTTAGAAGATTACGATGCGGTACAAAATATTGTCTTCGATTTTACGTTGTTCAGTCACATGAGTTATTACACCGGAATCGTGTTTGAAGGGTACGCTGCTGGGATCGGAGCACCGATTGCGAGTGGAGGACGTTATGATGATCTGCTCAGCCGTTTTGACCGAAAAGCACCCGCTATTGGTTTTGCGATTCGAATGGACTATTTTGTAGAAGCGCTCGGAAACAAAAGTGATGATACAAAGAGACATTGCATTCTTTACACGGATGAGCGCAGAAAAGAAGCACTGAAGTTGGCAAAAGATAAGCGTAATGAAGGTAAGCATGTTGTGATGCAGAATCTTTCCGGAGTCAAAAATGTAGATGAATTCAGCAAGTGTTTTGATGATGTGCACTATTTAATCGGAACACAGCAAGGAGAGGACTTTTCATGAGTACGGTGTTAACGATGGCAATGCCAAAAGGGCGAATATTTGAAGAAGCAGTCGATCTTCTCAGACAAGCCGGATATCCGCTTCCTCCCGAGTTTGATGAATCTAGAAAGTTAATTATCGATGCACCGGAAGCAGGTCTTCGTTTTATTCTGGCTAAACCGATGGATGTTCCGACTTATGTGGAGCATGGTGTAGCTGATATCGGAATCGCGGGAAAAGATGTTATGCTTGAAGAAGAGCGTGATGTTTATGAGGTGCTCGACCTGAAAATCTCAGAATGCTATCTGGCGGTTGCTGGACTTCCGAATGGACATGACCAAAAGGTAGCACCGAAAATCGCTTCAAAGTATCCGAATGTGGCTTCTCATTATTTTAGAGAGCAGGGTCAGCAAGTTGAAGTGATCAAATTAAACGGATCGATTGAGCTCGCACCACTTATAGGGTTAGCAGATCGTATCGTGGATATTGTTTCAACAGGACGAACGTTAAAAGAAAACGGTCTTGTCGAACTTGAGAAAATAGCTGAGATTACATCGAGGTTAATCGTGAATCCCGCTAGCTATAGACTACATGCTGCCCGCATCAACGATCTTGTTGAGCGACTTCGAACACTTGTTGAGAGCAAGGAGGAAGTTCAATGAAAATACAACCCGTAACTGAACTGAAAAACTTAGAGAGAAGTGTTGAACAAAACACGGAGAAACAGAGAAAAGCAGTTCTCGATATTTTACAAAATGTTAAAACAAAGGGTGATAAAGCCCTTTTTCAATATACGGAAACTTTTGATGGTGTATCTCTCTCATCTCTAGAAGTAACAAAAAACGAAATAGATGAAGCGATCTCCTCTCTTGATTCAAAAATGGTAGAAATTATTTCAGAAGCAGCAGATAACATTCGTGAATATCACGAAAAGCAACGCCGGCAATCATGGTTCTTCACACGTGAAGATGGAACACTTTTAGGTCAAAAAGTAACGCCGCTTGATTCAGTCGGTGTTTACGTTCCAGGGGGAACAGCTGCATACCCGTCATCTGTGTTGATGGGTGTCATACCCGCTGTTGTTGCGGGCGTTGAGGAGATCCTACTTGTTTCACCACCAGGAAAAGACGGTAAACTTCCGTCTGCTGTGTTGGCTGCAGCTTCTATTGCGGGAGTTAAACGGATGTTTAAAATCGGTGGCGCACAAGCGATCGGAGCTTTAGCATATGGAACGGAATCGGTCCCTAAAACGGATAAAATCGTTGGGCCGGGTAACATTTTTGTTGCGCTAGCAAAACGCGAGGTTTTTGGCGTGTGTGACATTGATATGATCGCAGGTCCGAGCGAAATTGCAGTCATTGCGGATGAAACCGCAAACGCTCGTTACATTGCGGCAGACCTTTTATCACAAGCAGAACACGATCCACGATCTGCAGCGGTATTGGTAACAACGTCAAAAGTTTTAGCCGAAGAAGTTGCAACGGAAGTAGAGTTACAACTTGCTGAACTTCCAAGAAAAGATATCGCGATAGAAGCGATCCGGGATCATGGGAGCATCTATATCGTGAATTCGCTTGAAGAGGGTGCAGAAGTGATCAACCAGATCGCTCCTGAACACCTTGAGATCATGACGAAAGATCCGATGAGTCTTCTCGGAAAAATAAAACACGCAGGTGCCATTTTTCTTGGAGAATATAGCTCAGAACCTGTTGGAGATTATTTTGCAGGAAGCAATCATGTTCTTCCGACAAGTGGAACAGCGCGTTTTTCAAGTCCGCTTAACGTAGACGATTTCACAAAAAAATCAAGCGTGATTCGATACAGTGAACAAGCACTAAAAGAAAATGGAGAGAAAATATCAGCTTTTGCTCGCCTAGAGGGGCTCGAAGCACATGCGAGAGCGATTGATGTTCGACTGGAGGACAAGTAGATGGAAAATCAACTGCGACAACATACGATCGAAAGAAATACGAAAGAGACACAGATCAGCTTATCTCTAAATATTGACGGAGAAGGACAAGCAGATATTCAAACACCTGTCCCATTTCTAAACCACATGCTAGACGCGATCGCACGTCACGGACATTTTGATCTTACGGTAAACGCTGCGGGAGATGTGGAGATCGATGACCATCATACAACAGAAGACGTTGGCATCTGCCTTGGCCAAGCGATTCAGGGAGCTCTAGGTGACAAGCGAGGAATCAAGCGGTACGGCAATGCTTTTGTCCCGATGGACGAAACACTCGCTCAAGTGGTGATCGATCTATCCAATCGCCCGCACCTAGAATTTCGTGCAGAATTTCCAAGTCAAAAAGTAGGAACGTTTGATACAGAACTCGTTCATGAATTCTTCTGGAAGCTGGCGTTGGAAGCGAGAATGAACCTTCATGTGATCGTTCATTATGGCGCGAACACACACCATATTATCGAAGCCATTTTTAAAGCTTTTACAAAAGCGCTTGATGAAGCTACACAGATCGACCCTCGTGTAAAAGGAGTGCCTTCTACGAAAGGAATGTTATAAAAATGATCGGAATCATTGACTATGGAATGGGCAATCTTCACTCTGTCTGTTCTGCTTTAAAAAGAATCAATCAGCCCTACATTCTTTCAGGGAATATAGAAGAACTTCAAAAAACGGATGGGCTTTTACTACCGGGAGTTGGTTCTTTTAAAGATGCGATGACAGAGCTCGAGAAGACGGGGCTAGCTGATTTTATAAAAAATGAGGCGGTGGCCGGGAAGCCTTTGATGGGAATCTGTCTTGGCATGCAGCTGCTTTTTGAAGAGAGCAGTGAGAATGGATTAACGAAAGGACTTGGTTTACTTCCAGGGAAAGTGGAGCGTTTCACAGGGGAAACGAGTGAAGGGCGCTCCTATAAAGTGCCGCACATGGGCTGGAACGATTTAAACTTTTTGCAGAGTGATCAGCCGTTAGTAAAAGGTATAGGTGAAGGGTATGTTTATTTCGTCCATTCCTTTGTTGTACAGACTGAAAACAGAGAGGTACTGGCTGCGGTCGCACAATACGAAGACGTGGAAGTTCCAGCTGTGGTCGGAAGTGGCAGGATTATGGGTACGCAGTTTCACCCTGAAAAAAGTTCGGAGACTGGCATGAGCATGCTGAAAAACTTTTGCCGTTTCGTTGAGGAGGGAAAACAAAGATGAATACATTTGTATTGTACCCTGCGATCGACATGCGTAATGGGAAATGCGTAAGGTTGATGCAAGGGGATTATGAACAAGAAACAATCTATGGAGATTCTCCTTTTGATATGGCAAAACAGTTTGCAGATCAAGGTGCAGAATGGATTCATATGGTAGATCTAGACGGGGCGAAAGACGGAAAGAAAATCAATCACGAGCATGTTTTGCGTGTTGCCAAAGAACTGTCTGTAAAAGTTCAGATCGGTGGAGGAATTCGTTCGATGGATGACGTTTCGTATTACCTAGACGGTGGAGTTGACCGGGTAATCTTAGGTAGTGCTGCGGTTTCGAATCCAGAGTTTGTTCGAGAAGCGTTACAGCGATATGGTGGATCAAGAGTGGCGATCGGTCTCGATGCTCGTGATGGATTTGTAGCAACAGAAGGATGGCTCGAAACGTCTCATATCAAGGCTGTTGATCTAGCGAAAAGATTAGTAGAAGAAGGTGCGGAAACGTTTATTTTCACTGACATCTCAAAAGACGGTATGCTGCAGGGACCGAACGTTGAAGCAATCGGAGAATTAGCAAGCATCACTGGAAAAGAAGTGATCGCCTCAGGTGGTGTAAGCTCACTTGATGATCTCGTTTCTTTGAAAGCAGATGAACGTAAAATTGCTGGTGCCATTATTGGAAAAGCTCTTTATACAGATCGATTCACTTTGCCTGAAGCGTTAGGAAGTGTGAAATAATGCTAACGAAAAGAATCATTCCATGTCTAGACGTAAAGGAAGGAAGAGTGGTTAAAGGCATTCAGTTTCTTAACCTAGTCGATGCTGGTGACCCTGTTGAACTAGCACGATTTTATGATGAAGAAGGAGCGGACGAGCTCGTATTTCTTGATATCTCTGCTAGTCATGAAGGACGGGACACGATGGTTGAAGTTGTCGAACGAGTTGCAGCAGAACTCGCGATACCATTTACTGTCGGCGGCGGTATCAATAAGCTCCAAGACATGAAACGTGTATTACGTGCCGGAGCTGACAAAGTTTCTGTAAATACAGCAGCGGTATTGCGACCAGAACTGATCACAGAAGGATCCGATTATTTTGGTGCTCAATGTATTGTTGTGGCGATCGATGCTAAGTATGACGAAGAGTTAAAATCATGGCGTGTGTATACACATGGAGGACGCAAACCCACTCAATGGGAAGTCACTGAATGGGCGCGGGAGGCCGTAAACCGGGGTGCTGGAGAAATTCTGTTGACGAGCATGGATAAAGATGGGGAAAAGTCTGGTTTCAATTTAGAGCTGACGAAAGCAGTGAGTGAGGCGGTAACCGTTCCAGTTATTGCGTCAGGCGGAGCAGGATCTTCGGAGCATTTTAGTGATGCGTTTACGATTGGAAAAGCAGATGCTGGACTTGCAGCTAGTATCTTTCATTATAAAGAAACATCGATCACAGAGGTAAAAGCAGATTTGCGAAAGTTAGGGGTGTCTGTTCGATGAATTTAGAGAAATTGAAATTTGATGAAAAAGGACTGATTCCTGCCGTAGTCCAGGATATTCAATCAAAAGAGGTACTAACGGTCGCTTATATGAACCGCGAATCGCTACAAAAAACAATCGAAATTGGCGAAACGGTATTCTTTTCAAGATCACGCCAGGAATTATGGCATAAAGGAGAAACTTCCGGAAACACACAAAAAGTAAGAAGCATTCGCTATGATTGTGATCAAGATGCTTTGGTCGTCCTCGTAGAGCCCAAAGGTCCTGCTTGTCACACAGGTGCATATAGTTGTTTTTCAGAAACGCTATATGAGAAGGATGCACGAGTGGATGCGCCAAACCCTGATCGATATCGAATTTTAACAGAACTTCAAGAGATTATCGCTAAACGAGAGCATGAGATGCCTGAAGGTGCTTACACAACCTATCTCTTTGAACACGGAGTCGATAAGATTCTGAAGAAAGTTGGAGAAGAAGCAGGAGAAGTAATCATTGCTGCAAAAAATCGTGATGCGGAAGAACTGAAATGGGAAGTTTCTGATCTTCTCTATCATGTTTTGGTTCTGCTGCAGGAGCAGAAGGTGCCTTTAGACGAGATCTTGGCCACATTAAAGGAAAGACATACGAAAAAGGACAACTGAGATGAATATCTCGGTTGTTTTTTTTCATTAGAAGAATTTATGAGCGATTCCTGGGATTTATGAGCGATTCCAGATCGACTCCTGAAATTTCAAATCGACTGCTAAATTCACTTTCTATAGAGAACCCACTCACTTTCCGCACACCTAAAGCCTCTACGGCTGAAATTCATTTTTTGTCGAAAGTTTCCTGCACATTATTTACAGTCTAAGGGGTGTTAGTCTTTTTAGCGTGTGTTATAATTTTTTGGTTGAAAACTTTGTAAACGGAACGATATAGAAGTATATATGTTTACATAAGTAGATGGAGGAACCAAATATGCATAAACAAAAACGGGCCAGTGCAGCTAGCGGCCGTGTTCTTCCCTTTATCCAGGATGGGGATTACTTTTTTGAAAAAGGAATAAAAGCCTATAACAGGCGTGATCTATATACAGCAAAAAAAATGTTTGAACGGGCCGTTACCTTCCAGCCGGAAGAGCCCTCTTTTTTATGTCAGCTTGCTTCAACGCTCGCTGAGATCGGGGAATATGAAGAATCAAATAAATACTTGTTGAACGCATTAGAGCAGTCTGGTTCTGATCTTTCAGAATGTCATTTCTTTCTTGCAAATAACTTTGCGCATCTAGGCATGTATAGTGACGCTGAAGAACATGCTCGCTTGTATATGGTGATTGATCCAGACGGTGAATTTGTGGATGATACACAAGAACTGTTAGATCTTATCTCACTCGAAACAGGAAGCAAGTCTTCTAGCTTGCCTCTTTCGACGGAAGAAGAGCTGATCAAGCTTCATGATGAAGCAAGACAATCGATCGAACGAGGAGATCTACCACTTGCGCAACAACAATTAAGAGAGATCATTTCAAATCATCCTAAGTTTTGGGCGGCGTATAACAACTTAGCACTCACTCACTTTTATAAGAGTGAGTTTGATGAGGCGATGGATGTTCTTCAAGATGTGCTCGATAAGAATCCGGGTAACTTAAACGCACTATGCAATCTTGCTATTTTTCTGTTCCATTTAGGGATGGATGAACCTGGTGGCAAGCTTGTTGAGCGATTAAAAACGGTGCATCCGATGCATCCTGAACATCGTTATAAATTGGGGAATACGTTCGGGTTGTTAGAAGAGCACTTGTATGCGAATAAGTGGCTGCAATCTCTTAGAAAGTCGTCTTTTGTTTATGATCCTGTAACCACACACATGCTTGCAGTGTCGTACTATGCACTTGGACAAAAAGACCTTTCCATAAAAACATGGAAAAAGGTAATCGAGCTTGATCCCGAAGGCCATGTTGCTCCATTTTATATGGAAAAAGCGCAAAATGGTGAGTTGACGGTGGCAGGCGGGGACTATCAATATCGCATTCCTACTAATAATCAGAACAAACCGAAAAAAGATCGTCAAGTAAAAGCGATGGAGCATATTCAGCAGGTTCGTAAAGGATTGGAAAAAAACAAAATTACGCATTTAATTCTTTTAAGAGGGAATAAAAATGAAGAGGCTTATGAGACGCTTCGTGATTTTTGTCTTAGAAAAGAAGAGTCATTACTTGTAAAAGAAATTGCGGCAAACATCATGCTAGAACATCAGCCAGAAAGAGTTGTAGAGCTTGCCCATGAAGATACTTCTGTAGAAGTGGGAACGGCATCTGAGATCATTAGTATGGCTCTGGATGTTCTTCTTTCAATAAAAGAAATGGGTTCAACGCTTGATGAGCATGTGTTGTTTTATTGGGCGGAAGCGATTAAGTTTGCGGAAATGACCGGTGAGCGAATCTTTGATAATAAAAAAGCTATTGCTGCGGCAATCGATCACTTAGCTCGTAAGCAAAAAGGGCGTTCTACTCAAAAAGGAATTGCTGATCAGTACGAGATCACAGTTTCTGTATTATCACTCCGTATAAAAAAGCTAATCGGATGGGTGAATCGCAACGTTTGAGCAGAATGATGGACTTTACTCCTATGTGCGAATAGGATATAGATATAGTAAATAAGAATTTCCTTATATAAGGAGTGGGCATTAATGACTGAAGACAGAATTTATGATGTAGCTATTCTTGGTGCAGGACCAGCTGGTATGACTGCAGCGGTTTATACATCACGCGCGAATTTGGATACGATCATGATCGAACGAGGTATCCCGGGCGGACAGATGGCTAATACGGAAGATGTAGAAAACTATCCTGGTTTTGATCACATTCTTGGACCAGAACTTTCAAACAAAATGTTTGAGCACGCAAAAAAATTCGGTGCTGAATACGCTTATGGCGATGTAAAAGAAATCATCGATGGCGAAGAGTACAAGACGATTCATGCAGGAAGCAAAACGTACAAAGCGCGTGCGATCATCATCTCAACTGGTGCTGAATATAAAAAACTAGGCATTCCAGGAGAAAAAGAATTCTCTGGACGCGGTGTTTCCTACTGTGCTGTGTGTGATGGTGCATTCTTTAAAAACCGTGAATTAGTCGTTGTTGGAGGCGGTGATTCTGCCGTTGAAGAAGGTGTTTACCTGACTCGTTTCGCTTCTAAAGTAACAATCGTTCATAGACGTGACAAACTACGTGCACAAAAGATTCTTCAACAACGTGCATTTGATAACGATAAGATCGATTTTATCTGGAATCATTCTGTAAAAGAGATTCAAGGTGAAAACAACAAAGTGAACAAAGTAACTTTAGTTCATTCTGAAACTGGAGAAGAACAAGACTTCTCAGCAGATGGCGTGTTCATCTATATCGGGATGCTGCCACTTAACGCCGCGTTTAAAGATCTTGGCATCACGAACGAGAATGGCTATGTAGAAACGAACGAACAGATGGAAACAAGAATTCCTGGTATCTTTGCAGCAGGAGATATTCGTGAAAAAACACTTCGTCAAATCGTTACGGCTACAGGGGATGGAAGTATTGCGGCACAAGCTGCTCAGCACTATGTGGAGACTTTAACGGAGAAGCTTAAAAACGTAACTTCCAATTAATGTGATTGTAACAGTGATGAAATAATTGTGGGGTATATTAAAAATAAGAAATTGACCCCCTTTTTATAAAGGCAAGACTTTGACACGAAGCCACGCTTCGTGTCCTTTTTTTGTTTTTTTATAGAGCATGGAAAAGGCTCACACTCGGAAGGGTTTTTTCCCTTATTTGTGTTCTCATCATAGACAAACTGTTTGAAGTGTAGGGTGCGAGACTCCTGCGGGACAGGCGGGCAGGTGAGACACTTATACGTGAAACGTACGAATGTGGCTCATCGCCTGCCCCGCGGAAAGCGAGTACCTGGAACGGAAAATAGCTACTTTCAAAAACATCACTGAGATTTCAAACTCATTTAATAGGTTCTTTTTTCACATAATAAGAAAAGTAAAATACCATAAATTAGAATGCTAAAATACGTCAAACCCTTGAGGCATCTGTATTGTGAGGGGTTACATAATTTAGTATACTAACAAGTAGGACATAGCCCTGAGGTGAAAACAAGTGCAAAGAGTAACAAACTGTGTGTTAATAAGAGATAATCAAGTGCTTTTACTTCAAAAGCCTAGACGGGGCTGGTGGGTAGCACCGGGCGGAAAGATGGAGTCTACCGAATCTATCCGTGATTCTGTTATACGAGAGTACCGTGAAGAAACGGGAATCTATCTGAAGAATCCGCAGCTTAAAGGTGTCTTTAATTTTATTATCAAAGAAGGCGATAAAATCGTCTCTGAGTGGATGATGTTTACCTTTTTTGCAACAGATTCAGAAGGTGTTGCACTAGATGAATGTGAAGAAGGGATTCTTTCATGGAAGCCAGTTGAAGAAGTACGCGAACTTCCGATGGCGCCTGGAGATCACCATATTCTTGACTATATGACGAGTGGCAGCAACATGATATTTGGCACATTTACGTATACACCTGATTTTGAACTGCTTTCTTATCGTTTAGACCCAGCATAAGTTAAGACGGGTCGCATAATAATGGAACATAGCTAACTGGGGGGAAATGGCATGGAAAGACATGATGTACAAATGGTGATTATTACAGGAATGTCAGGGGCCGGGAAGACGGTAGCCATGCAGAGCTTTGAAGATCTAGGCTTTTTCTGTGTTGATAATCTACCACCTGCACTACTCCCTAAATTTGTAGAATTAATGCAAGAATCTGCTGGCAAACTGAACAAGGTGGCACTTGTGATGGACCTTCGTGGTCGCGAGTTTTTTGATCAGTTGTTTTCAACGCTTGATCAACTTGCCATCTCATCTGACGTTCAGCCGCAGATTTTATATTTAGATTGTAAGGATGCAACTCTTGTACGCAGATACAAAGAAACGCGACGTTCTCATCCTTTAGCGAAGAGCGGGAATCCTCTTCAAGGCATCACGCAAGAGCGTGAGATGCTTGAAGAACTAAAAGGAAGAGCACAGCAAGTATTAGATACATCTGACTTAAAGCCTCTTCAGTTACGTGAACGTATCATTCAGCGCTTTTCCGCAAATGCGGCTCATCCGTTCACGATCAACGTGATGTCATTTGGATTTAAGTATGGGATGCCGATCGACGCTGACTTAGTGTTCGACGTTCGCTTCTTACCAAATCCGCATTATATTGAACATATGAGACCACGAACGGGGCTTGAAGCAGATATTTCGGAGTATGTTTTAAAATGGCCGGAGACGAACATGTTTTTAGAAAAATTGCTCGATCTGCTTCAGTTCATGATTCCTCAATATAAAAGAGAAGGCAAGAGCCAGCTGATCATCGGAGTCGGGTGTACAGGCGGAAAACATCGTTCTGTAGCTCTAGCTGAATACATCGGAAATGCACTTTCCAAAGAATATGTGACATTCAGCTCTCACAGAGATATGGGAAAGGATAAAGTTTAAATGAATAAGCAGCCGAAAGTGGTAGTGCTTGGCGGAGGGACAGGACTTTCTGTTCTTCTCCGCGGTTTAAAGCGCTATCCAGTTGATATCACTGCTATCGTTACGGTTGCAGATGACGGCGGCAGCTCTGGAAGGTTGAGGAGGGATTATGATATGCCTCCTCCTGGTGATGTGAGAAACGTGATCGCCGCGCTTTCTGAAGTGGAACCGCTTGTGGAAAAAATGTTTCAACATAGGTTTAAAGTGGGCGACGGAATTACAGGCCATTCTCTTGGAAACTTGCTTCTTGCGGCCATGCATGATATTACTGGAGATTTTTTAACAGGAATTCGGGAACTTAGTCGCGTTTTAAACGTAAGAGGACAGGTACTGCCTGCAGCGAAAAACAGTATAATTTTATGTGCCGAGTTAGAAGATGGGACGATTGTTCAGGGGGAATCTAAGATCCCGCTGTCGAATAAGAAAATCAAACGCGTCTTTTTATCTGATGAAAAGATCGAGCCTCTTCGTGAAAGTGTGAAAGCGATTCAAGAAGCGGATCTGATCGTGATCGGACCAGGTAGTCTGTACACGAGCATCTTGCCGAATCTTCTAGTAAACGGAATCTCTACGAGCATCCGCGAGGCAACGGCTCCTAGAGTTTATGTATGTAATGTGATGACACAACCTGGTGAGACAACAGGATACACGGCTGGTGATCACATTCAGGCTTTGATCGATCACGTAGGTCACAATTTTATCGATGTTGTTATCGCAAACAATGAAAAGATTCCTTCAGAATACCTGGATCTATACTTGGAAGAAGGCGCATCACAAGTTCAATATGATGAGGAACGGTTAAAGTCGTTCGGCATCGGTTTGTTATGTGACAACATCATCCAGTACGGAACGCTTGTCAGACATGATGCACAGCGTGTTTCTGACTTATTGTTAGGACTTATTGAAAAATAGAATACGGATTGAAATGGATGGAAGAGAGGTGGTGATGCAGGTGTCTTTTGCTGCAGATACAAAAAAGGAATTAACGCAGCTCGAACTGAAAGATTGCTGTAAAAAAGCAGAGTTAGCTGCCTTAATTCGAATGAATGGTTCCATCTCTTTCAGCAACAGAAAATTGATTCTCGATATCCCGACTGAAAATGCTGCTATTGCAAGAAGAATTTATACGTTGATCAAACGTGTATATCCTTACCACGTAGAGCTGTTAGTACGAAAAAAGATGCGCTTGAAAAAGAATAATGTCTATATTGTACGTGTTTCAGAAGAATCAAGAGCATTGTTGGAAGATTTGAAGATTATTGACGGAGCTTTTACGTTTACCCGCAACATTGCAGAGGAATTTAATAAGAAAAGCTGCTGCCGCCGTGCATACATGAGAGGGGCTTTCTTAGCAGGTGGTTCAGTAAACCACCCAGAGACAAGCTATCATCTAGAAATTTTCTCTATGTATGAAGAGCATACGGTTGCATTAGCTGAACTGATGAACACATTTGAACTAAAAGCAAAAGTTCTAGAACGAAAAAAAGGTTATATTATTTATTTAAAAGATGGCGAAAAGATATCAGAGTTCCTGACTTTAATCGGTGCTCATCATGCTGTATTGTTCTTTGAGGACATCAGAATTTTAAAAGATATGCGTAACTCAGTAAACCGACTCGTAAACTGCGAGACAGCGAACCTTAACAAAACAGTAGGTGCTGCCATGAGACAAGTCGAGAACATCAAATTCATCGACGAACAGGTAGGACTTGAAACACTTCCAGATAAGCTGCGCGAGATTGCGCAACTGAGAGTCACACATCAAGAAATTACTCTCAAAGAGCTTGGCGAGATGGTATCATCCGGCCCTGTAAGTAAATCAGGTGTTAACCACCGATTACGCAAGATTGATGAAATCGCAACGAAAATTAGAAACGGTCAACCCATCCATTGATGTTTTCCATAGAGAGATAAGGTTAGAGGAGGTAAGGTAGAATGGTTGAAAAGAAAGTAACCGTGCAGTTGAAAAGCGGACTGCAAGCACGCCCAGCGGCCCTGTTCGTCCAAGAAGCAAACCGTTACACATCTGATGTATTTGTTGAGAAGGAAGGCAAGAAAGTGAACGCGAAGAGCATCATGGGGATCATGAGCTTAGCTGTAGGCTCTGGCAGTGAACTTGTACTCGCTGTTGATGGCCCTGATGAGAACGAGGCGATCGAAGCCCTAACTGCTTTTGTTTCTAAAGCAGAATAATGGGGGTCTGACCCCATACAATTACAAAACCCTCTAATTTGTCCTTTCCATACGGACAAATTAGAGGGTTTTTCAATTTTACAGGGTTGGCCAACATCATTCTCTCTATATACTGTTAAAGAGGAAAAGGGAGGCGATTATTTTGCATCACACAAGTTTTATGCATGACTGGTCGTTTGCCGCAGGATTAACGATGGTAAATATCCTTCTGACACTATACCTGATCAAACCTCGGAGAAGTACTGTTCGTTTGATCTTTTGGGTTCTAATGTTGATTTTTATTTTTCTTTATCCACTAGCATTGGCAGGATTCTCGCTGCAATATCCAGCAAGCTCAGGACTGTTTTTAGGCCTCGCCTTTATGATTACGATCATATTCAGTCTCATCTTATTTTTTAGCGTTTGCTGGGTGTGGGTAATTAGGCATTCCTTTTATCGATAAATAACCTTGACGAATAGCTTTCTCTATTATGCGATTCTCTACATTGAAAACATATCATTTCAAAAAGAGATATCTCCTTATTTGTTAGTTGACAGGAAGTGGGTAACCCTATATATTAATCACTAATCAGGAGAATAGTAAGAGTTGAGATGAGTGGAGAACAGAGAGCATAGTTTGAGCTGAGTTGAGAGTATTTTAATCCTCCGATTAAACCTCTTTCTTAGTTTATTTATGATGCAAACGTCAGCCTCCGCTGTAAAAAGCGAGAGGTTTTTATTTTTTGAAAGAGGTGAAATGAACATGTTTATACCAAATATAGAGGAAGTCGTTTCTCTATCAAAAGACAACTTTAATGTGATTCCGATCGGTTTTACTTATTTATCTGACCATGAAACGTGCATTTCTCAGTTTGAGAGAGTGCGTCATGAAGAACACGCTTTTCTGCTTGAAAGTGTTGAAGGCGGAGAGCGTTGGGCGAGATATTCTTATATTGGCAGAAAGCCTTTCTTGGTAGTTTCGTCTTCAGGAAAGACTGTAGATATCACGTTCATAAATGAAAAGCAAAGCATACAAAAGCAAGGTTCTCCTTTAGATATTGTGAAAGACTATGTATCACGATACAAATCTCCTAAACACTCTTCTCTGCCTCCGTTTACTGGGGGAGCTGTTGGCTTTTTCGGCTATGATCTTATTCATACGTTTGAAAATGTACCAAAACCAAAATCTCCATCTGAACAAGAAAATGAAATGGAATTTTTATTCACAGATGAGGTCATCGTATTCGACCATCTTAAACAAAAAACCACGATTGTGTGCAATCTGCACGTTTCTCCTGATGATAGTGAAAAAACCTTACAACAAAAATATGAGCAAGTGTGCAACAGAATTCGTAGAACGTATGAAGAGCTGCAGCAGCCAACAAAAATGAAGGCTTTTCAGACAGAGCTTCCTTTAACAGAAATGAGAAAAAATAAGGTCCGTTCTTCACATACAAAAGAAGAGTTTTGTTACATGGTGAAGCAAGCGAAGGAATATATCAAAACGGGCGATGTTTTTCAGGTCGTGTTATCACAGCGATTCGAACAAGAAACGGAAGCAGATCCGTTCGATGTGTATCGACTCCTACGCTCGATGAACCCTTCGCCATATATGTATTATTACAAATCGAAGGACGCGTATATCGTGGGTGCGTCTCCAGAGCTTCTTGTGAAAGTGGATGATGGATGTGTGGAGAACAGACCGATCGCGGGAACACGACCTAGAGGAAAAACGCTTCATGAGGATTTAGCTTTTGAGCAAGATTTGCTTGCTGATGAAAAAGAACGAGCAGAGCATGTCATGCTTGTTGATCTAGGAAGAAATGATGTAGGAAGAGTCAGTGAATATGGAACTGTAGAACTAGATTCATATATGGAGATTGAGCGTTATTCACATGTTATGCATATGGTTTCACACGTGAAAGGAAAGTTGCAGGAAGATAAAGACTTCTTCGATGCGCTCCGCTCCTGTATGCCAGCTGGAACTGTTTCAGGTGCGCCAAAAGTCAGAGCCATGCAGATCATATCTGAACTCGAACAACAATCACGTGGGGTGTATGGTGGTGCCATCGGATACTTAGGATTTAACGGCCAGATGGATTCTTGCATCGCGATTCGAACGATCGTATTTCAGGATGGCAAAGCTTATGTCCAAGCAGGTGCAGGCGTCGTTGCGGATTCTGTTCCTGAACGAGAGTACGAAGAGACGGTCAACAAAGCGAAAGCCATGCTGAAAGCAATCGAGGGGGGGACAGACCCCAGACAAATACAAACTCCGGTTTTGTCTATTCGGTGAAGACACTCACGTCCCGAATAAGCAACAAAGTGTGCCTGGAAGCGAACCTCCTTTGAGCAGATTGCTATTATCAATTGTTGAAAATGGATATACTGTCCTTTATATTCTTTTAAATGACCAACTTAAAGGGGCGAGTATAGATGAAAGCTTTAATGCTTGAAGATAAAAATTTGTGGCGTGAGATGAAGGTTCAAGAGACTGAAAAACCTTCACCAGGACCCGGGGAAGTATTAATTCGTATCAAGGCCGCCGGACTAAATCCTGTAGACTACAAGACTGCTATTAACGGAAACCCGGCCTGGAATTATCCTCACATCCTTGGTGTTGACGCAGCGGGGATTGTTGAAGAAGCAGGTGAAGACGCTGGTGAATTCAAGCAGGGCGACCGTGTGTTCTTTCATGGGAATTTCATGAAAAATGGCGGTTTTGCAGAGTATGCCGTGACCACTGCTCATTCATTGGCTAGAATTCCTGATGAACTGTCATTCGAAGAAGCGGCTGCTCTTCCTTGTGCAGGGATGACTGCATATCAAGCACTCTTTAGAAAGATGAACCTTCAAAAAGGGGAGACGATCTTGATTCACGGTGGAGCTGGTGGTGTTGGCGGATTTGCTATCCAGTTGGCTAAACAGATCGGAGCTACCATCTTCACAACATGTTCTCCTGAAAATGAGGAGTACGTAAAAAGCCTTGGGGCCGATCACGTGATTTTTTATAAAACAGAAGACGTTCATGCACGTGTTATGGAACTGACAGACGAAGTTGGAGTCGATGCTGTCCTTGACACGGTTAGCCGCGAAAACGCAACTGAATCATTAAAAAGTATCGGATTTAATGGGCGAATAGCATTTATTGCAGGAAACCCTGATTATTCTGCTGTAAAACCTTTTAGTCAGGCACTCTCTTTCCATGAGATCGCACTAGGTGCTGCTCATTTCTCGAATTCAGTAAAAGCTTTAAAAGATTTAGCAACTATGAATGAAGAATTAGCTCACCTTGTCGTTGAAGGAAAGATTTCAGCTATGATTTCTGAAAAGATCTCACTTGAAGAAGTGCCAGCAGGACTCATCAAACTCTCTGAAAGACACGTTAAAGGGAAGATTGTTGCTGTTATATAGCACCTAAAAAAACTGGACTGCATTTACCGCAGTCCAGTTTTTTAATTACCTATTATTTTTTAATGTCTGTGCTGTCTACAGAAGTGATCAGTTTATCAACCAATCCGTATTTAACCGCATCTTCTGCAAGTAAGAAGTTATCACGGTCTGTGTCGCGCTCGATAACTTCAAGCGGCTGACCTGTTTTTTCAGAAAGGATCTTGTTCAACTGCTCACGCATCTGAATAATACGACGAGCGTGAATTTCGATATCACTCGCTTGACCACGTGTTCCTCCTAGAGGTTGGTGAATCATAACTTCTGAGTTAGGAAGCACATAACGCTTTCCTTTTTCCCCTGCAGCAAGCAAGAATGCACCCATGGATGCAGCCATACCGATACAGATTGTGGAAACGTGCGGCTTGATGAAGTTCATCGTGTCATAGATCGCCATACCAGCTGTGATCGAACCACCTGGGCTGTTTATGTATAACGAGATGTCTTTATCAGGATCTTCAGCAGCTAAGAATAGAAGTTGTGCTACGATTGAGTTTGAAACGTTATCATCGATCGCACTGCCAAGCATAATAATACGGTCTTTTAATAGACGGGAGTAGATATCGTATGCGCGCTCCCCACGGTTCGTTTGTTCAATTACTGTTGGAATTAAGTTCATGGAAATCCTCCTTCTCCTTTTTCAAGTTAAACTGTACTGTCATCATACAAAAAAGGTCAAACAAGGTCAAACAATATGCTGTATGTAACTCATTTCGCCAGCAATGCTCAATATCCTTCTTAACACCTTATGTATGGGCTATCATCATAATGCCCGCTAGAAGCAGGATTTTAAACCTCTGCATTAGAAAACAATACCCTTAATCGAGAAAAATAAGCTCTAGTTTTCGTTTTTAATCTCGATATAAGCAGTTTCCAGGTTGCGAATGCGACGTACGATCTCACTGTTTTTGTTAAGGTTATCATTAATAAGTGTGCCGACGATAGAACGGTAGTAGGCATTCATCGCATGTGTCTTTGTAAAAACATCTTTGTTGCGTTCTATGTATTGCTGAAAGTTCTCTTTAAAATAAGGGACTGAAAATGCTTCACTCACTCGTTGTTCCTCCTTCATTCATAAAACCAATCATGAAAGGTTCATGTTCTATATCTATCATAGCCTATCTTAATGTCGATGCAAAAGTATTATAAAATTTCTATCCCTTGTTTTGACAATTGGATTTTAGCATGTTATAGTTAATTCAACCATTTACGTTGTGAATATCTTTTGGATTTAAAGCGGTCGTACTTTTTGAATAAGAAGTGGAACACTTAAAATCCACTTCAGAATTATTCAGATGAGTGCGCATTTTTTTATGCATTTTTATTTACATAGTAAGTCGGTTAAAAGAGTTAAAACGCTTACAAAGCGTTTGTAAGGAGGAAACACCCATGCAAAATGGTAAAGTAAAATGGTTCAACGCTGAGAAAGGTTTCGGCTTCATCGAAGTTGAAGGCGGAAACGACGTATTCGTTCACTTTTCTGCGATTCAATCAGAAGGCTTCAAGTCTCTTGAAGAAGGACAAGAAGTATCTTTCGAAATCGTTGATGGCGAGCGTGGACCACAAGCTGCTAACGTAACAAAACTTTAATAGTAAAGTTTAAAATGCCAGACTGCCTTAGGGCGGTGCTGGCATTTTTTTGTTGGCTTCGAAAAGCGACTGTCACCTGATTGAGATTGGTGCGCAACCTGTCTTCCTCACAAATACAAATTAAAGGAATTTGTATTTGTATGGGGTCAGACCCCAAATTTTGTAGGATGTATAGCGCTTACATCTGTAGTATGATGAAGAAATAGGGGGGATCTAGAATGGAAATGGGTTTGTTTCAACAACAGAGCATGAACCTTGTCATGACAACTGAATTGCGTCAGGCCATCGCCATTTTACAAGTTCCCAGTTATGAACTGACGTCATATCTTCAAGAGCAGGCATTAGAAAACCCGCTCATTGAGATTGCAGAACCAAAGGGCATGTTCACGACTTTAAAGAAAAGCGTAAGAAAAAATGGGGTCAATGGCCGATCAGTTGATCATCAGCCACTCGAGCATCTAATCATAGAAAAAGAAACTCTTTTTGATTATCTTTATAAACAATCGATCCTTCTGCCGATTCAAGAACAGGATCAAAAACTTTTTCAATACTTACTGTTAAGTGTAGACGAGAACGGGTATCTTACCGTCTCTGCTGAAGACACTGCACATCGGTTTCAAACAACAATTGAAAAATGTGAGGAACTAATCGCTCTTCTTCAAACGTTAGAACCAGTTGGAATCGGAGCGCGAGATCTAAGAGAATGTCTTTTGCTTCAGCTTGAAGAACAGCATCTCCAACATACATTAAGCTACATAATCGTAGATCAGTACTTAGACCAGCTTGCAGAGCGTAAGATGAAATGGCTCGCAAATCATCTAAATGTAACACCTCAAGAAGTAGAAGCAGCTGCCGATCTTCTTCAAACACTTGATCCTAGACCAGGCTCAGCCTATGCTCCTGCCAGCGATCAAGCGTATTTATACCCAGATGTATCTGTAACTGAGGAGAATGGGAAATTTCATATTGCTGTTAACGAGCAATACTCACCGATGCTAAAACTGAACGAAAGCTATGGCACACTCTTAAACGGAAAGAACGCAACATCGAAATTTTTAGATGATTCGTTTCAAAAGTTCAATTGGTTAAAAAGGGCGCTAGATCAAAGAAAAGAAACGTTGCTTAACATAACGAGAGAAATCGTTAGAGTACAAGAGAAGTATTTTTTGACATTCGATCGATCTGATTTGATACCACTCACCTTAAAAGAAGTGGCAGATGAAATCGGTGTACATGAATCAACGGTAAGTCGTGCCGTAAAAAACAAAGTACTTCAAACATCTAAAGGTGCAGTTGAACTTAAATCCTTTTTTACAGCTAAAATCTTTACACAAGATGGTGGGAGCGCTTCAGCAACTTCTGCGAAATCTGAGATTAAGAAACTAGTAGAAAACGAAGATAAAACCAAACCTTTATCAGACCAGATACTCGCCACACTCTTAGAAAAGAACAGTGGTCTCACGATATCCCGAAGGACGGTTGCGAAATACCGGGAAGAATTAAACATACCATCATCTTCAAAACGGAAACGGTATACCACTTAAACTAAGGTCTTTTCCATTTGGAGAAGTCCTTTTTATTTGACGCCATGGTCGCTATTTTCTAAAAGATTGTTACTTTTAAATCTATTTATTTACTTCTTTGACTGTTGATTGGAGCGAAAGGTTGCCTGCCTGCTACAAGAGAAGCTTCTCGCAAGGCATGTGACGAGGAAGTTTACTTCATTAGCATAAACTTGTAGACGCAGGAGCAGAGATACAACCTTGAAGCGGACAGGTGGAGACTCCTAATGGCGCAAAGCGGCAGGAGGCTCACCGTTCGCCCCGTGGAAAGCGAGCAATCTTGAGCGGAAATCAACAACTTTCAAAAGCAACAATGAATACAAAAACAACTTAAAAAAAACGAAGGAGCATTAAAAAAATGGGTGAAAAAAAAGTCATACTTTATACGAAAATACATTGTCCACTTTGTGATGAGGCACATAAACTATTACAGAAGCTGCAGCAGGAGATCTCGTTTTCCATTGAGTCGATTGACATCTACCAAGATGATCTCCTTCTTGAAAAATACGGTCTGATGATTCCCGTTGTTGAAATTGAAGGAAAAGAAATCGATTACGGAATGATTTCGGAAGGTAAAGTAAAGAAAGCGCTTACTAATTTTTAATAAGTAAAAGTTGTTGAAATGTAGTGAGACTATTTGATAATATAAACTTGCCAGAGAGAAATCTGACACTTTTATGACAAAAAGTGAAGACTGGCACGTTTTAAAAGATCACTTTCAGGGTAATCTACAATAGGTAATATTGGGACTTGGGTTAAACCAAGTTATTTTCTTAAGCTAATGGGACAAAAAATGACTAACCGGGACATAAAAAGTCCAACGAGGTTATCTTCAAATTTCCCAAAAGCTTAATCGTTCATCTCATTGAATCAGGAGAATGTGCAATGAAAAAACTTATAGAGATACAGAAGAAGTTGATGCCAGATCTTCTAGAAACGATGCGAAAGCGATACAACGTATTAAATGTTGTGAGAATCCACGAACCTATTGGAAGAAGAAGTTTAGCATCCACCTTGAACCTGACAGAACGCGTACTGCGCTCAGAAGTTTCGTTCCTGAAAGATCAAGGACTTCTAAACATCCAAACTGCTGGCATGTCATTAACAACAGAGGGGCATGATATTTTACTAGAGCTTTCTGAGATGATGAAAGAATTGTCAGGTTTGTATGTTTTAGAATCCAAACTTAAGGAAATGTTAAATCTGTCAGAAGTCATCGTAGTACCAGGTGACAGTGATCAAGATGTTTGGGTGAAAAATGATATGGGTAAGGCGGCGGCAGATCGATTAAAACGTCAGCTGTCAGCTAAGAACATCATTGCTGTAACGGGTGGAACAACACTCGCTTCAGTAGCAGAGATGATGACACCTATACAAAAAGGACAACAGTTATTGTTCGTTCCTGCCCGAGGCGGACTTGGTGAGAAAGTTGAGAACCAAGCGAACACCATTTGTTCCACGATGGCTCAAAAAGCGAACGGGGAATACAGGCTGCTTCATCTACCGGATCAGTTAAGCAAAGAAACGTATCTCTCTTTGATGGCTGAGCCTGGTGTTAAAGAAGTCATGGAGCTCATACACTCCGCTGGTATAGTGCTTCACGGGATTGGCGATGCTAAAACAATGGCAGTTCGTCGAAACTCTGACCCATCTCTTCTTCAAAAGCTGGAGAAAGAAAAAGCTGTTGCAGAAGCGTTCGGTTATTACTTTGATCAGCAGGGTGAAGTCGTTCATCGCGTACGCACGATTGGCTTGCAGCTAGATGAGCTGCAGAATAGTGATTTCATTATGGCGGTAGCAGGCGGATCTTCTAAATCCGATGCGATCGCAGCATTCATGAAACACGGTCCGAAAAAGGTTTTAATCACGGACGAAGGAGCTGCCCGACAATTATTAGGACGCTCGTAAGTTCATTTCCATTTCGTTATTAAGGGGATTTCCCTTTATATAAAAAATAAATTCTCTCTTAAATCAAGGAGGTCATTTTACATGGCAACAAAAATTGGTATTAATGGTTTCGGTCGTATTGGCCGTAATGTATTCCGCGCAGCATTCAACAACCCTGAGGTAGAAGTTGTAGCTGTAAACGACTTAACAGATGCTGACACTCTTGCTTTCCTATTAAAGCATGACACAGTACACGGCAAGTTCGCTGGTTCTGTTGAAGTTAAGGAAAATGCACTTATTGTAGATGGCAAAGAAATTAAAGTTTTAGCTGAGCGCGATCCAGCACAACTTGGCTGGGGAGATCTTGGTGTAGAAGTAGTTGTTGAATCAACTGGACGCTTCACAAAGCGTGCAGACGCTGCTAAACACTTAGAAGCTGGCGCTAAAAAAGTAATCATTTCTGCTCCTGCTTCTGATGAGGATATCACTGTAGTTCTTGGTGTTAACGAAGACAAGTACGATGCAGCTAGCCACGATGTTATCTCTAACGCATCTTGTACAACTAACTGTCTTGCACCATTCGCAAAAGTTCTTCATGAGAAATTCGGCGTGAAGCGCGGTATGATGACAACTGTTCACTCATACACAAACGACCAGCAAATTCTAGATCTTCCACATAAAGATCTTCGTCGTGCTCGTGCGGCTGCTGAGAACATCATTCCAACTTCAACTGGTGCTGCTAAAGCAGTTTCTCTAGTGCTTCCTGAACTTAAAGGTAAGCTTAACGGTATGGCAATGCGTGTTCCAACTCCAAACGTATCTCTAGTTGACTTAGTTGTTGAACTTGACAAAGAAGTTACTGTTGACGAAGTAAACGCAGCACTTAAAGCTGAAGCTGAAGGCAACCTTAAAGGAATCCTTGGCTACTCTGAAGAGCCGCTTGTATCTACTGACTACAATGGCGACACTCACTCTTCTACAATCGATGCTCTTTCTACGATGGTTATGGAAGGAAACATGGTTAAAGTTGTATCTTGGTACGATAACGAAACTGGATACTCTAGCCGCGTTGTAGATTTAATTGACTATATCGCTAAAAAAGGACTTTAATAGATAGAGAAGAACAATAAGGAGGGGGAGAAGTCGTTTCAAACAGGCTTCTACTCCTCTTTCCCATGTAAAACCTGGGGATTGCTATTTCTTTAATCTTTTTACTAGTCAGGAGGCTGCATGTACTTATGAACAAAAAAAGTGTTCGTGACATCGATCTAAAAGGCAAAGTTGTATTTTGCCGTGTTGATTTTAACGTACCGATGAAAGATGGAAACATTACGGATGAAACGCGTATTAACGCTGCTCTTCCTACCATCAAATACTTAACAGAGCAAGGCGCTAAAGTTCTTTTAGCAAGTCACTTAGGGCGTCCAAAAGGACAAGTGGTTGAAGAGCTTCGTCTAACTCCTGTAGCAGAACGTTTAAGCGAGCTTCTTGGAAAAGAAGTTGTAAAAACGGATGAAGCTTATGGAGAAGAAGTTGAAAAAGCAGTCGCTAACCTAGAAGAAGGCGGCGTGATCTTACTTGAGAACGTTCGCTTTTACCCTGGTGAAGAAAAGAACGATCCTGAATTAGCACAAAAGTTTGCTGCACTTGCTGATGTGTACGTAAACGATGCTTTCGGAGCAGCTCACAGAGCACACGCTTCAACTGAAGGGATCGCGAAACATCTTCCGGCTGTTTCAGGTCTGTTGATGGAAAAAGAACTTGAAGTGCTTGGAAAAGCTCTATCTAATCCTGACCGTCCTTTCACTGCCATCATCGGTGGTGCAAAAGTAAAGGATAAGATTGACGTTATCGACAATCTATTAGACAAAGTAGACAACCTGATCATCGGCGGTGGTTTAGGTTATACATTCATTAAGGCGCTTGGCCATGATGTAGGGAAGTCTCTTTTAGAAGAAGATAAGATTGAAACTGCTCGCGGTTTCATGGAAAAAGCTAAAGAAAAAGGCGTGAACTTCCTAATTGCTGAGGATGTTTTAGTAGCCGACGACTTCTCGAACGACGCTAACACGAAAGTAGTAGCGATCGATTCTATCCCATCTGACTGGGAAGGGCTTGATATCGGAACAAAAACGATCGAAAAGTACGTAAAGGTTATTAAAGAATCGAAGCTTGTAATATGGAACGGACCGATGGGTGTATTTGAGATCGACGCATTCGCAAACGGTACTCGTTCAGTAGCAAACGCACTAGCAGAAGCAACTGACACGTACAGTGTTATCGGTGGTGGAGACTCAGCTGCGGCTGTTGAGAAATTTGGTCTTGCTGATAAAATGAGCCATATCTCAACAGGCGGCGGTGCTTCCCTTGAGTTCATGGAAGGTAAAGAGCTTCCAGGCGTAGTAGCTTTAAACGACAAGTAAGCTTTCGTGAGCGGTTGATTTCCGCTCCAGGTGCTTCGCTTTCCGCGGGGCAGGCGGTGAGCCACATTCGTACGTTTCACGTATAAGTGTCTCACCTGCCCGCCTGTCCCGCAGGAGTCTCACACCTTGCGCTTCAATCAACATGTCAATGATGTTTGAGAATGACTTTTAGCACTACCCTAAAAGAAACACTTTTAAGAGGTGAAAAGAATGCGTAAACCTATTATTGCAGGTAACTGGAAAATGAATAAAACATTAACAGAAGCACGCAGTTTTGTAGAAGAAGTGAAAGGTCTTGTTCCTTCAGCTGAAACTGTTGACTCTGTAATCTGTGCTCCTGCTCTGTTCCTTGATAGCTTAGCAGACGAGTCAGAAGGCACACCACTTGCGATTGGTGCACAAAACATGCACTTTGAAGAAAGTGGTGCGTTCACAGGTGAAATCAGCCCTGTTATGCTAAAAGATCTTAACGTTCAATATGTTATTCTTGGACATTCTGAGCGTCGTGAACTTTTTGGTGAAACAGATGAATTGGTTAACCAAAAGACACATGCTGCATTTAAACATGGTCTGACTCCGATCGTTTGTGTGGGTGAAACGCTTGAACAGCGTGAAGCAGACAAAACGAAGGATGTTGTTAAAGAGCAGACTGAAAAAGGTTTATCTGGTTTAACAGATGAGCAGATGAAACAAACCGTTATTGCATACGAGCCAGTTTGGGCGATCGGAACAGGCAAAACAGCTTCTTCTGAAGATGCGAACGAAGTATGTGCTTACATCCGTAGTGTTGTAGCAGATCAATTCTCTCAAGATGTTGCAGATGCTGTTCGTATTCAATACGGTGGCAGCGTTAAGCCTGACAACATTAAAGAATTAATGGGTATGTCTGATATTGATGGCGCTTTGGTTGGCGGAGCTAGCCTTGAGCCGAAATCTTACCTTCAGCTTCTGGAGGGCGTTAGCCGATGAGTAAAAAACCAGTAGCTTTAATCATCTTAGACGGTTTTGCTTGCCGTAATGAAGACAAAGGTAATGCTGTTGCACAAGCGAAAAAGCCCAACTTTGACCGCTACTGGGAAACGTATCCACACGCTCAACTAACAGCTAGTGGGGAAGCCGTTGGACTTCCTGAAGGTCAGATGGGTAACTCAGAAGTAGGTCACTTAAACATTGGTGCAGGACGTATCGTCTACCAAAGTTTGACTCGCGTGAATCTATCGATCAAAGAAGGAGATTTTTACGAAAATCAAACGTTTATTGATGCGATGGACCATGTAAAAAAGACCGGCAAAGCACTTCATATCTTTGGATTGCTTTCTGATGGTGGGATTCACAGCCACATCGAACACATTCTCTCACTATTAGAACTAGCTAAAAAGCAGAACGTGGAAAAGGTATATCTGCACGGATTCTTGGACGGTCGTGATGTACCACCGCAATCTGCTAAAGGTTATATTCAACGAACAGTGGACAAGATGAATGAACTCGGTGTTGGTGAGATCGCAACACTTTCTGGCCGCTATTATTCCATGGACCGCGATAAGCGTTGGGACCGAGTTGAAAAATCATACCGCGCTATGGTTTATGGTGAAGGACCAGATTACAAAGATCCATTTGAAGTCGTTGAAGATTCATACAGCAATGGCGTTCATGATGAATTCGTTCTTCCTTCAGTTTTGAAAAAAGAGAACGGTGAACCTGTTGCAACCGTTCAAGATGGAGATGCAGTGATCTTCTGTAACTTCCGTCCTGACCGTGCGATCCAAATCTCACAAGTGTTTACGAACGAAGATTTCCGTGGATTCGACCGCGGAGAAGCGTTCCCGAAAAACCTTCACTTCGTTTGTTTAACACACTTTAGTGAAACGGTTGACGGGGATGTAGCGTTTAAACCTACAAACCTAGACAACACATTGGGAGAAGTTTTATCACAACAAAACTTTAAACAGCTTCGTATTGCCGAAACTGAAAAGTATCCGCACGTAACGTTCTTCTTCAGTGGAGGACGTGAAGCAGAGTTTCCTGGTGAAACGCGTATCTTAATCGACTCGCCTAAAGTAGCAACGTACGACTTAAAGCCTGAGATGAGTGCTTATGAAGTAACCGAGGCGCTTGTTGGAGAGATTGAAGCAGATAAGCACGATGCGATCATCTTAAACTTTGCCAACCCTGATATGGTAGGTCACTCAGGAATGCTTGAGCCTACGATTAAAGCGGTTGAAACAGTGGATGAGTGCTTAGGAAAAGTGGTCGATGCGATCCTTGCAAAAGGTGGCGCTGCGATCATTACAGCTGACCATGGTAATGCTGATGAAGTGATTACGATGGAAGGCAATCCGATGACGGCTCACACAACAAATCCTGTACCGGTAATTGTGACACAAGAAGGATTAGAACTGCGTCAAGACGGAATCTTGGCCGATCTTGCACCAACAGTTTTAAACCTTTTAGGTGGAGAACAACCGAAAGAAATGACAGGTAAAACGTTAATTAAATAAGTTTATTTTACGGAATAAGTACAGAGCCTCTTGTGCATAGTGCCTTGAAATACCTTATTCTCAAAATACATTTTCTTTTAAAAAGGAGAGACAATTATGTCAGCTATTATTGAAATTTATGCTCGCGAAGTTCTAGACTCTCGCGGTAACCCAACAGTTGAAGTAGAAGTTTACACAGAATCAGGTGCATTCGGACGCGCGATCGTTCCATCTGGTGCTTCTACAGGTGAATACGAAGCAGTTGAGCTTCGTGATGGTGACAAAGAGCGTTACCTTGGAAAAGGTGTTATGAACGCTGTAAACAACGTAAACGAAAACATCGCTCCAGAACTTATCGGTTTCGACGTTCTTGACCAAGTTGGAATCGACCAAACGTTGATCGAGCTTGATGGTACTGAAAACAAAGGTAAGCTAGGCGCTAACGCAATTCTTGGTGTTTCCATGGCTGTTGCACACGCTGCTGCTGATTTCTTGAACGTACCTCTTTACATGTACCTTGGAGGATTCAACTCTAAAACTCTTCCAGTTCCAATGATGAACATCTTAAACGGTGGAGAGCATGCTGATAACAACGTGGACATTCAAGAATTCATGGTAATGCCTGTTGGTGCTGAAAGCTTCCCTGAAGCACTTCGCATGGGTACTGAAATCTTCCACAGCCTAAAAGCAGTTCTTAAAGAAAAAGGCTTGAACACAGCTGTAGGTGACGAAGGTGGATTCGCTCCAAACCTTGGTTCAAACGAAGAAGCTCTTCAAACAATCATGGAAGCGATCGAAAAAGCAGGTTACAAGCCAGGTGAAGAAGTTCGCCTTGCGATGGACGTTGCTGCTTCTGAATTGTTCAACAAAGAAGACGGTAAATACCACCTTTCTGGTGAAGGTGTTGTTAAGACTTCTGAAGAGATGGTTGCATTCTACGAAGATCTTGCTAGCAAATATCCGATCGTTTCAATCGAAGACGGTCTTGACGAGAACGACTGGGATGGCTTCAAGCTATTAACAGAGCGTATCGGTGACCGCGTACAGCTTGTTGGTGACGACTTGTTCGTTACAAACACTACTAAGCTTTCTGAAGGTATCGAAAAAGGAATCGGTAACTCAATCCTTATCAAAGTTAACCAAATCGGTACGTTGACTGAAACATTTGACGCGATCGAAATGGCTAAACGTGCTGGTTACACAGCAGTAATCTCTCACCGTTCTGGTGAATCTGAAGACAGCACAATCGCTGACATCGCTGTTGCGACAAATGCTGGACAAATCAAAACAGGTGCTCCTTCTCGTACGGACCGTGTTGCGAAGTACAACCAACTTCTTCGCATCGAAGACGAGCTAGGCAACCTTGCTGTATACCCAGGAATGAACGCATTCTACAACCTTAAAAAATAATTGGGGTCTGACCCCACACAAAGACAAACTCGCCATTTTGTCTTTGTGAAAAAGACAAGCCCCCGGATTAAGCACAAGAAGCGCTGATCCGGGGGCTGTCTTCATTTAAAAGGGGTTTAGCCAACTCTGCTGCTTATCGAGAGCGATTGTTAGAATGAAGGATAGTAACAATGAGCATTGAGAAACTGATCATGAGCGACATCGTTTCAAAAACAGTCATTTTTGATCCCTCCAATCGTGTTACCCTTAAGATTCGTAAAAGCAGGGTTGTCCTATACCTAAAAAGAGAAAGATAGGTAATAAGGCTTGTCTTTTTAGCTTAAAGGATTTCAGGATAAATTATATAAGTTGATTTTATGGGGGTGTGAGCGATTCCAGGATTTTGTGAGCGATTCAAAAGTTTTATGAGCGATTCCAGGATTTTGTGAGCGCTTCGAAAGTTTTATGAGCAATTCCAAGACTTTATGAGCGATTCGAGAACTTCAAAGACCTTCGCAAAATCTCAATGTCATTACAATCCTTTACGAGCGTCCCAAGTTTCTTAAATCACCAAATATCTACCATAGCTCTTATCGAATTTCTCACAAAACCTCTTAATCCTTCTATTTTTAACGAAAATCATTTAAAATGCTTATAACAAGTACTTGCTTGATGTACGGGGGAATTTTTGATGAATGATAGTTTATACATACGCATAGAAGCTGGGGATCCTTATGACACGGGGAGCCTCATGCCACTGAAACCTGAAGGAGAAGCACTTGTCTTCGGACGCTCTTCTCAAACGAACGAAACAGACGTGTCTTTTATCAGCCCATATGTATCTCGTAAGCATGCAGAGATTTATATGCAAGACGGTGTATCTTTTATCCGGGATCTAGATTCAAAGCACGGAACGGCGCTCAATAATCAGCTGCTCGAACCACATATTCCGAAACAACTGCAATCTGGAGATGTGATCAGCTTGGCAAAAGGAGTTATTCTGTTAACCTTCTTGAACACGCAAGCGGATCAATCGGATCTTACGATGGAGTTTACATCACCCATACAACCGGCAGAATCACAGATCACGAGTGGGTTGCACATCATTCCTGAACGCCGCCAGATCTCGATTGATGGCGAGCCTCTATTTCTATCAGGAAAGCACACCGATCTTCTTGTGTTTTTGTATCGCAAAAAGAATCAGGCGGTTAGCAGTGACGAAATAAAGATTCAAATATGGCCTGAGCGAATGGTTGCCGGTTCGAACGAGATCCCTGACGTTGGAAACGATGAGATAAATGCACTCGTTTACCGTCTAAGGAAAAAGCTAGGACCGTACGGAGATTCTATCGTTACCGTTCCACGCTATGGTTATATGCTGCAGATCAATTAAATACCATTACGTCCTAAAGTCTATTAGAACATCATCGTTCTAATAGGCTTTTTTAGTATAAACTTTACGCATTTAATTATCAGAAACTTATCATTTTCGTATAAGGAAAGAGTCATGATAAATCCATTTTAGACTAGACAAAAAGAGAGTAAATTAAATAAAAGGAAAAAACTCCTTTTTATATGTTTCTGATAAATAGGTGTGGTGAAGAAAAAATGAGGGTAGAGGAAACTAGACGGGATCGAAGAGGAAGATCATATCGGTTTCGATTAATCCGAGCATTTATCGTTCTACTATTTACGATTTTGTATATACGAACCTATGACCTTCAGATTACGAATGGAGAAAAGGCTCGTTTGAAATCAGAGACTTATGAAGATGTTGTAATCAAAAAATCCATTTTCAATGATAACTACTACTCGTCAAAAAAAGACACACCACTAGAAACAGACATAAAACATAACAAGTAACAGTAAAATGAAAATGGGGGATGTCCCCATTAATACGAAGAGGGGATGTTTATGATGCAACCACTTAAACAAGAATCTTCGGATGGTGCAGAAAACAAACTGGAGAAATTGAATCCCATCAGCTTTATTGGAAAAGTGAAAGAAACCAATGGCCAAGTATTTACCATCTCTCATAAGAAAACGTTGATGAAAGTAAAACTGGATGCTAAGACAGAGCTGCTCGATGGGGATAAGACGCTAGATATTGCGCCAGACGAAGCCGTGCAGCCAGGAGCTACCGTTCAAGTAGTAGGGATGTTGAACAAACGACTGAATGTAATAAGAGCGGTTCGCCTCTATATTTTTCATAAAGAATTTGATATCAACTATTCAGGAACAAATTAATGAAGGTTCTGAAAAAAGCTTTGCCTCGTCCCTTCAAGTTATGGTACATTTAGGGTAATGTAACGTGGAACGGTGGAGGTGTAACATACATGCTAACAGCAGCAAAAATCCTTCTTATTTTAGTATCAGTCGCATTAATCGTTGTCGTTGTTCTTCAATCAGGTCGTTCGGCAGGATTATCAGGTGCGATTACAGGTGGAGCTGAACAGCTTTTTGGTAAACAAAAAGCACGTGGAATCGACGCATTGCTAAGTAAGTTAACGATCATTCTTGCAGTGTTGTTCTTCATTCTAACAATTTCAGTAGCATACTTTATTCCGATGAACTAAGGAACAGTCAAAAACAACAAGCGGCTTTTACCGCTTGTTGTTTTTTTTAGTCTGTAGAAACACCGCATAACCTTTATGAGAGTGGTTGTGATATGATTTGATACGAGGATAAAAGGGTAACCTATAGACAAAAAAGGTGGTAGCATGATCGGGTGTCTTTGTTTGCATGGGTTCACAGGTGGACCTTATGAAATCGAGCCAATTACAGAATATCTAGAGAAGCATACAGACTGGTTGTTATCTGTGCCCACTTATCCTGGCCACGGAACTGAGCTCTCATTAAGAGGTAGAACACATACAGAATGGCTTCAAGAAGCTGAAAATGCTTATTTGGAGCTCCGCGAAAAGGTTGAACAGATCTATATAGTCGGCTTCTCTATGGGCGGCATGATCGCGGGTTATCTGGCTTCCAAATACGGGTGCGACAAATTAATTCTATTGAACGCAAGTGCGTACTATCTTAACCCTGCACAAATGATTAAAGATATTGCTAATATGATGGTCTCTGGTCTGAACGGTCAACTAAGAGATCATGAATTATATAAAAGGTATCGAAAAAAGTTTCTTGATACACCTTTCAGTGCAACGAGAGAGTTTCAGAAGCTTGTAAGGATGATCAAACCTGAATTCTCACAAGTCTCAGCACCCACTCTAATCGTTCAAGGCGAATGTGATGGCCTTGTTCCGAGAAGAAGCGCTGAATATCTGTATAAAGCGATCACAGCATCTAATAAGCGTCTTTGTTATTTTAAAGAATCAAAGCACATGATCTGTCATGATGTAGAGAAAGAAGAACTAATTCAAGAAGTTTATGAATTTTTAACGAATGAATAGGAGAGGTACAACATGAAAATCGCAGCACCAAAACCGTTTTTCTTTGAAGGAGGAAAGCGGGCAGTCTTAATGTTACATGGGTTCACAGGCAGTTCAGCCGATGTACGAATGATGGGGAGATACCTGCAGAAGAAGGGCTATACATGTCACGCTCCTCAGTATAAAGGGCATGCCGTTCCTCCTGAAGAATTAGTACACACAGGACCCGAAGACTGGTGGGAAGATGTGATTGGCGGCTACAATCATCTAAAAGAAAAAGGCTACGACGAGATTGCCGTGTGTGGTCTTTCATTAGGTGGGGTCTTCTCATTGAAACTGGCCACAGAACATCCTGTAAAAGCTGTTATTCCGATGTGCGCACCCATGTCCATCAAGAGTGAAGAAGTGATGTATAAAGGGGTTTGTGCGTACGCTGAAGAATATAAAAAGCGAGAACAGAAAACAGCAGAACAGATTCAAGAAGAGATGGAAGAATTCAAAAAAACACCGATGAACACGTTAAAAGCTCTTCAAGATCTTATTCAAAGTGTAAGAAATTCGGTAGATCTCGTATACGCACCTACGTTTGTTGTGCAGGCTAGAAATGATGAAATGATTAACACAGACTCTGCAAATATTATCTATGAAGAAGTAGAAAGTGATAAGAAAGACCTTAAATGGTATGAAAACTCATCACACGTTATTACATTAGACAAGGAAAAAGAACAGCTGCATGAAGATGTTTATGCTTTCTTAGAAGACCTTGATTGGTCAGAATAGAACCTTTTTTCCTTAAAAAGGAGGTCAGTTTTTGGATAAACTGCAAATACTCCAGCTCATGAAAGAATCGGAAAAACCGATGACAGTGACAGAGATTGAAGAAGCTCTTCAACTTCCTGACGCTGAAGCTTTCAAGAAACTGGTTTTAACACTTAACGAGCTAGAAGATGAAGGTTCAGTCGTTCGAACACGTACGAACCGTTATGGATTGCCAGAAAAGATGAGCCTGATTAAAGGCCGCGTTCAAGGGCATGCGAAAGGCTTTGCGTTCCTTATCCCGGAAGAGTCTGAACAAAAAGATGTGTACATCTCACAATCTGATATGAATGGTGCGATGAGCGGAGACACGGTTCTTGTGCGCCTCAACCAAACATCGTCAGGATCACGTCCAGAAGGTACGATCATTCGTATTTTAGAACGAGGCGTTACAGAGGTCGTCGGAACGTTCCAGGAAAGCCGTAAATTCGGTTTTGTTGTGGCTGATGATAAACGGATCCCGAATGATATCTTTATTCCTGCAGACGGCGTTAACGGCGCTGTAGAAGGACATAAGGTACTAGTGAAGATCACAAAATATCCTGAGGGTAGAAACAGTGCTGAAGGAGAGATCATTCACATCATCGGGCATAAGAACGATCCAGGTGTAGATATTATCTCTGTTATCTTCAAACATGGACTGCCAAGAGAGTTTCCTGTTGAAGCACTTGAGCAAGCTCATAATACGCCAGATGAGATCGACCCGAAAGATATTGAAGGACGTCGTGATCTTCGTAACGAAACCATTGTAACGATTGATGGAGCGGACGCGAAAGACTTGGATGATGCGGTTCATGTTATCAAGCTGCCGAATGGCCATTATAAGCTTGGCGTACATATCGCAGATGTGACGCACTATGTAACTGAAGATTCTCCAATCGATAAAGAAGCGCAAGAGCGTGGTACGAGTGTGTACTTAGTCGATCGTGTAATCCCAATGATTCCACATCGTCTATCAAACGGGATCTGTTCCTTAAATCCGAAAGTAGACCGCTTGACGATCTCTTGTGAGATGGAGATCAACCATGATGGAGAAGTCATTAAACATGAAATCTTCCCGAGTGTAATCAAAACAACAGAGCGCATGACGTATACAGATGTTCGTAAAATCTTACAGGATGAAGACGAAGCGGTTAACAAGAAATACGAGTCACTCATCCCTTTCTTTAAGTTAATGGGAGAGCTTGCCGAAATTCTTCGCAAAAAACGTTTTGCACGCGGGGCGATTGACTTCGATTTCTCTGAAGCAAAAGTACTCGTAGACGAAAACAGCGACCCACAAGATGTTGTTCTACGTGAACGTTCTGTTGCAGAAAAATTGATCGAAGAATTTATGCTATGTGCCAACGAAACCGTTGCACAGCATTTCCATGAACTCGAACTTCCTTTCATGTACCGAATTCATGAAGACCCTGATGAGGGCAAATTAGAACGTTTCTTAGAGTTCATCGGTATGTTTGGTTATGCGTTAAAAGGGACTGCAAGCGATATTCACCCGCGCAGCCTGCAACAGCTTTTGGAGACCGTAAAAGGTGAGCCAGAGGAAATGGTGATCAGTAAAATCATGCTTCGTTCGATGAAACAAGCGAAGTACGATCATATGTCACTGGGTCACTACGGACTAGCGACGGAATTCTATACTCATTTCACGTCACCGATTCGTCGTTATCCAGACTTAATCGTACATCGCCTCATCCGTACGTATCTGTTTAAAAAAGACACAGGACCAAAAACAGTCAGTCATTGGAAAGCAGAACTTCCTGGGATCGCTAAGCATTCATCAGCAATGGAACGCCGTGCTGTTGATGCGGAACGTGAAACAGATGAGCTTAAAAAATCACAGTTCATGCTTGATAAGATAGGCGAAGAGTTTGACGGCGTGATCAGCTCTGTAACGAACTTTGGATTGTTCGTTGAACTTCCAAACACGATTGAAGGACTCGTACACGTTAGCTACCTAACAGACGACTACTACCGATTCAATGAGAAGTTTATGGCGATGATCGGTGAGCGAACAGGTAACGTTTTCCGAATCGGTGATGAGATTTCCATTCGAGTTGCGAACGTAAATGTAGATGAGCGCGCGATCGATTTTGAAATCGTCGGAATGAAAGGAACACCTCGTAAACGCTTTAAAGATCGCCAAAAAGTCATCGATATTGGAGATACACCAAAACGCGGACGAGGAAGAAGAAGCAAGAACCGCACAAGTGAATCAGAGCGTTCCAGCGGACCTCAAGATTCAAAGAAAGGGAAGAAGAAGCCTTTCTATAAACCAGTAGCTAAGAAAAAAGGCAAGAAAAAGAAGAAATAATGAGCAAGTTAGTCAAGGTTCATCCTCGGTGGTGAACCTTGACGTTATTTGACCATATTGCTATAATTAAACTTCACTTGCTGTGGGGAGGATTGAGTTTTACATGCCAAAAGGAGAAGGGAAAGTAGTCGCACAGAATAAGAAAGCGCGGCACGATTACCACGTCGAAGAAACATTTGAAGCAGGAATTGTCCTTCAGGGCACGGAGATCAAATCCATTCGCGCAGGCAGGGCAAATTTAAAAGATTCCTTTGCACGTGTGCAAAATGGCGAGTTGTTTCTACACAACATGCACATCAGCACATACGAGCAAGGAAACCGGTACAACCATGATCCACTTCGTACGCGCAAGCTGCTTTTACACCGCAAAGAGATCAACAAGCTATTAGGTGCAACCAAAGAACAAGGTTACTCTATCGTTCCTTTGAAAATGTATTTAAAGAATGGTTTTGCGAAGCTTTTGATTGGACTTGCAAAAGGGAAAAAGCATTACGACAAGCGTGACGATCTGAAGAAAAAGGATGCAAAGCGAGAGATCGAGCGTGCATTCCGAGATCGCCAAAAAGCTTAATTGGTTTCTTTTACAGGATGTTACAATTGAGAAGATGAAGCAAAAATGTTATACTGAGTACACAAGTGAATAGAAGCGATTGAGCTTTTATCTCTTTCCGAGGTTCCGCAGAATTAAGTTTTTGCTTACCATTTTATATGGGGACGTTACGGATTCGACAGGGGTAGTTTGAGCTTAAGTTGCGAGTCGAGGGGGTCGGCCTCGTTAAAACGCCACAGCCAATAACTGGCAAACAAAACAACAACTTAGCTTTAGCTGCGTAATAGCACTTTAGCTGTTCCTCCCTCCATCGCCCATGTGGTAGGGTAAGGGACTCACTCTTAGTGGGCTACGCCGGTTGTCCTCCGCCTGAGGACGAAGGAAGAGAATAATCAGGCTAGCGGTCCAGGCGCCTGTCGGCTGGCAGACGGATCCGCGAAACGCGAATAAACCGACTACACTCGTAGAAGCTTAAGTGCCAATATCTTTGGACGTGGGTTCGATTAATAATTAGTCGCCTTATGTGGTAACACATAAGTGATAATTCGGCTTTATCGGTGAAACCTAACCAACTGTTCTTCGTTGCAAGGCAATGCCGAGCGGTATGTGGAGCAATCCAACAGCCGTGTATCGACTTATAGGCTGCCATTCTTGGTAGTACTAGGATACGAAATTCTGCTTGGACACAAGTAAATTTATGTTTCGTATAATACGCCGAAGAACCTGATTCTTCAGGTTCAAGATATAGTCAGTGCCATGACGAAAGCATGGAATAACATGTCCCACCGTCTCCACCATACATAGGTGGATAACAGGACTCGCCCCAAGGTGAGTCCTTTTTTGTATGCTGAATTTGTGCAAATGTCGATATATTTTGATTTTCGCCGATATATTTAAATTCTTGCCGATATAATTCGAAAGTTGCCGATAAAATACTCATTTTCGCCGATATAACAAAAAAGTTGCTGATATCTGTTTTCCTAACAGGATTTGCACCCATACAAAAGAATTATTAACAATATAATCATGAAAGGAGTTAGACTTTGATCATCAAAAAACGAACAAAGCCAATTAAATTATACAAGTTTGAGGCACTATTTAGACGACTTGATCTTGAACATCCAAAAAGACAAATTGCTTCTGAAACATATGCAAAAAGTTTGGCTGGATATCGTGGTGAGCGTTCATTAGATTTTCCACTAAGTTTTTTACCCGAACAAAAATACCATATCCTTCATGACCTTCGTCTTTATGATGGTTCACATTACTTCCAGATTGATTGCCTTCTGTTATCCTCAAATCTCATAATTATCATCGAAGTGAAAAACATAACTGGAACACTTATTTTTGACTCTATTTTCAATCAGTTAATAAGGATCAATGACAATAAGGATGAAACAGCATTCAGCAGCCCAGTTGTCCAAGTAAATAGACAAGTGGAGCAACTTCAAAAGTGGCTTAAGCTTCAAAAGTTCCCCTCGATTCCTATTGAGCCGCTTGTAATCATCGGAAATGATAAATCTGTAATCAAGTCTACTGAAAAAGAAAAATCTCAAAACCTCTCGCAGTTCGTATTACCCTACTATGTTTTGCCTGAAAAAATAAAAGAACTTGAGGAAAGACACACAACTCATCTCCTTACTGATGAATGTCATTGTACCCTCTCTAACCAACTTCTGTTAAAGGACACTCCACTCGAATTCAATATCCTTCAACGTTTTTACATCCCGGAAAGTGATTTAATAAAAGGATTACAGTGTACAAACTGTAAATTGTTTAGTATGCACAGAACATATGGTACATGGGTATGTAATAGATGTATGGCAACTTCTAAAAATGCTCATCTACAAGGCTTACGTGATTATTATCTTTTGATTAATAACACGATCAGTAATCGGCAAATGAATGATTTCCTCCATATCAACTCACCACATATCACGAAACACCTTTTAAACTCACTACGTTTTAAAACGATTGGAACCAATAAAGGTAGAAAATACGTCTTGAACTTCGATTTTGAATAATTTTATTCTCCTTCTGAAAAAGAACGTATTCAAACCGTATATTTTCCCCATCCTATAAAATAGGAAGGTGAAAAATGATGGACTTATTAAAAGAGTTAACAGAAACAAATGGTGCTCCTGGTTTTGAAAAAGCAATTCGAGAGATCATGAAGCGTGAGATCAGTAAAACGGGTGCTACGCTCATGAACGACCATATCGGGAGTGTATTCGGTGAAAAACACGGATCTACAAATGACGGTCCTAAAATACTTCTTGCAGGTCACATGGACGAAGTCGGTTTCATGGTCAGTGAGATTACAGAACAAGGTTATTTGCGCTTCGTTCCATTAGGAGGCTGGTGGTCACAAGTTCTACTCGCGCAACGTGTCCATGTTCAGACGAAAAGTAAAACGTTCACAGGCGTCGTTGGATCAAAAGCACCTCATATCTTAACAGCCGATGAACGAAACCGTGTTTATCCGATGAAAGAGATGTTTATAGATATTGGTGCAAAAGATAAAGACCAAGTGAAGGAGTGGGGGATTAGAGTAGGAGATCCGATTCTACCGATATGCCCATTTGAACTGATGCCTGACGGTGATACGATTCTTGCCAAGGCACTCGACAATCGAGCAGGCTGTTACACGGCATTACAAGTACTGCAACAGTTACAAAATATCAATCATCCAAACACCGTCTATTGTGGTGCGACCGTTCAAGAAGAAGTAGGGCTTAGGGGAGCGATTACGGCACCTGCGATTATGGAGCCAGACGTGGCGATTGCACTCGATGTAGGAGTTGCAGAAGATGGTCCTGGTGGGAACCCAAACAAAGCGAAGCTCGGAAAAGGGCCGCTCATCACGTTCCTCGATTCGTCCATGATTCCACATACAGGTTTTCGCGACTTAATCATCGAGGTTGCAGAGAAACATAACATACCGTACCAAGTAGACGTTATGCTTGGCGGAGGAACGGATGCTGGTAAGTTCCATCTCTTCAAAAAAGGAATCCCAAGTCTGGTAGTGGGAGTTGCAGCCCGATACATTCATAGTCATACTTCCATGGTCAGTAAGAGCGACTTAGAAAATAGCGCAAAGCTTCTAGTAGAGCTGGTGAAGGTTCTAGATAAAGAAAAACTTCATTCGCTTTTAAAGTATTAAACTTTAAAAAACCTCGTTGGATTTCATTCCGACGGGGTTTCTCACTTTTTCGCAATATGTTACAGTGTTATAAAAAGTTTTACATCATTCTTTGCTAATCATCGAAAAACGTCTATTATATAGAGATGAGAGTATAAGTTGTTAAAGGAGATCAGTTATTTTTATGGACATCCTATTGTTATTAAAAGCCCTAATTTTAGGGTTAGTAGAAGGTTTGACGGAGTTTGCTCCTGTATCATCAACGGGACATATGATTCTTGTAGATGACATGTGGTTAAGATCACAAGACTTTTTAGGTAAGTATCCAGCCAATACATTTAAAGTTGTCATACAGCTTGGTTCAATTTTAGCTGTAGTCGTTGTTTTCAGACAGCGATTTATCGACATGCTTGGATTTAGCAGAAACAAAGCAACAAATGAAATCACGGGGAGCCGTTTAAAATTAACACAAGTCATCGTAGGGCTCTTGCCGGCAGGTGTTCTTGGATTGTTGTTCGAAGATTATATCGACGAGTACCTTTTCACGACGAATACAGTGCTTATTGGACTCGCGATTGGTGCGTTTCTCATGATTTTTGCCGATCGATTTGCTGCTAAAAATCAAAACCCTGTCATTGATACAGTAGATAAGATTACGTACAAGCAAGCATTCTCGATCGGATTGATTCAGTGTTTATCCCTGTGGCCAGGATTTTCACGTTCTGGTGCTACGATTTCAGGTGGTGTCCTTCTAGGGCTTAGTCACCGTGCTGCAGCTGACTTTACATTCATTATGGCTGTTCCGATCATGGCAGGTGCGAGTGGAATCTCCCTGTTAAAGAACTTAGAATATTTTAGTATGGACGCTATGCCATTCTTTGTGGTTGGATTCATCAGTGCATTTGTATTCGCCATGTTATCCATCCGTTTCTTCTTAAACGTTATTGAAAAAGTTAAGCTAACGCCATTTGCGATTTATCGTTTAGTGCTAGTAGCTGTTATCTTTTTTGTTATCATGTAAATTTGACCCTGAACCTTGGACGATATAAGTTCCAATGAGTTCAGGGTTTTCTTTATGTTTAACAGGATGATAGTCCCGTTGTTAAACGACAAAAGTACGCAAATTCTCACACGTTATATGTGGAATATTTAGTCTATTTTCCACTTCTTTCTTGTGATTAACTCCTTTATTGTAGGAACTATTAAGATGGAGGTGGCTAAGGGGATATGAACAAATTTGCATCAAAAATTTTATTAAGTACACTTGCACTTTCTTTAGCAGGTGGAGGAATTGCTTTAGCTTGCGAAAACGGACAAAAAAGCTACATTGAAGCTGGAGAATCTACGTTTGGTGGAATTCCAAAAGTAGAAGGATCTAAAAACTTTGAACATCTTAAAGAAGTGGCTGCTGTACCCCTAAAAGACATAAAAGGAAAACCTGCTACAACCGCAGATGTATATGCGTACAAAGGGTATGCATATCTTGGTACACACCGTGGTCAGATGACAAATGAGGGAGTAAGGATTTTTGATATGAAAGATCCTGCCAATCCTAAAGAAGTTGCTGTTCTTGCGAATGATATACCTGGAACATGGCAGGAAAAGGTAATCGTTCAATCAGTAAGTACTCCGTCATTTAAAGGAGACTTAGCGGCTGTGAGTGTTCAGCGCGTTGATAAAGAGCGATATGGCTATGAAGGAGAAACATCTGAAAATGGTGGTGTGGTGTTATACGATGTTACCAACCCTAAAGAGCCAAAAAAGCTAGGGTTTTGGAAAACACCTTCTAATCTTCCTACCGGGACGCATGAACATTGGCTGACAGAACAGAACAACAAAGTCTTACTTTTAGCTACTAATTATCAAGCTCATCGCTATAAGGACAAAGGGGTCGATGTTCATGACTTTTCAATCGTAGATGTAACAAACCCTAGAAAACCGGAGGAACTCTCAAACTGGGATCCAACTGAAGTTGGCGGTAGTTTTAATGGTGATTATCAATATGAAGACGAGACAGGCGCACAGCGCACGGCATTTTTACATAGTGTCATCACGGATGAAACAGGTAAATATGCATACCTCTCCTATTGGGATCTTGGAACAATCATTTTAAATATTGAAGATCCTGCAAATCCAAAGTTTGTTGGAAGGACAAAATTTGAACGTGATGTTCAAGGAGCAGCGCATTCGGCGGCGTTAGCTCATGGTGGAAACATTTTGATTGAAACGCGAGAAATTTTTAATCCTGATCCTCATGACCCAGGATTTGAAAGAGGCTGGGGATATGTTCGTGTATACGACATAAAAGATAAAAGTAATCCTGTTTTATTAAGTACGTTTAGAACGTTAAACTCGATGGTGCAGATTAAAGCAGGAGAGCGCAAGCCAGGAACATATACGGTGCATGATCCAAAAGTAAGAGGAAATACGCTCTACCTTTCTCATTATTCTGATGGCATCCGTATGGTTGACCTTACGGATCCAGCAAATCCGGTGGAAGTAGGATCATATGTATCTGACAAAGCAAACGTATGGGGTGTTTTCGTAGATCGAAACTATATATTAGCTTCTGATATGGGGCAAGGATTAAAAGTTTTACAGAAAAAAGCGGATCCAAATGTGAACAAGATGAACTTACAATCCTTTCTTATTAAATAACGCTACAAAACAAACCCCACTAAGTCGTGACTTAGTGGGGTTTCTACTATTTTTAATATTGCTCCATTCTGCTATACCAATCGTCGTATTCACGCTCAGCTTCTTCTCGTTTTCTTCCGTGTCTTTCCTGAATCTTTCCGATCATTTTCTCACGGTCACCCTGTGCTTGATCGTAATCATCATCTGTGAGGTTGCCCCATTGTTTCTTCGCTTCACCTTTTAACTGTTTCCATTTGCCTTCCATTGTATCGTTTTTCATATTGAATCCTCCTCCTTTTACTATTTGTTGGAATATGAATCTTCATAACGATGTGCGTTTGTGGAACGGTACGTACGGAATGTATCATTAGCTTGTCTATGTCGGCTTACTTCGTTCGCATCAACAAGAACGAGAATGTCCCCAGCTTCAACAGATTGTTCGTATTCTTTCGCTTCATTTTCAGGTATGCCTAATCCTACAAGAGCACCAACAATTCCTCCTGCACCCGCACCAACTGCTGCACCGCCCAGGGCTGCTGCAATAGGACCTGCTGCTACGATCGGGCCGATTCCTGGAATAGCGAGTGCGCCCGCACCTAGTAATAGACCACCAAGTCCACCAAGAATGCCACCTGTGGCCATTCCCGTGGCAGCCCCTTCAGGAGCTTTTGAGCCAGTTTCTTCATGAATGTGTTTTACTTCTTTTTTGTCTTTTGCGATCACTGAAATTTCGTTGTCACTATAACCTTGATCTCTCAGCTCTTTAATTGCATCAATCGCATCATCTTCTGTACGGAAAACGCCAACCACTTTACCATGAGTATCCATCGATTTCCTCCCTTTGTAGAAGATTAGTACGTAGTTTGTGTTCCCACTGACTATTGAGTTGAAACATGAACTTACAGGTTCGACAAAAGTATACACAAAAAGTATTTGGAAGCATTTAACACCAAAACACGTATTGTACTTGTTTACAATTTATGGTTTGATGTCTATATAAAGGAAAAAGATGAATGAGTGTGAATGGGGATAGAGATGGATATTTTTATTGGCAGACAACCGATCTTAGACAAAGATGAGAACGTTGTCGCTTATGAACTTTTATATAGAAACAGTGAGAACAATAGATATGATGGATTGGACCATGATAGTGCTACAATCGATGTTATGGTGAACAGCTTTGCTGGAATCGGGATCAAAGAAGTTGGAGAACGCAAGAAATGTTTTATAAACTTTACGGAAAATCTGTTATTAAATCGGATTCCTACGTATATTTCTCCTCAATATATCGTCGTTGAAATCTTAGAGGATGTTCGTTTAACGGACGAAGTGCTTGAGGTCTGTAAAGAGTTAAAGAATAAAGGTTATATTATTGCGCTTGATGATGTTTCGGTAAACCGCAACTTAGATAGAGTACTGCCTTATATCGATATCATTAAAGTGGACTACTTATTAATGGACGTCCAAGAGATGAAGATCATGATTGAAACGTACCGCGAGCAGATTACATTTCTAGCAGAAAAGATAGAAACACGTGAGCAGTTTGAACAAGCAAAAGAGCTAGGATTTGAATACTTTCAAGGCTACTTCTTCAGCAGACCAGTCGTATTGCAGGGAAAAGATATCGCTCCTATTCCGACAAACTATCTTCTGCTATTAGAAAAACTGAATGGTTCAGAGCCAGACATTCATGAGATCAGCAGCTTAATTCAACGAGATCTCTCGCTTTCTTATAAGCTTTTGAAAGTGATGAATTCTGGTACCTACTTCTTTAAAAGTAAGATTACAACGATAAAACAAGCTGTCGTCCTAGTAGGACTGTATGAAATCAAAAAGCTCGTCATGATTTTGATGATGTCGAGTTTGAACAGAGTTGATACTCAACTGGAAATTGTAAAGATGAGTCTTACTCGTGCCTTTTTCTTTGAACGCATCGCGAAATCAGTAGGTGTGTCAAAAAATCATCTCTACATGTTTGGCATGTTCTCTCTTATCGACACGCTGCTGAGTAAAAACATGAGAGACGTGATTGCTGACCTTCCGATAACGAATGAGCTGGCTGAAGCTCTTTTAGGAAACATAGATTCCTATAATCTCGCATTAAAAATCATACAAGGTTTGGAGAGAGGTTCATGGCTGGAAATCCAGTCGATATGCCGCTCGCTCAATTTGTCAGAAGCGGAACTCTATACGCATTACCGAGCAAGTACTTTATCTGCTGATCAGTTTGTAAAGGCGGATACAGAAATAAAAGTCTAGCTCATTCAGATGAAAGGAACCTCAAGCGGGGTTCTTTTTTTATATGATAATCCTCAAAAAAGTAAAGAGAGTAAGACTTGGAGTAAAATACAAGAATATAAGGGAGGAGGCACGAGATGAAATTAAGCATACTCGATCAATCCCCAATCTCATCCGGTAAGAGTGCGCAAGAAGCTCTTCAAGCTTCAATGGAACTTGCACGAGAGGGAGAAAAGCTAGGCTATAAACGCTATTGGATCGCGGAACACCATAACTTTAGCGGCTTATCTTGCTCAGCACCAGAAGTGATGCTGAGCTATATTGGGGCAAACACAAAAAAGATTCGACTCGGCGCAGGAGCTGTGCTTTTACCGCATTATAAACCTTACAGAGTTGCGGAAACCTATAACATGCTCGCTACACTTTTTCCTGGAAGGATCGATCTTGGTATCGGTCGTGCTCCTGGAGGGTCGGCAGAGGCGTCGATCGCTCTTTCGGAAAATTTTTTGGAGAATGTTCGAAAAGTTCCCCAATCGATCAAACAACTGCTGCACTTTCTGCGTAACGACTTTCCAAAAGACGATATGTTTTCTAAGATTCAGGCCGCTCCAGTCCCCGAGATTTCGCCCGTTCCATGGATTCTTGGAACAAGCCAAAAAAGTGCTGATTTAGCTGCAGAATTTGGAATAGCTTATGCGTTCGGTCATTTTATGAGTGATAAACCAGGATCCGAAATTGTAAGATCGTATCAAAAAGTCTTTCAACCGAACTCATCATTAAAAACAGCAAAAACGATTGTTGCTGTGTCTGTGATCTGTGCAGAAACAACAGAACGTGCTGAGGAACTTGCATTACCAGGAATTTTATGGAGAAAACAGAATGCTTCTGGCGAAGGACGTGGCGTTCCAACTATTGAAGAAGCTCACCAGTGTTTTTCAATCGAAGAACGGGAACAATTCATACATGAAGCAAAAAGAAAAATGATTATCGGCAACCCACAAGAGGTAAAGAGAGAACTATATAGGCTTCAAGAAATGTATCAAGCAGATGAAATGATGATTGTGACGATTACTCACTCTTATGATGACCGATTGAAGTCATACGAGTTAGTAGGTGAACACGTACGTTCTATATGAGGGATAAGCAGTATTTTTTATTTAAGAAAGCAAACTTGTTATACTAGTAGCGAATTATTAAAATATAGTAGCTAATTTTTTGTTGCTTTAAATAAGGAGGACGTTACGATGTCCAGTAAAAAAAGTTTAAGTGATGTGAAATGGTCAGTTCTTGACCTTGCACCGGTCGTTGAAGGTGGAACTGTATCTGAATCGTTTAAGAATACGCTAGATCTTGCTCAGCATGCTGAAAAATGGGGATACAACCGTTATTGGCTGGCTGAACATCATAATATGCCTGGAATCGCGAGCTCTGCTACTTCAGTCGTGATCGGTCATGTGGCGGGTGGTACGTCTAAAATTCGTGTCGGCTCTGGCGGAATCATGCTTCCTAACCACGCGCCACTCGTGATTGCTGAACAATTCGGCACACTTGATTCCCTGTATCCAGGTAGAATTGACCTCGGACTCGGACGAGCTCCTGGAACAGACCAGATAACAGCACAAGCGCTTCGACGTGATCTAGGCAACATGGGTGATGATTTTCCGTACCAGCTAGAGGAATTGCGAACGTATCTAGATCCAGAACGAGCAGAATCGCCTATGAAAGTAAGAGCGGTTCCTGGAGAAGGTCAAGATATTCCGATCTGGCTTTTAGGTTCAAGCGGCTTTAGTGCACGATTGGCAGGTAGAGAAGGACTTCCGTTTGCATTCGCGAGTCATTTTTCGCCAGACAACACGATTCCTGCACTAGAGTTATACCGTAATACGTTTACGCCATCTGAAGTACTTGAGAAACCGTATGCGATGGTGGGAGCAAACGTGGTTGTAGCAGATACAGATGAGGAAGCAGGGCGTATCGCTACATCTCTTCAACAGCAGTTCGTCAACTTAGTGCGTGGAAACCCAACCAAGTTGAAGCCACCTGTTGATAGCATGGATGGCATCTGGAGTCCCTATGAAAAAGCGGCACTCGATCAGCAGTTACGCACATCCTTTATCGGCAGTCCAGAAACGGTCAAAGCTAAGCTGCAAGCGTTCTTAGACGAAACACAGGCAGATGAGATCATCGTAAATGGCCAAATCTACGACCATGCTGCACGATTGCGTTCATTCCAGTTGTTATCGGAGATCGTAAAATAAAATGTGTGGTGATTAGCGTACTCCTGAGTGGAGTGCGCTTTTTTGATGTGGGGTATTTGAGTTACTGGGTTTGTCGAAGTTTGTCGACTCGCAGATAACTTTTGGAATGAGAAGTAAAACTCGTGGATAAAACCCAAAAATTTTTTGATTAAGAGAGTAAACTTCTGGATTGATACTTTTGAATACCTCTCTGGGTATGCGTTTCTTCGTTGTAAAAGCTCTAGCATACGTTGTGCTCACAGTTTGAACCGCGGAAAGCGAGCAGCGTGAAACAGAAATTAACTATTTCTCATACAGCATACGTTACTTTCGAAAAAGAACAGTTGTTTGCATTTTTTAAAGGATTTATTCAATCCGTCATCGAATTAAGTACCATGAAAAACAATCTGGAGGTATGAAGGATGAATAAATCGCTACAACTTCAACAATTTAACTTTTGGGCTAATGAGAGAGTATTTGAGAAACTAAAAGAACTCCCAACCGAAATGTATAGGAAAGAGGTAGAAAGTGTTTTTCCTTCGATCGCTAATGTTCTTGTTCACATGTATCAAGTCGATTATGTATGGCTACAAGTACTAAAAGGGAAAACATTCGAAGATATTTTTAACTCCGTTAAACAGCTACACGAAGAATTAAATGCTGCAGATCTACAAAATATGCAAATGAAATTTGAAGCAATGTCTGAAGACTACGAGAACTTCATCATAGGACTTGAAGATTTATCCGCTGATATCACTGTTCATCATCCACATTTCGGAACACTACATTCAACCTATGGTGATCTTGTTCAGCACATCGTGAATCATGGTACGTATCATCGAGGACATTTATCTGCAATCGTCAATCAACTCGGCTATAAAGGAGCATCGATCGATTATATTTTTTATCTCTATTCACTACAAGAAAGTAAGCAAACTTCATAAGAATGAGGAAGAAGGCATATCTAAAGAGATATGTCTTTTTTGTTACGTTTAAATAGATCACTGTAAAAGTTATAGAAGAGTGATTGACAAGCTACTTGTCCACCATGTAATCTAAATCTGGAAATAGATAGTTCAATAATTGAACAGTTAAAAAAATGAACCAACAGGAGGTTAGTATGTCACAACTATCCATTAAAGAACTTGTTGATCGTTATATCGATCTCACATTTGCTGTTCACAAAAAAGGGGAGTCCCTTGTAAAAGAACAGCTACAGAGTGAACTTTCAAATGATCAATTTTATACATTGAAGTATATCTACAAGACTGAGAACTGCACATCAACCGAACTAGCAAAAGTATTTGATGTGAAGAAAAGTGCCATTACAGCTGTGATCACAAAATTGTGGGATCAAGACTTGATTGAGAGAACGAGAGATCAAAACGATCGCCGCGTCGTTTATCTCACATTAACGGAAACAGGGCTTGAGCTTTACAAAAAAACAGAAGAAAGAATTTATAACTTGGTAGAATCCATCATTACTCAGTTTGAGGAGCAGGAGATCAAACAGTTTATTGACACGTACGAAAAGATCAACAACATCTTAACGACACTTCAGGAAAAACAGTAGGCAGGGGGAGAAATCGTGCGGTTTATTTTAAAACAAAAATGGCTGGTGCTTATTGCATGGATTGCTATAGTTGCCGTCCTTATGATCTCGGCACCTAATATGGCTGAGCTTGTTCGAGAAAAAGGACAAGTCGATGTACCAGATGGCTATTCGTCGTCATTAGCCTCAGACATTATGAGCGAAGTCCAGAAACAAGAAGGCGGTGGAGATGAGTCTTCTGTAGCATTGGTCTTTACCGATGAGAAAGGACTTAGCGCTGCAGATAAAAAAGAGGTTGAGCATGCAATCCGTCAACTTGAAAAAAATAAAGAAGAACTTGGAATCACGGAGATTCTGACTCACTTTAATGAAAAAAGTCTTGAGAAGCAGTTAGTCTCAAAAGATGGAAACTCCATCTTAACGTCTATAAAAGTAGCTTGGAATGACCGAGAGCCAAGTGAAGTGAATGAGGCTCTATATAAAACGATTGAAGACAATAAAGTAGAACATTATTACACAAGCAATTGGATGATCAACGAAGATCTTGTAAAGAGTTCTGAAGAAGGTCTTAAGAAAACAGAAGGAATTACAGTTGTTTTCATTCTTGGCGTGTTGCTTTTAGTATTCAGATCTGTAGTTGCGCCACTTATTCCATTGCTAACCGTTGGTGTGACATATCTCGCTTCTCAATCGATCGTAGCCATGTTAGTAGATTCATTTGACTTTCCGATCTCTAACTATACACAGATCTTTTTAGTCGCTGTATTGTTTGGAATCGGAACAGATTATTGTATCCTTTTGCTAAGTCGATATAAAGAGGAATTATCGCTCACAGAAAGTAAAACAGAAGCGATCATCGCGACGTATCGCCAGGCTGGACGTACCGTTTTCTTTAGTGGTTTGGCGGTCATGATCGGTTTTGCTGCAATCGGTTTTTCTCAGTTTATTCTATATCAATCAGCAGCAGCGGTCGCGGTTGGTGTAGGTATACTTTTAGTAGCGCTATTCACGATTGTTCCTTTCTTCATGATGGTCTTAGGTCAGAAGATTTTTTGGCCATCTAAGAAAAAAGCAGAGCATGGCGAAAGCAAGCTCTGGGCAGTTGCAGGGAACTTTTCTTTAAAGCGTCCATTGTTATCGCTCATACTCGTTGCGGTCATATGCGTACCGTTTCTTGTGACGTATGATGGGAAACTATCGTTTAACTCTTTAGAAGAAATCTCAGGGGATGTTTCTTCGATCCAAGCGTTTAATGTGATTGAAAAAAGCTTTGGAGCGGGAGAGTCGATGCCAACCAACATCGTTATAAAAAATGATGAAAAGATGGACTCGACTCCATACATGGAGCTTGCTGAAAAGATTAGTCAGGAACTAGAAAAGGTTAATCATGTTGATGCGGTAAGGTCTGTTTCTAGGCCTACAGGCGAACCGGTCGAAGATTTCTTTGTCTACAAGCAGGCAGAAAGCTTAGAAGATGGCCTCGGTGATGGAAAAGAAGGGATCAATAAAATCAGCAGTGGGCTTATGGAAGCGAGCGGAGAGTTATCAAAATCTGAGCCGCAGCTGACTGGTGCGACTGACGGCATTCAGCAGCTTATCGACGGCACAAGTGCTACTCAATCTGGTTTAACTGAGATTCAAAGGAATCTGTTGAAGATTGAAGATGGCATTCGAAAAGGAACGCTGGGAGCAGCTGACGCAGAAAAGGGATTACAACAGATAAAAGCTAAACAACAAGAGCTGCTGTCTGGTTATCAAAAGATTCAGCAGGGTTATGAACAAGCAGGATCAAATCTATCAACGATCCAATCAAACTACGTAAAACTAGGGCAAGGATTAGGAAGCTTGAAAACTGCATTGGCATCAATTACGGATCAAGACTTTCAAGAGTTGGAAGATCGTTATGGGATTGCAGATGACGATGCCGAGTATCAGAAGATAAAGAACACAGTGAAAGTAACTCAAAATCAACTGCCTGTTCTTCAAAATAACTTGGACCAATTAAATGGTGGATTGAATCAAATTTCATCAGGTGTTCAACAAGCTAATGGTAAATTTAAAGAGATAAACGGCTATCAACAAGGCATTATCGGTGGACTTCAGCAAGTGATCGATGGTACGAATCAACTTCAGTCAGGTCTGGGGCAACTTGCTGATGGTCAGGGTCAGATCGTTGATAATGTGCCTAAGTTAACAAACGGCTTAAACGGTATCAATAGCGGCCAACAGGAACTTTTAAAAGGATTTGAAGACCTTGGTGGTCAGTTTAGTCAGTTAACGACTGGTTTAGATCAGAGTGCTGACGGATTGAATCAAGTTTCAGATGGTCTTGGTTCTGCGCAGGATTATTTGAATAACCTAGCCGAAACAAAGGATAAGAGTGCTTTTTATATGCCAGAAGAGGTCCTTCAAAGCAAGGATTTTGAACAGGCACTGGATGCTTATCTATCAGAAGATCGCAAAACGATGACGATGGATGTCGTGTTTGGAATCAACCCTTATTCTAACGAGTCAATTGATGAAGTAGGCGAGATGAAAGAAGCGATCAATAGAGTGACAAAAGGAACGGAGCTAGAAAACGCAAAAGTGGCAGTGGGGGGAATCACGAGTTCAAACGCTGACTTACAGACTGTTTCTAGCAATGATTTTTCAAGAACCGTTCTGCTCATGCTAGTAGGAATCTCGATCATTCTTGTATTCTTGTTCCGTTCATTGATTATGCCTGTCTACCTGATCGGTTCTCTCATTTTAACGTACTACACGTCAATGGGAATCAATGAATTTATCTATGTGAACCTACTTGGATACACAGGAATCAGCTGGGCTGTTCCGTTCTTTGGATTCGTAATCCTAGTCGCACTGGGTGTGGATTATAGCATCTTCTTAATGGATCGCTTTAACGAATATAAAAATCTTACGGTTGCCGATGCGATGCTTCTCGCTATGAAAAAGATGGGAACGGTTATTATTTCAGCCGTGATCATATTAGGTGGAACGTTTGCTGCGATGATGCCTTCGGGAATGCTTTCACTATTGCAGATCGCGTCCATCATCCTAGTAGGATTGCTTCTATACGCATTTGTCGTTCTGCCATTGCTCATTCCGGTTCTAGTTAAGAACTTTGGAGAAGCAAACTGGTGGCCTTATAAACGAAGCTAAGTAATAAAAAAGATGGTTTTAAAGTGTTGTAAGTTTAGACACTTTAAACCATCTTTTTTTGTCTTTTTATTAGAATGTTGCTGATTTAAATCTTTTATATTGAATGCGTTCTAAAAGATTGTTGCTTTTAAGTCTTTTTCTATTCCTTCTTTGACTTTTTGATTGTAGTGGAAGTTGCGAGACTCTCGGCTAGGACAGGCGGGCAGGTGAGACACTTATACGGTAACGTACGAATGTGGCTCACCGTCTGCCCCGCGGAAAGCGAGCATCTGAAACGAAAATCAACTACTTTCAAAAGCAACACTGAATACGAAAACAGCCTCTTAAATGCTGTGGGTTATTCAGCTGTCTTACTTTCTTTTTGAATCTTTTGCTTCAATTCCTCGATGTACTTCTTTTTTGCTTTTTCATCCTCTAAATTTCCAGGCTTCTTTTGTTGCAGATATTTTTGAAGAGCATTGTTGATTTCTTCTGTTGTGGCATCCTCAGGAATTTCGCCTTTGTTTTTAAGCATCTGTATTATTTTTTCATCGTTTGCAATCATGGCAGTCACCTCGTTTTGTTCTGCAGATTTAGAATCAGAGGAATCTTTCGGATCAGATTCTGCCTTTTCTTCTGATTCCTTTTTCCCAGGAAGATTATCGTTTTCTTGTGTGCTGCAGCTCATAAGAAAAATTAGTGTAAAAACCGTTAAAAGTACGCGTATAAACTTTTGCATCTCATACCCTCCTTATATAACAGTTTACCCTAGGAAAATAAAACCCAACTGCATGAACACAGTTGGGTTTATGAATGAATTTTATTTCTTGCGAGAGATCTTGATCTTCGCTACAGAATTATCTTTACTCTTTCCTTCTACTGAGAACTTTAGGCCGTATTGTGGAACGTTACGTCCAGCGTCTAGAAGTCCAGGGTTAGAGTAGTCATCTTTATCATTGAATACGGAGTTTGGATGGATCGCGTTATCTGTAAGCGATGTTCCATTGATTGATTTGTAATCTAGGAACATTGGCTTTCCTTTATCCGTATTGAATGCAGCGTCATGGATCAGGTAGCGTGTTGAAGCAACTTTTCCATCGCTCCATTTCAGCGTTTCTTGGTTCGCATCGACTACTCCTAAGAAGCCATCTCCAGGGTGGATGCCTGTCCAGTTTTCTGAATAGCTGTTATCCACGTACCACACGATAAGTCCGCCATCATAAGACATTAAGCTTTTACCACGTGCGATGTGAGCAAGACCTTTATCAACACCTTGGTGATTTCTCCATTCTAATAAGTAGTAATGATCAGAATAGAATTTACCTTGGTTCTTTGTGAAGCCTTCTTGCTTAAATGTAGATGTTCCTTCAGCATTATCAAACAATACTTCAGTTCCATCAACGTTTACAGAGATGTCATCTACAAAGAATCCAGGCATTGTTGCAGCGACATCCGTCCAATAGTTGAACTTCAGGTCGATCTTTTTACCAGCATAAGCAGATAGGTTGAATGCCCCGTTTACCCATTCACCATTCGTGCTTCCTGTAATACCATGGCCAGGGTTCTGATTATTCGGGTTCGCATCCGTAGTCAGGTTTCCTTTAACAGTTACCCACTCCGTAGCTCCTTCTTCTTTCACTTTGATAGAAGCATAGTCCCAATCTGTTTCAATGTCATACCATGTTTTAAAGTTTAGTGTAGCAGTTGAAGCTTTTGAGAGATCAAGAGTAGTAACCAAGGAGTTATCTAAGTCATCTCCGCTACCACTGAAATATTGATATTCACCGCTATAAGGCTTGTTAACTACTGTTTCTTTTTGTGGAAGATCTACGCGAACGGCATCATTGTTCGTGCCTTTCGTGTTAGCTTGATCTAAAAGAACATCAATTCCTTTACGATCGATCTCTTCGTAAACGAACGTTTCTCCACTTAACCAGTTACCACCGATGTATGATTGTAAGAACTCTTTAGACCAAGCACTGAATCCAGTTGGCTCAGTACCAGGAACTTTACCAGCCCAGCTTCCGCTAGACATGATCGACCAGTATGCAACTGGCTCACCTTGGCCAGAGTACTGTGTGTCGTACTCATCTGGAAGCTCAAGATCATGACCATATTCATGAGAAAATACGCCAGCTGCTCCATCAGCAGGTTGAACCGTATAATCGTAAGCGCCCATCATGCCGTTCCAATAATCAACTTCAGACTCTGAGCCTGCGATTGGGAAAGGTGCGCCAAGGTTCCAACGGTGACTCCAGATTGCGTCACCAGCAAGTGCACCTCCGCCAGCTTCCTCACCAACGCTTGAGTGAACGATCATAAGGTGATCAACTAAACCATCAGCTTCACGTGTATTGCCATCTCCATCTAGGTCGTAGCGATCTTCTTGGTCATAGTCTCCTAGGTTAATGTTAGGATCTTTTGCAGCCGCTTCTAGCGCTTCTTTTACTAGAGAACGAGCGTCCTTGTCATTACCGTCTGGAGTAGGTACGTTACCTCCATAATAAGCAGCTGGATGTTTAGCTTTATACCATCCTCCAACACTACCTTTTACAGAATAACTCCCGCCGGATTGCTGTTCATAATATTGCTTCATGGAGATCAAATTTTCTCCATTCGGTCCTGTGTATCCTTTATTTCCAAAGACTAAGTCTTCATAGTGTTTCTTTGGATATTCTTCATAAAACATATCTGTTTCGTCTGCTTTAATGTTCGTAGCAGGGTAGTCTGGGAACTCAACCATAAGAACAAGAACGTTATCTACGCGTTTTTGTCCTTTCCACTTTTCTTCTTTTACGTTTTTAATCTTATCTTCTTTTCTACCGTCTTTTTTGAGTCCTTCTTTTTTGTGCTTACTTCTAATTTCTTTACGCTTTTCACTATGTTCGTCTTCTAAGGCACCTTCAGAGAATTTAGATGCATTCTCTTGTTTTTTGTGTAAGTATTGCTGTAATTTTTTCTGTGCATCTGCTTCAGATGCGTTTTTACTGATTTCACCTTGTTTCTTCAGCATTTCGATCAATTTTTCATCGTTGGCGATGCCTAAATCAAAAGGACCGCCCCCGTGCTTATGTCCTTTGTGATCATCGTGTTGTTGTGGTGCTTGTAGATCGGATAAAACATTTGTTGGTGCAGCACTAACGCTTGAAAAAGCAGAGCAGCTCAACATTGTAGCGAGTGCAGCAGATACCCATTTCCCTTTTTTCACCAAGATTCCCCCTAAATCATAGTAGTTACCGAAAACCGACATATATTGTCGGATAATTCCGTGTATTCAAAATGTTACCACGATATGCCAACTACTAGAATAGGAGATAACTCCCGTGTTTTTGATTTAGAATAGGGAGTATTTACTATTTAAAGAACTATTTTCAAACACTTTTAACTTGAAAAAATGGTGAAGAATGTTTTAATTTGGGAGTTTTCATATAGTTCTTTAGACACGGGAAAAACAGTCCTCAAAGAAGTGCTGTTTTTGTTATTTTTTATTTGAGTTTAAATTGATATTTTAGTCAACGCTTGATTCTTTTTTTCCATATCATTAAGTTTGTTTGAATCAAAAATTAAGGACGTTTAAAGCGTTCGATAAATGGTTTACTTACATGTTTATTTCATTTTACTTAGGGTAAATAAAGGGGTGGACCATCAAAGAATAACGTAAGAACGATTTTTAGAAATGAAAGGTTGGTCATTCACTTTGTCTATTCATCTAAATTCAGCACTTAAAAATAAATCGGTTAAAAACTTTGAAGAAGCAACTGAGAACATTCTTCATTTTATGAGTAAACTTATCAACATTAATACGTTGTTTATCGCCAAGAACGACAAACAAGTAAATGAAATAAAAAAAGCAGTTAATAAAGACAAGGTATTGATTTCTGAAGGTACAACAATGCCTTTTCAAGAAACGTTCTGTAAAGTGAGTGTGGATCAAGGCAAAGAAATTCTTCTGATTGAAGATATTACGCAAAATGAACGGACGAAGCATCTGAATGTGACAGCAGATTTGGGTGGGGGAAGTTTTATTGCGATACCTATCTATTATGAAGATGGTGAAAACTACGGGACCATCTGTGGTCTAGATACGAAAACCTTTGAATTTACAGATCAGCACATCGAGCTTTTTCAAACGATGTCCTCATTGTTGACTTACGTATTAGAGCTCGATAAGGCGAATAAAGAGATAAAAGAAATCTCGGTGCCAATCGTTCCTTTAACAAAAGGCGTTGCGATCCTTCCGATCATTGGCCATATTAATGAATATCGAGCAGAGATCATCATTCAAAGCACACTTGAAAGCAGCATGAATTTAGAACTTGAATACATGATAATCGATCTTTCTGGAGTGAGCAGAATCAATAACTCTGTTAGTGAATATCTGTTAAACATCGTGAAGCTGTTAATGTTAATAGGTGTTACTCCGATTCTAACAGGATTTAGACCTGATCTTGCGCTAACCACTCTACATGTTGATGTGGATTTTAAAGGAATCATGATCACGAACAATTTAGAGAGCGCACTAACTCAAATCGGATTTAGTCTAAATAAAAACGAAAATAATCATTCAAGATCACAGTCTGTTATGTGATCTTTTCTTTTTAAGATCTTGCTTATGCATGTATTGTTGTCCTTGAAAGTCATTGATGTCTTAAAAGAAAACAGTAGTCATAATATTCATTTTTTTATATAATTGTAAATAATATAAACTTATCAGTCGTTTTTATGTATTTAACAATCGGAGGGGAAAGTATGAAGTCGTTTGAAGAGAAGTTGGATCAATACGCTGAATTAGTAATAAAGGTTGGATTAGGTTTAAAAGAGGGACAAAGGTTGCTCATCAGTTCGCCGATTGAAACGGCAGAATTCACACGTAAGGTAACCAAACATGCGTATGAGAACGGATGTAAACGAGTGATGGTGGATTGGACCGATACACAAACAAGCCGTATTCACCTAACACTTGCGGCAGAAGAGGTTCTTCAAAATGATTTGCCTTCTTGGGAGATTGATAAATACAACAGTCTTGTGGAAAATCATGATTGTTTTTTGATGATTACAGGTAATGATCCAAATGCTTATAAAGGGGTTCCTTCAGAGCGAATGATGTTCGTTCAAAAAAATCGCGGTGAGAAACTTCAAGCTTTCTCTGCAGGACAATTAAGAGGAGATATGCACTGGGCGATCGCAGGTGCACCTACAGTTGGTTGGGCTAAGAGCGTATTTCCAGATAAAAATGATGAAGAAGCAGTAGAAGCACTATGGGAAGCAATCTTTAAAACAGTACGAGTCGATCAGAATGATCCTGTAGCAGCATGGGACGAACATGTAAAAACGTTGACAGAGAAAGTGAACTACCTAAACGAACAGCAGTTCAAAACGCTTCATTATAAATCAGAAGGTACAGATTTAAGCATCGATCTTCATCCAGATCACACTTGGATCGGTGGAGGTCACCATTCAACGTTCGGAACTTACTATATCCCGAACTTGCCAACGGAAGAAGTTTTCACAACACCAAGAAAATATGGTGTGAACGGTAAAGTTTCAAGTTCAAAACCACTTTCAGCGATGGGGAACATCATTGATAACTTCAGCTTAACGTTTAAAGATGGAAAAGTGATTGATTTCACAGCTGAGGAAGGGTATGACACGTTGAAGCAATTGCTTAGTATAGATGATGGAATGGGATATTTAGGTGAAGTTGCATTAGTTCCTCACGATTCACCGATCTCAAACTCAGGGATCACATTTAATAACACGTTGTACGATGAGAATGCTTCATGCCATCTAGCGATTGGAACTTCAATAACGATGTCAGTGAAGGATGCAGGAAACCTTTCACCTGAACAGATGGAAGAAAAAGAAATCAACTTCAGCCGCGGTCATACTGATTTTATGATTGGTTCTGCAGATCTTGATATTGAGGCTGAATATGAAGATGGAAGACGTATTCCATTATTTACAAACGGTAACTGGGCGATATAAAAGGTTGAAGACTCCACATTGTTGGGGTCTTTTTCTTTTGGGCTGACTATGCATTCATAGTTGCTTATGAAAGTAGTTGATCTTCGTTTCAGGTGCTTCGCTTTCCGGGGGATGTGCGGTGAGCCACCTCGGCGCTTTGCACCCTTAGGTGTCTCACCTGTCACACTGATCCCCCAGAAGTCTCACACCTTACACTACAATCAACTTGTCAATGATGCTTTTTAAATGATAAATCACAAGCAGCAATTAGATAGGGATGAATAGTTAGGAGGTATCATTTTAAAAAAAGAGAATAGGACATACCTCTTCATGGAAAAATAACGAAAATGAAGGAGGTTTGTTTATGAAACAGATAGTCGCGCTTTTAGCGGCGTTTACGATTGTACTTAGTGGCTGTGGTAACTCGAACAACATGAAAGAAAGCGAAGCTGCTCCAAAGAACATGGGTAACGAAACGCGAAATAGCCCTAGGTTAGAACAGATTAATTCGCCACAGAAAAAACAGGTGGATATCTCAAAAGCCGAAACGAATCATGGTAAAACAAGGATTGAAACGCTAGGGTTTTTAGAGCCGATCGAAGCGAAACAATCAATAAAAGATGTACAAGAATCAGTTAACGATCTAACATACGTAGCATTTTTTAGTTATCAAGTAAATAAAGATGGATCACTTAAGCCGATTAAAGATTATGCGGCGCTTCAAGAAGTGAAAAAATCTAAAGCAATGCCGATGATGGTGTTAACCAACTTTATAGATGGAAACTTTTCACCTGAGATCGCACATAACATTTTTACAGATAAAACAGCTTCAAAAACACTGATCGGAAGTGTTATTAGCACGATGAAGCAAAAAGGATATAAAGCACTGAATATTGATTTTGAACATATTAAAGAAAAAGATCGAGAGCTTTATAACGGTTTTCTAGAAACGATTATCCCTCAAGTTCAAAAAGAAGGATTTAAAGTTTCAACGGCATTAGCACCAAAGACAAGTGATGAACAAAAAGGACCGTGGCATGGAGCGCATGACTATAAACGTCATGGAGAACTGGCGGACTTTGTAGTTCTGATGACGTATGAGTGGGGCTGGTCTGGTGGACCTCCAATGGCTGTTGCACCTGTACCTCAAGTTGAGAAAGTAGTTAAGTATGCAACATCGGTCATTCCTCCAGAAAAAATTGTGATGGGTGCACCGTTATACGGTTACGATTGGACACTTCCTTATAAAAAAGGAAATAAATTTGCTAAACGCGTCGCGCCAGCTGAAGCACATGACTTGGCACTAAAAGAAGATGCTACAGTGAAATATGATAACGAGTCTCAAGCGCCGTTTTTTAATTACAAAGATGATAACGGCAAAGAGCACGTTGTATGGTTTGAGAATGAACAAAGTGCTGAAGCAAAGAATCAACTCGTGAAGAAATATAAGTTAAGAGGTCTTGCTTATTGGGTGCTTGGAGAACCGTTCCCTGAGAACTGGACGCTACTAAGAGACCAATTTAAGATTGTGCATAAATAAGAAGAAAAGGATTGAGCATTTTCGGTGCTTAATCCTTTTGTCTGTTTATCGGCCGTTTTTAATTATTTCCTTTAGCTATACGAAACAATGATCATAAAGCGGCAGACAAACATTTTTCAACAACAACACCTCTGCGATCAGGAAAAACCGTCTCAAAGTGATACTGAGGGAATAATGCAGACAGTTGTTCAGTAATCGCTGCTGCTTTTTGGTGAGGAGTGAAGCAGACGATGGACGGTCCAGAACCGCTTATCGCAGCACCATAAGCACCGAGCTCGATTGCTTTTTCCTTGAGTTCAGTATATAGAGGTACCCATTTTGAACGAAACGGCTCGTGAAACAGATCCCGATTCATCATATCCGCTGCTTTCTTCCAATCATTCTTCATTAAAGCGGCTACAAGAACATTGCTGATCGCACTGCCTTCAACCGCTTTGTTGAACGGAAGAAGATTTGGCAGAGAACCTCTTGATTGTTTCGTATGAAGAACTCCATCTGGAATGGCGACGATCATCTCAACTGCCACATCAGGAACATGGACCGTTTCGACCACTTGTCCATTGTAAAAACTGATTGTGAGTCCTCCAAAGATGGCAGGAATCACATTATCAGGATGTTCTTCTAGTGAACTTGCAAGAAGTGATTTGGATTCTCTAGAAAGTTCAAGGTCTAAAAGGATGTTTGCGAGTTCAATACCTGCAACGATCGCTGATGCAGAACTTCCCATTCCTTTTGATGTTGGAAAGGTACTAACCACATCTAGCTGACACGGAGGCAGTTTTTTTCGAAATGAATCTGCGGTAAAATAAGCAGCCTGCATGATTAAGTTGTTTTCATCTTTATTGAATGCCTGAAGTTCTTCTCCGTGAAAGGTTGTTTTTCGTGGAGCGAACGGCTGAACGTGAACGGTTAAGTATCTGTTTAGAGCAAGCCCTACTGAATCAAAGCCTGGACCGAGATTGGCTGTACTTGCTGGAACATGAATAGAAAAAGGTTCTGCTTTCATTTATACAACACATCCTTTTAGCTGTTGACGTAGTAAATCAAAATCATTTGGAATCACGATTGGCTCTTGTTTCACTGTTTTTAGCGCGATATCAGGATCTTTGAGACCATTGCCTGTTAGAATGGCCACAACGGTAGCGCCGTTTGGAAGTACTCCTTGTCTGTGTTGTTTATACAATCCAGCAATTGTACTACATGAAGCAGGTTCGGCGAAAACACCTTCTTTTGAAGCGAGCATCTGATACGATTCTAAGATTTCTTCATCAGTAACTGAATCAATCACTCCTCCTGATTCTTCTAATGCAGATGAAGCTAACTTCCAGCTGGCAGGATTCCCGATTCGAATGGCCGTTGCAATCGTTTCAGGATTCTTTACAACAGATCCATTTACGATTGGAGCTGCACCGGCAGCTTGAAATCCATGAATGCGAGGGAGGCCGGAGGATTTAACTGCATCATATTCTTTGAACCCTTTCCAATAAGCACTGATGTTACCAGCGTTTCCAACGGGTATAGCTAGAATGTCAGGTGCTCCGTCAAGCGCATCAACTAATTCGAAAGCCGCTGTTTTTTGTCCTTCCAGACGATATGGATTTACAGAGTTAACGAGGGTGAAGTCTTCTTCTTCACTCATTTTCTGTACCATCTGGAGAGCTTCGTCAAAATTTCCTTCTATCGCAAAAATTTCGGCTCCATACATTTTTGCTTGAGCCAGTTTTCCTTGAGCGATTTTACCATCAGGAATGACGACGATACATCGGAGGCCAGCTCTTGCGCCATATGCGGCAGCTGCGGCAGAAGTATTTCCTGTAGAAGCACAGATGATCGCTCTGCTGCCTTCTTCTTTCGCTTTAGCCACAGCCATGACCATCCCTCTGTCTTTAAAAGAGCCTGTAGGATTTGCTCCTTCGTACTTCGCATAGAGGTTGATGCCCCATTCCTTCGAAAGATGTGTAAGTGGAATAAGTGGAGTATGCCCTTCGTTTAACGATAGAAGGGGAGTAGACTCATTGACCGGCAAATATTCTTTATATCGATGTAAAAGTCCTTTCCAATGCATATTAAGCTCCCTCCACACGATAGTGACTTTTGATTTCTTGTACGACTTCAGAGTCCCGAAGCAGGTTGTAGACGTGGCTGTCTTGCTGTTTGTTCGTTCCGTGTGTCACGATTACAACTTCTGCAACTCCTTTATGATCGACAGGGCTTTGAATTAATTTTTCAAGTGAGATGTCATGCAATGCAAACAGTGAGGTGATCGAAGAAAAAGCACCTGCTTCATCTTTCACGTACAACCGGTAAAAGAATTTTCCATCGATTTCGTTCGGCTGTTTTAACTGTTTATCGAACTGTGGAGAAACAACACTTTTTCCGTTCACTCCAAGTCTCATGTTTTTTACAACGGCAACTAAGTCTGAAACAACGGAAGTAGCGGTTGGGAGCTGTCCGGCACCTGGTCCGAAGAACATCGTTTCTCCTACAGACTCACCGTACACATAGACGGCATTGTATTCATTGTGAACACTTGCTAACGGATGTGAGTCAGGCAGGAGAGTAGGCTCAACACTAATCTCCACTTTTCCGTTGTCCTTTTTTGCGTTTCCGATTAATTTCAGCGTATAACCGAACTGACGTGCATATTCAAGATCCTCTTGTGTAACTTTTGAAATACCCGACACCGTTACATCGTCTAGGTGGATGTGCATGGAGAATCCGAGTGTTGAGAGAATCGCCATTTTTCTCGCTGCATCGATGCCTTCTACATCTGATGTGGGATCCGCTTCTGCGTACCCAAGGTCTTGAGCTTCTTTTAATACTTCTTCATAGTTGCGCTGTTGTTTATCCATTTTCGTAAGAATGTAGTTGGTTGTTCCGTTTACGATTCCCATCATCTTCGTGATTTTGTCTGATGCTAACCCATCGACGAGTGAACGAATAATGGGGATGCCTCCTGCAACACTTGCTTCATAAAAGAGATCACATTCATTCTCATGAGCTACTTGTAAAAGCTCTGCACCGTATAGGGCCATGAGATCTTTGTTTGCCGTAATCACATGCTTTTTATTTTGAAGAGCAAGTGTGATATATTCTCTCGCTAATTCAATACCGCCCATCACTTCAATAACAACCTGTATATTTGGATTTTGAATAACATCCTCTGGATGCTGTGTTAACCATTCATGGTTAATAGAGACAAGGCGTTCTTTGTCTACATCTTGAACTAATATTTTTTCAATAAAAACAGGGCATCCAACTCGGTGCTGTAATTCTTCGCGATTTCCTTCAATCATTCTAACAACACCACTGCCGACAGTTCCTAAACCTAAGAGTCCTACTGAAACGTGAGTAACCATTTTATCCGCCCCTTTGTTTTTATGGAAAATACACATGTATGTTTGATATGGACATTTTACATGGAGTTGGAACATCATACAACAGCATTCTTTGTAAAGATTTAGATAGCGCTTACATTGTTGGGACATCTCTAGTCATTTTTATAGAGTAATAGGATGATCTCGGATATGATAGGAACAGGACTTTAAAAAGGGGAGCGCTTCTCATGGCTTATGAGTTAGAAGAAACGGTTAAGGACACTTTGAATTGTTTAGATGAAAATATTTTTTATATAGATCAAGATCTTCACATTTCCTGGATGAATACTAGCAGTAAGAATTTAATACAAATGCTAAAGCCTTATCTGAAGCTAGATTCAGCAGAAGATATTATTGGTGTACATATCGGTAGGTTTCACAAAACATCTTTTCAAGAAGAGATGTTGAAAAAAGGTGAGTTTCCGATCGATATGCAGATCGTTCTTTTTGATAAATTTGTTGCACGATTGATCGTAAAGGAACTTCTTGTGAAGAATCAGAAACGGGGCTATCTGTTAACGTGGAAAGATATAACGGAGCGCGTACAAGAAACGGAAAGAACAAGAGAACTTCTTAATGAACTAGCAACACCTATTCTTCAAACAGTCGCAGACCATACGCTGTTAGTGCCGCTGATTGGTGAACTTACACTTGAGAGACTCGAAACATTGACTACGAAACTATTAAAAGAATGTTTAAACAATGAAGCAGATTATGTAATCTTAGATTTTTCAGGTGTAACAACCATTACAGATCCTGAGCTGGGGCATGAGATTCAAAAGCTTACAGATACGATTAAGTTGATGGGAGCAGATGTATTGTACTGCGGTTTTCCGAAGGAGATGGTCAAAAATATGGTATCTCTTGGTGTACATACGAATCAACTTTCATTTGTTTCTTTTCGAAATGCTATTCGTTATGTTGTTTCAGAACTTCAAGAATAAAGAAGCAGCCGTTTAGTGGAGGGCTCTGAAAAAGTCCCTAATTAGAAGATTTGGGGCGGTGATCTCCGCTCCAGGGTACATGCTTTCCGCGGGGCGGGCGGTGAGCCCCCTGCCGCTTTGCGCCTTTAGTGGTCTCACCTGTCCCACTCGTCCTAGCCGTAGTCAGTACCCTTCCTCTTCAATCACTACATGTTTGCAAATTAAATTCAAAGTCCTTGTATGGCACTTTATGATTTGATTGTGCCTCGCAATGAATGAACTAGTAGACTTTTCGTTTATCTATGATGAAAAACTGGACAAATGTTGTCATGACAACGGCAGGAATGCCATTTAGTCACGGGTATGATGTGGCATCATCATAGGGTCTAGAGAATCACGAAGTTAATTAAATAAAAAAGTTAAGGCAAGGTAAAAAGGAAACACCGGTGAAAATCTACCGATGTTTCTGTAGCTTCGTTTAGTGCGGCTGCTTTGTCTTTTTAATATTCTTAATCGCCTCTTTATAGGAAAGTGGACTTAACTCTTCTGTATGAACGAACTCCCATACCCAATCGGCATCTGTGTACGCATACTCTCTTAAAGCCCATCCAATTCCTTTTCGGATAAAGAAATCTTCATCGTACTTTGTATCTCTAATGATTTGTGCTAGAAGCTCTTTATCGGTCTTGTCTTTATATCCGAGTTGAAATAAAATTGCCGAACGCATAAGCCAGATATTTTTGGATTCAATCCAACGTTTCGTAACGTGTTGAATCTCTTCTGGAAACTTCATCAAATAATAACCCGCGATATGTTTAGCGATATGATCAACCGTATCCCACCAGCTTTTATTCACGATGGTATACTCGATCCATTCTATATCCTCTTTTGTCATCTGCTTCTTTAATTTATCAACTATTGTAAACGTAGCATACTGCATCTCTCGTTCCGGTCTAGACCAAGCTTCTTTTATCAATGACGGTAATTCCTCTTTTGAAGGCAATCCATTTACTTTTAAGAATTCCTTCATGCTTTGTTTCAAAATGGGAGAACGAATACCGAAGAATTCGAACTGATCGCGCATATACTTTTTCATTGGCTCTGCATCATCTTGATTAGCTTGTCTGTTTAAAAACTGCCACAACTTCTCTTCATACATGGGATTCCACTCCTTTTAACAAAATTATACAAAAAATTGTTAACTAACTGAAACTTTTTTCTGAAACATCCGTAAATATCTATATAAAACCAATATTGGAAATTAATTATTGTCGACAGAATTTTACAATCTTTTTTGTTTCACTTTGTTAAGGTTATATCAAATTCGACAAAAGGGTGTGGTGATTTATCGTTTTGTAATAAAAAAGTATATGAAGACAGGAGAGAAGACTATGGAACTATTCGGATATCCGTTGTCTACGATCTATTTAGGAAGCTTTATTGTTTTTGGGTGCATCACTTTTGTATACATCCTATTTGGTGACATGCTTGATGCTGCTATGGACTTTTTGCATCCATCGCTCATCTTATCCTTTTTAACAATTGGGACGGCTTCGGGGTATTTGTTAGAAATCATGACGGAAATTAACAGCTGGTTCATCATGGTTTTCAGTAGTTTACTTTCGTTGTTGCTCGTGACTTTATTAAACGTTTTCGTCTTGATGCCGATCCGGTCTTCAGAAGAATCTTTAGCTTATCGAGATGAAGATCTAAAAGGAAGAGTGGGGACCGTACTTACTTCTGTTCCGACGGATGGATTCGGCGAAATCTTAATCGAAGGCATCAGCGGAAGGATATCGAAATCAGCTATAAGCATGGATAACAAACCAATCTCTCAAGGAGAAAAGGTGTTGATCATCGACATCCAAAAAGGTGTTGTATCCGTGATGCGTTATGAGCAAGTGGAACAAACATATATTCATTAAACTGGAGGGGTTATTATGAGTTTTTCACCGTTGTTTATCGTTATCGGGGTTGCCGTATTCTTAGTCGTTGCTCTTATTAGTGTTTTTATTACAAAGTATAGAACGGCGAGTCCAGATGAAGCATTGATCGTAACGGGAAGCTTCTTAGGAAGCAAGAACGTAAATATCGATGAAGCAGGTAATCGTATCAAAATCGTTCGTGGAGGCGGTACGTTCGTACTTCCTGTTTTTCAACAGGCAAAGCCGCTTAGTTTATTAACGAGTAAGTTAGATGTACAAACACCAGAAGTATATACAGAGCAAGGTGTTCCCGTTATGGCTGATGGAACAGCGATCATTAAAGTAGGAAGCTCTATCGGTGAGATCGCGACTGCGGCCGAGCAGTTCCTAGGAAAGTTGAAGGAAGATCGTGAGAATGAAGCACGTGAAGTTCTTGAAGGTCATTTACGATCTATTTTAGGATCGATGACAGTTGAAGAAATCTACAAGAATCGTGAAAAATTCTCACAGGAAGTTCAACGTGTAGCTTCTCAAGATCTAGCTAAAATGGGATTGATCATCGTATCGTTTACGATCAAAGATCTGCGTGATAAGAATGGATACCTAGATTCTCTTGGTAAGCCGCGTATCGCACAGATTAAGCGTGACGCTGACATGGCGATGGCAGAAGCTGAAAAAGAAACGCGTATCAAACGTGCTGAAGCAGATAAAGAAGCAAAGCAGTCTGAGTTAGGCCGCGCTACAGAAGTAGCAGAAGCTGAAAAGATGAATCAGTTGAAAGTTGCTGAGTTCCGCCGTGAACAAGATGTTGCCAAAGCTCGTGCTGACCAGGCATACCATCTAGAAGAAGCAATCGCAAAACAGCAAGTTACTGAACAACAGATGCAGATTAAGATCATCGAGCGTCAAAAGCAGATCGAGCTTGAAGAAAAAGAGATTCTGCGTCGTGAAAAGCAATACGACTCAGAAGTTAAGAAGAAAGCGGATGCAGATCGTTATGCGGTTGAACAGTCAGCGGAAGCCGATAAGCGTAAGCAAGTGGCTGAAGCAGATGCTCATAAGTATCGTGTAGAAGCCATGGCAAAAGCCGAAGCTGAGAAGGTACGCCTAGACGGACTTTCAAGAGCTGAAGCGGAACGTGCAAAAGGGGAATCCGAAGCAGATGTTATCCGCTTGAAAGGTCTTGCTGAAGCGGAAGCGAAACAAAAGATCGCAGAAGCGTTCGAGTTATATGGTCAGGCTGCGATGATGGATATGATGATTAAGATGCTTCCGGAATACGCGAAGCAAGTGGCAGCACCACTTTCCAACATTGATAAAATTACAGTCGTAGATACAGGCGGCGGTGAGAATGGTGGAGCAAACCGCATCACAGGTTATGCGACAAACTTGATGTCCACACTTCAAGAATCTTTGAAAGCTTCATCCGGCATTGATGTAAAAGAACTGTTGGAAAATTTCTCTGGAAAAGGGAATGTTCGCAATAGCATCGACGACCTTCGCATCGAATTTGCTAAAAAAGAACCAAATGCAGTAGCAACAAAGGAAAAAGCAGAAGTAAAAGCTTCAAAGGGAGAATAAATAAAAAAAGCTTACTCTCGGCGGGATGGTTAGCCCTGTTAGAGTAAGCTTTTTTGTAAATTTGGTTGCATTGCTTGATTGAAAGCTCGTTCAGCAGCATGAAATGCATGCTGAACGAGCGCCATACGAAAAATACGAGCGCCTACCCAAAATATTAACTCAGGTCAGGGCTTAATCCTTATTCATCCGAGCTTCGACAGCCTCTAGCTTTCCGGCCATCGTGGATTTTTTATCACGGCGGTCATCAATGCGAATGTTTGTGGCAACTCGCTGAATGCCTTTTGAAAATGGAACCTCGTGAAGCTGTTGGATTACATGAAAGAGATCAGGAAGTTCTCCTTCAATTAGTGTGCTCATCGGAGTAAGCTGGTAATTTACCTTATCTTCGTTTTGCTGAAGAACTTTTTGAATTTCAGCTACATATTCACTAACACTTGGAGTCTCAGTACCGATTGGAATGACCGTAATATCTACAATAGCCATGTATAGAACACCTCAACTTTTTTCTTTATTGTAGCAAACACCACCATAATGACAAACAAAAGGATGATACATATGGAAATACAGAATGCGAGAGAGACTGATTTTTATAAAATTATAGAATTAGATAAAAAAATGATAGGGAGTGATCATCGAAAAGAAGAAATCGTTCAGGCGATAAAAGAGGAAAGATGTTTGATCATGTATCAGGAAGATAAGATCGCTGCATTTCTTATCTATCACACTCATTTCTTTGATTGCTGTTTTATATCACTCATCATGGTTGATCCCGCTCATCAAAGAAAAGGACTGGCCAGTAGTTTGTTAGCGCACATGAGTAAGATTTCACCCACGAACAAACTATTCTCATCAACAAATGAATCCAATGAGTCTATGAAAAAGACCTTTATCAAGAACCAATTTAAGAAGAGTGGTTTTGTCGATAACTTAGATGAAGGAGATCCGGAGATTATTTATTTTAAAGAATGTTACTAATTATGTAACAACATGCCAGAAAGGAAGAAAACAAGATGGTGAAACTAAAGAGAATAGATCATGCGATCGATGAACTTTTTACATATAGAAAAATTGGAACAGATCCAGCGTTCAGTCGGTATATTCCAATGGTTTACGACCCAATCCATTTTGATTGGCGCGATGAGTTTGAACCCGAATTTACAAAACTGTTCAATGGACTCATGCTTAGAGGAGATGAAGAGGTCAATCGTGTATTTTCGGCTGTGTTTCCTACAGAAGAAGTATTAGAAAGATTCATATCTGAAAGTAGTCCGGGAGATCTTTTATTTATGCATCACCCAATTGTTATGGAATGCGGAGATCCCAAAGGGAAATGGGGAAGAGGCTTTATGCCGATACCTCCACATTTTATCGAACAGATGAAGACAAAGCGTTTATCAGTGTTTACGCTTCATGTACCCCTCGATTATTCGCGCGAAATCAGCACGAGTGATGCATGGAGAGAAGCTCTAAACGCAAAAGTGATTGGAGAGCTGTTGAAGGATGATAACGGAGCTTGTGGCATTCTTTGTGAAATAGCTCCAACTTCCACAGAAAACTTGATTCATCGTTCTACTGAAATGTTCGGAATCCCTTATGCAGATGTGCATGGTCCTTTCCATAACCACATAACGAAAATTGCGATTGTAGCCGGGTGCGGTGATAAAGTAGAAGCGATGATCGAAGCGGAAAGGATGGGAGCAGAAGCTTATTTAACAGGAGAGGTACACTGTCACATTGATAATGATTACGGTAAAAAGAAGTATGAACAGATGAAAAGCTATATCGCTCAAACAACAATGAGCTTAATCGGAGTATCGCATTCTGCTTCCGAATATTTAGTGCACAGCACACAGTTAAAATCTTGGTTTGAAGAGAAGTTTCAATTGCCTGTAACACTTTTGCCACAGAGTAAATGGTGGGTATGAATCAAACAAAACAATAGAGAGATGATCGTGAGGAGAAAACATGAACATACGACGAGCTCAAATAACAGATGCAGCAGAAATAGCCAAAGTCCACGTAAAAAGCTGGCAGCAATCTTATAGAGGTCTAGTAGATGACGACTATCTATTAGAGATGTCGGTCACAGAAAGAGAAGAAAGATGGCGTGAATGGCTGATGCAGAAATCACACATCGTACTTGTTTTAGAAGATGAAAATAAAGAGCTTTGTGGATTTATTTCTGGAGGTTCCATCAGATCACAACATCCATATGAGAGTGAAGTATATGCTTTTTATTTATTAAAAGAAGTGCAACTAAAAGGACACGGTACAAAAATGCTTAAAAGATTCTCAGAAGAACTTCTTTCTTTAGGTAAGAAGAGTATGATCGTATGGGTATTAAAAGATAATCCATCAAAACAAGCATATATTTCTTTGGGCGGGAAAAAGATAGATGAAGAACAGATTACGATTGGGAAGCAGCAAATATTAGAAGAATGCTTTGCTTGGGATGACATAGCTGTAATTCTTACTACTAGTAAGGATCACATGGGTTAAATACATAGTAACAATCTACCTACATTATATTTAAATGTAATTTTCTCTTTCCAAATCATCCAATTTATCGTTACAATGGTAGAAGGTGTAAAAAAAGAAGTTGGTGACGTCATGGAATTTGATTTAATAAATATCATTCATCAATATAGCTACTTTGGTATTTTTTTATTATTGGCACTAGGTATTATCGGCTTACCTATTCCAGATGAGATCCTTTTAGCCACTGTAGGATACTTCATTTTTGCAGGAGATCTTCCAGCTCTGCCTGCTGTATTGAGTGCTTTTTTAGGAGCAATCACAGGTATAACGGGTAGCTATTATTTTGGAAACATCTGTGGTAAACCTCTATTAAAAAGGGTAGGACCAAAATTTGGAGTTTCTGAAGAAAAGATAGATAAAACACAGAATTTCTTTTTAAAGTATGGCAAATCGGCTTTGTTTTTTGGTTACTTTATGCCAGGAATAAGACACCTGACTGCTTACTTTGCAGGAATGTATTCTTTAAATGGGAGACAATTTGCACTTTACGCTTATAGTGGCGCTATGTTCTGGTGTTCGTTCTTTATCGTTATTGGCTATCAGCTTGCAGGTCGATGGGCTTTAGTTATGGAAGTGATCCATAAGGTTGGTCTGTTCGCATTTACAATCGTAATCCTTAGTATTGTTGCGTGGATCATCTTCAAGCCTAAAAATAAAGGCTCCTATTCGAATGGATGGTTTAAATAATAATGTCTTCCAATGCTGGAAGGCTTTTTTTTATGTCTAGAGATAAAATCATGGTTATGTATATTTTCTCTTCAAGAAACAAATTTTATTAGATGACAGTCAAAAATTTTTAAAGGAGTGTCATTTAATGAAAAAGACTATTCTCGTTACTTCAATGGCCGTGATGCTTTCATCGTTTCTAGGTGCTTGTGGGATGAACAACAACGACAAGGACATGGGAAAAGAAGCGCGTAACAACATGACTGAAGTGAACTACGACAATCGTGCTGATCGCAATATGGATAACATGAACAACAACATGGATATGGGTATGGATAATCAATACGACGAAAACACGCGTATGGATGTAGCAGATAAAGCAGCTAATAACGTTACAGATCTTAAAGAAGTAGACGATGCAACTGTTATCGTTACAGAGAACAATGCTTATGTAGCTGCAAAGCTTAAAGGCGGCGAGAGCATGAAGCTTTCGAGAGAAACAGAAAAGAAGATCGGTGATACGGTTCGAAAAACAGATCCTGATATCAATGATGTATTTGTTTCAACGAATCCTGATTTCATCGATCGTATGAACGGATATGCAGATGAAATCAACAAAGGAAATCCTGTTTCTGGTTTCGTAAAAGAGTTTAACGATACGATCAAGCGTGTGTTCCCAACCAACCGTTAAGTGATTAAAGGGCTGAGTATGTCTCAGTCCTTTACTTACGAAAACATTTATTAGAAAATTCATTATATCTGAATATTGACTCCAATCTCATATCATGTTACAAATACATATGGATAAAAAAATATTTCGACAAAATTCGATAAATACAAAATAATATCTTATTGATGACCACGGAGGAGGAATATTACATGCAGATGCGAACGCTCTCGGTGGGCTTAATGTTATTTGCTTTGTTTTTTGGAGCTGGAAACCTGATCTTTCCACCAGCATTGGGTCAGTCAGCAGGCGAAATGGTCTGGCAATCCATGATTGGTTTTTTTATAACAGGAGTTGGTTTGCCTTTACTTGGCGTTATTGCACTGGCTCGCACAGGTGGTGGTTTACAAACGTTAACTGAAAGAGTAAATCCATTATTCGGTTCAGTTTTCGCAATCATCCTTTATTTAGCTATCGGACCATTCTTCGGAATTCCAAGAACAGGTACTGTTTCATATGAAATGGCATTCGTTCCGTTTTTACCAGAAAGTATGAACAACGGCTTAACGCTTTTTTTGTTTACAGTCGTATTTTTTGCTGTAACGTATTGGCTCTCTTTAAATCCATCTAAACTTGTAGATCGGATTGGAAATATTCTAACACCCTTGTTATTGTTAATTATTTTTTCTTTATTAGTAAAAGCAATCATAACACCAGTAGGAAAATTAGGAACTGCATCTCCTGATTATGCTAGTAATCCTTTAGTTAAAGGATTTATGGATGGATACTTGACGATGGATACACTAGGAGCACTTGCGTTTGGTATCGTAGTTATCACAGCCGTAAAGCGACCAGATATGAAAAAAGAACAAGTGACCAAAATGGTTATCAAGGCAGGTTTGATCGCAGCTACTTGTTTAGCAGCTGTTTATGGCATCTTAGCGTATTTAGGAGCAACCAGTCAGGCACTAGGTCAAACAGATAACGGTGGGCAAATTCTTACGAATGTTGTAGCAGAACTATTTGGACCGTTCGGAAACGTACTACTTGGACTAGCTGTAGCACTTGCTTGTTTGACAACTTCAGTAGGTCTTGTAACTGCATGTGGTGAATTTGCAAAAAAACTGTTCCCAACTGTTTCTTATAAATCAGTTGTACTCATCATGAGCGTTTTCAGTGCAGGTGTTGCAAACTTAGGATTAACTCAATTAATCTCAGTTTCTGTACCTGTTTTAACAGCAATCTATCCGATAGCAATCGTTTTGATTTTGCTTTCTTTCCTACATGAATGGTTCTCTGGAAGGAAGGAAGTATACATCGGTGGAATCGTTGCAACTGCACTGGTTTCAATAGCAGATGGATTAAAAGCTTTTGGACTTAAACTCAGTGCAATCGAACAGATTTATTCGTATATCCCTCTTTATGCAGATGGAATTGGGTGGCTGATCCCAGCAATCATTGGATCAGTTGTAGGTTTTATCATTGCTGTAATAAGAGGTAGAATCGTTATTTTCTCTACAAATTAATCCAAAATGAATGCCTTAGGATCAGAATCCTAAGGCATTTTTTTGATTTTATTTAAACCAACGCTGGTGTCTTTTCCTTTATCTTAGCTGCAACGTTTTGAGCGATCCATACGCCACATGCACTTGCTTGGGCGAGACCACGCGTAATTCCAGCACCATCTCCACCAACGTATAGTCCGTTGATCTCTGACTCAAACTTATCATCAAGTTTCGGACGTGCAGAATAGAACTTAGCTTCTACACCATAGAACAAGGTGTGTTCTGATGCGATACCTGGTGTAACTTTATCTAAGGCTTCAGTCATTTCAATCAAACTTTTCATCGTGTTATAAGGAAGCACAAGCCCGAGGTCACCAGGTACAGCTTCTTTTAATGTTGGACGAAGGAAGCCTTCTTTAATCCGCTTATCCGTAGAGCGGCGCCCTTTTAAGATATCTCCATATTTCTGAACGACAAGTCCACCCATAGAAAGCTGATTGGCAAGTCTTGAAACCTCATGAGCGTATTCAGTGGGTTGATCAAACGGTTCAGCGAATTGATGTGATACGAGTAACGCAAAGTTTGTGTTCTCACTGCCTAGCTTAGGGTCTTTATAAGCGTGTCCGTTCGCAAGCATAATACCGGAATGGTTTTCTACGACTACATGTCCGGAAGGGTTGGAACAGAACGTTCTTACTTTCGTGCCAACAGATGTATTAAAAACAAACTTTCCTTCATAAAGGTGCTTGTTGATCTCTTCCATTACCAAGTTGGAAGTCTCCACACGAACGCCAATATCTACTTGGTTAGCTGTCATTCTAATACGTCGTTTCTTTAAAATCTTAGTAAGCCAAGTTGAACCATCACGGCCAGGAACAATTACAACCTTCTCGGATGTAAGAGAGGTTCCGTCTTTTAAAAGGATCCCTTTTGCTACATATCCTTCAGTCGTTCTTTCTGTAATGAGATCTTCAACCTCAGCTTTATATTTCATCTCAATGCGCGTTTTTAAGTACTCATAGATGCTTTTCAGTATTTCAAGGTTTTGTTCTGTACCAAGATGACGCACTTGAGCTCTTAACAGCTTCAAACCAGCTGCATAGCCGCGCTTTTCAATATCTTTTACTTCTGCTGTCAGCGGGTCAGTAATAGAATCTGTGGCACCGTGTTCCAAGTTAATCTCATCTACATATTTAATAAGTTCAACAACTTGTTCTTCAGAAAGATAATCAGTCATCCATCCTCCAAATTCGCTTGTAATATTGAACTTTCCATCCGAATAAGCTCCTGCTCCGCCAAAACCGTTTGTTATGGAACAAGCTGGTAAACAACCGGCGAATTCTTTTCTACCTGCTGCAGGCGGACATTTTTGAATCTTTTTCTCTAGTATCGGACAAGAACGTGCATAGATATCATGTCCTTTATCTATTAACAAAATCTTTGCATCTGGAAGCTGTCTTGTTAGTTCATAGCTTGTAAAGATACCTGCAGGACCTGCGCCAACAACAATTACATCATAATGGGTATTCATAATAATCCCCCTTGAAATACTTGGTAGTTTTTCTTGAATTGTTTTTTCCCTTGGTAAATATAACAATTATTAAAATGAATTTCAACTAAAATACGAACAATTTAATAAAAAAATATAATTTTATTCGTGTTTTGGTATTAGATGGGGATTGATATGAGAATTGACCGTAAATCAGTAATAAGATCACAATGTAAAACAAGTAGTGAATAACCGGTTTTCATTGTGATATCTTCCTATACACTGCTTATAGTGCTAAATGAGCTGAAGATTAATGTTTATAGAGATTTTTTTTATACGGTGCTGGGTAATATTGATCTGTTACCACACATAATTTCTGAAATTTTAGAGTTAATTCCGCGAGTTCTTGCTGTATATCCGCGAGTCAACATGTATCAACAAATCCTACACGCGCTATACCCCCTTAATCCTTACTACATTTACACTCAAACAAACAAGCCAGCTACTCTCTCAAAACAAAAAAACCTAAAGAAAAGCTTCTTCAGGTTCTAGAATCTAATTTTCATAATTTTCCAGCCGTCTGTCATTGATTTTCTTTCCATTAGAAAAGTAAAGGTATCTGTTTGTAATCCATTATCATCGTATTTTTTTACTCTTGCTCTTATTTCAGTTCGTACAACAGGTGGATACCGGGTGCTTGGTGACCTGATCTCATACTGCATGCTTGTGATCCCTTTGAACAGTTCTTTAATAGTAGGATCTGCTAGCAGGGTCTTGTTGAGGACAGGCGTGGCTATTTTTATGTCTCGCTGTTTCATTCCGACTAAAAACATAGAAACTGCTTGTTTCGCGCTTGCTCCAGCTGCGTATTTAGATAGTTGTCCTCCAGCTTTTAAAATCATAAATTGATGAGAAGGGTCAATATTGCGAGAACGATGTGTTGAACTTCCTAAGAAATGTATGCAAAAGTGGCCTGGAAATCCGTTTTCTAACGCACCTGCTCCATGAGGCATTCCATGCATGCTACCAGCGAGCATCTTGCCTTTTACGGGAATTAGGATAGCCCGTCGATTCCAACTCCATTTATCGTTGTATAAATGCTTCAAAACAGCTGTATCATCTCGAGTCAAAGGCTGTACGTCAGCATGTTTATTCCCAGCCCTTCTTTGTACTTGAAAATAAAAGCCAGTCTCCAAATCCACGACTTTAAATGTGGCACCTTTAGGAAGGAGCTTGTTTACTTTCTCCCACTCTACGACCTCCCCCTTTTTTACAATTGGGAAATAAGTAAGGGGTTCTTTTGCTTCAGAGGTGTGGGGAAAGAAGAAGCTTAAACAAGCTGTTAATAGAACTCCAGTCATGATCTTATTCCACATAGTCAGTCCTCAATTCCGTATGTTTTTCTCTTCCTTAATATGGATTGTTTTGTCCTTTTTATCCTTCAAAAATAAGGAAGTGAATAAAAAGCAATGGATGCTTCGTCTAAAAAGAAAAGGGGGAGCTTTATGAGGATTATAAAAAAATTGTTCATGCAGCTGTTTTTAACGATTATTTCGATCATATTGATCAGCGGACTACCAGAGTTAATCATGAACAAGAACGTAACCATGTATTTTCAAAAAATCAAAGTTGTTCTATTTGATGTGATTCATTTAAATGAGATGACTTATATGAATCAAGGTAAGCAGAGATTGTTTTTAGATGATATCTGGTCGCCATATCTGTATTCATTAACCATTCTTTTTGGTGCATTAGCCATTGCCTTTTGTATGGCACAGCTCCTTACTTGGTGCACGTTAATTATGCCGATGTTCATAAGAAGAGCAGTGAAAAACATTCTTACGTTTTTAGAATCATTACCCGATCTTCTTGTTTTTGCCCTCGTACAGATGGCAATCGTTCTTATTTTTAAAAAAACAGGAATTCTCGTCTCAAATGTGGCTTCATTAGGGGCTGAGGACAGAATTTATATAGTGCCGATCGTGTGTTTAATGATTTTGCCTTTTGTTTATTTTTATAAAATGATGATTCTTCTTTCAGAAGAGGAGCTTGGAAAGTCATATGTCGAAATGAGTTTAGCGAAGGGCATGCGAAGAATATATGTACTTATCGTCCACGTGACGAGGAATACAAGTGAAGGAATCTTTCACTTTTCAAAGTCTGTTCTTTGGTTTATGATCTCAAACCTTCTCCTTGTTGAGGTGATCTTCAATATCCATGGAATCACTCATTATATGTACAGTGATTTTAGACCAGAGATGTTAGCAGCTTGCTTAATTTTGCTCGTTATTCCTTTTTTCCTTTTATATGCTCTTTTCGAATGGACTATCATCCGGTTTTCGAGAAGAGGTGAGCTGATTTGATTCGAAGCATTAAGTTTTGGGTCGGGCTAACCATCTTGAGCGTATTCATCTTTTCTAGCTTTGGGTTCGCTTTATTTTATGATAGTGATGTTCGCCAAGTTCAGATGCTTTATGATGATGACAAAAACTTGATAGGAGGCGCACCTTTTGAGCCATCTCTCATGTTTCCACTAGGTACAGACCCCTTAGGTTATGATATCAGCCAAAAAGTATTGCAAGGAGCAAAATTCACTCTACTCGCAGTTATTGCGATCGGTGTGTTTCGTGTCCTGTTCAGTTTTATCGTGGCGATACCATTTGCTTTCTATTTGCCAGAGAAGATTCGTAGAGGGTTAGATCAGCTACTAAGTTCTTTTTATTTTATTCCGCTTACGATCATCGCTGTGTTCATTTTGAGCCCCATATTAAGTGAGCAGTTGAGTGCAGAAGGAGAAGAGTTCTTTCTTTATACGTTCACCGAACGAATTGGTCTTGAAGTCATTATTCTGACGCTCCTCGTAGTGCCATTACTCGGTTCCATGATCGGGAATATGATGGCATCCCTATTAAAAGAAGAGTTTATTGAAGGAGCACGGCTATTAGGGGCTAGCAGGTGGAGGATTTTTACTAAACATGTTATTCCTCATATGTTGCCCAAGCTTGTTATTGTATGGTGTCAGCAATGCGTTCAAGTACTGATTATTTTTACTCACCTTGGTTACTTTAAGTTGTTCTTTGGAGGAACAGATATGGATTTTAATCCGATGATGGCCGATCCACCGAAATCATTGTCAAACGAGTGGTCAGGTCTTGTTGGCGATTATTATATTCAGATTCATGCCAATCCTTATATCGCACTCGGTCCAATCATCATGTTCGGTATCGCCATATATGCTTTTCAGCTTATAGGAGAAGGTTTTCAGCATCACCTGCAAACCAGACATTATAAGAAAGAGAAACGTGATCGCATGTCACGAAAACAAAATCTCGTGGATGAACCGAAATTATCTTTTGATTTCATGCATAAGAGAGGTGCTTAAAAAAACACCACTTTTCTCTTCTCGCCATACTATGTAATATCCTGTGCAGACAGGGGGGAGAGAAATGATTTTTGTTAATGGATATCCGGTAGAAACGGCTCAAATCTCTGGTTTCAAATCGCTTACACCTACACAGAAACAAGTAGGCGAAAAGCTTCAAAAATCCAGAGAATCGTTTTATTACACAAGTCCACATCAGTTTTTATTTGAAGTGGTCATGCGTACAAATATTGTAGCGGCTGCAAACGGTATGCGTGATAGCGGAGCAGGATTTGCAACGTTCGTGAATTCACGCTGCAATCCGCAATATTGGAGAAGAACAGCTTATGGCGGTTTTTTGCTTCGATCAGATGTCCGTCCTTCTGACGCCATCTCAGATATTTTTATCAATGGAAAAAGGTACGGGTTTGAATGTACAACAGCTATAATGATCATGATGTACAAAGCGATTCTTGAAACAATTGGAGCGGGTATGTTTGATCAATTGTTTAACGGGTTGCTTCTCTACAGTACGGAACATGATGAAGATCTACAGATTATTGCTGTACCATCTGGGGATTCGTTGCCAGGAGATGTGAGATATGTTAAAAATCCAGAACATCATCCTAATACGCCTCAATGGCAAGGTGAAAACTTAATCGATCTTGGAAACGGACAATTTTTTGGTCATGGCATCGGAACAGGAACAATTGGTGAGGTTATCGATGTGCTTAATCAAAAAAGAATGCCTGGCGCAACGGTTTCCGCCTTTTTAACAGCGGAGATCATAAGACCGAACTATCGACTAATGTCGGAATACACACGTCATCCAATTCGAAGACTGCTTGGTGGAGTTATATAAAAATGTCCATACAAAAAGACGCAGAGAACTGAAATCTCTGCGTCTATTGTTATTTTATTTTATGAGTTATTGAAGGTATGGTCTTGGATCGACCGCATTTGATTTTGAGCCGTTCCATGGTCCTTTGTGCAATTCAAAGTGCAAATGCTGTCCTCTGGATGCACCAGTGTTACCTTGGTAGCCTAAGAACGTACCTTGAGAAACAGATTGACCTTGACTAACAGCAGGCGTTGATCTCATGTGTGCATATAGAGTTGTATACAGTTGCCCGTTAATAAAGTGCGTAATGTACACAACGTTTCCATAACTGCTCGAATAGTAAGCTCTCGTTACTGTTCCAGATGCTGCTGCAACGATTGGAACTGTACTTCCGCCTTGAGCGATATCCATTCCGTAGTGCATGCCTGCGCTTCTGTTACCAAAACCAGAAGTGATGAATCCTTGTGAAGGCATGATAAAGTCACGACTTACTGGCGCTGGAGCAGGTGTTGGTGCCGGCGGTGGTGTTGGTGAAGGTGTAGAACTAGAGCCGCCTCCAGAGTTGGATTTGTTTCTTTCTCTAGCTGCTGCTTCTGCACGAGCTTTTTCTGCAGCCGCAGCCGCAGCTGCTCTTGCTTCAGCTTCTCTCTTCTTACGCTCTTCTTCTTCACGTTTCGCACGTTCCATTTCAGCTTTAATGGCTGCTTCTTGTGCTGAAAGAAGTTCGTTCGTTTCATCCAACTGCATAATATGATCATGTAGATGGTCTTCTTCCGTCTCTAGTTGAGCGAGAAGCGCATCCTTTTGTTTTTTCTGGTCCGTTAGCTTTTGGTTCAATCCTTCAAGTTCGGTTAAATCTGTATTTAAAGACAAGAGTTCACTTTCAACTTGTCCTTTTTTCTTTTCAACAGACTCTTTATCCTGTTTGTGCTCTTCTAAGATGGCTTTATCTTGTTCAGCAATCACGTTTAATGCAAACACGCGATCAAGGAAGTCACCGAAATCTTTAGAACCCAATACCACATCTAAATAATTTACCGCACCGCCGCTTTCGTACATGGAAGTTACGCGTTCCTTTAGAAGTGCATCACGTTCTTTGATTCTCTTTTTAAGAACATCAATTTCTTTTTTTAGTTTTTCAATAGAAGCTTTCGTTTCTTGGATCGATTCTTTTTTGTTTCCAATATCTTCAAGAGTCTTGTCGATCGAACTCTCTAATTTTTGAATTTGATCCAATGTATGATCTTGCTGATTTTGATTCTTCTTTAATTCACCCTGCTTTTCCGTTTGCTCAGAGCGATTCTTTTCTTTTTTCTCTTTTATCGAAGACAGAGTTTCTGCCGATACCGTATATGTACTGAATACTAGACTGAGAGACAGTGTAGCCATAACTAGCTTACGTTTCAAGATGGGTACTCCTCCTTGTAAGTGCAAATGTTGCCAATTTCTTTTCTGAAGTGATTATACCATTGATTAATCATCAGTTATTGCGAAATAATATTACATTTATATTTCAAAATATTACACATTGAAACATAATTCGACGGTAACCGTGTAGGAAATTGTCTGTATTAGGAAATTAAAAGGTAAAATCAGCGGGGTAATCGAATAAAAGAGTAGGTATATAGAATTGAATTGCATTACAAAATAGGTTTAATAGACTTGAGATTTAATGGCTTAATTTTTACCATAAAAGTTAATAAGTTGAATAAAAATATTGTGGTTAGTCGTCAAAAGGTTAGGGTGTTGTTAAAGGAGGGGAAGTATTTGAAGATCAATCGGGAATTTCATAATGAAGGCATTGATTCACACTCCCTTAGTCAGGAAGAATGGATCGTACAGATAATGGATGTTTACCAAGACAAAGTGATAAGGCTAGCCTATACATATGTTAAGGATCGAAAATTGGCAGAAGACTTAGCACAAGAAGTATTTGTGAAATGTTACATACATAAAGACAACTTTAGAAATGATTCATCTGTTAAAACGTGGGTATATGCCATCACGGTTAACTTATGTAAAGATTACTTAAGAAGCGGATGGAAGAAATACATTCAAGTAATGGACCGGTTCGGTAAGTCGAGACCATCCTCTGTTCTAACACCAGAACTTTCAATCGTCCAAAAAAGTGAACATGAAGCGTTAGCCGAACAAGTCTTAAAGCTTCCACTTAAATATCGAGAAGTTATCCTTCTTTTCTATTATAAAGAACTAACCGTATGCGAGATTTGCCAAATCTTAAATAAAAAAGAAACGACGATCAGAACATTACTTCAGCGCGGAAGAGAAATGTTGCGTCGAAAACTGGAGAAGGGTAGGTGAGATCATGGAAGATCCTTTCAAACAGCTGCCTGAAATTTTGAACAACGGCCGTATGAAAACCATAACGTTTAAAGAGGAACATAGACAGAAAGTCCTTCAGAGAACAAGGGATCTCCACAAGCCTCCTGCTCCAAAAAGCATGTGGTATCACTGGTTTCATCAAAGTTTAAGTCTAGCTCTTGGTGTAGCGTTCATCTTTATTTTTATTCAATTTGCCGAGAGCGCACCTTTTCCGCTTCATGAGAAAAAAGAAGCTCAATCTATAGCGAAAATTCCATATGTCAATCAAGCGATCTTAACGAAAGCTAGGCATGATATGCGAAACCATCACAAGATCTCAGATGTGGTGGCTAATCAAAAGAAAGATACGCTTACCGTTTATATTACGTTTCCGAAAAATCTATCACAAGAGAAACAAATTTTTCTTACCGAATCGTATTTAAAAGAGGTATCACATCTCACATTAAATGAACCTTACGAAGGGCAAAAGAATTTGGGAGAGTTATGGAACTATGTTAATGTAAAGATCTATACAACAACAGAATCTGAAAACGACATGTTAAGACAACTGATGCACGTTGATCAAAACTTTGATTGGAAGGGTTCTATTAATAAGCATGACGGAATATTGAAATGGGAACGTATATCTGGATATAATTAAACAACCTGTTAAAAGGTTTTCATTAAAACAGCTAGAAAATAGATAGGAAACAAGCAAAAGCGGTGAATAGAATGAAAAAAACACACATTAACTTTTTTACAGAAGTAGGAGCTCAAAAGCCTAATAGTATAAGAAATAAAGAAACTCCTTGTCCCTTTTGTCGGATTGATGAGCTAGAGGAAGTCTTGGATAAGCAAGATTCGATTATTCTTGTTAAAAATAAATATACCGTCCTCGATGGAGCTTTCCAGACTGTACTGATTGAAACAGATGAATGTGAAGGTGAGCTCTCCAACTATTCCAAAGATCATCTATACAAAGTCCTTCGTTTTGGGCTTAAACATTGGGATAACATGTTAAACAGCGGCAAATACACGTCGGTGATGTTCTTTAAGAACCATGGTCCTTTATCTGGGGGAACGATTCGCCATCCTCATATGCAGATCATTGGATTAAACGAAGTAGATTGTCTTCATGATTTTTCCGAAAATCAGTTTAAGGGACTACCCATCCTAGAAAAAGAAGGGGTAAAGTTTACCGTATCAACTGAACCAAGAGTTGGATTCTATGAACTGAACGTCATATGGGAAAAAGGCGCAGAACTTTCTTTATTCGCGGATTGTATTCAAGCGGGTACTCATTACTTGCTGAATCATTTTCATAGAAGTTGTACAAGTTACAACCTTTTCTTTTATAAACATAACGAGAAGACATATTGTAAGATCATGCCCCGTTTTGTGACGTCACCCCTTTATATGGGGTATGGTGTACAACAAGTAGCGAACAATATAGACGAAATTGCCCAAAGCATTAAAGATATTTACTTTAAAGCATAAGAAAACCAGATCATTCTCAGATCTGGTTTTTTGCTTGATTAAATAATGTTTCCATCGCAAAAATGATTAATGGGTGCGTTTCATCCATTACTTTGTTGATCTCAAGCCGCTCTGTCCATTGATGTGCATCCTTCCCGAGAGGACCAATGTTAATAACCGGAATATCGAGTTCTCTCATATCATCGAACGGAATATGATAGCGAGATCCTAGTAATGGGAAGTTACTTGTGAAGGATGAAAGGTCACGAGAATCTCCATGAAACCCAATATAACTTAAGTCCGATAAGCCACTAAAGTAGTGGACATTAACGAGCTCGCTGTTGAATGTATTTTTCGCATGATTGACTACCTCGTCCGATGTAGCTTTAATTAGCGGGTGGTCGCTTGAGCACACTGCTGGATAAAACGGAGGCGTGTAGAACAAGACGATCATCGGGGAGATATCTCTGCAAAGACTCGCTAGTTCAAATACATATTGAATCGTTAGCTCTCTTTCATCCGCGTTCGGGTTGTTCGTCTGAAGCATATTTTCTCTGCGATCAAGTTCTTCTTGTCCATATTTAGTTACGGCGTGTTCATATAGTTCATTAAAAGTAAGTACTTTGATACTTTCTTTTTTTGGAGTGAACGGTACGATCTCGGCGACGTTTTTGCTTCTTTCAAAGAGACGATCTTCTAATCTAAGCGCTGCGCTCTTTGCGCTATTTTTTAACATTTCCGTAATATCCGATAACGATCGATTAAAAAGCATAAGATTAAACAGTGTTACAGCTGCGTGAGGTATTTGCACAGAGTAATGATCTTTTAAGTCTTTTTGAATCAAATTCGTTGGTACAGGAGTAGCCTCCTCACGAAACTTCTCTACATAATCGACGTTCCATTCTAGTTCTCTCGTAATCTCAGCAGCCATCACATTTCCGTTCATACCTGCTAGTGGCTCACCTACGTGAGTCTCTTTGCCATAACAAAGAAAACCAGGTAGAATCTTCCCTGTTGACCCAGTATACATATAAGAAGATGTATCTCCGGGGTATTTTGTAAAACTAGGCTCTCCGTTTAAACATGTGATGTACTTTATATCATATTCCTCTTGAAGCTGCCGTAAGACACTGACACCTGTAAGCATCCCTTCAGAGTGTACTTCTTCATCTGGAACAGAAATCATGAGTACGTTTCCTTTAAAATGACCGGTTGTCGCTTTTTCGATCATGGACATATGAAGGGCAACCCCAGCTTTCATATCCATGATGCCCCGACCGAATAGCCATTCTCCGCTATTCAGATCATCCTGAACAAAAGTATGCAGCAGATCTTTATTTTTAATGATCTTTGCAGTCAGTTCTTCTGGCCGAAAAGCGAGATGTTTCCATTCACCAAAATCTTCAACTGAAACAACATCAAAATGGCTGAGCAGAATAATAGTTTCTTTAATCGAAGGATCATTCTGTACAAATGCAGTTATTAGTTTTCTTCCATCTGGAAGAGGATGATGGCGTACGTGATCAGGATGCTTCGTGAAATAGTCTAATGTTGAAAGCGTATGATGAAGGTGTTCCGCCATAAACAATTCTCCATCATGATGGGTAATGCTAGGAATCGAAACTAGGTCTTTTAATAATTTCTTGTATCCCTCTTTTGTTTGCCACTTTAACATATGTGTACCTCCTAGATGTATGCCTTTGTTACCTATACTCTTCTTTCCCTGTAAATCCTTCTTTAAAAAGTTTCTTGGAATGTATTGACAGATATTTATAGAAAATGGTATATGTGTATTATAACAAATAGTACACTTAGTACGTATAAGAGGTGTTAGCATGATTACAGTAAGGGATTTATCGTATGCGTTTAAGATCGGTAAGAAAGAAAAAGAGAATGTCGTACCGGTTCTCCATCATGTCGATCTACATGTAGCAGAAGGTGAAATAGTAGCAATTGTAGGAAGAAGCGGTTCAGGAAAGTCGACTCTATTAAACTTAATTTCTGGTTTTATCAGGTCTCAAACTGGAGTAATCACGATTGATGGGAAACAAGTTAGCGAACTCTCAGAATCGAAATGGGCTGAATTTCGATTAGAGAATCTAGGTTTTATTTTTCAAAGCTTTCAGCTGATTCCTAGTATGACAGCTTATGAAAATGTAGAGCTACCATTGGTACTAAAGGGAGTTAGCGAAAAAGATAGAAAAGACCAAACGATGAAAATGTTAAAGAGGGTGGGGCTAGACCAGTACCAAAGCCATTATCCAGGAGAGCTTTCAGGAGGTCAGCAGCAACGCGTCAGTATAGCTCGAGCACTAATCCTGAACCCACCCCTTATCTTGGCAGATGAACCAACAGGGAGTCTTGATTCTGAGAATGAAAAAGAGCTTTTAAACTTTATTAAAGAATTGAATGAAAAAGATGGTATTACGTTTTTAATCATTACACACGACCATGAAGTAGCTTCTATCGCTCATCGAAAAGTGGAGATCAGAGACGGTTACTTAAGAGAAGGGAGCAAGCTTCATGAAGTTCAAAGATAAACATCGATTTGTAAGAAGCAATATGAAAAGAAACAAGACCCGTGTATGGATGACAATCCTTGCATCTACCATGGGGTGTGCCTTTTTGATCATGCTCGCCTCTGTAGGTTTTGCGATTCATAAGACAGCCATCGATGATGTGATGAGTTATCGATTGATGAACGAGATTGAAATACAGAAAGAAAACGGTCCTCTAGTTGAGGAAGACGTGAAAAAGCTTGAAAACATTAAGAATGTTAAAGCAGTTAGTCGAAAAAAATATGTACCTGCAAATGAACTGTCTCTAGGAGAATACACAGCGTATGCTGAAGTAAAAAGTGCTCATATGCCCTCTGAGAGAAAAGCAGGGTTTCAACTAGAAAAAGGAAGGATGCCTAAGAGTAAAAATGAGGTCGTCATCGGATACCATTTTGCTCAAGAATTAAGAAAAGAGATGCCTGAAAACTTTACAGAAGGAATGAGTGAAGATGAAGTACAAACGAAGATGAAGGAATTTGCTTATGATGGTGATTTGTTAAACAAAACATTGACGTATCGTATGAAGGTAGATAATCCTGATATCAAAGCAGAAGCACAGACTAAAACGGTAGAAGTGAAAATTGTAGGAATTGGAAAGAAACCGAATAAAGAATGGATGATAGACAGTTCGGTGATGATTACAGATGACCTTCATAGTGAAGTTATGCCTCTATTGAGTGAAATTGATCCTGAACTTAAGAACAGTGATGATTCTTATAGTTCTGTCAAAGTATATACTTCTTCAGCTGAAGATGTTAAAGCTGTATCTGATAAGATTAAAGATAAAGGGTACCTCACTTATTCTGTTGTAAGCGAACTAAAAGAACTGAATATCTATTTCACATTGTTTAAAGCAGGCCTAATTTTTATCGGTGGTATTGCTGTGCTCATTGCTTCTATCGGAATATTCAATACGATGACGATGGCTGTTACGGAACGTTCTCAAGATATCGGTATCATGAAAGCGATCGGCGCTACGCCAAAAACGATCAAGCGCATCTTCCTTTTAGAGAGTGGATACATCGGATTATGGGGAGTGGGTTTAGGAACAATAGTAGCGTATCTCATCAGCTATGGAGTCAATTTTGCGCTTCCTATGATCATTGAACAATTTATGAACGAGAAGCCGCCAGAAGATTTTATCTTATCTTATATTCCGTGGAGTTTGACTGTAATCGCCGTTACGATCTGTATGAGCGTAACTTTACTGTCTGGATGGCGGCCTGCAGCAAAAGCTACCACAGTTGATGTATTAAAAGCGTTAAGAAGAGATGTATAAAAGAAGCATCAGTCGATATGAAAAGATCGACTGGTGTTTTCTTTTTGTTTAAGCCGTTAAATATGAAACAGCTGCATTAAAGGATAAATTCTGTTCAAAATCGAAAGAGTTATAACAGAGGAGTGAATGAGCATATGAAACGTAACATCAGGAAACAAATTATTGCGATGGGTGGTGGAGGCTTTTCCATGGAGCCAGAAAACAAAAGATTAGATCGCTATATTCTGAAGCAAAGTATGGTTGATCAACCACGTGTTTGTTTTATCCCAACTGCAAGCGGAGATGCGGATGGATATATCCAACGATTTTATAAAGCTTTTCAATCGGAAAACTGTGAACCTACACATCTTTCTTTATTTTCACCACCCGAACATTTGGAGAGTTTTGTAGAACAGCAAGATGTTTTTTACGTAGGAGGAGGCAATACAAAAAATCTCCTAGCGCTATGGAAAGAATGGGGACTAGATGTTCTTTTAAAGAAAGCATATGAAGATGGAAAAATCTTAGCAGGACTCAGCGCGGGATCACTATGCTGGTTTGAAGAAGGCGTAACCGATTCGTTCGGCCCATTAGCTAAACTAGATTGTTTAGGCCTCATTTCAGGCAGTCATTGTCCGCACTATGATGGAGAAACAGAGCGAAGACCTGCTTATCATAAACTCATAGCGAATGGACTGAAAGCGGGATATGCTGCAGACGATGGTGCAGGACTGCACTTTGTAAATGGCGAACTACATAGCGTTGTAAGTTCAAGAGAAAATGCGAAAGCCTATTTTGTAGAATTTGATGGACATAACGTGAACGAACAGGAGCTTGAAACAGTTTTTTTAAAATAAAGGTTTAAAGTCCTGATGATTGGGCGGAGAATATACTATTCGTTAATCATCAGGAGGTAAATCGCTTTGAAAAAATTAGGAACGGTTTTGTTATACATGATGCTTTTACTCTTACTCGCATCATGTGGAAACAAAGATAAAGAAAACGAACATAAAAATCATGATATGGAAGAGTCCAAAGCGCAATCTCAAGCTGCATCTAGTAAGGTGAAGGGCGGATCTTATATCGTAAACCTTGTTAATGTAAAAGGAGACAAAGCTGGGGAAGCAACGTTAACTCAAACTGGAGATGGCGTTAAAGTCGAAGTGAACGCAACTGGGGTAAAGCCAGGTGAACACGGCATCCATTTTCATGAAACAGCAAAGTGTACACCACCGGATTTCAAGTCAGCAGGAGCACACTTTAATCCTACCGAAAAGAAGCATGGATTTTTGAATCCGAAAGGACCACACGTAGGAGATATTCAAAATGTGAAGGCTGATAAAAGCGGAGTCGTAAAAGACGAAGTACTATCCAACCTCGTGACACTTTCAGAAGGCAGTGACAACTCGCTTTTTGCCAATGGTGGAACATCGCTTGTTATCCATGACAAGGCTGATGATTATAAGACCGATCCTGCAGGTAATTCAGGAGACCGTGTGTTGTGTGGGGTTATTAAAAAGTAAGGGTATTCTCAAAAGCGTATGGTTTCTGCTAGGACCTGAAACGGAGATCAATGCTTTAAAGTCTAATACAAATCTATATCTAGAAACAAAGCTGGCACTTCATCGTCTACTAATGATGAGGTGCCAGCTTTTTAATTTAACTCCCTGTACTCGTAAATGCCCTGAGCCCTCTATTCCAAAACCAGTACGCAATGATGCAAGAGACGATTGCGACAACGGGTGTTAGAAGAGCGAGTTTCTCAAAACCTGAACCTTCAATAAAATATGCTGCAGGATAAAATGCAGTAAAGCCATAAGGAACAATCCATGTTAAAAAGTGACGAATTCCTTTATGATAGATCGTTAAAGGATAACGAGCAAAGTCACTTAAATTAAAGATCGTCCAAACGATCGGCAGACTGTCGACCATCCAAAACGATAATGTCGCAAAAAAGAGGTTGATCGCGACGAAAATGAAACCTGATGCGATAATCATGACAACAAGTATAAAGAATTCCAGGACGCCCCATGAGATGCCTAAGTGTGGCATCGCAGTACTAATGACGATAATCCCAATGAACAGCTGACCAAAACCATCTTGCTGCAATCGGTCTGCAATAAAATGAAATAAAGGATTGATCGGCCTGATCAAGAGGCGGTCGAACTTGCCAGGTCGTATATACTGCCACCCTAGTGTCCATAGATTATCAAAGAAAATATGATGTATGGAGCGGCCAGTAGCTGCAATTCCGTAGATGAATAATATTTCATAAAAAGTCCAACCGTTTAAAGCATGGATATGATCAAAAACAATCTTAACGAAGAAGATTCCTGCAAACTGCTGAAGCATGACAGAAAGGACGCCGAGCAAAAAATCCATCCTGTACTCCAACATGACTTTTAAGTTTTGTTTGCAAAATAAATAATATAATTTTATGTACCGTGAAAGCATGCGCGTCACCTCCTAACCTCCAAAAATAGTTACTTTTTTTATTGCGATCGACCATAAGACTCTTAAAAGGACAAAGAGTGAAACCACCCAAAAAATTTGTGATCCTAGCGCAAGCCAAGCTTCTGTTCCTGTCAAGATATCAGTGTAGATCGCAACTGGTACATAGACCATCGCTTGGAATGGCAGAAAAAGACTTATCGTTTGAAACCACTCAGGAAAGAGGATAAGCGGAACGAGTGCGCCAGAAAAAAAGGAGATAACTGCTTCTTTCATGACTTGAAGACCCCAAAGGTTTATGGTCCAAAATGCTAGAATAGCAATCAATAAATCAAAGAAAGTACCAATCCAAATACCCATGAATGCACTGAGTAAGAATAAGAGACCGTTTTGCCAAGTACTTGGAAATGTAATATCCATAAAAATAAAAGCAAGGATGCTAAGGGGCAGAGCACCACGTACAAAATGAATAACTTTATCACCTATATCCATAGCGACCAAGCGAGTAATTAAGTTGTAAGGTCTCATCAGTTCAATCGCGACATTTCCGTCCTTGATCGTATGCGCAAGTTCCTGACCTACGCCTGAAACAAACATCTGTAAAAACATTGCAATGATGATATACGTAATCATTCCATCAAAAGGCAGTCCTTCAATTTCCGTTCGGCTGCTGTAAACGGCTTTCCAAAAGAAATAGATAACAAGCATCCGTAACAGAATGGAGAAAGTATTAGCCCAGAACCACGCTGAATAGGCAGCATGTACTTGCATCTGCACTCTAGCAAACTCAAAGTATTTCCTCATGCTGAACCTCCTTTTTCATACCTCTTCCATATATTTCTTCAACGATGGTTTCTATCTTTGCATCCGCAATGGTTAGATCAGCAACAGAATAATGATTCATCATCGTATGGATGACTTCTGCACCAGAGATATTTTTATTGCTGAATGAGAGGGATACAAGATAAGGATCTTCATCGCTTCTTGGAAGAACCTCTGTTATTGCACTAATGGCTTCCGGTAAAACAAAAGATTCAGCAGCATCTTCTAGTTCGAAATGAATAACACGCTTATCACCGAACTGAGACTTGATGTCTTGGATAGAGCCATCATAGATCACACTACCATCATCAATAATGATAATTCGCTGACAAATCTCTTCGATGTCTTGCATGTCATGAGTAGTAAGAAGCACGGTTGTGCCGTATCTAGCGTTCATTTGTTTAATGAAAGCGCGAATTCGAACCTTTACGGCCACATCCAAGCCGATTGTAGGTTCATCCAAATAAACGACTTTCGGACGGTGCAAAAAAGCGGCAGCAAGTTCACAGCGCATCTTTTGCCCTAACGATAGCTGCCTAACAGGGATACCGAGCAGCGGCTCTAAATGAAGTACATCAATAAACTCTTTTAAAGTCTCTTCATACTGCGCTTGAGGAATCTCGTAAATGTGTTTAAGAAGTTCATAGCTTTCTCTAACAGGAATATCCCAAAATAGTTGTGTACGCTGACCAAAAACAGCGCCAATGTGACTTGCATTTTGTTGTCTGTTCTCATAAGGGATGATTCCATTTACCTTGACCTCTCCTGAAGTTGGAGTGAGAATGCCTGTTAACATCTTAATCGTTGTAGATTTCCCAGCACCGTTCGCCCCAATATATCCAACCATCTCTCCTGCTTTAATATGCATGTTAATCTTCTTAACCGCTTTTTTTGTTTCAAATTTTCTGTGAAACAATGATTTTATGGCTCCTCTTAATCCAGGATCTCGCTTTGCGATCTTATAATGTTTTTCTAAATTTTTTACAACAATCATGTTCGTTCTCCTTAAAAATGGACACAAAAAAACCACAGAAAAATACCTGCGGATGTGTGTGCATATGTAATTTTTTGCTCACCAAAAAACGCGTCAGGTTATGAAGGGATATGAAGTTAGTTTGATTGTATGATAGAAATCCACATGTTATCCTTCTCCTTTTTTGAAAACGGTTGCACTAATTATACCGAAAACTATGACAAATGTAAAATATATCCTTGTTTTCGGATAGAAAGCTCTAGTTTAACGAAATCAAGCTTTGGGAAAGTAGAGCTAATGTAGACGTTTTTATGAAAGGCTCTTTTTTAAACTATTGTTGCTTTTGATTTTCATTGACAAGTTGATTGTAGTGTAAGGTGGGAGACTCCTGGGGGATTAGTGTGACAGGTGAGACACCTTCAGGCGCAAAGCGGCAAGGTGGCTCACCGCACGCCCCCCCGGAAAGCGAGCACCTGGAACCGAAATCAACCACTATCGAAGAGCAACAGTGAATAGAAAAACAGCCTTATTAAATGAGAAAAAGGAGGACAAACATGTACGATTACAATGGAGTTACAGATTCTTGGATGGCTTATTTAGGTAGATTGCCAGATTTGCTTCTTGCTATTTTAGTTTTATTAATTGGTTGGCTGATCGCCTCATTGGTTGCAAAAGCAGTAAAAAAAGCATTACACAAAACGGATTTTGACAACAAAGTCGCGAGGTGGATGAAACCTGATATCCATGAAGATCAAGTGGAACAAACGCGCACAAGAAAGTATTCTTCTGAAGAAGTGATTAGTAAGGTTGTATTTTGGATTCTGATGGCAGTAGCCATTGTCATGTTTTTGAACATGCTTAGTCTTCCGTATGTCGCACAACCAATCTCAAATGCATTAGGTGTGATTGCGGCAGCGATTCCTAACCTACTAAAAGCAGCCCTTATCGCAGCGGTTGCATGGTTGATCGCATCAGGCTTATCCATTCTAGTGAAAAAACTTGGTCAGAATACAGGATTTGAAAGATTATTACATCGTTGGAAACTGACCCGTGATCCTCGTCAATCTGACAAGGCAGTTTTCTCTGCATCAAAAGCAGTATTTTATCTCACCTTGTTATTGTTCCTGCCAGCTGTATTATCTGCTTTAGGCATTGATGCCATTTCTGAACCATTGGAAGGTATGCTGACAGGCCTCTTCGCATTCTTACCAAAATTGCTCGGCGCAGCAATCATTCTTTTTGTAGGATGGCTCGTTGCTAAAATCGTTAAAGAGATTATCGCTAATTTCTTAGAGAGCATTGGTACAGACCGTTTAGCTTCAAAACTTGGTGCCGAACGTGCACTAGAAAAAACATCTCTTTCTCAAATCATTGGAACAATCGTGTATGTATTTATCTTAATTCCAGTTGTTATTTCAGCTTTAGAAACGCTTGATATTAATGGTATTTCTGGACCAGCAATCGGTATGTTAGGTCAGATCATGGACATGATTCCAAACATCATTGTTGCTATCCTTTTAGTAGCTGTTGGATTATGGCTTGGAAAATGGGTGAAACAAGCTGTTACCTCTTTATTAGAACGAGTTGGATTCAATGGCATCTTTCATAAGATGGGGCTTGGATCACTTCATAAAACAAATCAAACGTTCACAATCTCTGAGATAATTGGATATGCAGCTCAAGTGGTTGTTGTGCTGTTGTTTACGATTGAGGCGCTTCAGCTCGTTAAGCTAGAGAGCTTAGTCAATATTTTATCAGTTGTACTAGCGTATATCCCGATGGTGTTAACGGCTGTGTTAATACTAGGAATCGGTTTCTATGCAGGAGACCTTGTGAAACGCGTTGTTCAGAGTATGATCAAACAGCAAACAGAAGGGAAGCTGCTTGGCAACATCGCGAAGTATACGATTATCACACTTGCTTTCTTTATGGCTCTTGATCAGCTTGGAGTAGCGAAAACAATCGTAAACGCTGCATTCATTCTCATTTTAGGTGGATTTACGATTGCGTTTGGTCTAGCCTTTGGACTTGGTGGTCGTGAAGCGGCTGGACGTACTCTTAATAAGTGGAGCCGAAAGATGGAAGAGACAACGATTCAAAGTCCAGACCCATCACAATGGAAAGACAAGACGAGTTTAAAAGATTTCCGTACAGACTCCTCTAAGCCGGAAAGCAATCTTATAGATGTAGATATAAATAAACCCCATACAATCGCGAAAGATCGTCAGTTTGATCACTTAAACACACCTAGTGAAGAATTTGGCATCAACAATAATCCAAAACGAAATGATTAATTAAACCAATAGAATGAAAACGGCTCATAGAGGTGAAACTATCCCTTTATGAGTCGTTTTTAATAGTGCGATGCAGATAATAAATGAGGAAAGGAGTTAAAGAGAATGCTACTTGCCGCCTTTTGGGGAGGAATAGCAGGTTCAGCTGTACTTTTAGGATGCTTTACAGCCCTGGCTTTTCGAATTCCTAAAAAATGGACAGCATGGATTATGGCTTTTGGAACAGGGATATTAATAGGTGCCGTTTCTTTTGAACTCTTAATTGAGGCAGTAGAGCAGAGTGATTTATTGGTGACATCTGCAGGCTTTATTTTCGGGGCAGCTCTCTTTACTGGCATAAATAGTTTTCTTGCTAAAAAGGGGGGCCATGAAAGAAAGAAATCAGGCGATAAGAAAACAAAAGGTGTAGGCATGGCGATTTTCCTTGGAACATTATTAGATGCCATTCCGGAATCTGTTTTGATTGGTGCGAGCTTGATCGATCATAGCAAAGTAAGCTGGCTCCTTGTCGTCGCCATTTTCTTAAGTAACTTTCCTGAAGGCCTATCAAGTTCGATTGGGTTGTTAAGAGAAGGTTTTTCGCGTCGGAAAATTCTTGGCATGTGGTTTTCTGTTTTCGGTATTTCTGCACTCGCTGCTTTTCTTGGGTTTCTCTTGTTGGAGAATGCCTCAGTAGCTTCACTTTCGTTGATCGGTGCATTTGCAGGAGGTGCAATCATGGCGATGGTAGCGTCTACCATGCTACCTGAAGCTCATGAAGACGCTGGAGTAGCAGTTGGTTTTATAACTTCCTTAGGCCTTTTATGTTCGTTGCTTCTGACTCATTTATCATAAAAATCTTGAGAAACAAAAAAAAGCTGCCAAAAGTAAGTATCCTTACTTTTGAACAGCTTCGTAAAAATTAAAGCTTGAACCAGCCTCTAGATTCTAAATCTTCAGAGTTTCTCTTCTTGTGCTTCTTTTTCTTCCAATGATCGTGTGTTGAGGAAGACTCTTTGCACCAGCTAGAAGATGAAGAAGATGAAGATGAAGATGAAGATTCTTTTTTGCACCACAGTACAGAAGAACTGGAAGATGAAGATGATGAAGACGATGAAGATTCAGGTTTACACCATACTACAGATGAACTAGAGCTAGAACTTGAGCTTGAACTTGAAGAAGATTCTGGCTTACATTCTTCTTTCTTTTTGCAGCAAGGCTTTTCTTTTTTACAGCATAAGATTCTGCAGTTGCTGCTTTCGTCGTCACCGATTTCGCCTGCTTGCGTAATAAAGTTGATGGAGCCGATTGCGATGATTACGAGTTCGTCGTCTTCTACTACTTGAATGGATGTGCGGTTAACACGAGTTAGAACGCCTTCAACTTCGCCATCATCGTCACTACCGTCATTCACTCTTACTTTACAGTTGATTAGTTTTCGTAAGATGCTTTGGAACGTATCGTTACAAACTTTCTTACGGTCCGTGTTGCAACAGTTTCTGTCGGTTGCTACTGAAACGGATCTTACATTATTTAAAGGAAAGTAAAGAACCTCTCTGTCATCTGTCTTGATTGCTATAAAGTCTCTTCCAACACAGACTAGTTTGCCAGACTCCTCTACATCTTCCCCTGCTCTGACTGTAACGTGCTTACATAATAAATTAGCAAGCTCTCTAGGTGAGAGTTTGTTTTTACAATTCAAAATATTGCCTCCTGGTAATGGTATTGACTATTTCTTGTCCATGCATTATATGTAACAAGGTTTTAAAATGCATATGACACTTGTCTATATATAGAAGTTTTAAGAGTATTTTTTTCATTTTCCTTATGTGTTTATTGATTTAGGGTGAAATATCAAAAAAAAAACCAGTTATATTTCACCCAAATCCAATTTTTTGTATATAATGATTGGAAAGAAGAAAAGAGGAGGGATTGTAATGAAGGGAACACGATACAAAAGTACTCAACTCCTTACAATCCATCTTATGAATTGAAAGAACAGATGACATATCTATTGTCATTTGTTCTTTTTTTGTACCCATTCTCTTTATGTGTATGAAGAAGGAGGAAAAGCAGATGCGTTATAAACGAGTACTGATTAAGTTAAGTGGTGGGGCGCTTGCTGGCCAACAAGGATCAGGTTTTGATCATCTTTCTTTAAACCATATTGCTAAAGAAGTGTTATCTGTTCTTGAAAAAGGGATTGAAGTAGCTATCGTTGTTGGTGGAGGGAACATTTTTAGAGGGAATTTAGCTGAGTATTGGGGAATTGAAAGAGTAGAAGCTGATCAGATCGGAACACTTGGAACAGTCATTAACAGCCTGATGCTTAGAGGGGTCCTAAAAAGTAAAATAGACCAAGAAGTAAGAGTGATGAGTTCTGTTCCGATTAGTGCCGTAGCGGAACCATATATTCGCTTAAGAGCAGTACATCATCTGAACAAAGGATATGTCGTCATTTTTGCTGGAGGTAACGGTCAACCATACGTAACTACCGATTATCCGGCAGTTCAAAGAGCACTAGAGATGAACTGTGATGCCATACTCTGTGCAAAGCAAGGAGTTGATGGCGTATATGACAGTGATCCAAATCGTTTTAAACAAGCAAGAAAATACGCAACTTTGCACTATGACGAAGCAATAAGGAACAATTTAAAAGTGATGGATCAATCTGCACTTATTCTCGCTCGTGATCATGGATTGCCGATCCACCTCTTTGATTTCAACCAAGAAGGATCGTTTCTGAAGATATGTAACGGTGAGGATGTAGGCACATTCATCAGTCACAACATAGAAACAGCTCTTGTGTAAATTATTTTTAAAAAGCTGATTTCGTATTATCCTTTGTTGCTTTTGAGAGTAGTTGATTTCCGTTACAATCAACTTGTCAATGAAGTAAAAAGCAAAAGAAACAATATGTTTTGGTTTTGTATAAAGCCTCTAATGTTGGTTATATTAGAGGCTTTTATAATGATTATCAAAAAGTATTCCGGTCAAGGATTGGAATGCTTTTTTGTATATTTCCACTCTCCACATCTCATATTAAGAAGTAGAAAAGAGGTGTGAGACGTTATGATGAAATGGTTAAAAAAGAAGCCGAAAGAGCAGAGTCACACGATTGATCTTTCTGATAATACATATAGCGATATTAGAGAACTAGTGGATAATGCCAAGGAGTCTGCTGATTTTATCCATTATCCTCAAAAGACGGTTCATCACAATATTTATATTTCTTATTATAAAGCGATGATAGATGGAGAACTGCTTCATCGCGATCTACTTCCTTATTTAATACACAGCAAAGATTTTAAGAACATTAAAGACTTAAAAGATATTTTGCCGATCGAGAGCGTTACGATCACGAATGATATAAAAGAGATTCAAAATAAGCTTTTACGTGGTTTTATCGTCGTTCAACTGGGTGAATACGACGAAGAATGTGCCGTTATTCGTGCTGAGAATTTTGCCACTAACAGGCCAGTATCTGTTTCTGAAATCGAGTTCTCTGTAATAGGACCGAAAGAAGCTTTTATCGAGAACTTAGACAGCAATCTGTATTTGATCCGAAGAAGATTGCCTGTTCCCGAACTTCGTTTTAAAGAAGTTGTGCTCGGAAAGTTCTCTAAGACACGTGTAATTATCGCATATTTAGAAGGTGTTGCTGAAAAAGAAAACCTGAACACCGTCATGCAGCGAATAAAGGACATTGAACTAGAAGTCATTCCGGATAGTTCGTACTTAGAACAGATCATATCGGATAATACGAAGTCGGTGTTTCCTCAGCTTATAACAACGGAAAGACCAGACAGGGTCGTGTCCATGTTGAACTATGGTCAAATTGCGATTCTCTCAGAAGGTTCACCTCAAGCTCTCTTAGGACCTACAGGCATCTCGGAATATTTTGCATCGCCAGAAGATTATTATTTATCGTGGCTTTTAGGATCATTGTTCCGTTTCATACGCTTTATTTCTGTTATTTTCTCAACCTTTGCAACACCGCTGTATGTAGCCGTTCTCACTTACCACTATCAGATGATTCCTAAAGATCTACTAGCGCCTTTAATTTCGTCACGAGTTAACATTCCATTTCCACCAATATTAGAGGTACTGTTTTTAGAATTGACGATTGAACTATTAAGGGAAGCAGGGGCTCGTCTTCCTACGAAAGTTGGTCAAACACTCGGTATTGTTGGAGGTATCGTAATCGGTCAGGCATCGGTAGAAGCAGGGTTAACGAGTAATATCCTTTTGATTATCGTTTCACTATCTGCATTAGCCTCGTTTACGACGCCTATCTATAAAATGGCGAATACCATTCGAATTCTCCGTTTTCCTTTTATCTTTTTTGCGGCTCTTTGGGGCGGGGTGGGGATTGTACTGGCTATGTCGTTTATTTTAGTCCATCTTTTGCGACTAGAATCCTTAGGCAGACCCTATTTGCAGCCAATCTATCCGCCTCGTTTATTAGATATGACTGACACGATCTTTCGACTGCCATATAACAGACTTTTGAAGCGTCCAATCTCGTTAGGAACTACCCTGCCATCTAAAGATAAAGTGAAAGAAATGAGAAAGAAAAAGGATATCGACGAATGAAAAAAAATTATAGGCTTTGTATTCTTTTTCTAACCTTTATTTTGGCAGGATGTGTGCCGAAAGAGATCATAGATGAAGTCCAGCTCATCCATGCTATAGGTTTTGACAAAAAAACGGATGAAAGTATTCAAGGTACCATTACGTATCCCGTATTTAATATGGATGGAAATGTTCGAGTCGAAACCTTATCAGCAGTATCTCACACGAGTCGATTTATTCGGTCTAAACTTAATACACAATCGCCTAAGACACTGACGACAGGTCAGCTGCGTGTGGTGTTGTTCAATGATCGATTCGCTGAAAAAGGAATTCTAGAGATCGTTAATTCCCTTTACAGAGACCCTAACGTAGGGAATCGTCTTTTTCTAACTGTTGTAGATGGCAGTACGAATGAACTCTTAACAAAAAAGTATACCGCTTCTGCTCTTCCATCCATGTATTTAGCTGATTTACTCGATCAAAATATCAAAAGTGAGAATCTACCAAAAACAAATCTTCATGTATTCCTTTATAGCTATTATGGAGAAGGTATGGACCCTTTCTTACCGATCGTAAAAGCACATAAAAAATCGATTCAGCTTGAAGGGATCGCTCTATTTAAAAAAGATAAATATGTTGGTAAGCTAGATCACCGACAATCTTTTGCTTTTAAAGTTCTTCTGGACGGCTCTAAATCAGGTAACTATGAAGTGGAGATCAAGAAAGAAAAAAGGAAGGGCCATGCCGTTATTCGTAACATTAAAGGCACGACTACCTACGATATAAAAAAAGTGAATGGAGTCCCTCAATTTAATGTGAAGATGAAGATTCTTGGTGAGATTCATGAGTATCCACATTGGTTGAACCTAGAGCAAGCAGAAAACATCGCTCTTATCAAAAAAACATTGAAGGGACAATTACAGGATGAAGCACAAGGAATCGTGAAAAAGTTTCAACAATTACAAGTAGATCCTCTAGGATTTGGGGATCAAGTAAGAAGACGAGAAAGAGGTTGGGACTACAAAGTATTTCTAAAACAATATCCTTCTATGAAGATTAATGTAACAACTGAAGTAGATATAGTAGAAACAGGGGTAATTGAATAGAGGAGTTAACAGCTTTCCGTGTTCTTTAGGAAGCTGTTTTTTTGTATTCTCATATCTGCGGACAAAAAAAGAAAAGCATTGCGAATGTTTATATGGTTATTCCTTTATAGGACTAACGATTTAAAGGGGGCAATTAATTTGAATACAACAGATGAGAAAATTAAAATTCGTAATCATTGGTTCAAAATTATTTTGATCAGTCTATTATCGCTGGTTTTCATGTACAAATTAGTGATTACTGAATTTACGTTTCATTTTTCAGACTTGCTTGCATTTCTTGTAGCTGTTTTTGCAATAGGAATCTGCAGTATGTTTTATGTAAAAGTAAACGAAGCACTCATGGCTTTTGTATCTGCCGGAAAGTCGGTTATTCCGATGGCAAACAAAAATAAGCTTGAGACAGAAACGCAAGAAGAGAAAGTAGAAGAAATATACATACAAGATGATGAGGTCACTTTAACGGAATCTGAAGAAGAAGAACTTGTACGCGAATTATTATCTCAAGAAGAGCAAATTAAACGTATGAAACAAGTTCAGAATGAAGTCAAAAACCGCTTAGTTACAGAAGATCTTCATGAAGAGGATAAGAAAGATTACATAGACTATTTGCTGCAAAAAGAAAAAGAGATCATGTTAGCAAAACAAGAGATTATCCGAATCACAACTTTATTAGAACCTCTAGAAGAGCAAGAAGTTGAAGAAAAGGAATTCGAACAAGAGTATGTTGAAGAAGAATTCATAGATGAAGAAGCTGCTCAGAGTGGAAACGCGAAAGATATCGTCCAGTTACTAGGTAAAGAGTTTGTATTAAATGCAAGTTTAGAGCAATTCAATCACAAAATGAGAGAAATTCAACACTCCATCACGATCGAAACGGCCAATCAATTAAAAGAACAAGGATTGATTGATCCATATTTCAACGTCACGCGTAAAGGGTTGAAAGAGTTCAGACGTGCTGCAAGAAAATTCAGCTATGGTGATGGAGTTAAATTCTTATCCAAAGTTGTGCAACGAGGAAACCGATAATTATAAGAGAAAGCTAATAGAGGCGTAAAGACGCTGTACTGTTAGCTTTTTTAAGAATTCATTTTATTGTCATTCTTAATTTTTGTTACTTTCTAAATCCCTGATACAATAAGCTTATATAGTTATGAAGGAGCTTATTTCATGTTTATTGTCGCTAAAGCCATGTTATATGTGTGTTTTGCTTTGTTAATGGGTGCGTTTATCTTATATTCAGTGCCACGAGAAAGTCGCCCGAAAATTTTCATATCAAAAAAGCTCATTTTGCTTTTAATAGCTTTCACACCATTGTTTGGGATTGGGGAGCTTATTAGACTTACGATGCATCTTGGAGAAGATTTCGGATATTGGATGACATTCCAAAACATTGTTTTTAGTTTTGAAGTAGGAAAGGGTTGGCTTTTCTTAACTGGAATTTCTGTTCTATTGTTCTTCATGGTTTTATTTAATGATATAAAAGAAGATCGATTCTTTGCCGGATTAGCGGTCTTTTTGACATCGGGCATGGGAATCTCCGTTGGTTATGCAAGTCATGCAGCAAGCCTAGAATCGTTAGGATTCTTAGCTCACTCGTTGCATTTTATAGCTGTGATCACGTGGTCGGGGGTACTTCTCGTAAGCGGATATTTCAGCAAAGGGGAAGGGCCAAGTCTGTCGTTCTATAAATGGTTCACACCTTTGGCTGTGGGCTGCTTAGTCACTGTGATCGGTGCTGGTTTGTGGTTAATGAACTATATCGTTCCTCAATATGTGAACAGTTATTTATTAGACTATGGACAAGCACTGTTGATCAAACACATTCTTTTGTTTATTATCGTGATTTATAGCGTGATTAACGGAATATGGTTGAAAAAGAAGTTAAAAGCGGGTACGACTGGATTAGCGCTTAACAAATGGATAAAAGCAGAAGGGATCTTCTTGTTTCTTGCTTTTGTAACAACAGCGTTGATGACTCAGCAAACACCACCTCATGATGTAGCGGATACATTAAAGATGGAAGAGCCTTCTAGGCTGTTTACTATTTTCTCTGGTATCATTCCTGGCGATAATCCGATGTTGTCCTTTAACTTCTCAGTGATGAGTCTTGTTTGGCTAGCCGGTGCTATCGTACTTGTCTTATCTGTTTTTGCCACGATCAAGCAAAACAAAAGTATGATACTTGCAATAGTCGCTTCTATCCTAGCAGCGGGCGCTATTTATTTAGCCGTCATGTCTTCCATATCACTTTAAAATGTTCTAAGAATCTAGGGGGTAGTTAACCGTGGATAATCAATTACAACTACAGATGGAAGGTTTACTGGAGAAATATGCTGAACTTCTAGTAGGAAGTGCAGAACCAAAGCATATAGAGTTAGTAAAAACGTATGCTCTTTATTCATTCATCGCTAAGAGTATGCCGCCATTAGTAAAGCATTGGAACGAAGAGTATCCAGATGCTAAGGAAGCAATGAAAAACCTTGTTCACGAGATAAAAGAAATGAATGAAAAGCACAGAAACGAACAGAAATAAATAAGATATAACATGAGGCAGTCATATAGACTGTCTTTTTTCTTGCAAGCTTTTCCTTTTCTGCTGCTCTCGGTGATAGAAAGGTGATTACAGGTGGTGAGAAGACGGTTTCAGGTGAAATGTGACGTGTTAGCGGTGTAACTAGCTCTTTTATCGGTGAAACTCAATCATTTATCGGCGAACGTGTAAGTATTATTAGAACGCATACCGTAAACTTCAATACATCCATATTTACTATTAATACGAAAAAAAATATTTTTAATATTGCAAAATCGACAATATTCGCAAAAAAAATGATATATTTAAAGCGGTTACAACATAGAAAGAAATTAACCAATCTTTATTTTATATTTTAAGGGTACTAGGGGGTAATTGGATTGGAACAACTTATGCGCAATTTTTTCTTATTTCTTGCTAAAAATAAATCGTTAACCAACCTTGCTAAAAGATACGGTCTACGTTTTGGAGCAGGTCGTTTTGTAGCAGGTGCAACACTTGATAGCTCTATTACTGCTATCAAACGTTTGAACGAAAAGGGAATGCCTGTAACAATCGATCATCTTGGTGAGTTTGTTGATAACGAACGCGAAGCTGCCGAAATGACTCAGCATTGTATAGATGCAATAAAAGCCATCAGTAAAGAAAAGCTGGATTCACAGCTTTCTCTAAAAATGACATCCATGGGACTAGACATTAGTGACGAACTTGTCTTAAGCAACATGAGAAAGATTATGGATGCAGCAACAAAACACAACGTTTTCATTACGATTGATATGGAAGACTATTCTCGTTGTGAAAAAACGCTTGAGATCTTCAAGATGCTAAAAAGTGAATATGATAATATCTCAACGGTTATCCAAGCTTATTTGTATCGCTCACTAGAAGATGTTCAAACGTTAGATGAATATCATCCGAACCTGCGATTAGTTAAAGGTGCTTACAAAGAACCGCAAACTGTCGCATATCCGGAAAAGAGCGATGTAGATAATAACTTTAAAAAGCTGATCGAAACTCATCTATTGAACGGAAACTATACCGCTATTGCAACACACGATGATGAGATCATCCAATATACAAAAGATCTGGTTGAAAAACACAACATTCCATATGACCAATTCGAGTTTCAAATGTTGTACGGAATCCGTGTAGAACGACAAGATCAATTGATGCAAGAAGGATACAAGATGCGAATCTATGTGCCATACGGAAACGACTGGTATGGTTACTTTATGAGACGTCTTGCTGAACGTCCCGCTAACGTTGTGTTCGTATTAAAAGGTGTGTTCGGAAAATAAATAGTAGTAATCAAGAGGAGTCTGTCTTAAATACAGACTCCTCTTTTTTATAGGTTGTTTTCTAAAAATTGTTGCTTTTAAGTGATACTTATTTGACTGCTGATTGTAGTGGAAGATGCGAGACTCTTGGGTAGGACGAGTGAGCAGGTGAGACAGCTACCCGCGCGAAGCGCGAAGTGGCTCACCGCTCGCTCCGTGGAAAGCGAGCATATGTAACGGAAATCAACTACTTACAAAAGCAACAATGAATACGAAAGCAGCCTTTTGAAACGGAGAACTTTGGCGATGATTCTTTAGATAAACCATAGGCACACAACCTGCATAAGATAAGAAATAAAAGTTTACAAAAGAAAAAAACCTCCACTATTGCTAAAATTCAGAATATATTTTATATTGGATATAGGGTAACAAATTTTTTTATGGATAAAAAATGAATGAGTATTCATTCAATAAAGGAGGAAGACCATCTTGTCTCGTGAAATCCGAAAAGCTGCCGTACTGGGTTCTGGTGTAATGGGATCAGGCATAGCCGCTCATCTTGCAAACGTCGGAATACCAACATTACTATTGGATATTGTACCGCCTTCTTTAAGTGAAGAGGAAAAAGCAAAGGGGATCACTGAAGATCATCCTGCATTCCGCAACAAATTCACTCTATCTGCTACACAAAAACTATTAAAACAAAAGCCTGCTCCACTTGCCGTAAAAGAAAATCTCGAATTAATCTCAATCGGTAACCTTACTGATGATCTTGAAAAATTAAAAGATGTAGACTGGATCATTGAGGTAGTTGTTGAACGACTAGATGTGAAACAAAAGCTTTTTGAGAAAGTTGATCAATATAGAAAACCAGGAAGCATCATAACTTCAAACACATCTGGGATCTCGATTCGTGCGATGGCTGAAGGACGTTCAGAAGATTTTAAAGCAAACTTCTTAGGAACGCACTTTTTCAATCCACCAAGATACTTAAAGCTTCTTGAAATCATTCCTACTGAGGACACAAAGCCAGAAGTTGTTCAATTCATGCGCAGCTTTGGTGAGAACGTACTTGGTAAAGGTGTAGTTGAAGCGAAGGATACGCCTAACTTTATCGCGAACCGCATCGGAACATATGGATTGATGGTTACAATGCAAGAGATGATGAAACAAGGCTATAGTGTCGGTGAAGTTGACTCTGTTACAGGTCCGTTAATCGGCCGTCCGAAATCTGCAACGTTTAGAACACTCGATGTTGTTGGATTAGATACGTTCCTTCATGTTGCGAGAAATGTTTACGAGCAAGTAGATGGAAAAGAAAAAGAAGTGTTTGAGATTCCTGATTTCTTGAACGAAATGGTCGACAAAGGCTGGACTGGAAGCAAGACAGGTCAAGGCTTCTATCTTAAACAAAAAAGTAAAGCAGGCAGTGAAATCTTAGAGCTTGATCCTGCCACATTGGAATATAAACCACGCTCGAAGATGAAGACAGCTACACTCGAAGCAGCTAAACAGATGAAAACAACAAACCAAAAAGTGAAAGCGCTTTTATATAGTGATGACCGTGCAGGAAAACTGTTATGGGACATTATTAAACCAGTTCTACTTTACTCAGCAGAAAAATGTTATGAAATCGCTGATGACCTTGTCGCGATCGATCAAGCGATGAAATGGGGATTCGGATGGGAGCATGGTCCGTTTGAAATTTGGGATGCGATCGGCGTTCCTGAATCGGTAGAACGAATGAAATCTGAAGGAGAGACAATACCTGGTTGGGTAGAAGAGCTTCTTCAATCAGAAAAGAATTCTTTCTACACAAAAACAGAAGGTGATCGCTCTTACTATCACCACGGTAGATACCTTCCTGTGGAAGAGAACAAAAAAGTGGTTCATTTAAGCCGTTTAAAAGAAAAAGGTAATGTGATTACAAAGAATGGTGGAGCAACACTAATCGATCTTGGTGATGATGTTGCGGGTCTTGAGTTCAATTCTCCGAATAATGCGATAGGACCTGAAATTATCATGATGCTTCATCAGGCGATCGACGAAGTAGAAAAGAACTACAAAGGGTTAGTCATCGGTAATCAAGGTAAGAACTTCTGTGTTGGTGCAAACTTGATGCTTATTCTTATGGAAGCACAAGATGACAATTTCTTTGAACTGGATATGATGGTCCGTCAATTCCAACAAGCGATGGCAAGAGTTCGCTATAGTGCAAAACCTGTAGTGGCAGCTAACTTCGGTATGACGCTCGGAGGGGGAGTTGAAGTATCACTTCCTGCAGCAAGACTTCAGATGTCATCTGAAACGTATATGGGACTTGTTGAAACTGGAGTAGGCTTAATTCCAGGTGGAGGCGGAAACAAAGAGCTTTATCTTCGTTTGTTAGAGCAGCTGCCAGAAGGAGCGAAGGGAGATCTTCAAAAAGTAGCGAACCAAGCTTTTGAAACGATTGCGATGGCTAAAGTTTCAACTTCCGCTCAAGAAGCACGTAAACTTGGATTCTTACGAAAAGAAGATAGCATCTCTGTAAACGGCGACCATCTCTTGCATGATGCAAAGACACAAGTGCTTGCATTAGAAAGCATTGGCTATACACCGCCTGTTAGAAAGAAGATTCCTGTAGTAGGTGAAGCAGGATACGCAACACTTGCTTTAGGAGCGCAGACGATGCACTTCAGCCAATATATTTCAGAGCACGATTTGAAGATCGCGAAAAAACTAGCCTTTGTTTTAGCTGGAGGAAGAGTGCCAGAAGGAACATTGGTAGACGAACAATACTTGCTAGATTTAGAGAGAGAAGCATTCTTAAGTCTAGCTGGAGAACCAAAAAGCCAGGCAAGAATGCAGCACATGCTTGTTAAAGGCAAGCCGCTAAGAAACTAAGGGGGGAAGAACTCAATGTTAAAAGAGGCAGTAATAGTAGCAGGTGCTAGAACAGCGGTCGGTAAAGCGAAAAAAGGTTCTTTTGCACATATGAGACCAGACGAACTAGCAGCGGTAACCATCAAAGAAACGTTGAAGCGTGCAGGTGATTATAACGGAGAGATCGATGATTTGATCATCGGATGTGCCGTTCCTGAAGCAGAACAAGGGATGAACATGGCTCGTCTGATCGGTGCTAGAGCAGGATTGCCTGAGACTGTGCCTGCAATTACGATTAACCGTTTTTGTTCATCGGGTCTGCAAAGTATTGCGTACGGAGCAGAAAAAATCATGCTAGGTGCGGCTGAAGCCATTCTTGCAGGTGGAGCTGAATCCATGAGCCTTGTTCCTGTAGTAGGTCATGTTGTAAAGCCTAACCCTTACTTAGTTGAGACAGTGCCGCAATATTACATGGGCATGGGTCATACAGCAGAAGAAGTAGCGAGACGCTTTGGTATCTCAAGACAAGATCAAGATGAATTTGCCGTAAGAAGCCATCAAAAAGCAGCGGCGGCGATTAAAGAAGGCAAGTTTAACGACGAGATCGTACCTGTGCATGTGATGAAACGCTGGTTAGATGAGCAATCAAAGCTAGTTGAAAAAGAGATCGCTGTGTCAGTTGATGAAGGTGTTCGTGCTGGAACAACCGTTGATGTACTTGGTAAACTTCGACCGGCATTCACACCGACTGGTTCTGTAACAGCTGGGAACTCTTCACAAACAAGTGATGGCGCTGCAACGGTTCTTGTTATGAACAGAGAAAAAGCAGAAGCAGAAGGTTTAACGCCATTATTGAAATTCCGTTCTTTTGCAGTGGCTGGGGTAGCTCCAGACATTATGGGAGTAGGTCCTGTAGCAGCTATTCCGAAAGCATTGAAAATGGCGGGGCTAGAGCTTTCGGACATCGGCTTGTTCGAGTTGAATGAAGCATTTGCTTCTCAGAGCGTTCAAGTCATTCGTGAATTGAATCTTCCAGAAGACAAAGTAAACGTGAATGGTGGTGCGATCGCACTTGGCCATCCACTAGGTTGTTCAGGAACAAAACTAACACTAACTCTCTTACACGAGATGAAGCGTCGTAACGAACAGTTCGGAGTTGTAACGATGTGTATCGGCGGTGGAATGGGAGCAGCAGGCGTATTTGAACTAGTAGGATAACGAGGAGGAGAAAACATGTCGAATACAGCAGAAAAACAAATCATTGGTGGAAGCTTTTTAATCGAAGATATTTCAGCAGCAGATATTTACACACCGGAGGATTTTTCAGAAGAACACTTGATGATTGCGAAAACAACGGAAGATTTTGTTGTGAAAGAAGTTGTACCTCAACTTGAAAAGATGGAAGATCACGATTTTACAGTTTCTCGTAAGTTATTAACAAAAGCTGGGGAGCTAGGTCTTCTAGGAGCAGATGTTCCTGAAGAGTATGGTGGCTTAGGATTAGATAAGATTTCTTCTTCACTCATCACTGAAAAGTTCGCACGCGGACGCGGCTTCTCAATCAGCTATGGAGCACACGTAGGAATCGGCTCACTTCCTATCGTTCTTTTTGGAAACGAGGAACAAAAGAAAAAATACCTACCTGAACTCGCAACAGGTGAGAAAATTGCAGCTTACGCATTAACTGAGCCAGGTTCTGGATCGGATGCACTTGGCGCAAGAACGACGGCAAAGCTAAATGCTGAAGGTACTCACTATGTATTGAACGGTGAGAAGCAGTGGATCACAAACTCTGCATTCGCTGACGTTTTTGTAGTATACGCAAAAATCGATGGTGAGCAGTTCACTGCATTCATCGTTGAAAGAGATTATAAAGGTGTTTCTACAGGACCAGAAGAAAAGAAGATGGGAATCAAGAGTTCTTCAACCCGTACTCTTATCTTAGAAGATGTAGAAGTACCAAAGGAAAATCTGTTATGGGAAGCAGGTAAAGGGCATCTGATTGCCTTTAATATCCTAAACATCGGTCGCTACAAGTTAGCATTAGGATGTGTAGGAGCAGCCAAACGAGCTTTTGAAGTATCTGTAAAGTACGCGAACGAGCGTCAACAATTCAAGCGTAAAATCAGTTCGTTTAGCCTTATTCAAGAAAAGCTTGCAAACATGGCTGTTCAAACGTATGCAGCTGAAAGTTCTGTGTACCGAACTGTTGGTCTTTTTGAAAACCGTCTAGGCGCGTTATCCGAAGAAAAACAAAAAGATGGACGTGAATTAGCTAAAGCAATCGCAGAGTATGCGATTGAATGTTCACTGAACAAAGTATCAGCTTCAGAAGTGTTAGACTATGTAGTAGATGAAGGCGTTCAGATCCATGGAGGTTACGGCTTTATGTCTGAATATGAGATCGAAGGTGCATACCGCGACTCTCGTATCAACCGAATCTTCGAAGGAACGAACGAGATCAACCGTTTGTTAGTACCAGGAACGCTTGTAAAAAAAGCGATGAAAAACGAGCTGCCACTTATTCAAAAAGCTACTCAGCTTCAACAAGAGCTTATGATGCTAATGCCTGTTGAAGTAGGTACGGAAAGCTTGGATCAGGAAAAATATCTTGTGTCTATGGCAAAGAAAATTTTCTTGATGACAGCTGGATTAGCGGTTCAAAAGTTTGGACCAAAGTTAGAGCAAGAACAAGAAGTATTATCGAACTTAGCAGATATCATTAGTGAAGTGTACAACATGGAATCTGTTCTCTTGCGTACTGAAAAAGCAATCAAAAGATCTGGAGCTGAAAAGGCAAAACAAAAGCTGTTATACACAGAAGTGTATTGCCAAGAAGCATTCAACCGCATTGAAGCTCACGCAAAAGAATCCATCATTGCTGTTGAAGAAGGCGACATGCTCCGCATGATGCTGTCCGCGTTAAAGAAACTGACGCGTCACACACCAATTAATGTAATTAAGAAGAAGCGCGAACTAGCAGTTCAGCTTCTTGAAGAAGAACGCTATATCGTTTAATTGATCTGAATTTACGCTAACCTTCAAAATATCTTATCTTTCCCTCCTGCATTTGTAGGAGGGCTTTTTTTGTCAATTATAGGCTTGTGTTGTAGTTGATTTACGTTTGAGGTGCTCGCTTTCAATTGGATCAGGCGCTAAGCTATCACCCGCGAGCCTGTCCTGCTGGAGTCTCGTACCTCGAGCTCATTCAGCTGTTACATAAGAATAAAAATGAGTTTTGAAGTAACAATCGTTAAGAAAGGAGCCTAACAAAGCAAGTCTTGATCTTAAACAACGAAAAATGTCCAAATAAGGTTCAGTTTCAGGTGCAAAACGGATTTATGATGATACCTAATGGGGTATGTAGCGGTATTCTGAAAATTGAATCCATAAATAAACGCCTTCAATTCAAAAATTTATGAAGTTTATCCACGAATTTTAGCTTCCAATCCAAAAGTTTTGGTATTTTATCCGCGAGTCTACAATCTTCGACAATAGCCAACTCTGATTATAACCTCTGTCCATAAAAAGGGAGCAGTCTAAAACGGGATCTCGTTTTCAACATCTGTTAAAACAAATTATTCAACGTGCAGAATTTCTTGTTTTATTGGTAACACTAGTTTGTGGTACTATGAGAAGGGGTGATATAATGCTACTGAAAGTGTATGAATATCCAAAATGCTCAACTTGCCAAAAAGCAAAAAAATGGCTAAAAGAAAATGATGTAGCCTTTGAGCCTATACATATTGTGGAGAACCCGCCTTCTGCTGATGAATTGAAGAAACTAATCGATCTGAGTGGCTTAGAGATCAAAAAGTTCTTTAATACGAGCGGATTGAAGTATCGTGAGTTGGGTATGAAAGAAAAGATGAAAACCGCTACAGAAGAAGAACTGCTTGAAATCTTGGCCAGTGATGGCATGCTGATTAAAAGGCCGATTGCAACAGATGGTAAGCAAGTCACAGTAGGGTTTAAAGAAGAGCAGTACGAAAACACGTGGAAAAAATAAACTTGTTACTGACTATGATAAACCAATTATTGTAGTTATTATAAAACCAAGAAAAGCTGGAGGGATTACACATGGAATTTCCAAAAGAATTACGCTATTCAGAAGAGCACGAGTGGACTAAAACAGAAGAAGGCAATAAAGTTCGTATCGGTATTACGGCTTTTGCACAAGACGAACTAGGAGATATCGTATTCGTTGAACTTCCTGAAGTTGGAGATGAACTTACTGCGGACGAGCCTTTCGGGAGCGTAGAATCTGTTAAGACTGTTTCTGAATTATATGCGCCTGTCTCTGGAAAAGTTGTAGAAGTAAATGCAGACCTTGATGATAGCCCTGAACTTGTTAACGAGTCTCCATATGAAAAAGCTTGGATGGTTGTTGTAGAACTTTCAGATGCTTCTGAGGTTGAAAAATTAATGACTGCTGAACAATACGAAGAATTAATCAAAGAAGATTAATGAAATCAATCTCTTCAGGAAAGAATAGATATACTGCTATTCTTTTTTGGAGGGATTTTTTTATGAACCAAGATAGACGAGATGTTACATCAAGAGTTTTTGGTAAAATGAAAGGCGGATCTATGTCGCTTTATTTAGATAAGGATGAGATTGGTCAGATTCGCTTTACGAATCAAGGAAACATGTATGAGATGGCTGAGGGTTTTGAATTTGATGCTGACAAGATATATAAACGTGAAAAACCTGTAGAATTACCAAACCCCTCAAAGTATGTGGACGAGTGTGATAAAGGCTGGTGCTGATTACAGCACTAAGAGGATGATGTCAATGTTGTATGTTGGCAGTCATCCTCTTTTTTGATTTTAGCTAAATTTGTTTCGTTCGGCACTTCCGCCTTTTGATCCGATCTTTTGATAAAAACTTTTATCTTGGCTTTGGGATGTGGCTGTACCGCCTTTTTTACCGATTTCCTGATAAAACGTTTTATTATGTGAGTTAGAAGTAGAACTGCCACCTTTTTTCCCGATCTCTTGAAAGAAAGTTGTGCTATGTTTTTTTGATGTGGCTGTACCGCCCTTTTTTCCGATCTGTTGATAGAATTCTTTTCCGCGTGATTTGGATGTTTTCTCTCCGCCTAATCTGCCAGCATCAGCGCGGCTCATTTTAGGTTCTGTTTTTTCCATGAGATGACTCCTCCAATTCGTTTTATTACTCCTGAATTCCCTTATCTAACAGGATGTCAAACACGTTTGGGGAGAATTAGTACAAAACGCATACACCGAATACAAATAGGTAGGAAAATAGGAAAAAGGGGTATAGTAATAAAGAACATCTCTTGCAGGATTTTAATAAAATAAAGCAAATATATAATCTAAGCGATGCATTCATTTTATAGTCTTCAAAGTATAGGAGAGATGAGTAATGAATGAAATCAAAAACAAAGTAATCATTGTCGAAGGTAAATCAGATAAGGATAAGTTAGCTGCAATCCTGGATGAACCGGTTGAAATTATTTGTACGAATGGAACTTTAGGTTTGGATAAATTAGAAGAGCTTGCATTAGCCATTGAAGATCGAGATGTTTATATCTTGGTCGATGCTGATGATGCTGGCCATAAGCTAAGAAAACAACTGCAACGTGAATTGCCGAATGCAGAGCATTTATATATTAATAAGATGTACAGAGAAGTTGCTAAGACACCTCTAATGTACCTCGCCAAGGTATTGGTAGGTGCACACTTTAATATTCAAAAGAATTGTTTAGGATAAGCCATGAAAAGAAATTGGTACAGTCTTCTTACTGCCTTTTGCCTGATAAGTGGTTGTAGTCCTTCAAATAAAGATGAAGTAAGTCCGTCATCAAAAGAAATCATGAGTAAACATTTAAATATTCCATGGCAAATAAATGGCACCCCAAAACAGATGTGGATCAGTGAACGTACCGGGGGGCTTGTTTTACTAGGACCAAAACAAAAAAAGACCTCTTATTCCCCAAAATTTTCAGAAGCTTTAGCTGATGGCGGGGAGGGAGGTTTTCTTGGCTTTCTTTTAGACCAAAATTACGACAGCAATAAAATAGCTTATGGATACTATACGTATAAAAAATCAAACCGTTTAATAAATCGGGTTGTTGAGATGCGTTTTGAAAATGAAGAATGGAAAGAAAGCAGAATCCTTCTTGATCATATTCCTGGTGGATACACACACAATGGAGGAAGAATGGAGTGGGGACCCGATCAGAAACTGTATATTACAACGGGAGATAGCGGGGAAGAAGAGCTCTCTCAGAGTTTAGACAGCCTAGCTGGGAAAATTTTAAGGGTTAACAAGGATGGTTCCGTTCCAGAGGACAATCCATTTTATCCTTCTCCCATCTATACATATGGTCATCGAAACCCACAAGGAATGACATGGGATGAAAAAGGTACGATGTTTGCGGCTGAACATGGTTCATCAAACTATGATGAAATAAATAGAATTGAAGGTGGAAAAAATTACGGATGGCCAATCATTCGTGGTGACGAAAAAAAGGAAGGGCTAGAATCACCTTGGATACACTCTGGCAGTGACACGTGGGCACCTTCTGGAATCGACTATAAAAACGGACATTTGTTTGTCGCAGCATTGCGAGGCGAAAGTGTTATGAAGGTCAGCACTTCCTCTAAAAAGATAACCTCAATTGTTTCCAATGAAGGACGTATTCGTGATATCCTTATTGATGGTAACAAAATGTTTGTTGTAACGAACAACAAAGATGGAAGAGGGCAGCCATCAAGCGATGACGATGTGCTGCTAAGTGTATCACTAGAAAAAGTAATGGAGTAATACCATGAAAGAAATCACTCGAAAAAATTGGGAAAACGTTATTGAACAATCGCTGCATCACCCGTACTTTTTATACTTAGAGACTCCGCTTTGTGGAACTTGTAAGATGGGGAAGAAGATGTTTGAGGTCGCTGTCGAAACGATACGCGTTCAAAAAGACGAAAATATAGCTGTAGGTGTTAGCAATATTAATGAGATGCCAGAGCTTGCCGCCAAATATGGGGTAACCAGCGTACCATGTTTACTCATTCTTTCTAGAGGAATTGCTATCGATCGTATTTATGCACTTCAATCTGCCGGAAATATCTATCAATCCATGTTGAAACTAGTGGAAAAGGAATATAAAGGATGAAAAAAATGTGGGATACACCCCACATTTTTTAATTCATCGCCTAATTCTACAAAAAAATATGTTTTTCGGGGGTTAAATCCTAAGAAAAATATGGGAATTTAATGTCGAGCCCACGCCCTTTTGTAACAATAGAGGGTGTATTTTTTTATTTTGAAATAACGCTTATGGCTATGATAGAGGGGTTTATAAGGGTTATGGAGTAATTGTCAGTTTGTTTTGTTAATTCAGTACTTTAACGATAACGTCACAAATGTTACGGGCGCTGTAATATTGTTATAGAACTGTATCCTACAAATGTCAAAAGTCATGGTATAAATGAATAGGAGAGCTTGTTTGCATGTTTGCTCCCTAGCTTATTGTGGTAAATAAGAATGATTTTATTTTTAAAATAAAAATATACGATTCACTAATAAACGAAACAAAATGAAAAGCAATTCTTTAACTGAGGTGATTGATAATCATGGCATCTTTAAATTTAAATGCAGTATTTCCGATTGCAAAGAATAAATTATCGAGCAATAAATTAACGAGCATAGAAGATAAAGTTCTAACGATCCAAGAAAGAGACGATGAGAAGCTTAGAAATGAACTTATTGGTGATTACCAACCATTCATTAAAAAAGTCACATCGAAAGTATGCAGTCAATATATAGATCGTACAATGGACGAGTTTAGTGTAGGTCTTTTTGCCTTCAACGAAGCGATTGATCAGTATCAGGAAGGTCAAGGTAGCCGTTTCTTATCTTTCGCTGATATGGTTATTAGACGCAGAGTCATTGATTATATTCGTAAAGAAGTCCGTCAGAACAGACTCATCTTCTTACAGCCTGATGAAGAAGATGAAGAAGGTCGCTTGGAAGAAAGTTATGCAGAGCAAAAAGCTGCGATGGATCATTTCGAAGACCAGATTCAAGTAGAGAATCGCGTCTATGAGATTGAAGAATACCAAAAGTTATTAAAAACATTCGGCTTGAACTTTAAAGTATTAAGCAAGCATTGTCCAAAACATGTGGATGCACGTGAGAATGCGAAAGAAATTGCTCGTCTGTTAGCTGAGAATGAAGAACTTGCCGCATTTTTAAAAGAAAAAAAGCAATTACCAATAAAAGATTTATTAAATATGGTATCCTGTAGTCGTAAAACCATAGAGAGAAATCGAAAGTATATAATAGCAGTTTCACTTATATATTTAGGCGATTTTCAAGCGCTGAAATCATACATTCAGCCATAAGGTGAGGTAAATAGGGTTACTAGGCAAGGGAATGTCATTTTCTCTTGCCTGTAATTTATACTGATCCTGCTACATGCGGGAGGGATATCATTGAAGAACGGCAGCGGCATCGTTATTGAAGTTCAGAATAAAAAAGCAACTCTTCTTATGAAGGATGGGACTTTTGTTACAGTAAGAGTACCAGCAGGGAAAAGACCTCTTGTAGGTAATGAGTATCAGGCTTCTTATTTTTTTAGCAAAAAAAGAAGTCTTTTTGTGCTGCCATCTATTTCGTTTTCAGTCGCAGCTTTAATTGCCTTTCTCGTAATTTCAAGCCTAATGCCTAATAGCAGTCATTCTGCTGCGGCTGCTTATGTGAGCTTTGATATCAACCCAAGCCTTGAGGTTGGCGTTGACGATGAAATGAGAGTCGTTGAAATGGATGCTTTTAACGATGAAGCAAAGAAAATCATAAAAAAATATAATTTTTCTACAGATGATCGAATGCCGTTTGAAGTATTTGCAGATCAACTGATTAAAGCTTATCAGACAGAAGGATATATGGAAGAGAATCAATCTATGCTGATTACAACAGTATCCGATAAATCGAGTGATAAGAAAACGAAGCAGGAATTAGATCAGGCGCTGAATTCTATTGTGAAAAAAGCAGTCGTCCAATATCCTGTTGCAATTACTGTTTCTGAAACGAACGAAGAAGTTCGAAATAAAGCCAAACAATTAGGTGTATCTTCAGGTAAATACTCAGCATTCCAGGAAGCAACCAAGAACGATAAACACCTTAAAGAAGAAAAAATTAAAGAAGTGAAGTTTCAAGAACTTAAAGTGAATGCCACTTCTTCTAAAGATATTAAATCCGTTCCACACCCTCGTAAAATAAAGGCTGCACCACATGAAGTCAAAGTAAAGCCTGTTAATAATGGTGAGAAAAAAGAAATTAACCAGCGTTCGGTTAAAAAGCCACAAGAAAACCTTGTAAAGCCTAAAAAAAATACGAATGAAAAACGGGATAGGAAAGAGCGCGAAATAAGAAGTAAGTCTAATAACAAAAAAGAGCCTAAGCAACAAAAAGAAAAAAGTATAGAACCTAAAATGACGAAAGAACCTGTCAGATCTTCAAAACAGGATAAGGATGATTATCAACCAAAAGAGCTTAGAATAGAAAATAAACAGCAGGATAAAAATCACAACAAGCGAAATAACGGAAGCGATCGTAAGAAAGACGATAAGAGACAGCAATGGGATGATGACAGACATCATAGAGATGATCAAAGATATTCTAAAAGTGAACATGAGAAGCAAGAAAAGAAACATAAACACTAATTATGAAATAACGTGTCGTAATACCAATTACGATTCCTTGCTGCTGTCGAAGGGTTTATAAAGGTATATGAATATTCCTCTAGAATCGGTGAAGTAACAACCAATTCGGGGGGATTTTTAATGTTGGATATCCGTTACTTTGAAAGCCAAATAGCAAAAAGTCCGTATCTTTCTCTTTATAATATTCCGGTAAAGCCTAGTTTTAAATGTAAGGATGAGACTACACTTAAGATTGATTACAGAGAGGGAGAGCGGAACCGAACCGTCACATTTACAGGGAATCCGAAATATCTATCTATGTTGCTTGAGGGTAAAATGAAGCTGAGTACATTATTGAGACAAGAGATGATTGAGTTTCAAGGTACGCTCAGACAACGCTTAAAATGGGAAGCGATCTTTTACTTGAGTTCACATTGGGAAGAGATCTCTGCTGGTGTATTAGTTCGAACTGCTAAAAATATTTGACACGAATCGACAAGGATGATAATATTCTTCACAGTGATTCAAATATGTATCGCTTTAATTTAATAAAGTAACACTTTTTTACTTATCACGAGAGGTGGAGGGACTGGCCCTATGAAACCCGGCAACCGCTAGATCATTGCATTCTTATGAATGATGAACTAGAAAGGTGCCAATTCCTGCAAGACTTTAAGTAGTCTTGGGAGATGAGGAGAACGTGCATAGAATATAATATGCCTTTCTGCTCATATTGAAGCAGAGAGGCATTTTTTTGTTTGGCTGTTTTCGTTTTACGTTGAAGCTCTTGGGAGTAGTTGATTTTCCGTTACAGGATGCTCGCTTTCCACGGGGCGTGCGGTGAGCCTCTTAGCGCTATGCGCTGTTAAGAGTCTCACCTGTCCCGCTTATCCCGTAGGAGTCTCGCACCTTCCACTACAACCAACTTATCAATGAGGGGAACACCTAAGCAAACAAATGCACCGTTTCTACATGAGTCAATATTTAGATAAGAAATGAGGTAAGAATCTTGATTAATTTACAGTCAGTCCGTAAAGTCTTTCAAACCAAAGATGGCGAAGTAAAGGCTGTTGATACGGTAGATTTAAACATAAAGCAAGGAGAGATATACGGAATCATCGGCTATAGTGGTGCAGGTAAAAGTACACTGATCCGAATCCTTAACATGCTAGAGCGTCCGACTAGCGGTACGGTTACGATTGGTGGCAAAAACATGTCCGAGCTGTCATCGAAGAAGTTAAGAGAAGCAAGACAAGAAATCTCCATGATCTTTCAGCACTTTAACTTATTATGGTCCCGTACAGTACGAGAAAACATTGCTTTTCCTCTTGAAATTGCCGGTTATCCAAAAGCTAAGATCAAGCAGCGTGTTGATGAGCTGATCGACCTAGTTGGTTTGGAAGGTCGTGGCGGGTCCTACCCATCACAACTAAGTGGTGGACAAAAGCAGCGTGTAGGTATCGCGCGTGCTCTTGCTAATGAGCCAAAAGTACTTTTATGTGATGAAGCAACTTCAGCACTAGATCCTAAAACAACCGACAGCATTCTTGATCTGCTTGTGGAAATCAATCAAAAGTTAAATCTGACAATCGTTCTTATTACACATGAGATGCATGTGATCAGAAAGATTTGTCACCGTGTAGCTGTAATGGAACAGGGGAGAGTAGTAGAAGAAGGCGATGTTTTAAATGTCTTTAAAAACCCGACAGAACCAATCACGAAGGATTTTGTGAAACAAGTAACAGAACCTGAAGAAACGGTAGATACGATTAAACAGTTCATTTCCGAGTTCCCTGAAGGTCGAATCGTTCAACTTACTTTTATCGGTGGACGAGCTGGGCAGCCATTAATTACGGAACTGATTCGTAAGTATGAAGTGGACGTTAATATTCTACAAGGAAAGATTACACAAACTCAGAATGGACCTTATGGGACGTTGTTTATTCAGATTAAAGGTACAGAATCTGCACTAGCTCGTGCTATGGAGTTTTTAAACAGTGTGCAGGTTGAAGTAGAGGTGATTCATAATGCTTAGTACATGGTTCCCGAATGTTCAATGGGATGTTCTATTAGAAGCGACAAATGAAACATTATATATGTCTGCTATCTCAGTGGTCATTACATTTTTTCTAGGGCTTGCCCTTGGATTAGCGTTATTTTTAACTTCTCCTGGAAACTTGTGGGGAAATAAGTTTTTAAATAGTGTAATTGCCATAATCGTTAACGTATTTCGATCGATTCCTTTTATTATCTTAATCATTTTATTGATTCCATTTACACGCTTAATCGTAGGAACGATGCTTGGAGCTGAAGCAGCACTACCTGCTCTAATCGTAGGTGCGGCACCATTTTATGCACGTATGGTTGAGATTGCTTTGAGAGAGATTAATAAAGGGGTAATCGAAGCGGCAAAATCGATGGGTGCTACAAATGCTCAGATTATATTTAAAGTTCTTATCCCAGAAAGCACACCTGCTCTTGTGTCAGGAATCACTGTGACCGCAATCGCGCTCGTAAGTTATACAGCGATGGCTGGAGTAGTTGGTGCAGGAGGCTTAGGGAACTTAGCTTACATGGAAGGTTACCAAAGAGATAACGCGGATGTGACATTGGTTTCAACTGCACTCATCTTAGTCATCGTCTTCGTCATCCAGTGGATTGGTGATCGAATTACAACTGCGTTAGATAAGAGATAACTTTTTTAGACAACAAGGAGGAAGTTCATATGAAAAAAGTTTTATCCGTAATTATATTAACTGTTCTTGTTGCAGCTCTTGCTGCTTGTGGGAACAAAACAGAAGGCGGAATCAGCGACGAGAAGATTATTGTTGGTGCATCAAACGTACCACATGCTGAAATCCTGGAAGAAGCAAAACCTCTATTGAAAGAAAAAGGTATTGAACTTGAAATCAAAACGTTCCAAGATTATGTACTGCCAAACAAATCTTTAGATGAAAAAGAAATCGGTGCGAACTATTTTCAGCACGTTCCATATCTAGAGTCTCAAATGAAAGATCACGGATACAAATTCGAGAACGCGGGTGGCATTCACCTTGAGCCGATCGGAATCTATTCTAAAAAATACAAATCTTTAAATGAACTACCTGAAGGCGCAACTATCATCATGTCTAACTCTGTAGCAGATCATGGCCGTATGCTTGGCTTACTTGAAAAAGAAGGCTTGATCAAAGTTAAAGAAGGTGCTGGAGCAGAAGCGCAAATTAAAGATGTTGTAGAAAACCCTAAGAAGCTTAAATTTAAAGCTGACGTTGATGCAGGAATGCTGCCAAAAGCATACAAGAACGGTGAAGGTGATGCCGTTCTAATCAACACAAACTACGCGATCGATGCTGGACTGAACCCTCAAAAAGATGCGATTGCATTAGAAGGATCTGACTCTCCATTCGTAAACATCATCACGGTGCGTGAAGGAGATAAAGATAAGAAATCTGTTAAAGCTTTAGTCGAAGTACTACGTTCTAAAGAGATTCAAGATTTCATTAAGAAAAAATATGAAGGCGCAGTAGTGCCAGTAACAGAATAACGTTTGAGAGAGAACTGACTTATTTTTTGAGTCAGTTCTTTTTTTTTGACGAAAAACTTACGAATGTTTATTACATAACCGGCGTGCGATTAACCCATACTAAACCTGTTTACTATTTTGACAGGAGTGAATGAAATGAAACAAGAAGAGCAGCCGCTACCGGGATCGAATTCAACACAATATCACCTAATCCGCTATAAAGAAGGATTAGGAAAATACAATGAGAACATGCCTGAACTTACACATGCTTATAATGAATTTACCCGCCATTGCTTTAAGGAAGGCGAGATATCTGAGAAGTATAAGCAGTTGATTGCTTTAGGGATCAGTATCTATTCGCAAGATGAGTATTGTATCATCTACCACACAAAAGGATGTTTAGATCAAGGGTGTTCAGAAAACGAAATCCTTGAAGCTGTGGGAGTTTCTGCTGCATTTGGTGGGGGAGCCGCTATGAGCCAAGGTGTGACCCTCGTTCAAGAGTGCATCAAAGAATTAAATAAACCGCGTCATTAAAAGAAAGTCTAAATTCCACACTTTACATGTTTTGAAATCATCCTAAAAGGTAATGGAAGTAATGTAGCGCATTTAGCAGGATAACACAGAAAGTCACATCTGTTTTCAATAGGAATCATTATGCACGTGTATGTAGGGTGATTTCACTTTGATAACGGTTTGAGTGAAATGAGTGTTGCTGATACGCTAACATTATTAAATAACTTAACTTTGAAAGGATTGATTCATTATCCACCCCATTAAAGTAAAACATACGTCCGAGATGGAAAAAGCAATGCACCAGTCACATGGCTGTGGTTTTGCAGAGTATGAGAGGGATTTGGAAAAACGGTTAGACGTTGAGAAGGTCCGAGATAAGGAATACAAAAAAGGATTAGAAATAGCGGCAGATGCTAGTAGAAACCATACGCCGTAACATATGAACGTTAAAATTACAAAAGGCTGATTCATCAGGTGGTTTACCGCCTCATGAGTCAGCCTTTTTTCAAATATGGCGATTGATGTGCAGATAATATGACAACAATGGAAAAGTAAACAGCTCGTTCCCTTGAACATACATTTCATTTGTTATAAGATTAGAATGAGAATAAATTGAGAATGGCTATTTTGTGCCTTTTATCAAAATCTTGAGAATGATTTCTTAATGGAGGTTGTATTATGTCAGCACCTAATTTAAAGATTGAAGATCTTCGTGTTTCTATTGAAGATAAAGAGATTATTAAAGGTTTAGATCTCGAAATAAATGGTGGAGAAATCCACGCAATCATGGGACCTAACGGAACAGGAAAGTCTACTCTTTCTGCAGCGTTAATGGGACACCCTAAATATGAAGTAACTTCTGGTAAAGTTACATTCAACGGAGAAGATCTTTTAGATATGGAAGTTGATGAGCGTGCACAAGCTGGACTTTTCTTAGCTATGCAATACCCATCTGAAGTAAGCGGTATTACGAACGCTGATTTCTTACGTTCTGCTATCAATGCAAAGCGTGAAGAAGGCGACGAAATTTCTCTAATGAAATTTATCCGTGAGTTAGATAAAAAGATGGATCATCTTGAAATGGACAATGCGTTTGCTCATCGTTACTTAAACGAAGGATTTTCTGGTGGAGAAAAGAAGCGTAACGAGATTCTTCAAATGATGATGCTTGAGCCAAAATTAGCAATCCTAGATGAAATCGATTCAGGACTCGATATTGATGCTCTTAAAGTAGTAGCTAAAGGTGTTAACGAAATGCGCAGCCCTGATTTCGGTTGCTTAATCATCACTCACTACCAACGTCTATTGAACTACATCACTCCAGATAAAGTACACGTGATGATGCAAGGGCGTATTGTTAAATCTGGTGGACCGGAATTAGCTCAACGTCTAGAAGCTGAAGGATACGACTGGATTAAAGAAGAGTTAGGAATTAAAGACGAAACTGTTGGTCAAGAAGCGTAAGCATTAAGGGGGACTATACATGTCAGTTGATACGAGCCTAAGATTTGATAAGGACTACGTAACCGGTTTTTCAAGCAGCAGACAGGAACCCGCTTGGCTGCAGGAACTTCGTTTGCAAGCATTGGAATTGGCTCAAGAGCTTCCAATGCCTAAACCGGACAAAACTAAGATCGATAAATGGAACTTTACAGAATTCAAACATGAAGCAACTGGCACTCCTGTTGCGTTCAATGAACTTCCTGAAGATGTTAAGGCATTGATCGGTTCTGAAGAAGAAGCGAAAAATGTTCTTGTTATCCATAATGGAACACCTGTTTATTTTGCACTTGAAGAATCCGTAAAGGATCAAGGTGTTATTTATACAGATCTTCTAACAGCTGCAAAAGAGCATGAAGATCTAGTGAAAAAGTACTTTATGAAAGCTGTAGCGGTTGATGAGAACCGTTTACCAGCACTTCATGCAGCACTATTCGTTAATGGAGCATTTCTTTATGTTCCAAAAAACGTTGAACTTTCTGCTCCAATCCAAGCTGTTTATTATCAAGATGATGAAGCAGCAATCTTTAACCATGTTATCGTTGCTGCAGAAGATAACAGCTCCGTAACGTATGTAGAAAACTATTTATCAACAAATGAATCTTCAGAGTCTGTTGCAAACATCGTGTCTGAAGTATATGCAGGCAGCGGTGCAAAAGTAGTTTACGGTGCTGTAGATAACCTTGCAAAAGGTATGACAACATACGTGAACCGCAGAGGACGTGCTGAGAAAGATGCTCGCATTGAGTGGGCGCTTGGTCAGTTTAACGACGGAAATACGGTTTCTGATAACACAACTCACTTGATCGGTGATGGATCTTTTACTGATACGAAGACTGTTACAATCGGTCGCGGTGATCAAAAGCAAAACTTCGTAGCGCAAATCTTTAACCACGGAAAACATTCTGAAGGTTATATCCTTACTCATGGGGTAATGAAAGATAACGCGAGCTCGATTTTTAACGGTATTACAAAAATTGAGCACGGTGCTACAAAGTCTCATGGTGAGCAAACAGAACGTGTACTCATGTTAAGTGAAAAAGCACGTGGTGATGCGAACCCTATCCTTTTGATCGACGAAGATGATGTAACAGCAGGTCATGCTGCATCAGTAGGAAGAATCGATCCTCTTCAAATGTTCTATTTGATGAGCCGCGGTATTCCGAAATCTGAAGCTGAACGCTTGATCATTCATGGATTCTTAGCACCAGTCGTTAGTCAGATGCCTTTAGAATCTGTTAAAAATCGTTTAGTCGAGGTTATTGAAAGGAAAGTGCGCTAATGAGTGCAAACGAATGGAGAAAGCTGTTTCCTATCCTAGATCAGGAAGTTAACGGCAAACCTCTCGTTTACCTTGACAGTGCAGCCACTTCACAAAAACCGATACAAGTTATTGAAGCTTTAGATAAGTATTACAAAGAGTACAACTCGAATGTTCACCGTGGTGTTCATACACTTGGAACTCGTGCTACAGATGGTTATGAAGGAGCACGTGAAAAGGTACGCCGTTTTATCGGTGCTAAATCCACTCAGGAGATTATCTTTACACGTGGTACAACAACAGCGATCAATACGGTAGCAAGAAGCTATGGTATGGCTAACCTTTCAGAAGGTGATGAGATTGTGATCACTCCTATGGAACATCACAGCAACATTATTCCATGGCAGCAAGTGGCGAAAACCACTGGTGCAACGCTTAAGTACATTCCTTTACAGCCTGATGGCACGATCGATCTTGCGGATGTTGAAAATACAGTTACAGAGCATACTAAGATCGTCTCAGTTATGCAGGTATCGAACGTACTAGGAACGATCAACCCGATCAAAGAGATCGCAGCGATCGCACATAAGAACGGAGCTGTAATGGTAGTGGATGGCGCTCAGAGTGCTCCTCACATGAAAGTAGACGTTCAAGATCTCGATTGTGATTTCTTTGCCTTTTCTGCACATAAAATGTGTGGTCCAACAGGTATTGGCGTGCTTTATGGAAAAAAAGCGCTTCTTAACAAAATGGATCCTGTTGAATTCGGCGGAGAGATGATCGATTTTGTAGGCTTACAGGAATCCACATGGAAAGAGCTGCCTTGGAAGTTTGAAGGTGGTACACCGATCATCGCTGGTGCGATTGGTTTAGGTGCAGCAATTGATTTCCTAGAGGACATTGGTTTAGATAACGTTTTGAAACATGAACATGATCTTGCAGAATATGCGATGGAACGTCTTTCAGAACTTGAAGGTGTAACAATCTTCGGACCGAAAAAACGTGCAGGACTCGTAACGTTTAACTTAGATGATGTTCATCCACATGATGTGGCAACCGTTCTAGATTCTGAGGGTATAGCTGTTCGTGCAGGCCATCACTGTGCACAGCCTCTCATGAAGTGGTTAAATGTTACAGCAACAGCACGTGCTAGCTTCTACCTGTATAATACTGAAGATGACATCGATGCTTTTCTTAAAGGCTTAACAACAGCAAAGGAGTATTTCGGTCATGTCTTCTAATTTAGATCAGCTATATCGACAAGTTATCATGGATCATTACAAAAACCCACGCAATAAAGGGGTTATTGATGATAATGCTCTGACGATTAATATGAACAACCCAACATGCGGCGATCGCATTCAGCTTACTTTAAAAGTAGAAGATGGAAAGATCGAATCGGCAAAGTTCGACGGTGAAGGGTGTTCGATCAGTTTAGCGTCAGCTTCTATGATGACACAGGCTGTTAAAGGTCTTCCTGTCGAAGATGCTGTAAAGCTTGCAAAGATTTTTTATGATATGATGTTAGGGAACGACTACGACGATGAATCCTATGATCTAGGTGACATCGAAGCACTTTCCGGCGTTTCCAAGTTCCCAGCTCGCATTAAATGTGCCACACTTGCGTGGAAGGCGATGGAGCAAGGGGTAGGAAAGCCTGAGGAAGAGGAAGAATAAGTTCCTTGTGATAATGATTTAAAGAGTGCCAATCCAGTAAGGAGGGATTCTGTAATGGCTAAGAAAATGCCGGATATCGGCGAATATAAATATGGTTTTAGAGATAAAGACGTTTCCATTTTCAGATCGAAGCGTGGGTTAACAAAAGAGATCGTAGAAGAGATCTCCCGCATGAAGAACGAGCCTGAATGGATGCTTGAATTCCGTTTGAAGTCATTAGAGCAGTTCTATAAAATGCCAATGCCACAATGGGGCGGAGACATGAAGGACTTAAACTTTGATGATATTACGTATTATGTTAAGCCATCTGAGAAATCTGAGAAGTCTTGGGATGAAGTGCCTGCTGAAATTAAAGCGACTTTTGACAAGCTTGGAATTCCAGAAGCTGAACAGAAATACCTTGCAGGTGTATCTGCACAGTATGAATCAGAGGTTGTATACCACAACATGAAAGAAGACCTTTCTGACTTAGGTATTCTTTTCACGGATACGGATACGGCTTTAAAAGAGCACGAAGAGATCTTCCGTGAGCATTTTGGAACGATCATTCCGCCAACTGATAATAAGTTCTCAGCACTAAACTCTGCAGTATGGTCTGGTGGATCTTTCATTTACGTACCAAAAGGCGTTAAATGTGATACTCCACTTCAAGCATACTTCCGAATCAACTCTGAAAACATGGGTCAGTTCGAACGTACGCTGATCATTGCAGATGAAGATAGCTCTGTACACTACGTAGAAGGATGTACAGCACCAGTTTATTCTACAAACTCACTTCATAGTGCGGTTGTAGAAATCATCGTTAAGAAGAACGCTTACTGCCGTTATACAACGATTCAAAACTGGGCAAACAACATCTATAACTTGGTTACAAAGCGTGCAGTAGCTGAAGAGAACGCAACGATGGAATGGGTAGATGGAAACATCGGATCTCGTCTAACGATGAAATATCCGGCTGTTATCATGAAAGGCCGCGGAGCGAAAGGTACGATTCTTTCTATCGCGATCGCTGGTAAAGGACAGCACCAAGATGCAGGAGCAAAAGTATTGCACTTAGCACCAGACTGTTCTTCTACAATTGTATCGAAGTCGATCTCTAAGCATGGCGGTAAAGTAACATACCGTGGTATCGCTCACTTCGGACGTAAATCTGACGGATCTAAATCCAACATCAAGTGTGATACACTGATCATGGATAACCAATCCACGTCAGATACTATTCCGTACAATGAGATTCTTAACAACAACATCACATTAGAGCATGAAGCGACTGTATCGAAGGTTTCTGAAGATCAGTTGTTCTACCTTATGAGCCGTGGTGTTTCTGAACAAGAAGCAACGGAAATGATCGTAATGGGCTTCATCGAGCCATTTACGAAAGAACTTCCAATGGAATATGCAGTAGAGATGAACCGTCTGATCAAGTTTGAGATGGAAGGTTCAATCGGTTAATTAAGAAAAGCCTTGGTGTTAATACACCGAGGCTTTTTTGTATGATGAACAATTTAATCTTATGAATGCTAATTTTCGATTCTTTGGAATCCAAACTTCTCAAATGTTTTTATAGTTTCTTCTTTTTGCACATATTTATAGAATTGTTCTGCTTCTTTTTTATGAGAAGTATCTTTTATTATCCCGACTGGATAAATAATGGGTGCATGTGTATCTTTTCTAGCTGCAGCTGCAACTTTTACTTTAGATGAAATCATCGCATCCGTTTTATAAACAATTCCAGCATCAACATTACCCGTTTCTACATATGTAAGCACTTGACGAACGTCTTTGGCATAAATGATTTTCTTTTCAACTTCTTTTAATAACTCCAAATTCTCTAGCGTTTCTGTGGCATATTTACCTGCAGGAACGGTTTCTGGAGTACCAATTGCTATTTTTTTTACCTTTATCAAATCTTCAAAACGCTTGATGTGTTGTGAATCTTTCCCAACGACTAAGACAAGTTCGTTTCCTACAAGATCTGTTACTTGTTCCTTTTTGATCAGTCCTTCTTCTACTAGCTGGCCAAATTTATCTTCTGCTGCTGAGAAGAAAAGATCCACAGGTGCACCGTTAGAGATTTGCTGTTGAAGAGCACCAGAGCCTCCGAAATTGTATGTGATTTTAACATTCGGATGTTCTTTTTCATAATTACTCGCAATTTTATGTAATACATCTTGTAAACTGGCTGCAGCAGAAATCATTAATTCTACGTTCTTTTTATTGTTGAAGTCGTTTTCAGCTGACTCTGAAGATTCATTTTTTGAGCAAGCTGAAAAAAAAGCTGCAAACAAGCATATTAGAAGTAAAGTTGTATAACTTTTTTTCATCTTTGTTCTCCTCACTTTTTCTTCCGCTAAGTTAGAATATATAGAAAAAAGACGCCCGATTGGACGTCTTTTTTGCGTATATTGCGGCGAGAGACAGCACTCCACATAGTGCATTGCCAAAAAGGCGCGTCAATCTCGTCTTATGCAATTAGCTCATCGCAAGATTAGTATACCATCTCTTTGCGTTAAAGTTAAGTAGAGATTATAGAGACTTCAAATGGTTCGCTTTTTTATATATGAAAAAGATATAATGCAATCAACCATAACTTTAAAGAAGGAGCCTATATGATGAACGAGATTATAGAAACGATATTAGCACATCGATCGATTCGAAAATTTAAGAACACCCCACTAGATGAAAAAATCGTTGAAACACTTGTACAATGTGCTCAGGCTGCATCTACCTCAAGCTATCAACAAGTTTGTACGATTATTGGGGTAGAGGACCGGGAAAAGAAAGAAAAACTAGCTGAGCTTGCGGGTAATCAATCTTATGTTGCAGATAACGGCTATTTCTTTGTATTTTGTATGGATTATAACCGTCATAAAATCGCTGCAGACATGAAGACAATAAATATCGACGAAACCATCCAATCGACTGAAGCGTTTATCGTAGGAACAGTGGATGCCGCTCTTGCTGCACAAAACTTATCTGTGGCAGCTGAGTCTCTCGGACTTGGTATTGTTTATATAGGTGGAATTCGAAATCGCCTACAGGAAGTTTCAGAGCTGCTGGGTTGCCCAGACCATGTACTTCCGCTGTTTGGAGTAGCGGTTGGATATCCTGACGCAGAACCTGGGAAAAAGCCGCGCTTGCCGATACAAGCAGTTTTCCATAAAAATCAATACCAAAGTTCTAAAGAAACAGAAGCTCTGCTTGATCAGTATGAAAAAGAAACTGCCGAATATTACACAGAAAGAACAGGCGGAAAACGTACAGAAGGATGGGTCACTCAGATCACATCGTCGATGGCGACTCCTAAACGAACGTATATGAAAGACTTTGTCCAATCAAAAGGTTTAAATAAATTGTAACTGGCAGGCAGGTGACTTCAAAGCATGATAAAAATCGGTGTAACAGGCTGGGGAGATCACGATTCTCTTTATCCAGATGGAACTCCTGCAAGAGATAAGCTCGCTGTATATAGCGGCCACTTTCCTGTTGTAGAAGTCGATTCTTCCTTTTATGCGGTTCAGCCTGTTAAAAACTACGAAAAGTGGGTAGCCGCTACTCCAAAGGAATTTTCGTTTGTTGTAAAGGCTTATCAAGGCATGACGGGACATTCAAGAGGCAAGCTGCCTTTTGACTCTGTTAAAGAAATGTATGAGGCGTTTATAGAGTCCATTCAGCCTGTCATCTCGTCTGGCAAGCTTGAAATGGTTTTGTTTCAGTATCCTCCTTGGTTTGATTGTAAGAAAGAGAATGTTCAGATGCTTCGCTTTGCAAAAGAAATGATGGGTGACATTCCTGTAGCACTGGAGTTTCGTAACCAAACGTGGTTCAGTGATGAAATGAGGGAGAAGACGCTTCAATTTATTCATGAAGAGAATTGGATTCATACGGTCTGTGATGAACCTCAAGCAGGACAAGGATCGATTCCGATCGTCATGCACACAACACCAGAAAAGACACTTGTGAGAATGCATGGCCGAAACGTGTATGGCTGGAATAACCAAGGTCAGCCAAACTGGCGAGAAGTTCGTTATCTTTATCGTTATAATGAGACGGAGCTTCAAGAATGGCGGGAGCGCATACAACAGCTTTCTTCAGAAACGAAGGATCTAACCATTCTTTTTAACAATAATTCAGGTGGAGATGCTGCTGATAATGCGAAGCAGATGATTGAACTTTTGGATATCCAATATGACTTCTTAGCTCCAAGGCAATTGGATTTGTTTTAAATTTTCCTTATATTACAAATCCATTTCAAAAAGAAGGAAACGATTCATTTTTCATTGTAGACTGATATACTAATAGGGTGAATGAAATACCGTGAACTGGATAATGAAAGTGGGGATCACTTTGAATTTCAAAAAATTGATTCAGATGATGTACTGCTTACAGATTGCCTTTATCGTCAGTGGCGTTTACCTACTATGTGTCTACATATATATCAATGATTCGAAGCGCATACAGTTCTTATCCTTGGTCTTATGCATTAATTTAATTTCAATTAAAATAACAAGAGATCGTTTTAAAGCATAAAGTGAACACCCTCTGCTATATTGGCAGAGGGTGTTGTCATATGATTGGAAATGTCGATATATTTCATTTTTCGCCGATAAATTTGAAAAGTTGCCGATATAATTGATTTTTTGCCGATATATTAATCTTCTTGCCGATAAATTTCAAATCTCGCCGATAAATGCTCTAGATCATTTTCAAAAGTGCTTTTCGCCCTTGCATACCAACTTCAATACCTTTTTCTTTTGCTTCAAGAGTAATAGATTCTAAAGGTGCATCCAGCAGCTGTTCGATCGTTCTTACTCCAACAGCGCGTCCTGCAATAATTTTACGGTCTGCTAACTTTTCGTTTAAAAGAGCTACGTCTAGTGCTCCACACATGATATATCCATTGTCGTTGAATACAGCCATAAAATTCGTTTTTGGCAAACGAAGGGTGACAGCGGTAAACGGATGTCCTTCAATTAAGATCGGGTTCATCTCTAACATGCTTCCACTCCTTTCTTCACTATTATTTTTATGTGTACAGAAGGGAAAAAGTGTTAGGTGTTGAAGCTATTTTTATGACTTTTCGTATGATACGATTAAAAGAAAATAGGAGGCGATGAGGGATGAAACAATATCTGGATTTTCTTCAAGATATTCTACATAACGGTACAAAAAAAGAGGATCGTACAGGCACGGGGACTGTTTCTGTGTTCGGTCGTCAGATGCGGTTCGACCTACAGGAAGGCTTTCCGCTTGTTACGACAAAAAAGCTGCATTTAAAATCCATTATTCACGAATTACTCTGGTTCTTAAAAGGTGACACGAATATCGCTTATTTAAAAGAGAACGGTGTACGCATTTGGGATGAGTGGGCAGATGAAGATGGAAACCTAGGTCCTGTATACGGACATCAGTGGCGCTCATGGTCGACTCCGAACGGTGAGACGATCGACCAGATCTCGAACGTAATCGAAGACATCAAGAAGAACCCTGATTCAAGACGATTAATCGTCACTGCATGGAATCCTTCTGATATTCCGAATATGGCGCTGCCGCCGTGTCATTTATTGTTTCAATTCTATGTAGCAGATGGAAAGCTCTCCTGTCAGCTTTATCAGCGCTCAGCAGATAGTTTCTTAGGGGTGCCTTTTAATATTGCGTCATACGCTTTGTTAACGATGATGGTGGCTCAAGTAACAGGACTTAAACCAGGTGAGTTCGTTCACACGGTAGGTGACGCGCACATCTACACCAATCACCTTGAACAAGTAGAGCTGCAGCTCACTCGTGAGCCAAAGCCGCTACCAAAGATGAAGATTAATCCAAACGTGACGAGTATCTTTGACTTCACTTACGATGATTTCGAGCTTGTAGGCTATGAGGCGCATCCACACATTAAAGGCGTGGTGAGCGTATGATCTCTTTTGTTGTAGCGATGGATGAAAATCGCGCGATCGGTAAGGACAATGATCTTCCATGGTATTTACCTAACGATCTCAAACACTTTAAGAACGTAACGATGGGGAAACCAATCGTGATGGGTCGGAAAACGTATGAATCTATCGGAAAGCCTCTACCTGGACGAGAAAATATCGTGGTAACAAGAGATGAGCAGTATCAAGCAGAAGGAACAACGGTCGTTCATTCTGTTGACGAAGTGATTCAGAAAGAAACGGAAGAATTATGTGTGATTGGTGGAACAGAGATCTTTAAGCTGTTCCTGCCGGTTGCAGATCGCCTGTATGTCACAGAGATTCACCATACCTTTGAGGCAGATACGTATTTTCCAGAAATCAATCGTGAAGAGTGGATGGAAGTCTCCCGCAAACCAGGTATCGTTGATGAAAAGAACAAATATCTACATGACTTTGTCGTGTACGAAAAAAAATAAAACCATAAAGTTTGAATGAGCCCCCCTCTTGTCTGCATACATATGTATATGTAGATAAAGGGGGGTTACCTTTTGCTTAAGCGCAGAAAAATGAAACTTCGAAAAGGGCCACTTCCATTCCGATTTGTACTGTTGATCTCATTTATTCTGTTCACTTTTATAACGATTCAAGGGTTATGGCTTGTAAACAAAGGAATTGAACCAACTCTCATGTTGATCGCGCAAAAGAAAACGGAGGAGATCGCTGCCCTTGCAATAAGTGAAGCGATCGACAATGAAATATTAGGACCTTCAGAAATGAATGATATCATTGAATATAAGACAGATACTGAGGGGAATGTCGTCTTTGCTGGAATCAATCAGAGTGTAGTCAACCAGGTTGCGAACCAGTCACAAAAAGTCGTTCAAAAATACCTAAAGGAAATTGAAGAAGGTAAAGCACATGAAGTGATAGCTGATGATGAGTTAGGGATAACAGCTTATAAGAATGAACCGGGTGTAATTATGGAAATACCACTAGGGCAAGCCACGAGAAATTCACTCTTAGCGAACTTAGGTCCGAAGATTCCGATTAAATTTATGTTGATTGGTGAAGCGAACACAGATATCGAGGAGAGAATAGAGAATTCAGGAATCAACAATACGTGGATCAATATTGATATCGTAGTTACAGTTAAAACAAGAATCGTTATACCTTTCGCAACAGAAACGACAATCGTTAAAAGGCCAATTAAGATAACAGCTCAGTTTATTAAAGGGGAAGTTCCGGTCTATTACAATCAATCTGGAGATCCGATTCAGCCTACTGTCCCGATTACCCCAGACTTAAAAGAAAAGGAATCTCATGATGAATTGGAACCTGCTGAAGAAAACTCATCAGAAGACACGGGTGAGGAAGCAGCAGAATAATTATATTTTCTTCTTAATCGCAGTATCGCAAATGTGGTTCGCGTTTCCAGAAAGAAATAAAGTGTGAAGCTGGTTCTTCTGTTGAAGAATCAGCTTTTTTATGATGGCGCTCGTAAATCAGAGCAAGGCTCGAGATTTACGAGCGCCATATGAAAAATACGAGCGCCCAGTAAAAAAAGAAGCCCTCAAGCTTCTTTTTCCAACTTAGCTAACATTCATCTTTATCTTCGCCTGTTGTTAATACGCTCCTGACGTTCCCATGCTTTTAAATAAGGGTAAGGATCGAATGCCCATTCCGTATATCCGTTGTCACGGTACATGCCAAAGTGTAGGTGAGGAGGGAATTTCCCTGATGTTCCGGGAGGACCGTACCCAGAGCTGCCTACATAGCCAAGCACCGTTCCGGGTTCAACGATAGACCCTTTCTCGATTGCTTTATTGAAGCTGCCTAAATGGGCGTAATAATGATACACATTATTGATATCACGGACACCGATTCTCCATCCGCCAAAACGGTTCCACCCCTTGATCTCAACGATTCCGTACGAAACGGCTTTTACAGGAACCCCGTAATCCGCAAAAATATCTGTACCTTCATGAATTCGTAAGCCACCAAATCCACGACGGTCACCCCATGTGCTTCGATAGCTATAGTTTGATCTTAATGGAACGATAAAGCTGTGTTTGTCTAGAGAAACAGTTCCATAGGTCTCATAGATCTTCGCGTTTTCCATAATAATATCTACGGCTTTATCACGCTGGTAATAGCTCCAAAGGCCGATTCTAAAATTTTCTATATCATGCCCATGCTTTTGAATGATCTCACTAAATGTATATAAAATGTCTTCATCGTTGTTTCGATCAGCAATTCCGTCGTTGTTCCCGTCTTTTCCGATGCCTCCAAACATGGAGATTCGTTCAGGGTTCGTATCGTCCATCGTTGGGTTTATAGGTCCAGACCATTGTAAGGGAGAAAAATAAATGCCGACTAATCCTTTTCTGGCAGGTAGATCTCTTCTCGCTTTTCTTACGCTTCTTTCGTATTGGTCTACACCTGCAAAGTAATGCCATGGAATGAGAGTGACGGACTCCATTTTTTTATAGAGGCTAAGCCTTTCCACATCTTCTTTCGTAAATCGCTCTGCTGCCGTGCTCCTGCTTTCCGGAAGAAAGGTTATTAGAAGGGCTGTCAGAGTGAGGAACAGGACAGTAAATTTCCTCATACGTCCCAATCCACTCCTTTCTTTCATTTATCTATAGTTTGTTGAAGTTAAGAAAAAACATGAAGGAAAAATGTTGGAAAAAACTCTTGTTTGGAATTTTGCCCTGTCGTATGGTAGAGTATTGATGGGACAATAATGTTTAAGTAGCAACTAAAATACGAACGTTCATTATACGAAAGACCAAGAAAATTTGGGGTGATGATGATGGCAAAGAAAGAAGAATATGTACGTAAACCCGAGTGGTTAAAAATAAAGCTAAACACGAACGAAAATTATAAAGAACTCAAAAAGATGATGCGTGAGAAAAAGCTACATACGGTATGTGAAGAAGCTAAATGTCCTAACATCCATGAATGTTGGGCTGTTCGAAAAACAGCTACTTTTATGATTCTTGGAGACATCTGTACACGTGCTTGTCGTTTTTGTGCAGTAAAAACAGGATTACCAACAGAACTCGATCTACAGGAGCCAGAACGTGTAGCAGAATCTGTTGAACAAATGGGTCTGAAACACGTTGTAATCACGGCTGTTGCACGTGATGATCTTAAAGATGGCGGTGCTCATGTTTTTGCTGAAACCGTTCGTGCTGTTCGTGCTCGTAATCCATTCTGTTCCATTGAAGTATTGCCATCTGACATGTTAGGTGATTTTGATGCGCTCAAAACATTGATGGATGCCAAACCAGATATCATGAACCACAATATTGAAACGGTGAGACGTCTTTCTCCAAGAGTTCGTGCACGTGCAACGTATGATAGAACGATGGAGTTCTTGCGTCGTGCAAAGGAAATGAATGGTAACATTCCGACAAAATCAAGTCTTATGATCGGATTAGGCGAGACGTGGGAAGAAATTGTTGAAACGATGGATGACCTACGTGCAAATAATGTAGATATTATGACGATCGGACAATATCTACAACCAACTAAAAAACATTTAAAAGTACAAAAATACTATACACCAGATGAATTTAAAGAACTTCGTGATATCGCGTTCTCTAAAGGATTCAAGCATTGTGAGTCCGGGCCGCTAGTACGTTCTTCTTACCATGCGGATGAGCAAGTAAACGCAGCTGCACAAAACAGCTAAATAAAAAAGCCAGAAGCAACGATCTGCTTCTGGTTTTTTATTTGCCTTCCATTTCTCCACGCATATTGTTCGTTTCCCCGTTCATTTCCCCGTTTTCATTTTCCCCATAGTTCCACTTCTTACCTTGAGGCGCTTTTTTCATTTGTAGAATCAGCTGGTCCATGATGCCTTCGATCTGTTCCGTATCATTGTTTAAGGATTGATATTGTTCAATCTTATCGATCATTCCTTTTTCATCAGATACGTAAACGTGATAATACCTTGGTACGACAGAAAAACCAGTCATCTTTACTTGATCAGCAGCTGCGTTTCGGTCCTTATTCGTTGTTTTGTAGCCGATTAGAACCTCTTCATCTGTAACCAAAGTACCGACATCTTTAATATTTGGTAATTGAAGGACCATGTCAGAGATCATGTCGGCAAGTTTTTGACGATTTAAGTATGGAACCGCATTTCCTGTTTTTACTTTGTCCCCCGACATATGACGCATATATCCAAAGTCCCCATAATTCATGTTGTTGCCAATTCGATTCTCATCTTTTACATTCGTTTTAGAAAATTTATATTCTTGCCCCATCTTTTTTTGATCAGCGCCGCCACATCCAGCAAGCATTAAGCCGATCAATAAGAACATTCCTAGTTTTTTCACAGGTGTTTCACCTCCTTATTCTATAGAGTGCCTTAAAGTAAAAGATCTTTACGAAGAAATTGTTGGCTGTAAAGAGCACAAGCATGGTAAAATAAGTATCAGGAAACGAGGTGAAGCATTTTTGATTACAGTTGGTAATTATTCCTATGAAGTGATTGAAGATGTAAAAGAAGCCTTTAACGAGGAACAATTTAAAGCGCGCTATAGTGAAATCTTACATAAATACGATTATATTGTTGGTGATCTCGGCTACGAACAGCTTCGACTTCGTGGGTTCTTTGAAGACAATCATGAGAAGGCTACGTTTGATACGAAGATCAGCACATTGCCGGAATACATTTATGAATATTGTAATTTCGGTTGTCCGTATTTTGTAGTCAAAAAAGTAAACCCCTGAGAAATTCAGGGGTTTTTCTTTGTCTTAGCGATGATCTTCGACTAGCAACAAGCGTTATGAGCCTCGAGAATCTTCATAAGGCTTTTCTGTATGGTATTCTGGATCATCGTGTGTGGGATGAGCACCAGGATCTTGTCTTTCCAGACCTTCATGAAGGGTTTTGTTTTCATAGTTAAAGGCACTATAATAACGTTGTTCTTCTCTCCAAGGAGTCGATTTCCCTAATGCTCTCTTGATTGGAGAGCCATATGGACCTTCAGGTAAATCCTCAGGAAGCACGTAATTACGACCAGTCTCTACATTCGAAAAATCGGTATATTGTTCTTTTTCTTTTTCGAACAAAAAAACCATCCTCTCTTCGGTCATTTTAGGATAAGAAAAGTCTCCTTATCTAAAGTGTCTCCAAGAAAGCATGATTCTTTTTTGGTACATTTTGATTATATGTTAAACAACATCAGCTAAAAAATCACGAAGCTCCATCGCGTCCTCTTCAGTTAGATTAAACGCGTGTTCTAAATATCCTTCTTCTTCTAAATCATCTTGACCGATGATGGCATATGTACTGCCTAACATGTTCAGAACTAAAGATTTTCCATAATGTCTTGTAGTTTTAGTGATGGCAAGGTCGAAGCGAGTGTTTCGTCCCATAAAGCTTACAAAGCGTGTTTCAGTTGTTTCTTTATCATCATATAAGAAAAAAGTTTCTTCGTTCATTTTGTTCCTCCTTCAGCACAAAGCAAAATTTAAATTTGAGTTCATATGATTGCTCTTACTTTATGTTACACTTTACTTGAGAAACTTACAAAAGGTGATGACTATGTATTTTGTTGATCGAAAGAAAATCAATGAACATTTAGTGTATATGAATGAATTAATCAATACGTTTAAGGAGCTATCCACTCCCGCAAATAAGCTTGAAACACTCGTGGTGGAAAGAATAGGACATATGTTGATCGAATCGATGATGGACGTTGGAAATATGATCATTGATGGATTTATCATGCGCGACCCTGGAAGCTTTGAAGATATCCTTGATATTCTGATTGATGAAAAAGTAATCCCAAATGATGAAGCGGTATCCTTAAAGGAAGTGGTGAATCTTCGCAAATCCCTCGTTCAAGACTACACTACCTCTGATAGTAAGGTTATATATGATACCATCGCTTCAAAAGAAAGAGAACTCTCGGCATTCCCATTACGCATAAAAAGGTATCTAGAAGAAGAGTTGGGGCCAGTTTCTGCATTTTTACCTGAATAAGGATAAAAGAGTTTTTATACATTTATATTTAAAAATGTACGTTTACCCTTATTTACGATAAAATGGTGACAAAGGATGGTGATGACCATGAAGAATCACACCTCAACCCGTGAAGAAATCATCTATCTTTTAAAAAGAAATAAGAGGATGACTGTTACGGAAATGGCGAAATCCCTTGGAATAACTGAAATGGCTGTTCGTCGTCATCTCAACACATTAGAACGTGACCATGTGATTGAAACGACTCTTGTGCGACAGGCTATGGGAAGACCAATCCATTTTTATCATCTTACAGCAAGCGGTGACGAACAATTTCCACGAAATTATTCAGGACTTACCGTCGATTTTTTAAAAGATATAGAAGAAGTAAGTGGCACAGAAACAATCGATGAATTGTTTAAACGACGTGAAAACCGTCTGCAAGATAAATATAAAGATCGCATGAATACCCTCACAGAGTTTGAACATAAAGTAAATGAACTCGCTAACATTCAAAATGAAGCGGGGTACATGGTGGACTGGCAAAGAGGAGATGACCCCGGAACCTATGTATTAACGGAGTACAATTGTCCGATCGCTAAGGTAGCGAATGAATATCAGCAAGCGTGCTCTTGTGAACTTTCACTGTTTAAGCGCATGCTTCAAACGGATGCTGTTGACCGAAAGACGTGCATGGCTAAAGGCGGAGATTATTGCTGTTATGTGATAAAAGAAGAAAAGCAAACATCTGAAGTTTAAAACGCTTCAGGTGTGTTTTTTTTTGAAATGGGTAAAATGAATAGGTACATAAAAGGAGAGAGCATAATGAAGGCATATAAAGGATTCTTGATTGATTTAGACGGAACGATGTATCGAGGGACAGAACGAATTATTGAGGCTGTTGATTTTGTCAAAAAATTAAACGAAAATAACATTCCCTATTTATTTGTGACAAACAATTCTTCTAAGACAAAAAAACAAGTGGCAGATGTGCTTGCAGGATTCGATATTCCAGCATCATCAGAGCATGTGTATACGACGAGTATGGCAACAGCCAATTATATAGCTGAACAAAAGCAAAATGCGACCGTCTATTGTATTGGTGAAGATGGGATTAAAGAAGCGCTACAAGAACAAGGACTGCAACTTGTAGAAGAGAACCCTGATTTTGTTGTAATCGGAATCGATCGCTCGATCACGTACGAGAAATTAGCAAAAGCATGCCTCGCAGTTCGTAACGGAGCGACGTTTATCTCTACAAATGGTGATATCGCACTTCCGACAGAAAGAGGACTGCTGCCTGGAAACGGCTCGTTAACTTCTGTTATTACCGTTTCTACCCAAACAGAACCAACGTTTATTGGTAAGCCTGAGTCGATCATCATGGAGATGGCATTAGAAACACTTGGTACGAAGAAAGAAGAAACACTAATGGTCGGAGACAACTACCAAACAGACATCTTAGCTGGAATTCGTGCCGGGATAGATACGCTGCTTGTTCACACAGGAGTAACTACAAAGAAACACCTTGAAGAGATTGAGGTGCATCCAACGTATACTGTAAACGGATTGGATGAGTGGGAGATCAAGTAAGCAGGTACCTTAATTGCAAATTATTTTTGGGTTATTTTGTTCACTTCTTCATTGACAAGTTGATTGAAGTGCAAGGTGTGAGACTCTCGGCTAGGACAAGCGGTCAGTCCGAAGAGTGAAAGTGGCTCGTTCAGCCCCGCCAAGCAAAAGGTGAATGGGTTGGAAGGCGCACTTTGCCTTCTAACCCATTTAACTTTTGACCTCGAGGGGCTAGCCACTGTAACTAGACAGGTGAGACCCTTAAGGGTGCATAGCGGCAAGGGGCTCACCGCCTGCCCCGCGGAAAGCGAGCATCCTGGAACGGAAATCAACTCCTTACAAGAACTGCAAAGCTTAGAACAGACAACATAAAAAAGGCTTAAGTCAAAGAGATTCCTCTTGTTCTTAAGCCTTATTTTTATTCTTCATTTGCTGCACGATGGGCCAATCTGCTCGATGCTGCAGCTGCAATCGCACCGACAATGTCATCTAAGAAGGTATGAACCATCCCTGTAGACTTATCATTAAGTTTTTCTAGAATCCCTGGTTTTTGTTTATCAATGAATCCGTAGTTGGTAAAGCCGATCGAGCCATATATATTCACGATTGAGAGTGCGATCACTTCATCGATTCCATAAAGACTTTCATCGCGAGCCAATATTTCCTGAAGCGGCTGTTCCAGTTTTTTCTGTTCCGCTAATACATCTAGGGCAATACCTGTAAGAATAGCATTCTGAACTTCACGTTTTGCAATGACTCTTTCAACGTTTTCTCTACATACATCCATTTTTAGGTCAGGATGATAGGGGACTTGGAGAAAATAAACAAGTTCAGCAATATCGTTTACCGTAACGCCCCGTTCGTTCAGCTGTTTGCGTGCAGTTTCTTCGACTTTTTCCACTTTTTTGTTTGGCATCCTTGTACTCCTTTTCTCTGTTAGTCTCCTTAGCTTTGTATAGTATATGTTTTCATAGTAAAGTTATGAATTTATAAAAAGTACTAACCACTTCGCCTATATGGGCATACAATGGTGTATCCAATCTTGCGGGGATGTGTTCAGTTTAATCTGAAAAGATCGACCGCTGGAAAGCTGAAGGGGTGGGGGGATCGGCTTTGTTTGAAAGAGATGTATTTCATCATTATCAACTAGTTTGTGAAGACAGAAGATCTGAATCAGGTTATCGGACCTTCTATTGCAAAGGAAACCAATACATCGTGATACCACAGCAGCAGATGTCTTATGAGAAACTGCAAGAGATGATGTATATCAGTGATTATCTACAGCAACGCGGAGAGGAGAATATACCTGTTCTGCAGCCTACGATCACCAATATGCCTAGTGCTTATGTAGATGGAGAATCTGTTATTATTTTTAAAGTAGAACCCAAAAAAGGGGAACATCGTAATATTGAAATAGGCTCTGAACTCGCAGAATTTCATAAGCGAGGAAAAGGGCTTGAACAGTATTATCCAGTTGAACAAATCGCATACGGACAATGGCCGCTATTATGGATCAATCGTGTGGATGAAATGCACAACCGTTATGCAGAAATATCAGCCAGAAGACAAAAGAACGATTTTGATCAATTGTTTTTGACTACATTTCCTTATTATGAGGGAATGGCTGAAAATGCGATTCAATATATTACGGATTACCAACTAGAGAGAGGGCCTAAAGGAATAGGTTCTGCTGCAATTTGTTATGATCGATTCAGCGAGCGTTCATGGATTCGGACGTCTAACAGTTTTGTTAAACTGCCTGTTGGCTGGGTAATCGATAGTCCGATGCGAGACCTTGCAGAATGCATCAGAGAAAAAATCTATCAGCCAGAGTTCAGAAGCCACGAAGTATTGCAGTTGATCGACGACTATGAAAAAGTAAAGCCATTATCTAAGGGAGCTTGGAGACTTCTATACGGCAGACTCCTCTTTCCTTCACAGTACTTTGATACAGTTGATGAACATTATAATAATGAGAGAGATATCGGAAAAGAACTATATGTTCGCCGCTTTACTGACTTAATCTCATATGAAAAGCAAAATGAATACTTTTTAAAAAGCTTTTACAGATCGATCGGTCTTCCGGTTCAAGAGTTAAATATCCCAATGGTCGATTGGCTCGTACCCATGATCTAAAGAAAGAGGTGGCTCAAAAGTAAGATTTTTGAGTTATACCTCTTTTTTTTGATTGTTTTGATCTACATTGTTGTCTTCGAAAGTAGTTGATTTCCGCTCCAAGTTGCTCGCTTTCCATGGGCGAACGGTGAGCCTCCTGTCTAGTTGCAGTGACTAGCCCCTCGAGGTCAAAAGTTAAACGGTCAAGAAGGCAAAGTGCGCCTTCCAAGCCCATTTCCCTTTTGCTTGTCGGGTCTGAACGAGTCACTTCCACTTTTCGGACTGCCGCTTTGCGCCATTAAGTGTCTCCACCTGTCTAGTTGCAGTGACTAGCCCCTCGAGGTCACAAGTTGAATGGTCAAGAAGGCAAAGTGCGCCTTCCTAGCCCATTCAACTTTTGCTTGTCGGGGCTAAACGAGTCACTTCCACTTTTCGGACTGACCGCTCGTCCCATAGGAGTCGGCAACCTTCCGCTACAATCAACTTCACAGGAAGTAAAAATAGAAAATCTCTAAAAGCAACCATTATTTAGATTACACTTTGCACTAACAAAATTAAATGCATAAGTACCATTGCTTTATTTTCTCACTTTCACATGAGAAAATAACAAGCAAGGAGTGAAAGCGTATGCAAAAACCTTATGTTTTTATTACACGAAAATTACCTAATGAAACCGTTACACAATTGGAGCAGATCGCACAGATCAACATGTGGCCGCATGAAGAAAAGGCAGTACCACGTGAAGTGCTTCTAACCGAGATCAAAAAGGCAGATGGACTGCTCACGATGCTTTCAGACAAAATCGATAGCGAAGTACTGAATGAAGCATCTTCACTAAAAGTAATAGCAAATCTAGCAGTTGGCTATGACAACATCGATGTCGCAGCTGCCAAACAAAAAGGTATAACGGTCTGTAACACACCAGATGTATTAACCGATTCTACGGCGGACTTAGCCTTTTCTCTAATCCTTGCAACAGCGCGCAGGATTGTTGAATCAGCTAATTATGTAAAAGAAGGAAAGTGGAACAGCTGGGGACCTTTATTACTTGCGGGAACTGATGTTCATCATAAAACGATCGGGATTGTTGGAATGGGCAGGATCGGTGAAGCCGTAGCGAGACGAGCAAAGGGCTTTGATATGAAAATTTTGTACCACAATCGAAACCGTAAGCCTGATAGAGAGGTCTCACTCGAAGCGGAATATAAGGAATTTCATGAGCTTTTAAAGCAATCAGATTTTGTGGTTTCTCTTGCGCCATTAACACCTGAAACGAAAGGCATGTTTAACCGAGAAGCTTTTCAGAGCATGAAGAATAGCGCGATCTTCATTAATGCAGGCAGGGGTGCAACGGTTGATGAATCTGCACTGATTGAGGCATTGCATAACAAAACAATCGCTGGAGCTGGTCTTGATGTATTCCAACAAGAGCCGATTGATGTCAATCACCCTCTACTCTCGATGAGACAAGTGGTAGCCCTTCCTCACATCGGTAGTGCAAGTGTTGAAACAAGGATGAAAATGGCTGAACTTGCATGTAGAAACATACAAAGTATATTAGATGGAAAAGGCGCAGAAACGCCTGTTACATAAGGAGGAACAAGATGTATCGTTCTTTAGAAGGAAGAACAGCCATCGTTACGGGAGCTAGCCGTATAAACGGAATTGGCGCAGCTGTTTGTGTTGAGCTTGCAAACAGGGGAGCTAACATCTTTTTTACATCATGGGGTAATTATGACACGACGATGCATACAGGTGATCATACAAATGATCCAGAGCAGCTTGTAGAGAAATTAAAAAATCTCGGAGTTCAATCCATGTATGAAGAAATTGATCTTAGTGTTTCAGCACATATTCCAAAACTTCTAGAAAAAGTTGAAAGGGAATTAGGTACACCGACTATACTTGTAAACAATGCCTGTATGTCACAGAATCACAGCTGGGAAGATACAACAAGTGAGATTTTAGATGCTCATTATGCAATCAACATTCGGGCAACGACTCTTTTGAGTATAGAATTTGCCAAACGTTTCACAGGGGACAGAGGAAGCATCGTTCATCTAACTTCTGGCCAGTCGAAAGGTCCGATGCTCGGTGAATTAGCCTACGCTGCTACTAAAGGAGCTGTTGATGCGTTAACCCTATCGTTAGCTACTGAAATCGGACACAAAGGAATTACTGTTAATGCAGTGAACCCTGGCCCTACTGATACAGGTTGGATCAATCCAGAATTAGAAAAAATTCTGCTGCCGAAGTTTCCTGGTGGAAGGATTGGAAAGCCAGAAGATGCGGCAAGGTTAATCGCATTTTTAACAACACCAGAAGCAGAGTGGATAACTGGACAGATCATCCATTCAGAAGGTGGATTTTTAAGACAATAAAAAATTGTTAAGACTGACTTTTCGTATACCCGAAGAGTCAGTTTTTTTATTAAAATTAAATTATTTATAAATATACTATTGAATTAATTTTTATACAGTCCTATAATGAACCATAACTTATTTAAGGAGTGATGTAATGAGAGCAGGAATTATTGGTGTGACCGGATATGGCGGTATGGAACTCTTCCGGCTGCTATCTGCACATACAGAGATAACCGAAGTTGTTCTCTATTCATCCTCTAGAGCAGGTATTGAGCTTTCAGAAGAAATTCAGCATCTGTATCACGTTCATGATCAGAAGCTAAAACCACTGAAACAACTACCCAGTGATGGATTAGATATCGTGTTTTCCTCCGCACCAAGTGGCGTTTCATCAGAGTTTCTTCCTTCGCTCGTCGATGAGAACTTAAAGATTATTGATCTAGCAGGAGACTTTCGAATAAAAGATGCTGATACCTATCGAGCGTGGTATAAAAAAGAGCCTCCTCCACAATCACTCGTGAATCAGGCGGTATACGGATTAACAGAATGGAAGAGAGAAGAGGTACAGAAAGGAAAATTGATCGCGAACCCAGGATGTTATCCGACTGCAGCTCTTATTGGTATTCTCCCATTATTAAAAGAAAAAGCGATCCATCCATTTTCACTCGTTATTGATGCAAAGAGCGGGATTTCTGGAGCGGGTGCCTCACCCGGCAAAGGAACGCATTTTTCACAAGTGAATGACAGCCTCGGTATATACAAGATCAATCAACATCAGCACATCCCAGAGATCGAGCAAAGTATTCAGTTTTGTGCAGATGTTGATACGAAAATTACATTTAATACTCATCTTGTCCCGATGACTAGGGGCATCATGACGACGATGTATGCAGAGCTCACAGATTCAGTTACCTCTCGCTCTGTAAAAGAAATCTTTGAATCTTATTACGACAGTGAATACTTCGTCAGAGTTCATAGGGAAAAAGCTAACCTATTTACAAAGCAAGTATACGGATCCAATTTTTGTGATGTTACGTTTGCCGTTGATGAGCGAACAAACCGAATCACGGTGATCTCTTGTATTGACAATCTATTAAAAGGAGCGGCAGGTCAAGCGGTTCAAAATATGAATGTGATGTTCGGAATGGATGAAACGAAGGGATTGAAAGCTTCACCAATGTTCCCTTAACTAAAGGAGGCAGGATAGATGCAGGCAACAAAAGCGGTTATTCAAAAGATAACAGGGATCAATATCGCGACACCAAAAGGGTTTTACGCAAGTGGGCTTCATTGTGGTGTAAAACATAAAAAACTCGACTTAGGATTGTTGTATAGTATTACACCGGCGAACGCGGCAGGTGTTTATACAACGAACCAAGTACAGGCAGCTCCGCTAAAAGTTACGCAGAATAGCATCTCTCAAGAGGGGAAGCTTCAAGCGATTATCGTGAACTCTGGTAATGCAAATGCTTGTACAGGAAAAAAAGGCTTGAGAGATGCTCGGCACATGCAGATCCAGACCGCCGAAAAGCTGGATATTCCCCCGCACTATGTCGGAGTTGCCTCAACAGGGGTGATCGGTGAACATCTGCCGATGGATAAAATTTCAGCTGGTATTGAAAACTTAGTGCTAGATTCTGAGCTGAAAGGATCAATAGATTTTTCTCAATCGATTTTAACGACAGATACCGTTTCCAAGAATACAGCCTACTCTCTGAAAATTAATAATAAGAGTATTACGATAGCAGGTACGGCAAAAGGATCAGGGATGATACACCCTAATATGGCTACGATGCTAGGCTTTATCACGACTGATGCAGCTGTGCAGCAAGATGATCTGCGCGATGCTTTGTCTTATGCCGTAGAACGAACCTTCAATTGTATTACTGTTGACGGAGATACATCGACGAACGACATGGTACTCATGCTCGCAAACGGCATGGGTGAGAATGAAGAGTTAGACAAGAACCATTCAGAATGGGAACTATTCTTAGAAGCACTCGTACTCGTTTGTGAAGATTTAGGCAAACTTATCGCAAAGGATGGCGAAGGTGCGAGCAAGCTGATTGAGGTTAGTGTAAATGGTGCAGCCTCGGATAAAGAGGCGAGAATCATTGCTAAAACCATAGTAGGTTCTCCGTTAGTGAAGACGGCTGTATTTGGTTGCGATGCGAACTGGGGCAGAATTCTTGCTGCAGCTGGATATAGTGGCGTTTCATTTAATCCCGACGCTGTAAAAATAAAAATTGGTGAACATGAAGTTGTAGCAGATGGAGAGCCGGTTCTATTTTCAGAGGAAAAAATCCGTACTTACTTAAAAAGTCATGAGATTCATATCTCGGTTGAACTATCAGAAGGTCTTGGAAGTGGAAGAGCGTGGGGATGCGATCTTACGTATGACTATGTTCAAATTAATGCAAGTTATCGTACCTAAAAGGAGGAGAGGGTTGTGTGTCATGTTGTGAAAATCGGAGGAAGTACGCTTTCTAACCTACAGTCTCCTTTTTTTGATGCTCTTAAAAACAGGATTGAACAAGGCGAAAAGATCGTTATCGTTCACGGAGGAGGGCCCGAAATCAATAAGAAGCTGACGGAATCCGGGTTGCCGTTAGAAATGAAGAATGGCGTACGAGTCACTTCGCTAGAATCGCTTTTCTGTGTAAAAACAGCTTTAAATGACATTACCAATACAAATCTTGTGGAGAGATTGAATAACGACGGAATTTCAGCTCAAGGACTTTGTGGAGCAGAGAATTCCCTGCTCACTTGTGATTTTTTAGATAAAGAGAATTATGGTTGGGTTGGAAGTGTAGAGAGAGTAAATACAGAGATCATCCAAAACGTGTTAGAAGCTGGCAAGGTTCCAGTCATTGCTTCTCTTGGTGTAACAGAGAACGGTGAAACGGTGAATATTAATGCAGATACAGCGGCAGGAGAAACAGCAGCTGCACTATCTGCCGAATCGATATGTTTTGTTACAGATACACCGGGTGTTTCAGTGCTTGGAGAGTGGATGAAATGCTTAACGATCTCAGACATTCATAAAAATATCGTTGAAGGACACATAAGCGGGGGAATGGTTCCAAAGGTTGAAGCGGCTATAAAATGTCTGGATCTAAACATCAAGCAAGTACGAATTACCGACCAAACTCTGTCAGGTACGGAATTGTTTAAGGAGGTACTGATCACGTGAGTGCACTTTTTCCAACTTACAAAAGAAAACAAATACGACTTCAAAAAGGTAACGGAACTTATGTGTATGACCAAAACGATAAGAAATACTTAGATTTCACGAGTGGAATAGCTGTAACGAGTCTAGGTCATTGTCATCCCGATGTGGTTGCAGCTCTACAAAAGCAAAGCGAATGCATCTGGCATACTTCCAATCTTTTTGAAATCCATCAGCAAGAGTTGCTCGCAGATACGCTTGTGAAGCACACACATTTGGATCTAGCCTTCTTTTGCAATAGTGGAGCTGAAGCGAACGAAGCTGCGATCAAGCTTGCTAAGAAATTCACAAAGAAAAATAAGATCATCACGTTTAACGATTCATTTCACGGGAGAACGTTCGGTTCCATGTCGGCGACGGGTCAACAAAAGATAAAAGAAGGATATGGACCGCTTCTGTCAACATTCATACATCTGCCATGGAACGATATTGAGCAATTGAAGAAACAGGCAGACAACGACACAGCTGCGATCATGATGGAAGTCATACAGGGAGAAGGCGGGATTAAAATTGCTGACCCAGATTTTTATAAAGCAGTGCAAGAGATTTGTGAGAAGAACGATATTTTATTAATTATTGATGAAGTCCAAACCGGTATCGGCAGAACGGGAAAAAGATATGCCTATGAACACTTCGAATTAGATCCTGATATCGTTACTCTTGCCAAAGGGCTAGGAAACGGCTTTCCGATAGGAGCTATGCTTGGAAAGAGTAAACTAGCTGATATGTTTGGTCCAGGTAGCCATGGAACAACATTTGGAGGAAATCCTCTCGCATGTGCAGTCAGCCAAAGTGTTTTGGATATCATTTTTCATGACGAATTCTTAAGTGAGGTTGAGAGAAAAGGAAAGAACTTCAAAGCGCAATTAGAAAATCACTTGATAAATTTCCCTTGCGTAAAGGAAATACGAGGAAAAGGACTATTGATAGGAATAGAATGTGAGCGGGCTGGCGAATTAATAGTAAATTTAGAAGACCAAGGTCTATTAACCGTTCCTGCAGGCGAGCCTGTTATTCGATTACTACCCCCTTTAAATGTTACGGATGAAGAACTAACATCAGCGTTAAACACGATTCTAGCTCTTTTTAATAACAAATATGAAAAAGTGACGTAAAAAGAAATTAGATATTTTTTTACTTATAATTGAATAAAAATACATTAAACTATATGTTTTATACAAGGAGTGGGACTTAACATGAAAGGCTGTATAACGCTATCTAACGGTCATGCATTTGATGGTGACTGGATTAGTGACAATCAATATGGTTCAGGTGAAGTTGTATTTTATACAGGAATGACTGGATACGAACAAGTATTGACCGACCCTTCCTATCAAGGACAGATCGTCGTGTTTTCTTATCCTTTTATAGGAAACTACGGATTTGATCCTAAGAGTATGGAATCCGCCAAAATTCAAGTGGCAGGAGTAGTTATGGCAGAGTGCTTTGGATTCGTTGCAAAAGATAACCGCCAATCTATCGTTGACTTGCTAAACGCTTATCAAATCCCTGCTCTAACCAATGTAGATACAAGATCTCTTATTCAACAAATTCGAATAAAAGGATCTCTACCAGCCGTTTTGCATGTACCAAGCATCACTCCTGATTCTTTTCAGCTAGAAGAATATTGGCCGACTACATCAATGAAAAAGACAGGTTCAGGAGACACGCATATCGTACTGATCGATTTTGGATATAAGAAATCAATCGTTGATGCTCTTGTTAACGAGGGATGCAGAGTAACAATTGTTCCTTTTGATCAAGATATAGCCGATATCGAAAAATTAAATCCAGATGGTTTTGTTTTTTCAAACGGTTCTGGTGATCCTATGAGGTTCTCCGCCTATTTTCATCGTTATAAAAATCTAGCGATGCGCTACCCTACGTTAGGCATCTGTCTCGGTCATCAGATACTTGCTTTAGCATTCGGCGGTGAGACGCGAAAGCTGAAATTTGGTCATCGTGGTGCGAATCAGCCAGTTATGAACTTGAAGACAGGAAAAGTATCGATGAGTTCACAAAATCATAGTTATGTTGTTCAAAAAGAAAGTTTAGCAGAAACAGGGTTCAATATTTGGTTTGAAAACGTGAACGATCAAAGTGTCGAGGGATTATGGCATCGTTCATTCAATGTTGCAAGTGTACAATTCCACCCTGAAGCAGCACCTGGTCCGAACGAACATAAGGAAATCTTCCAAAATTTTATTAACAGTGTACAACATACAGAGAAGGTGAGAAGTTATGCCTAAACAACAAGACATCAAGAAGGTGCTCGTGATCGGATCAGGACCGATCGTAATCGGGCAGGCAGCAGAATTTGATTATTCCGGAACACAGGCATGTAAAGCGTTAAAAGAAGAAGGGATAGAAGTAGTCTTGATCAACAACAATCCGGCTACGATCATGACGGATAAGACGTTTGCAGACGTTATATACTTTGAACCCTTAACAGTAGAATATGCTGAACAGATTATTCAAAAAGAAAAACCTGATGGACTCTTAGCCACGGTTGGAGGTCAAACAGGACTTAACTTGGCGATGGAACTTCATGAGAAAGGAATTTTAAAGAAATATGAAGTGAAACTTTTAGGTACAGATATTCATTCTATACAAAAAGCAGAAGACCGTGATCTGTTTCGATCATTGATGAAGCATCTCGGAGAACCTGTACCAGAAAGTGAGATTGTTACTTCAATAGACGAAGCGATCCATTTTGCTGAAGTGACTGGTTATCCGGTAATTGTTAGACCAGCATATACTCTCGGGGGGTTTGGTGGCGGAATTGCTTCCTCTAAAGAGATGCTGACCTCTCTAGTTAAACAAGGTCTATCAGCGAGTCCGATCAACCAATGTCTGATTGAAAAAAGTATTGCAGGCTATAAAGAGGTTGAATATGAAGTGATGCGTGACAAGAACGGAACATGCATCACGGTTTGTAACATGGAAAACGTTGACCCTGTCGGTGTTCATACAGGTGATTCTGTAGTAGTAGCTCCTAGCCAGACATTAACAGATGATGAGTATCAGTCACTTAGAAAAGCGTCATTAACCATCATCTCTGCGCTTGAAATCGTAGGAGGATGTAATATTCAGTTTGCACTTCATCCTGATAACTCACAGTATTATTTGATCGAAGTGAATCCGCGTGTGAGCAGGTCATCTGCACTAGCATCAAAAGCAACTGGATATCCGATTGCAAAGATCGCTGCCAAACTTGCCCTAGGGTATAACCTGCATGAATTGAAGAATCCAGTAACAGGAACGACCTTTGCGAGTTTTGAACCGGCATTAGATTATGTAGCTGTAAAAATGCCAAGGTGGCCGTTCGATAAGTTTCCTCATGCTGACCGAAAACTCGGAACCCAGATGAAAGCGACAGGCGAAGTGATGGCGTTAGAGAGAAACATGGCTTCAGCGTTTCAAAAGGCGATCCGATCACTAGAGCTTAAAACGAACGGAATGTATTTGAAAGAACTATCTGCATTAGATGAGGATACACTTCTTGATCTTGTCATATCAGCAGATGATCGTCGTTTTTTCGTGGTGATGGAACTGTTGAAAAGAGGAATAACTGCAGACAGAATTCATGAATTAACACAAATCACACCTTACTTTTTATCCATCTTTCATGAGATGGTTTCTATGGACAATATGCTGCAACAAACAACTTTAGAAAAAATAGAAAAACAACAGCTGCAACTGGCAAAAAAGTATGGTTTTTCAGATCGATACTTATCAGAAATCTGGTCTGCTTCAGAGTTAGAGGTACGCAACAAGAGAGTAGAGTGGGATATCACGCCGACGTATAAGATGGTGGATACGTGTGCAGCAGAGTTCGAAGCAAAAACGACATATTTTTATTCCAGCTGGAGCGGGAAGAGCGATAGAATCCCAAGCACGAAGAAAAAAGTGGCAGTCATCGGATCCGGTCCCATACGAATCGGGCAAGGTGTTGAATTTGATTATTGTTGCGTGCATAGTGCTATAGCACTCAAATCTTTTGGATATGAAGCCATCTTGATTAACAATAATCCAGAAACAGTAAGTACGGACTATGAAGTATCTGACTCCCTATATTTTGAGCCTCTAACCTTTGAAGACATCAATCATGTTTTGGAGTTTGAAGGAATATCAGATGTCATTCTGCAATTTGGTGGCCAAACATCTATCAATTTGGCTAAGAAGTTAGAAGAGGCGGGATATTATGTTCTTGGAAGTCCGGCAGACACCGTAGACCAAATGGAAGACAGAGAGCGCTTTTATCAATTTTTGGACACATTGAATATTCCTAAAGTTCCAGGATTTTCGGCGGTAAGCGAAAAAGAAGTGAAGCTTTATGCAAACAAACTAGGGTTTCCAATTCTTCTACGTCCATCATACGTGATTGGTGGAAGCGGAATGAAGGTGCTGTATTCTGAAAGCGAACTTACAGATTATCTAAAACATGAACAAGTGAATTATCCTGTTTTGATCGATACGTTTTTAGAAGGTACAGAAGCCGAGGTAGATGTTTTAAGCGATGGTGCAGATCTATTCATTCCTGGTATTTTTGAACATTTAGAAGGAACCGGGGTTCATTCTGGAGATAGTCTGACTGTCACACCACCGCAATCTTTATCAAATCATGTGATAGATCAAATAAAATCTTTCTCTAAAAAAATAGCACTTAACTTATCGTATAAAGGATTGTTTAATATTCAATTCGCTATAAAGAATGAGAGTGTATATGTTATTGAAGTGAACCCAAGAGCATCTCGAACAGCTCCCATCATGAGTAAGATTACGAATGTAAACCTCGTGCAGAAAGCAACACAATTGCTTCTTGGTCATTCATTAAAGTCATTAAACCTTGACCAAGAGCATAACGGACAACCGGAAGTTACAGTAAAAGCGCCTGTGTTCTCAACCATAAAACTGCCTGGTGTTTCTCCGGTGTTAAGTCCGATGATGCTATCTACTGGAGAAGTGATAGGAACAGATGCCGATTTTAATGGAGCTCTAATGAAAGCTTTGAAAGGATCGAGTCTTCAATTGGCTGATCTATGGAATGATCAAGGAAGTATTTTTGCGGAAGGAACCCTCGCTGAAGCTGCTTCAAAAGCCTGGGAGGAATGTGGATATTCCGTACTTACTGCAAAAAATCTAACATTTGATGAATGGTTAAAAACAGACAATAAAGCCATATATATAAATTTTTCGAATGATTGCGAAAGTCAAAATGCTAAGCGTGCCGTTCTTGATAGAGTCCATGTACTAACAAGGAAAGAAACATCTTACGCTTATTTAGATGCGATACGCACCTCGAATAAAATGAGAAAGGAAGTGCTGATCTAATGTCAATCGTACACCCACTTCGCCAAACGCAAACTCAGAAAGATTTCCTAACGCTGATGGATTATTCTACATCTGAGATCATCGACTTATTGAACCTTGCGAAAGACTTGAAAAAACAAGGTCCATCTGCACCACCTTTACTAAAAGGAAAGATCTTAGGAATGATTTTCGAGAAATCATCGACACGTACTCGCGTTTCGTTCGAGGCTGCAATGCTGCAGCTCGGCGGTCATGCGATCCATCTATCGACTCGTGATATTCAGATGGGTAGAGGAGAATCGATCTCAGATACAGCGAAAGTATTGTCCGGCTATCTAGATGCGCTAATGATTCGTACGTTTCATCAATCCACAGTTGAAGAGCTTGCACAGAGCGGATCTATTCCTGTAATCAACGGACTTACGGACGATTTTCATCCGTGTCAGATACTAGCTGATCTTCTTACAATTTTAGAATATAAAGGGTCGTTCAAAGGGAAAAAGCTGGCGTATATTGGTGACGGAAACAATGTCGCACACTCTTTAATGATTGGAGCCGCAAAAGTGGGCATGGATTGTACTATTATTTGCCCTGAAAACTACGAACCGAAGGAAGAGATTGTTTCTTATGCAAAAGAAGTTGCGAAACAAAACGGTTCTGTTATCGAAGTAACTCATGATCCGATTGAAGGTATTAAAAATAGTGATGTGATTTATACAGATGTTTGGGCGAGCATGGGGCAAGAAGCTGAAGCAGAGGTACGCCTAAAACATTTTAAAGATTATCAAGTGAATCGAGAGCTGGTCTCATATGCAAAGAGTGACTATATCTTTATGCATTGTTTGCCTGCACATCGAGAGGAAGAGGTAACGGCGGAGATTATTGATGGTCCTCATTCTGTTGTTTTTCATGAGGCTGAAAACCGTCTTCACGCACAAAAAGCATTGCTTGTTCGTTTGATGAGTTAACAGGTTAACATAAAATACATGCATAGCTTCTTGTTTTTATTTTTTTGTCTCCTTTGAATAGTTGGTTGTAGTGGAAGGTGGGAGACTCCTGCGGGACAGGCGGGCAGGTGAGACACTTAAAAGTAAAACGTACGAATGTGGCTCACCGCCTGCCCCGCGGAAAGCGAGCACCTGAAACGGAAGCCAACAGCTTTTAAGCTTACAATAAACATCAAAAAAAGAAGCCGCTCTAGATTGAGCGGCTTCTTCGTTATCATTAAAATACTTGTTCTAATTCAACAACACCAGGAACTTCTTCAAGAAGTGCACGTTCGATACCAGCTTTTAGTGTAATTGTTGAACTTGGGCAGCTACCACATGCTCCCATAAGGCGTACTTTTACTACACCTTCTTCAATATCCACTAATTCCACGTCTCCTCCATCACGAAGAAGGAACGGGCGTAATTTATCAAGAACTTCTTCAACTTGTTCACGCATCTCTAAGTTTTGAGTTTCAGCCATAATAATCAAGGCTCCTTTCTTAAAAAGAACTTACTCTTAGTATACGGGATATGGAATAAAAAATCCATGAGCAAGCATCATGATATTTGTTCCTTTTTCTTTTATGAAAAATAAGGTATGATGAAAGCAAATAAGCGCATACATTGAGGTGATTCTTCATGAGTAACTCATTTAGTATTAAAGTATATGGAGCGGAACAAAAATGTGCCAGCTGTGTTCATCTTCCTTCAGCAAAAGAAACAGCTGAATGGCTAGAGGCAGCAATCTCAAGAAAGTTTCCGAACTTATTGTTTAATGTTCTTTATATAGACATGGAAAGAACGGAAAATGAGATCGATCAGGCATTTTCAGAAAGAATTGTAGAAGAAGACCTTTTTTATCCTGTCGTCGTAATTGATGGAGAGGTAGTAGCAGAAGGTAATCCGAACTTAAAAACGATCTATGCAATTATAGAACAGAATGGTTATGGCGCTGTAAGTTAAGCGCCTATTTTTTTTATTTTGGGTTTGTACACACGCCTTGTACTTCTCTTAAGAATAAGATGTAGGGAGAAAAAGGAGGCAAATTGTATTGTTGAACCCTTTAAAAGGTAAAAGTCATAAAGATGAGTCGTCCTCATTTGCTGGACATCATCACCATCATTACCATGATCTTTGTCTCGAGTACATGGGACAGAAGGTTACGATTGAACTGAATGATGGAAATGTATATCACGGTCAATTGCATAGCTATGATCAAGATAATATGTATATGATCATGCCAGGTGAGCAAGCTGATCGTAATAGCCGTATCATTTTTGTCGGGCCGTTTTTTCCTGGCTTCGGAGTTTTTGGTTTTCCGTTTTACCGAATTCGTCGTTTCCGTCCTTATTATTGGTAAAATGCAGAAAAAGACCCATGCAGCTTTGCATGGGTCTTTACTTATACTTGATATTTATACAACCAAAGAATTCCTGATTTTAATAAACGTGGTACTCTACCTATAAGCGCAGTACTTCCCATCGTACCAAATCCGCTCTTCTTACCGAGAGAACCCATAACACCTTTTAGTTTGATCTCATTCATTTCTGGAAGGGGCTGATCGTTCCAACGAGCCAAAAGGACTTGGGAGATCTGTTCTGCTTGCTCCTCTGCTAATTGTGCACTTGGTGCATAAGGGAGGCTCGCGCAATCTCCGACAACATATACATGCTCTTCAGCTGGAAGGTGATGATGTTCAGTAAGAACAACACGTCCTTGACTGTCTTTTTCCACATCTAAATCACGAACGATTCGGCTTGGCTGTATGCCTGCTGTCCAAACGATAGCATCACACTCAACCTTTTCGTCATGATTATAAAGAGCGCCTTCTTCAACCTTTGTTACATTTGAATTGTTGATTACTTCAACACCGTGTTCAACAAACCAGTTTTGTACATAGTTGCTCAATCTCTTTTTATAAGCGGAGAGAATCATATCACCACGGTCAAAGAGTTTGATGGTGAGGTCTGGACGGCTCTCACGAAGTTCAGATGCTAACTCTACACCTGAAAGACCCGCACCTACTACTGCAACAACTGCATTTGCATGCAAGTTGTTTAAAATTTGATACGTTTGACGCGACTTATCAATGGTCTGAATGCTAAGCGTAAATTGGTCAGCACCAGGAACATTATGATATTTGTCTTCACAACCTAGGCCGATAACCAAATCATCATATGAAACCGCATCTTGGTCTTTTAATAGAACTTTCTTTTCTTTTACATCAATTGCTGTAACTTCACCATATTTAATATTCAGGCGTGGGTGGTCCGGAAAAGTTACACGAACATGATGATCAGATATGGTTCCTGCAGCAAGTGCATAATATTCGGTCTTTAGACAATGGTAAGGTACACGATCAATAAGCGTAAGCTGAATGTTTTCAGGGAGGTCTGAGGAATTAAGAAGTCTCTTTAGCACACGCATATTTCCATATCCTCCGCCAAGTAAAACGAGGTGTTTCATTTGTCATTTCCCCTTTTCTTTCAAGACAATTCTTATCTGTTTTTGAAATGCTTTATATAAGTAAATAACCTTAACTCGAAATAAGTAAACGATTACACGTTTTTGACATGTTTAAGTATAGCACTTTGCACCAATTTCACAACTCTTTTATAGAAAAAACACAGGAATAATGAGTGTTTACATTGACTACAACTATAGAAACCGTTAGGATGGATTCATCAAGAGGTGAAGAATATAAATGAGACCGATTATAGAGTTTTGTGTAAGTAATCTAGCGAGTGGTGCACAAAAAGCGCTTGAAGAACTTGAGAAGGACTATGATCTTGACGTTATTGAGTATGGGTGTCTGGGTTATTGTGGACACTGTGCTAAATCGCTGTTTGCTTTAGTGAATGGAGATATTGTTCACGGAGAAACATCGGACGAACTTGTTAAAAATATTTACAATCATATAGAAGAAAACGGGATGTTTTAAAAAGCAGCTATTCAAAAAATGGATAGCTGCTTTTTTCATGGATAAGTACAGTCCGATTGGGAAAAATATCTAGCATATTATTTTTAGAAAAACGATTGCATTTTTGTCGAAATTTGTTACATTAGAAAAGGGTCAGTCATTTGATGTCTGACAACCATGCAAGATTATCGAGTTAAGTAATAGGGGGAACTTTCATGTCAATTTTAATTGGAATTTTGGGTATTATTGCATTAATTGCAATCGCTTTCATCATGTCTAATGATAAGAAGAACATTAACTATAAAGCGGTTGGAATAATGTTAGTAGTACAGTTATTCATAGCGTGGTTCATGCTTAATACAACAGTAGGTAAAACGGTATTAAACAAAATTGTAAACGTTTTTAATAAGGTCCTTTCATTTGGTAATGATGGTATTGCGTTCGTATTTGGTGATTTAAGTGGTAAAGAATACTTCTTTATTAACGTACTTATGATGATTGTGTTTGTTTCCGCTTTACTTTCAATCTTGACATACACTCGTATTTTACCTTTAGCTATAAAATACATCGGCGGAACTGTTGCTAAGATAACAGGTCTTCCTAAAATAGAATCTTTCGTTGCTGTAAACTCAATGGTCTTTGGTGATACAACTGCCATTATCTCTGTTAAATCTCAATTGCATAAACTTTCAGCAAACCGACTTTTCGTTGTTGTAACATCTTCATTAGTAGCTGTTAGTTGTTCGATCCTTGGTGCTTACATGCAAATGATTCCTGCTGAATACGTACTTGTGGCTTTACCAATCAACGTATTCTCTGGATTGATTTTATCTTCCATCGTATGTCCTGTAACTGCCGAAGAAGATGAAGAAATTGATGTAAAAGAAATGGTTAAAGAAAAGTCACTGTTTGAAGCAATTGGTAACGGTGCATTAGATGGAGGTAAGGTTGCTCTAATCGTAGGTGCGATGCTAATTACCTACATCGGATTACTTTCAATGGTCAACTTTGCTTTTGATGCCGTAACAGGTCTAACGTTCCAACAAATTTTAGGTTATGTTTTTGCTCCGATTGCTTTTATCATGGGTATACCTGCTAATGAAATCGTACAAGCTGGTTCTGTTATGGGAACAAAAGTTGCTGCAAACGAATTCGTTGCGATGCTAGACTTTATGAAAATGATCCCGAACATGGATCCAAAAACAGTTGGTATCGTTTCTGCATTCTTAATTTCATTTGCTAACTTCTCTTCAATCGGAATTATTTTAGGAACTGTTCAAGCGATTAATGGAGAAAAAGCTTCAATGCTTGCTAAAGTAGGTTTAAAAGTATTACTTGTAGCTACTATGGGTTCTGTATTAACAGGAACAATTGTAGGGTTATTCTTATAAGATATTTATGAAAATGCTCGAAGCTCAAGCTTCGAGCATTTTTTAATAGATAAGAACAAAATGATATATGAAGTGGCTTTTACGGTACGTGTTCCTATACTTTTTACGCGTTCGCACACTTTTCCGCACGTTTCGACCCGCACGCATCCCTTCATTTTACAAACAACGGTTTAACACCAGGCACAAACAAAGAAAAAAAACCTACAAAACCTGTATGCTACCTTTTTGGAACAATTTTTTAGAAAAAATATAAGAATGTATCAGAGAATCAGGTTGTTTCTCGTATACAGCTATCGGTTAACTAAGGATGCTTTACATCATTACATTAACAAATAAACCGCTGTGGAAACTTCTCCACAACGGTTTTATAATTATATTTAAGCCTGCTGAGCAATCTGTTTCATCACCCATGGCTGCATTCGGTTGTATAATGCTACGAATAACAGTGTAATTATCGTACCTTTTATCAAGTTAAACGGTGTTATCCCTTTTAGTATAAGATCAAGCATCATCTGGCTAGACATCGGATCAGCACCAAGGAACCACGTATATGCAGGTAAGATGATCAGGTAGTTGAGCAGCCCCATCATAAATGTCATCAAAACCGTTCCTAAGATCAAGCCCGCTGAAAGACGTTTAACAGAATTCTTTTTGCGGAATAAGTAGGATACTGGAAGAATGAAGAGAATACCGGCAACAAAGTTTGCTAATTGACCAACTGGTACTCCTGTAAAGCTTCCTACTATACCATAGTGTAGAACATTTTTTATGGCTTCTACCATAACTCCTGCTGCAGGTCCAAAAATGATTGCAGCTAAAAGTGCAGGCACCTCACTAAAGTCAATCTTTAAGAATGGAGGTAACCCTGGGAACGGGAAGTCGAGCATCATTAGTACATAAGCAATCGTACTGAGCATCGATACCGCTACCATTTGTTTGATCTTTCCCTTTTGCATTGAAATCTCTCCTCTTTTGTGTTGCGCCATCTCATGATTTCGAATGCAGCACAGCCTGTTTCACACAAAAAATCCTTAGTCAGTTAACGAGACTAAGGGAGTTTGTAAGTATGATAAACAGCATGTAAAAGATGCACAAAATGGCATGCTTAAACAAAGGGTTCTAATTTTAAGTTGAACCGCTGTACCTACATCTTCTCCCATCCAGACTATACTGTCGGCTCTGGAATTACACCAGATCAGCAAAAAAGAAAACTATTTCGCTCACGGGCTGATGAAGAGGGAATCTTCAAATACCGCCGGTCGGGAATTTCACCCTGCCCCGAAGATGGATCGCTATTGTATTTTGTTACATCACCTATTATACTTTAAAAAATGTAAGTTGTGAACGAATATGCAATAACCATACCTTCCAAATAGAGGATGAACCGATATGAAGTTAACATTTGAATATACATGGCCATATGAAAGAATGATGAAGGATATTTATATTTCAGAGTGTCCGTTCTGCCAACAAGACAATGTTTTGACTTCCTTTAAAGAGGAACAGTTGAGTCTTGCTCAAGAGGGGATCAAACAGATTCTTATTATGCCTTGCTGTCATGGCAAGTTAACCATACTGAACGCAGACGACGACTATTTTTATACGGATGAAAAATTGAGAGGTCAATCATAAGGAGCACGGTTTAAGCGATGGATACGTTGAAATTCACAAAAATGCATGGATTAGGCAATAATTACATCTATATAAACATGTTTGAAGAGACAATTGATGAAGCTGATCTTCCAAAGCTAGCAATGGCTGTTTCGAACCCTTACACAGGCATTGGATCAGATGGAATGATTCTAATTTGTCCAAGTAAATTGGCTCCAGTGAAAATGCGAATCTTCAATAATGACGGTTCTGAAGCTAAAAACTGTGGTAACGGACTTCGTTGTGTGGCCAAATTTGCGTACGAGAACGACTTAGTAAAAGAAACAGAATTTCAAATTGAAACACTTGGTGGGTTCGTAACTGCAAAAGTAACAACAGATAACAATAATAAAGTATCACTTGTTACGGTTAATATGGGTAATCCCATCCTTCAACCTCAACAAATTCCTGTTACTGGATTTAACCACCTCCAACAAGTGGTGAATGAGGAAGTGTCATTTGACGATACACCATTAAAACTAACTGCTGTATCAATGGGTAATCCGCATGCGGTGTTCTTTGTGGATAACATTGAGGATGCACCCCTGCATTCGTTAGGTCCTATAATAGAAAAAGATTCAATGTTTCCTGATTGGGTAAACGCAGAGTTTGTTGAAGTTGTGTCTAAAAATGAAATGCACTTTAGAGTTTGGGAAAGAGGATCAGGTATTACACAAGCGTGTGGTACGGGAGCTTGTGCGGCCGCTGTAGCTGCTGTTCTAAACGAAAAAGCAGAAAGAAATACAGACATTACCGTTCATTTAGCAGGCGGTGATCTTATCATTAATTGGAAAGATAATGGAGATGTATGGATGACCGGTCCAGCGGAAATAATCTGTACAGGAGAATATCATAATAAAAGGTAGAACATGCACACGTTTAGCCTGTACTCACTAAAAAAGAAAGCAGAGATGCTTTCTTTTTTTAGTCCTTTATTTCAGCCTGCTCACGATGGCGAACGATTTTCTCCGTATGTTCGATCCCCCATTGAAGCATGGACTTAATAATAGGGATTAGTGTTTCACCAAACGAAGTTAGAGAATATTCCACTTTGGGAGGGACTTGTTTATAAACTTCTCGGTGTATGATTCCGTCACGCTCTAATTCTCTTAACTGTAGGGTAAGCATTCGCTGTGTAATTCCAGGTACGAGACGCTTTAGTTCATTAAAACGTATCTCTCCGTCGATCAAGTGATACAAAATAACGCTTTTCCACTTACCGCCGATAATATCAAGAGTCGCTTCGACTGGACATGAATAGCCGTGGGATTGCCAATTGGAAAGGTCGAATTGCTGATTATTCATTGAATTGCTCCTTTAGTATAAAAAATGATACTATGACACAAAAATGTGCGTACTTTTAATTTTTGTTATTACTTTTATAATATATCGTGTAAGGTAACAAAACAACTTAATTACATTTGCATTTAAATATTGAAGGAGAGATAAATCATCATGAATAAAGAAGCTAAAAAACAAGAAATCTTAGAGGCATTTCAGTTCAGACATGCAACAAAGGAATTTGATCCAGAGAAAAAGATTTCAGATGAAGACTTTGAATTTATTTTAGAAACTGGACGTCTTTCACCAAGTTCATTTGGCTTTGAGCCTTGGCGTTTTGTTGTCATCCAAGACCAAGCGTTGCGCGAACAGTTGAAACCTGTTTCTTGGGGTGCACAAAAGCAATTACCGACAGCTAGTCACTATGTCGTAATGCTTGCACGTACTGCAGAAGATATGGTTTATGATTCAGAATACATTGAGCATATGATGACAGAAGTGAAGAAGCTTCCGAAAGAAGCGTATGAAGCGATCAGCAGCTTCTATAAGACGTTTTTAGAGTCGGACTTTAAGCTTCTTGGAAATGATCGTGCTATGTTCGATTGGGCGGCTAAACAAGTCTATATTGCTCTAGGAAATATGATGACAGCAGCTGCGCAGATCGGAATTGACTCTTGCCCGATCGAAGGATTTGATCAAGAGAAAGTTCAAGCTATTTTAGAAAAAGAAGGAGTACTTGAAGGCGGAAACTTTGAGGTAGCCGTTATGGTAGGATTCGGCTATCGCGTAAATGAACCCCGTCCAAAAGTTCGTCAAGATATGAACGATGTTGTCAAATGGATCAAGTAAATAGGCATAAAAAAGTGGAGGCACAATCGCCTCCACTTTTTTTAGTATTTTTGAATGATGTTATAGAATGTATCACGTTCTACAGGAACTTTGTTAGCTGTTTTGATCAAGTGAACAAGTTCTTTACGTGTTATTCCTGATGACGTTAGTGCTCCTACAGCGTGAGAGATACGTTCTTCGATCAACGTTCCGTGAATGTCACTAGAACCGAACGTTAATGCCATCTGAGTTAACTGAACACCAATGTTGATCCAATAGGCTTTAACGTGATCAAAGTTATCTAACATAAGTCGGCTGATCGCGATGGTTCTCATATCATCAAAAGCTGATGTTCTTCTCATCAATCCCATGGATTGTGTCCGAGGCTGCATAGCTAGCGGAATAAATACCATGAATCCGTTCGTTGAATCTTGAAGTTGACGTAAACGATCCATATGGATGAGACGTTCTTCTTTTGTCTCAATAGATCCGTACAACATTGTAGCATGTGTTTTTAATCCTAGACCATGAGCGATTTCATGTGCTTCTAACCATTGATCAGTCGAAGCTTTGTCTGGGCTCATTTTTAAACGGTAGCGTTCTGTAAGAATCTCAGCACCACCACCAGGCATCGTATCAAGACCCGCTTTAATTAGTTCTTCTAATACTTCTTTCATTGAAAGTCCAGCAATTCTAGAGAAGAATTCGATCTCAGCACCTGTATATGCTTTAACCGTAACTTGCGGATAATGTTTCTTTAAAGTACGAATCGTATCAAGATAATAATCAAATGGTACTTCGTGATTATGACCACCTACGATATGAAACTCTCGAATGTTATCGTTCCAGCGTTTTTCAACATAACTCAGAAGCTGCTCATCGTTCATCGTATAAGCGCCTTCTTCACCAGGCTTGCGTTTAAATCCACAGAAGCTGCAAGTAGCTTCACAAACGTTAGTCGGGTTGATATATAAGTTCTCAATGAAATAAACGTGGTCGCCGTTCTTTCGGGTGTTCACCTCGTTTGCTAATGAAGCAACGCTTAACAGATCATTGGTTTCATATAGGTATAATCCGTCTTCAATAGAAAGACGCTCACCATGATTAACTTTTTCAGCGATTGCCTCCATGCGCGTGTCTAGCGTTAGTATATTTGCCATTTCTAATCCCCCTAATTTTTCAAATGAAATGTTCGGATGATGTACACATTTTTTTAAGAGAAAGGCATGAAGCGACACTCTCTCTTTACCAAATTTATACGAATACATATGTATTACGGAAAATCAATACATGTCTTAATTGCATAATCATTATAATCCTATTCAAACTTTACGACAAGGGAAGCTACTTTTCACAAATATTTTGTACATAAAAAGTTTGTTTTTTTACTAGCGATTCATTGTCTAATAAATAGAAAAAATGTAAAATAAAAGGAACGAGCATGTTGAAAACGAAGAGTGGAGTGACGAAAATGAAAGCCACAATACCAGCCGCTAGACTTGAAAAGATCGAACAATTAGAGGCATTGCGTAATAAAATGATACAGGCGGCTAACGCGTTAGGTCTGCAGCATCCAATGGTGTTAAATTATAGTAGAAAAATTGATGAGACACATAATAAGATTATGGAGATGCAGCAGAAAGACAATTAATTAAAAAGCCAATTCCTTGAGGGCTTATTTAAGAGTCGTTATACTATAGATATAGATCCTTATTAGAGGAGTGATCACGATGATCGTTGAAATAACAGAAAGTGCAGCGAGTAGAATTAAAGAAATGCTTGCTGATGAAGAAGATCAAAATCAATTTCTCCGTGTAGCGGTTAAAGGCGGCGGATGTACAGGTCTTTCTTATGGTATGGGTTTTGATAGTGATAAAAGTGACTCAGACCGAGAAGAGATGATTGAAGGAATCCGAGTGGTTGTGGATGAAGAAAGTGCAAAAGTACTAAAAGGAACGGTGGTCGACTTTAAACAGAACATGATGGGTGGAGGGTTTACGATTACAAACCCGAACGCAATCGCATCATGCGGCTGTGGATCTTCTTTCCGAACAGCAACAAACGCTGGAACACCAGAAGAGTGTTAAATGAAATAACGTTAAAAGCTCCTGCTTCTAGAAAATAAGAGGCAGGAGCTTTTTTTAGCTATAGAATATTAAAGATAAAAAGTACACCAAGTATATCTGATAAAACAGCAGCACCGATAAGTAAAAATTTCCTTTGTTTTCGATGCTCTCTTAAACCAAACGGCATTAGAAATGTACCAAGGATAAAGAAAACAATTCCAAGTATTAAGTTAGTTTCCATTATGTAATTCTCCTTATCTAAAAAGGATAAAAGAAAACCCGGTGCGCCAACACCGGGTAAAAAATCAATATCAGTCAGCGGCACTTGTCCGCCTCAAATACAATAATAACAGATAGGACGTTTGCTATCCATAAGCAATTTATTCCACCGTGTATTTTTCTAGGTCTTGCAATAACTTCGTTAAACGTGGAAGTTCTCTTTTCGTATCTTCAAGAAAGGATTCGTCAGTGATGTGTAGCTGATTGATGATCCTTTGCATTTCTTGAAGGCAGTCAGCAACATGCATTTCTTCTTCAGTAAATTGTCTGTTCATTTCTACTATCTCCTTTTAAACCATAGATGCTTAATTGAAATTAAAAAGGCGCAGGAGCTTCCCCGCGCCTACTAAAGTTTAGAATAAGCTAGTACTGTGTAAAGGTTGAGTCTTTGCGTTTGGATCGATATATGATTTTGCATTGTTAATTGCCGTAGGTGCTTCACCAAAACCTGAAGCGATCAATTTTACTTTGCCATCATACGTACATACATCACCAGCAGCATATATGCCTTTTATATTTGTTTCCATTTTTGAATTAACGACGATTGAATTCTTTTGAATATCTAAGCCCCATGTTTTAATTGGACCGAGGGATGAGATGAAACCATAGTTTACGATAACAGCATCCACTTCAACTGTCTCTTTAACATCTCCATTTTCTAGAACTACAGCTGAGATATTCTCTCCATCACCTATCAACTCCGTTATTTGATAAGGCGTTTTAACCGCAACTTTAGAATTCATTAACTGCTCGACACTATGTTCATGAGCACGAAACTTATCGCGTCTGTGTGTTAAGGTGATTTCTGGACAAATAGGCTCAAGCATTAATGACCAGTCTAGAGCAGAATCTCCTCCACCACAAACTAAAACGCGCTTTCCAGCAAAAGCGTTCAGATCACTTACGAAATAATGCAAGTTTTTTCCTTCGTATTGTTGAGCAGTGGCCAGTTCTAAACGACGTGGCTGAAATGCACCTACGCCAGCCGTAATTAATACTGCTTTGCTGTAATGAACATTTTTATCTGTTGTTAGCTCGAAGATTTCTTCATTCTTTTCTACGTTTTGAACCGACTCTTCTAAGACCACTGTTGGGTTAAACTGCATCGCTTGCTCTTTAAGGTTATTAACGAGATCTTGAGCAAGTACTTTAGGAAATCCAGCAACATCATATATGTACTTTTCAGGATAAAGAGCAGATAACTGACCGCCAAGTTGAGGCATGCTCTCAATAATTTTCACCTTCATCTGACGCATGCCACCATAGAATGCAGCAAACAAGCCTGAAGGTCCTCCACCAATAATCGTGATATCGTATATTTCTTTTGTCATAACTTTCACCTCTTCTAGATTTATGACTGATGAACATGAAATATGTTCTGACCAGAACGTGCTATCTCTCATTTTACATTCTTGAAGGAAGTCTAAAGTCCTCTTTTTGTTTTGTAGATTTTGACAATGTAAACAAGGAAAAAGAGGGCACTTCACAATAGAAATTGAAACATCATCATAACGAAAAAGGGGTTGAAAAAACAAGAGAAAAGGAATAAGATGAGAGTGTATGGTTAAAAAATGTCGAAATTTCGAACGTTTTTTGCATTTATTTATATCTTATTACGTGAAATATATCACAATCTATTCCTTTCCATCATATTTAATGATTGAAAAGGTCAAACTAAAAAAAATGAGAACTGGAAGTGAATTTAAATGAGTAAGCCAAAAATTCTAATATTAGGCGGCGGCTACGGCGGAATCATGTCAGCTGTACGTTTACAAAAAGAGCTAGGTTCAGACGAAGCTGAGATCACGTTAGTAAACAAGCACAACTATCATTACCAAACAACGTGGCTTCATGAGAACGCAGCGGGTACATTACATCATGACAAAACACGTATCATGATCGATAACATCATCGACATGAACAAAGTGAACTTTGTTCAAGATACGGTTAAAGAAATCAAAAAAGATGAGAAGCTTGTTATCTTAGATAATCAAGAATTAACATACGACTACTTAATAATTGCTCTCGGTTCTGACCCTGAAACTTTCGGTATTCAAGGTCTTAAAGAGAATGCATTCAGCATTCGCAGCATCAACTCTGTTCGTAAAATTCGCGAGCATATCGACTATTCATTCGCTCGTTACAACAACGAAGGACAACCTGATGAACTTATTACAATCGTAGTAGGTGGAGCAGGATTTACAGGAATCGAATTCGTTGGAGAACTGGCTGATCGTGTTCCTGAATTATGCCGCGAATATGATATTCCTCGTGAAAAAGTTCGTATCGTAAATATTGAAGCTGCTCCAACAGTACTTCCTGGATTTGATGAAGAACTTGTTGAGTATGCAATCAATAACTTAGAACGCCGTGGCGTTGAATTCCTTGTAAGCACGCCGATCAAAGAGTGTAATGAAGATGGTGTAATTCTTGCAAATGGTGAAGAGATTAAAGCAGCTACAATCGTTTGGACTGGTGGAGTTCGCGGTAACCACCTAGTTGAAGAAGCTGGATTCGAAACGATGCGCGGACGTGTGAAAGTTGACAAAGACCTTCGCATGCCTGGATTTGATTATATTTTTGTTGCAGGAGACTGTGCACTTATTATTGATGAAGAGGCAAACCGTCCATATCCTCCAACAGCTCAAATCGCGATTCAACAAGCTTACACAATCGGCCGTAACATTAAAGCATTGATGAACGGTGGCAAGCTAGAAGAATTTAAGCCTGATATTAAAGGTACAGTTGCGTCCCTTGGTAAAGGTGAAGCGATTGGTAAAGTAGGAAACAAGAAATTATTCGGTGCAACTGCATCTGCAATGAAAAAAGTAATCGATAACCGTTACCTGTTCTTACTAGGTGGGGTTCCGATGGTTATTAAAAAAGGAAAATTAAAACTGTTTTAATGGATAGTGGTAAACTAAGAACAGGAGCGTAAAGCTTCTGTTCTTTTTTATTACATAGAGAAAGGGCGAGCGCGCGGATGACAAAAAAAGACAGGGGAAACGTTTGGCTTGCGGCTGCTGGCCTACTGATCGACGAGAATGGAAGATGGCTTGTCGTGAAAAAGAATTACGGCGGGCTTAAGGGCAAATGGTCTATTCCAGCTGGCTTTGTAGATGCTGGAGAGACGGTTGACGAGGCAGCTGTTCGAGAAGTTTATGAAGAGACAGGCATCGTTGGAGAAGTCACTACAATACTTGGTATCCGCTCAGGTGTTATCAAAGAGACGATTAGTGATAATATGGTTGTTTTTTTATTGAGAAAAAAGCATGGAGATCTTTCACAACATTCAAGTGAAATTGAAACAGCTGCTCTTATGACGCCTGAAGAACTACGAGCCGATCCTGATACTTCATTAATGATTCATTACTTTATGGATAGGAAAGTGAAGTTTTTAGAAGATAAAATCAATCCTGGAGACGTATTCGGTTATACGACTTATAAGGTGATGGATTGTAGATAAATAATTGATACATATAAAAAGATTTTTGATCAGAGCGTTTTAAAAAAAGCTCTGATCGTCTTTGTACAGCTCTTTAGAATCGATATTAAACAAGTGATAACAAAAATGTACGAAATATTCTGATAATTAAAGAATGTTCATGATGTTTACGCTTACATTGGAGTATTTCGCTTTAAAATCGGTTTTTCATTCTCTCATTTCCTTGTTATTATTATCTGAAAATTTAAACAAAAAAGAGGGAGTGTTACAACATGAGAAAACATGCGATTCAGAAAAAACATGATCATTGTCCATACTGTGAGGGAAAGGGTTACTTTCAGCTCTTGCTTGGAGGATCTGAAACGTGTGTGGAATGCTCTGGAAGCGGTAAAAAAAGAGCTTAAAATCGTAACGCTCTCAAACACGATTGACGTATATGCCCCCGTTTAGTAAACTAACCTCAGATATATGGGGGTGTCTACATCATGGATTTGCTATTGCCGCAATTCATTATTTCAATGTTGCTTTTTATGGTTCTATTCTTTGGAATCGGTTTCTTGTTTAACATGCTTTTACGTGCTACTTGGTTTATGGTTATTTTATATCCAGTAGTCGTCATTATGATTGTAGATGACATTCGGTTTTTCGAGTATTTTACAAAGCCAGGTACGAGCTTTCAGCTACTTGGAAGTGATCTTCTGAATTTGTCAGCATCAGATATTACAATACTTGCTTGTGGATTGATTGGTGCAATTCTATCGGGAGTTGCCATTAAGATGCTACGAGTGCGCGGTTATCAGATGTTTTAAAAGCCCCTAATTTAGGGGTTTTTTTATTTGCACTTTTTTTCCTTTTATTTCAAACGGGTATACATAACAACTAGCCGGGGAAGGAATAGATAGGAGAGGAGTGAACAATTTTTGTTGATTTTAAGAAAAATTGTAAAAAGAACAACCATCGTTATCCTATTTATTTGTGCAATATTTACAACATTTCGTTCCATTTCTGGTGTGGAGGCAGATGATCTAGCAACTTGGCTAAATGACAAACAGTCAGATAATAAGATTGTTGAAGCTACACTTAGTGTTTTAACAGAGTCGTTGAAGACTTTGCCTACAATCTATAGCCCTAACTTGATGCTTTCATCTGCTGAAGTGAAGAAACGATCCATTGAAGATGAGATAGACTTTTCTAAATATCCATCAGTTAATGTTACAGCAACAGGCTATACGGCAGGTCATGAGAGTACAGGGAAAACGAAAAGTCATCCTGCATACGGAATCACAAAATCAGGGTTAAAGGTAAGAAGAGACCTCTATTCTACCATTGCAGCAGATCCTTCAATCTTTCCAATTGGTACCGTTCTATGGATTCCAGGGTATGGATATGGAGTAGTTGCTGATACAGGATCAGCCATTAAAGGGAACAGGTTAGATCTGTTTTACAATACGGTAGACGAAGTATATCAAGAATGGGGCAAGAAGAATATAGACGTGTATATTGTCGAGCGTGGTAACGGTAAGATTACAGAAAATGAACTAAATAATCTTAACGAAGAAAAGTCCATGCAAGTGTTTAGGCAGCAATACTTATATAAATGATAAAAGCTTCAGGTTTAAGTGACCTGAAGCTTCTTTATATAGCTTTCTTCTTCCTCTGGTAAGAAAGCAGGGTAATCATTAGGATGAATAAGTGCAGCTAACCGTTTCATGCCAATTAATAATCGTGGTGAGGGGCGACAAAAGAGGGACTCTTCAAGTTTGAAAATCTTTGTACGAATATTAGCCTCTAAATGGTCCCAGCCCTCTCTCTTTTTTATATGGGAAATCTGCATCTTTTCTGTTTTGACACCGACCCAAACCATTCCTATGATATCTGGCTTACGGCTGACCACATCTTCCCACGATGTTTGTACACTTGCCAGTTCCACGTCTTGAAACAGGTTTTCTCCGCCAGCAAGATAAGCGACCTCTGAGAGCCAGTTCACTTTACCAGGTGTAAAGATGGGCTTCGGCCACCATTCAAAATACACTTTTTTTCTATTTTTTATGGAGTTACTTATTTTCTCGTAGTGAGCGATCTCATTCTTCATCCATTCCGTTACTTTTTTAGCTTCTGCTAACTTATCTGTTCTCTTACCCAAATCGAAGAGATCATTCTGGATATCAGTAAGACTTTGTGGATTATAAATGACATGTGGAATATTGCGCCGTTCTAATTCCTCTATGTTTTTCTCCATACCGGGTACACTCAAACTAGCTAATACAAGATCGGGTGCTAGAGATTGAAGATTATCCATGTCAATCGATAGATCTGGACCTAAACGCGGTAGCTTTTGAATTTCGTCTGGCCAATCCGAAAAATCATCGACACCGACTAACTCTGAAGTTAATCCTAAATAATGCAACAGTTCTGTGTTACTTGGGCAAATTGAAATAATTCTCAAAAAGAAGAACCTCCTATGATATAAACAACCATGATAAGAGTAGTGTTTGAAGAATTCCAAGAAGTCCGCCAAAGAATACCTCACTAGGACGATGTCCGAGAAGTTCTTTCAATTCTTTCCTTTGTTCTTCCACCTTTTTTTCTTGAAATCTTTCTGATTCCCTCACGTGGTTTCTGAATTCTTCTACTAAGTCATTCAATACGGCTGCTTGTTCTCCTGCATGCCAACGAATACCTTTTGCATCGTACATGACGATGATCGCAAACATGGCAGCGATGGCGAAGAGAGTTGAACCAGTGCCGTGTAAGGCTCCAACGGCTGTTGCTAATGAAGTGACAGAAGCCGAATGTGAACTAGGCATTCCTCCTGTACTAATAAATAACTCCCATCTGATTTTTCTAGTATGATAAAAATGTATAGGAATTTTTAAGAATTGTGCAGAAAATACACCAAGTAAAGCTGCAATTAATGGGAAATTCAATAGAATATCTGGCATGAGGATTATCCTTTCAATATGGTGGTTTATAGTATGGCTGTTTTAGATAGTTGTTACCCGATTTAGGACCAGTTCAATCTTTGCAAGACATTGAACGAAAGAGGGAGGTTTCAAGAATGGAGTATTTTCCCGAGGAGTATTACGAATTTTTTATTGTATTTAACGATGGAGATTATTACACAGGCCACGATCTATTAGAAGCAGTGTGGCTCACAGACCGCAGTAACTTGTTTATCAAGGGGTTACTGCAGATGACGGTATCTCTCTATCATTATGAATATGGAAATCTTAAAGGAGCCAGACAAATGATGAGGGTGGCCAAAGAGTATCTAACACCGTATAAACCAACCTATTGGCAGTTAAATGTGGAGAGAGTACTAATGTTTATTGATCATTGTCTTAGAGTTATCCCTAGCCATCCAGATAGGGTAAAATTTGAAGAAGTCGTACAGCTGCCAGTGCTTCCAAAACTTTATTTGAATTTAGAAGAATAAAGCATCGTGAATTCGAAATATTCTAAAAGAAAGAGTATAATGAAAGGCAGAGCTTTATAACGAAGAAGGGGGAACTTTAACATGTTTATGATTAAACAACATTGGAATACTAGCGAACAAGAAGAAGTCCTACTGGTCGGTTTATTTCAAGAACCAAAACTTACTGGTGTAATGGCAGAAATGGATCATGAATTAAAAGGAACAATTACTGATCTTATAAAAGAAGGCGATTTATCAAATCGCTTCAAAAGCATTAAAAAGCTTAATACGTTAGGTCAGCTTGGAACGAAAAGAATCTATTTTGCAGGTTTAGGTAAGCGCGAAGATTTTACGTATGACAAGGCTAGAAGCTCATTCGGAAGAGCAGTGCAAGAAATCACAAAAGAAAAGAGAACGCATTTTTCTGTATTGCTGGATACGTTCCATACGGATCAACTTCCTATGGAAAAGCTTGCCCATGCTTTTAGTGAAGCAGCTGGTACCGCTGTTTATAAATTTGAAGACTACAAAAAGAAAACAAATGAACCGCAAAAACGGTTAGAATCTATAACTGTTTATACGGAAAAGAGTGAGACTGAAGCAGGATTAACGAGCGGTTTTGCTTATGCGAAAGGAATCAACTTCGCTCGAGATCTTGTAAACACACCAGCGAATCTTCTTACACCTACAGATCTTGCTGCTGAGGCAATTGATGTGGCGCTCGAATATGGCATGGAATATGAGATCCTTGAAAAAGAAGACATGGAAAAGCTGGGAATGGGAGCGATACTGGCTGTTAGTAAAGGATCAGATCAGCTTCCAAAGTTAATCACGGTAAAATATCAAGGCGGCAAAAAGGAAGATTCGTATGTTGCTTTAGTAGGAAAAGGATTAACCTTTGATGCCGGCGGTTATTCGATCAAACCAGCTTTAAACATGCATGAGATGAAGAGCGATATGGGTGGAAGTGCGGCTGTATTAGGGGCGATGGAGGCGATCGGCCGTCTAAAGCCCGAGATCAATATCATGTTTGTAATTCCTTCCTCAGAAAACTTGATCAATGGAGAGGCTATGAAGCCAGGAGATGTGATCACTTCGCTGAGTGGAAAGACAATTGAAGTTCGCAATACGGATGCAGAAGGACGTCTCATACTAGCCGATGCGATTACGTATGCAAAGGAACAAGGAGCAAAATATATTGTTGACGTTGCCACTTTAACTGGCGGAGTTGTTGTTGCGCTAGGAGATTGTACTACAGGGGCCCTAACAAACGATGAAGAGTTCTATGAACATATTAAGAATTCTGCAGCTGATGAAGCAGAATTATTGTGGCTTCTTCCAAGTTTTCAGCCATTTAAAGATATGCTAAAAACAAGTGATGTTGCTGACCTTAACAACTCAACAGGCAGACTTGGTCATGCCATTACAGGTGGATTGTTTGTAGGAGAGTTTGCTGAGAATACGCCTTGGGTCCACTTGGATATCGCAGGTACCGCCTATTCTGGAAAATCCACAGAGTTAGGTCCAAAAGGAGCAACTGGTGTTATGGTCCGAACACTAGTTAACTTCGTAAGAAACTTTAAAGCGTAATAGTTAGGATAAAAACTGGTTCTCTCTGTTGAGAGCCAGTTTTTGTTTTGTGTTTGACAAAATCCCTTTATCCATGTTAATTTGTTAAAGGTTTAGTATATTAGTGATTTAGCGAAATAAAGCAATAAAGTTATTTGAGGAGGAAATAAAATGAATGCTGTGGTATTAGCGGTAGCTGTTATGCTAGTACTTAGCCTTTTACGTATACATGTTGTTGTAGCCTTGCTAATTGGTGCTCTAACTGGCGGGCTTTTTGCAGGAATGAGTTTAACAGACACGATAACAGTATTTACAGAAGGATTAAGTTCGAATGCGGTCATAGCTTTAAGTTATGCGTTATTAGGAAGTTTTGCAGTGGCATTATCTCGAACGGGACTTCCAGAGTTGATGGTAAAAAGTGCTATTCGACTTGTAAGTAAAGAAGGAGAAACCAAAAGGAAATCTTTATCTAAAGTTCTCATATTGTTTATTATTTTAATGATTTCTTCTTTTTCTCAAAACTTGATACCTGTTCACATTGCGATCATACCAATCTTTATTCCACCACTTTTACACGTCTTAAATGAATTAGAGATAGATAGAAGACTTGTAGCAACTGTGATTACTTTTGGTCTTATCACACCTTACATGTGGTTTCCGGTTGGGTTTGGAGGAATATTCCATGAAATCCTTCAAACAAATATGAAAGACAGCGGATTAACGATTCAACTAGACCAAATTCCATCTGCAATGACCATTCCATCTCTCGGGATGATTGTAGGTCTTGGAATTGCGTTTTTCAGCTATCGTAAACCGCGAAAATATGAGAACAGAAAAGTTGGAACAGCGACTGATGAAGATGTAATCTATACCAAACGTTCTATTATCGTAGCAATCTTATCAGTACTGGCTACATTAACTGTTCAACTGCAGACAGATTCTATGATTTTCGGTGCACTATCAGGAATAATTGTTCTTTATTTTAGCGGACAATTAAAGCTGAATTCTTCAGATGCTCTTTTAACTGAAGGAATGAAAATGATGTCTTACATCGGATTTGTTATGATTGCTGCTGCCGGTTTTGCTGCTGTAATGCGAGAAACTGGTGAAGTAGAAACTTTAGTAAAGGAAAGTGCAGCATTAATCGGGAACTCCACTGCGCTTGGTGTCCTGCTAATGCTTGTCATCGGTTTGCTCGTTACGATGGGGATCGGTTCGTCATTTTCAACTATACCAATCATCACGACGATTTTTGTTCCACTTTCTGCAGAAATAGGTTTGAGTGTGATGGCAACAATTTCTGTTATCGGAACAGCTGCAGCGTTAGGGGATGCGGGTTCTCCTGCGTCAGACAGTACACTTGGACCTACATCAGGTTTAAATGTGGACAATCAGCATAATCACATCTGGGATACATGTGTCCCAACTTTTCTTCATTATAACCTGCCAGTAATTGCATTTGGCTTTATTGCTGCGATGGTATTATAACGATTTGTAGAGACAGATTCTAAATTAGGATCTGTCTTTTATTATTTTTGAGAAAAATACACATGCTAAAAAATAAGGAGGGAACGACATGACAAAACGTAAACACTCTTGGGACGCAGCAGCGAAAAACAACTCAACACCAACAGAAAGCATGACAGACGTAGAGTTTTCTGATGAAAAATTTAGTGATGAACTACCAAAAAGAGATACACAAAGCCCAAGATCAAAAGGAAAGTAAAAGAAGCTGACTCCTATAAAAATAGGAGTCAGCTTCTTTTTTGAAGATTATTCAAAGAAAGTAAGTTCCGGAACCCATTGCTTCATGTGTGTTTTTATTTCTTCATAAGACTTTCTCATTGCAGGTAAGTCTTTCATTGGACGAATCACAAATGGTTGATCTACATAGGTTGGCAGAAATTTCGGTTGGGATAATTCGATGGTTTTTTTCGTTCCTTTTTGTCGCTTGGTTACCTTCAGTTGAACGATTCCACCGATGTCTTTATATTCACGTCTTTGACCGGATAAGAAATTCCCGAGAGAATAAGCGACGAACGTTTTTGAGCCGTCACTTGCCGTCTCCCATTTTACAGGTTGCAAAACGTGTGGGTGGTGACCGATGATGATGTCTCCACCGGCTTCGGTTACTACTTTCACGATATTCTTTTGAAACTCATTCGGCATTCTTTCATACTCGTTTCCGAAATGAAGAGAAACAACATTAACATCCGATAACTTTTTAGCCTCATTAATGTCTCGCTTGATTCGTTCTACTTCGATTAGATTGACAAGATGATTCTTTCCGGCAGGTACTGGTATTCCGTTCGTTCCATATGTATAGCTTAAAAAGGATACTGTAATTTCATTCCTTTTAATCAGTCGGATATTTTGCCGATCCTTATCCGTTAAATACGCACCCGTATACATCACATCAATTTGATTCCAATAATTTAAAGCACTGATGATCGCTTTTTCTCCCCGGTCAAGTGTATGGTTATTCGCTAACGTTACAAGATCTACCCCATTTGCTTTTAACGCATCTCCGACTTCATGCGGTGAATTGAAAGAGGGGTAGGATGATAGACCGAGCTTTGTACCACCAATCATTGTTTCTTGGTTCGCTATCGTAATATCAGGCTGGGTCAAATATGATTTTACTGAGGTGAAGTTACGATTAAAATCATATCCTTTTGCTGTTTTAGCTTTATTATAGACCGTATCATGAATTAAGATGTCACCAACCGCCGCAAGTGTAAGACTTGATGATTGTGCCTCAGGTTGAGGAGGAATCGGCTCTGTCTTTATTTCTTTTGGCGCTGCTGTATTTTGTTGCTTCGGTATCTTTTTTTCTTCTACCGTTTGTAAATCTGCGTTATTATACATATATATAAAAGCGATTGTCGAAAAGAACACGATTACAATTCCTGTGAACCACCAAAGTCGTTTCAGTGGTAGCACCCCCTTTTTGTCTATCATAATGGAAGAAGTGGGGATATGTATATGTCAAATTACTCTGTATTGAAAACGGTTCCAATTCTTGCATTCGGGAGGAAAGTACAAAATGAGACAAATCACAGCGCAAACAGTAGAACAAATGGATCAAAATGATGAACTAGCTATCTTTAAAAAAGAGTTCTATACAAAAGATGATTCGATCTATCTAGATGGAAACTCGCTAGGTCTTCTTTCTAAACGTGCAGAACAATCTTTGTTTGATGTATTAAATGACTGGAAAGAGCATGGGATAGATGGCTGGATGGGTGGTAGATACCCTTGGTTTACTCTAAGTGAAAAACTAGCAGAAAAGCTATCTTTACTCGTTGGGGCTGAAGAGAAAGAAGTAATCGTTACAGGGTCAACTACAGTAAACCTTCATCAATTGGTCGCTACCTTTTTTGAACCGAAAGAGGGAAGAACGAAGATATTAGCAGATGAACTCACTTTTCCTTCTGACATATACGGATTGCAGAGTCAATTAAAATTAAAAGGTCTAGATTCTGAGACTGATTTGATTCAAGTAGGAAGCAAGAATGGATTAACGCTTGATGAACAAGATATCGTTGATAAGATGACGGAGGATGTCGCACTTATTTTACTTCCTTCTGTTCTTTATAGAAGCGGACAATTATTAGATATAGAACGTTTAACGCGTGAAGCGCACAAAAGAAATATACCGATTGGTTTCGATCTTTGTCACTCAATCGGAGCTCTTCCTCACGAACTAAGTAAATGGGGAGTTGATTTTGCTTTTTGGTGCAATTACAAATATGTAAACGCTGGACCAGGCGGAGTCGGTGGATTGTATGTGAATAAGAAGCATTTTTCGAAAACGCCTGGGCTTTCTGGCTGGTTTGGCAGTAAAAAAGAAACGCAGTTTGATATGGATCACCACTTTGATGCGGAGAATTCTGCTGGTGGTTTTCAAATTGGAACACCGCATATGCTGAGCACAGCGCCATTGATCGGATCGTTATCTATTTTTGAAGAAGCCAAGATCGACCGAATTCGTACGAAATCTTTAAGATTAACGACTCTGCTCATGGACTTGTTGAATCAAGAGATCGAAAATGAGTTTGCGATCGTAAATCCCCTTGACGATAAAAGAAGAGGTGGACATGTGGCTCTTATGCACAATGATGCTGCGAGAATTTGCAAGGCATTAAAAGAAAATGGCATCGTTCCAGATTTTAGAGCACCTAACATTATTCGTTTAGCCCCTGTGGCACTGTATAACTCTTATCGTGATGTATTTGAAGCCGTCCAGATCTTAAGTAAGATTATGAAGAATCGTGAATATGAGAAGTATGAAAATAAAAGAGAAGTAATTGCGTAAGGAGTGGTAGTTATGAAATTATATGATATTTCTATGCCGCTTTACAACGGGGTACCGGGATGGCCAGGGGATACACCGTATCACTTCGATCTTGCTTGGACGAAAGAGGACTCTGGTTCAGTTAACGTTGGGAAGTTGAAGATGAGTACGCACACGGGTACACATATTGATGCGCCTTACCACTTTAAAAGTAGTGGTGAAAGAGTCGGTGGGTTGCACCTTGACTTATATGTAGGCCGAGCAGTTGTCATTGATGTGACGAATACGGAAGTGATAACCGTTGAGATTTTGAAAAACAAACTACAAGTTGGTACGAAACGAGTCTTGTTTAAAACAAGATGCTGGAAAGATCGTTCCGTGTTTCCGAAAGAAATTGTGCCTCTGTCACCAGAAGTTGTACCATTTCTTAGCGAATGCGGAGTAGGATTGGTCGGTGTAGATATGCCATCCGTCGATCCTTTAGATAGCAAGGAGCTCGGAGCGCATCATGCTCTGTATGAGCACAACATTCATATTTTGGAAGGTCTTGTATTAGATGAGGTTCCTGAAGGAGAATATGAACTCGTTGCACTTCCACTTGCACTTGAAGAGGCAGACGGAAGTCCTGTGAGAGCTATACTTAGAGAACTAACCAAATAACAAACATAGAAATGCAAACACGAAACACTGTGTTTGTTTTTCTTTTGTAAAAATAGGGTATTTTTTACCTTCTTCATTATAGAACCTGCATGTTTTGAGATTTTATCTATTGTTCCTTATAATAGATAAGAGATATTTACTTGGAGGACAGCTATGTACAAATATGGATTCACAAATTATTTTGAAGGAAGCTTACATTTTACAGGACATGATGTCGTTCAGGTTGGACATTGGACAAATGTATATATTTCTTTTGAAATCAAGAATGTTGAAATTTTACCTGACGGACTCCATGAGCCGAGTGCTTTAGCTGTCTATGATGGAAATGGTGAGCTACAAGAAATCATTGCTCACGATGAGGGTGTCGATTGTGAATATAAGTTTACGGATGAAGAAAAGAAACAGATCAACGACTATCTGCTACAAATAGATTTAAAACATGAATAGGAGTGAGTGAAGATGAAAATTACAGGAATTGAACCAACTCCAAGTCCAAATTCAATGAAGATTAATCTGTCCGAAACACTACCAGGAACCGAGCGTTACAACTATACAAAAGATGATGCAGAGGATGCTCCCGCATTCATTCAGGAGATCCTCAAAGTGGATGGAGTAAAAAGCATCTATCATGTTGCAGATTTTATAGCGTTAGAACGAAACTCGCGTGCGAAATGGGAAGATGTATTGTCAGGAGTTAGAGCTGTTTTTGGTCAGGAAGAAGAATTAAATGAAACCTCTGATCAACAAGCTAAACAAGAGGATGAGATAAAAGAAATTACGGTTCTTGTTCAGATGTTTAGAGGTCTTCCTATGCAGATTAAACTTAAAACCGAGCAAGAAGAAAGAAGAGTCGGTCTTGCAGAACGATTTGCTAAAGCCGCACTAGAGGCACAAGATTCTTCCGATAACCTTGTGATGGAACGACAATGGGAAGAACAAGGAGTTCGTTATGGTACGTTTGAACAAGTAGGCAGTGAAGTGGCTGAAGAGCTATCTGCAGTCTATCCGCAAGAACGTTTAGATCAATTAGTGAAACAAGCTTATAGCTCAAACCCCGATCAAGAGGTTGAGGTCGAAACACTTTCTACTTCAGAAGTGGCGCAACAACTTCGTAATGCTGATTGGCAGACGCGTTATGCCGCATTAGAAAGAATAAATCCATCTATTGATGATGTTATGGTACTGAAACAGGCTTTAAAAGATGAAAAGCCTTCTATCAGACGTTTGGCTGTCGTTTACTTAGGAATGATTGAAGATGAAGCTGTGTTACCTCTTCTCTACCTAGCTCTTCAAGATAAGAATGTATCGGTAAGACGAACAGCTGGTGATGCTTTATCTGATCTAGGAAATGCAAAAGCAATACCTGTTATGTGTGATGCATTATCCGATAAAAACAAACTTGTAAGATGGAGAGCTGCTCGCTTCTTATTTGAAGTAGGCGACGAGACAGCACTACCTGCTTTAAAAGCAGCTCAAGATGATCCTGAGTTTGAAGTATCTCTACAAGTCAAAATTGCGATAGAACGTATCCAAAGCGGGGAAGAAGCAGCTGGTACAGTGTGGCAACAGATGACAAAGAGTCGTGAACAGTAAAAAAGAGGCTGAGCCTGTGAATACATGGCTTTAGCCTCTTTTGTTTATGAAATAAATTGAACAGGATTAAGAAGTTTCTTGTTGAAACGCAGTACCTTGCGTAACACCTTCTTCGATAAAACGATTGATCTCACTGCATATTTCTTGCGGTTTTTCTTCCATCAGCAGATGACCGCACTTTTCATAGACGATAAGTTCAGCGTTTGGTAAATCGTGTTTTAAACGATACCCCGTTTTAACGGGCATCACTTTGTCCTCTTTGCCCCATAGCATCAAAACGGGCTGTTCAATCTGATTTAGATCCTGAGAGCACATATCGCCTTCTCGTTGACGTAACAACCTGATCAAAGAATGGGTGAAAGCTACTTCGCTAATCGGTTTCTTATAGCTTTCAATCATTTCTTCCGTAACGAGCTTTGAGTCATGTAAGACAGAAAGTAAGTTTTCTTTTACATCTTTCCTTTGAATCCAGTTGCGCATACCCCAAGTAAATAACGGTAGATAAGAGCATGCGATTAAAGACCGGCTAGCTCTTTTTACGTATGAACAACAGCCGAGAAGAATTAGTTTTTCAATTCGTTTCGGAGACTTCTTAGCAGCATGCATAGAGATCTGGCCACCCATAGAATGTCCGATCAAAATCGCGTTTTGAATGTTTAATTTATCTAATAAATCGATAATCAGTTGTCCATAATTAGAAAGTTTATAGATAAAACTCGTCGATTTTTCACTCTGCCCAAACCCTGGGAGATCAAGAGAAATGACTTTATATGTTTTCGTTAAATAAGGAAGCAATTTTCTAAAGCTAATTGTAGAAGATAAAAATCCATGAACGAGAACTACCACTTTCGCATCCGGATCTTCATGATCGAAGTATTCATAATAAATTTGAACACCATTAACACTTATTCGATATCCTGGAGAAAAAATATGATTTTCATTAACAGCCATGAATGCCTTACCTCCGTCCGCAGAATTCTATGAGTAGTTTCACCAAACAACCCTTAAGATACAATGAGAAATTATTTCCTCTTTGAAAGAAGTTGATTTCCACTCCAGGTTGCTCGCTTTCCATGGGGCGAACGGTGAGCCCCTTGCCGCTTTGCTCCGTTAAGGGTCTCACCTGACCGCTCGTCCCATAGGAGTCGGCAACCCTACGCTCCAATCAACTTGCATAGAAGAGAATGGAAAAACAATCGATAACTTGCCTAAAAAAACTTATAAAAGGAATGAAAAGCTAAAATTTGTGCGTTTGCCTCTATTCCTCTTTACCCACTTCGTACATATTTTAATAAGGAGTAAGAACGCATAAAGAAATAAGAGGAGGTAGCAGGATGGCATTTCCATATTATCCTTACTATACCCCGTATGCTTACGGAGCGTACGGTTATGGCGGCTATGGTTACGGTTGGGTCTGGGCTGTAGTAATTATAGTGTTTATTCTCATCTTGATATTTGGTGGCTGGTGGTGGTGGAACACTAGAGATTAACAGATTAAGGCTTGGAGGTAGGGTCTTCAGGCCTTTTTTTGCTTAAGTATGGATGAACGGTTATGCGGGGATAATGAAAGAAAAAATGGAGAGATGTTATGCATAGTCGACAAACAGTCCGCTACATCTGCGAAGAATACGTAAGCGGAAACTGTTATTATTACAAAAGTGAAATCATTACACATGATAACTGGAAAAATCTTGACTCCCTTTCCTGGTCAAGGCCCCGTCCAATATCTAAAAAGACCTTTCTCAAGCAGAAGAAAGCAGGATATACAATTGAGCACAAGTTCATAAAAAAAGAACCTGCTGTGGTCGTTTCGCTGCACAAAACAAAAACCGTCTAAATTGGCGGTTTTTTTGTTATGTAAAGTTGTGGTCGAGTAAGTAAAGGTAAGCGATTACTGGAAAAGGGTTACATCTTTTTTAAGAAGGGGATACAGAAGGTAAGGATACTTGAGGAGGTAGGGATTTTGGATAACTTTCGAATTGCCAAAGATACATTGGGAGAAGTGAAGGTCCCAAAAGACGCATATTATGGAGCTCAAACACAACGAGCGGTTGAGAATTTTCCAATCAGCGGTATTCGGTTACCGTTCTCTTTCATAAAAGCACAAGCCATTATCAAAGCTAGTGCAGCATTCGCCAATAAAGAATGTAAGGCATTGAATGATGAAAAAGCGAATGCCATAATTTCAGCAGCTGATGAAGTAATAAACGGAGAGTGGAGAGATCAATTTGTTGTAGATGCCTATCAAGCGGGAGCTGGAACTTCTCAAAATATGAACATGAATGAGGTTCTAGCTTCACGTGCTTCTGAAATATTAGGCGGGAAAAAAGGCGATTATTCACTTGTTCATCCAAATGATGATGTTAATATGTCACAATCTACCAATGATACCATTCCGACAGCTATACAGATTTCTGTAGCATCTGAACTTCAAACAAGGCTTTATCCTGCCCTTAACCGACTGAATAAAGTCTTAAGAGAAAAGGAAATGGAGTTTCATGAGATTATAAAAGCAGGCAGAACACATTTACAGGATGCTGTTCCTATTCGATTAGGAAGTGAATTCAAAGGTTATAGAGGAACTCTAGAGTCGGTACAGCATGCTCTAGAACACTCGGAGAACTCTTTATATGCCTTGGGGTTGGGTGGAAATGCAGTAGGAACAGGTATCAATGCTCACCCTGATTATGCACAACTTGCCATCAAACAGATCGCTCAAAAAACGAATCTGCCGTTTACACAAAGTGACAATACATATGCGTTTATGCAGAATACGAATGCAGCGATTCGAGTAAGCGGCCATTTAAAAGAACTAGCTGTTCACCTTATAAAAATATCAAGTGATCTTAGATTGTTAAGCAGTGGTCCTCGAACAGGATTGGCAGAGATCACGCTGCCCGCTGTTCAGCCAGGATCATCAATCATGCCAGGCAAGATCAACCCAGTCATATTAGAAAATATGTATATGATCTGTTCACAAGTGATAGGCAATGATGCATGTGTATCTACAGCAGCAATCGGAAGTCAGCTAGAGATCAATGCAATGATGCCTGTAATTGGTTTTAATGTGCTTCAATCCATCACGATCTTAAGTAACGGAATCTCAATATTTACAGAAAGATGTTTAAAAGGTATTAAAGCTAATGAAGAGAATATTCAAAATTGGCTCGAGCAGAGTCTTTCACTTGTAACCGCACTGAATCCTCACATTGGATATGAAAAAGCAGCTGCTGTAGCAAAAGAAAGTTTTGAAACCGGTCAGACATTAAAAGCAGTTCTTGTATCAAAAAAAATCTTATCTAAAGAAGAAGCTGACCGAATCTTAGACCCGAATTCAATGATTTAGAAAGGTTATTGTAACTTTTAAATCGCTTTTCTCGACAAATATAGTACAGATTTCTTGTTTTTCATTTTATTAACAAAAAAGTAGTGAAGTATGGAATTGCCGGAGTTATAATAGAGAAGTTCATTCACATATAAAGGGAATTAATTAATATTCTGGAAAACCAATTAGTTAACTTGGTTTAATAAATGAAAAGTGGACATTTGAACTGTTTTTTGGGGAGGAACTGGAAAATGTGCGGTTTTATTGGATATATGTTAAACGCGCCTGAGACGGTAGAACAAAAAGAAACTGAACAACTAATCAATATGACAAATATCATTACTCATAGAGGTCCAGATGATAGTGGTCATTTTGTAGATCAATATGTTCGTTTTGGATTTCGCCGCCTGAGCATCATTGATATCGAAAGTGGTAAACAACCCCTTTCATACGAGGATGACCGCTATTGGATTATCTTTAACGGTGAAATATATAATTATGTTGAAATAAGAAAAGACTTAGAAGAAAAAGGTTATCGTTTTAAAACACACTCAGATACTGAAGTTATTCTTGCTTTATTTAGCGATAGAAGAGAAAAAGCTTTTACTGAACTTCGAGGAATGTTTGGTTTTTTAATCTGGGATAAAGAAAAGAAAGAGCTTTATGGGGCACGAGACCGTTTTGGGATCAAACCTTTCTTCTATCTAGAGGATGAGGAAGGTTTGTACTGTGCTTCCGAAAAGAAAAGTATTACGGTTGTTAAGGAAAAACAAGTAGTCGATGCTGAAGCACTTCACCATTATCTAACATATCAATTCGTGCCGGAGCCTATGACCTTAACAAAGGGAATTAAAAAGCTTGAACCTGGCCATTATTTTGTAAAAAAAGCTGGCAGACCCATTTCGATTCATTCGTATTGGAAGCCTAGTTTTAAACCTAGTAACATGACGCTTGAAGAAGCGAAAGAGGAAATTCGTTCTGTTATGCGTGATTCAGTAAAAGTTCATATGCGTTCTGACGTTCCAGTAGGGGCTTTCCTGTCTGGAGGAATAGACTCCAGTGCAATCGTCGCTTTAGCAAGTGAACTGCATCCATCGCTAAAAACGTTTACGGTTGGATTCGAAAGAGAAGGGTTTAGTGAGATCGATGTGGCTGTTCAAACTGCGGCTGCATTAAATGTTGAGAATATCCACTATCTCGTTAAACCCCAGGAATTTATAAAAGAACTTCCAAAAATTATTTGGCATATGGATGATCCAGTAGCTGATCCAGCAGCAGTTCCTCTGTATTTTGTCGCACGCGAAGCAGCAAAACACGTGACGGTTGTACTTTCAGGTGAAGGCGCTGATGAGTTGTTTGGAGGATATAACATCTATCATGAGCCTCACTCATTAAGACATCTTTCTACATTGCCCAAAGGTGTTGCAAAAGGACTAGCAGCCATTGCGAGCATTTTGCCTGAAGGTGTTAAAGGGAAGAGCTTCGTGCAGCGTGGAAGTATGACAATTGAAGAGCGATACATTGGTAATGCGAAAATGTTCTCAGAGAATGAAAAAAGTAAGCTCTTAAAAGAATATCGACCTGCTTACAACTACAAAAATGTAACAAAGCCATTGTATGATCAAGCGAGAGCTTTTCACGATGTTCATAAAATGCAATATATTGATCTGCATACTTGGATGAGAGGCGATATCCTCGTTAAAGCTGACAAGATGACAATGGCTCATTCGTTAGAGCTAAGGGTACCCTTCCTGGATAAAGAAGTATTCGATGTTGCTTCAAGATTGCACCCTAGTCTTACAGTTACGAATGGAACAACAAAATACGCCTTAAGAGAAGCGATGAACGGAATCGTTCCTGATTCTGTGCTGCATCGCCGTAAATTAGGATTCCCTGTTCCAATTCGACATTGGTTAAAAAATGAGATGTACGATTGGGCTAAACACCTCATCCATACGAGCCATACCGAACAATATCTTAATAAAGATGTGGTATTGGATCTATTGGAAGGGCACCGTAGTGGCAGAGGGGATTATAGCAGAAAAATATGGACAGTACTCATGTTCATGCTATGGCATCAAATAAATATTGAGAAAACCTATCGCTTTGGTGAAGACCTGACACCGAAGCATGATCAAATTCTTGAAATGACGGTCTCAAGTCAATAAAACACTCTCTTTATTAGTTTTGCTTGTACGATTTAGTTATGTTATACTTAACAGGTTAAAAAATAGTTAGGAGTGTTTTCATGAATTTTGAAGTAGGTAGCATTGTTGAAGGTAAAGTTACAGGCATTAAGCCTTTTGGTGCGTTCGTTGCATTAAATGATAATGTACAAGGTCTTGTACACATCTCTGAAGTTTCACATGGTTTCGTTAAAGATATTAACGATGCATTGAGTGTTGGTGACGTTGTGTCAGTAAAGGTTCTTTCTGTTGACGAAGACAGCAAGAAAATTTCACTGTCCATCCGACAAACACAGGAAGCTCCAGCTCCTGCACCTAAAAAAGAACGCCGTCCTGGTGGATTCAACAACAATAACAAAAAGAGCAACACAAGCAATCAAGACGCTAACAAAGGTTTCAACACTCTTGAAGCAAAACTTAAAGACTGGTTGAAAGAGTCTACAGATCGTCAGGCTCAACTAAACAAGCGCCTTAAAAAGTAATAAAAAACCTCTCGATTGAGAGGTTTTTTTTTATATAAAATTATACACGATTATGTTCTGTATGGCCTTCACGACTAAGTTCTTCAGAAGGTTTAAACAATAATGTTAAACAATATAGACCTGAAAGACCTACTAAGCCATAAACGATTCGGGCAAGAGCGGTGTCTTGACCTCCAAAAATAGCGGCCACTAAATCGAATTGAAAGAATCCAATCAGACCCCAATTTATAGCTCCAATGATAACCAAAGCAAGTGCGAATCGCTGTAATCCACTCATGTCATTTCCTCCTCTTTATATGAATAGACAAGCTTCTTTAGGGTGTCTTTTATTGCCTTTATTTATTCATTCCCCAATTATGTAGCATGAAACAAAGAAATAAAACACATGCTAGTATTCGGTAAGCTAATTACTTTACATTACATTTCATGTCCCACATAATACGGATTAAACGAAGTAAGAAGGAGAGATTTTGATGAACGAATATATATATTACAATCCAACTCGATTAGTATTTGGTAAAAATCAAATTCAAACGCTAAAGGACGAATTAGGGAAATTCGGAAAAAAAGTCCTCGTAGTTTACGGTGGAGGAAGCATAAAACGAAACGGTTTGTATGATGAAGTCATGAATGAGCTAAATAAGATGGATGCAGAGGTTAGTGAGCTTTCAGGTGTGGAACCGAACCCTAGAGTGTCTACAGTTCGCAAGGGTGTAGAAATCTGTAAAGAAAAAGGCATCGATGTATTATTAGCCGTTGGTGGCGGAAGTGTAATTGACTGCACAAAGGCAATTGCAGCTGGGGCGAAATATGACGGGGATGTTTGGGATATCATTACTTTAAAAGCTCAAGTAGAAGATGCACTTCCTTTTGGAACAGTTCTTACGCTTGCTGCAACTGGATCTGAAATGAATTCAGGTTCAGTTATTACGAACTGGGAAACGCAAGAGAAGTATGGTTGGGGTAGTCCAATTGTGTTCCCTAAATTTTCAATTTTAGATCCGACTTATACGTTCTCAGTACCTAAAGATCAAACGATTTATGGAATTGTTGATATGATGTCGCACGTATTCGAACAATATTTCCATAACGCGACAAACACACCACTACAAGATCGCTTTGCAGAATCTATTCTACTAACAGTAATGGAAACCGCACCTAAGCTTCTAAATGATCTTGAGAACTATGAGTTGCGTGAAACAATTCTTTACAACGGAACGATGGCATTAAACGGTACACTTCAAATGGGTGTTCGAGGTGATTGGGGAAGTCATAATATTGAACATGCGGTTTCAGCAGTCTATGATATTCCGCATGCTGGCGGCTTAGCTATCCTATTCCCTAACTGGATGAGACATAATGTGGATACGAATGTTGCTCGCTTTAAGCAGCTTGCTGTTCGAGTGTTTAACGTTGATACAGAAGGTAAATCGGATAAAGAAGTAGCTCTTGAAGGAATTGATCGTCTTTCTGCGTTCTGGACGTCTCTTGGAGCTCCTAATGCTCTTAAGGACTATGATATTGATGATTCCAAACTGGACCTTATTGCAGATAAAGCAATGGCAAGAGGTGAGTTTGGGAACTTTAAGAAGCAAAATAAAGAAGACGTATTAAACATTTTAAGAATGTCTTTGTAAAAATTTGTTCTTGAAAATTGATTTTCATTTGATGTAAATGTATGAAATGGTTAGCCATATAAAAAGAGGGGAGTCGCCCTTCTATTTATATGGCTGCTTTTTGAATATTTCGTCTTTTGCAAAGAAACCGATTACATTTGTCTGGTTTCTTGATTTGGTCCTTGTACTTGTATAAAGTGAAAGAATAATGATGTTCTAGGAGGCTTACATATGACAAAAAAGCTTAGTTTTGATTATAGCAAGGCCCTTTCTTTTATTGGTCAGCATGAAGTAGATTATCTGACAGGTGCGGTAAAAACGGCTCATGAAGCAATTCATGAAAAAACAGGTGCAGGGAATGACTTTCTTGGCTGGGTTGACCTTCCTGAAAACTACGACCGTGAAGAATTTAGCCGTATCGTAAAAAGTGCGGAAAAAATTAAAAGTGATTCTGATGTATTGATCGTTGTTGGAATCGGTGGTTCTTACTTAGGAGCACGTGCAGCGATTGAAATGTTAAATCATTCCTTTTATAACCTTTTAGCAAAAGAAGACCGCAAGACTCCTCAAGTATTCTTTGCTGGACAGAACATTTCTTCAACATATGTCAAAGAACTTTTTGATGTATTAAAAGATAAAGATGTATCTGTAAACGTAATTTCTAAATCTGGGACAACGACTGAACCAGCGATCGCGTTCCGTATCTTTAGAAAGTTCTTAGAAGAAAAATACGGAAAAGATGAGGCGCGTAAACGTATTTATGCAACGACTGACAAAGCTCAGGGTGCATTAAAAACACTTGCGAACGAAGAGGGTTATGAATCCTTTATTATTCCTGATGATGTTGGTGGACGCTATTCAGTGCTAACTGCTGTTGGTCTATTACCGATCGCAGTAAGTGGAGTGGATATTGAAGAGATGATGAACGGTGCGAAAGAAGCTGCAGCTGACTTCAACAATCCAAACCTTGCAGAGAACCAAGCTTATCAATATGCTGCTGTTCGTAACGCTCTTTATAATAAAGGCAAAACCATCGAATTAATGGTAAACTACGAGCCAGGTCTTCACTATGTGTCTGAATGGTGGAAACAGCTTTACGGTGAAAGTGAAGGGAAAGACTACAAAGGGATCTATCCAGCATCAGTGGACTTTACTACAGATCTTCACTCAATGGGACAATACGTTCAAGAAGGTCGTCGTGATTTATTTGAAACCGTGTTATACGTAGATCAAGCACGTGAAGAAATCACGATTGAAGAAGATGATCAGAATTTGGATAAACTTAATTTCTTAGCAGGTCAGACGATGGACTTTGTTAACAAAAAAGCTTTCCAAGGAACGATGCTTGCTCATACCGATGGTGGAGTTCCTAACTTAGTTGTAAGTATTCCTGAAATGACACCTTATCATTTTGGTTATATGGTCTACTTCTTTGAAAAAGCATGTGCGGTGAGTGGATACTTGTTAGGTGTAAACCCATTCGATCAACCAGGAGTAGAAGCATACAAGAAGAACATGTTTGCTTTACTAGGTAAACCTGGATTTGAAAAAGAAAAAGAAGAATTAGAAAAACGTCTATAATCATTTTTAAAAGCCTGACTTCAGCAATCGTTGAGTCAGGTTTTTTTATATTTTTCTAAAATAAAGCTCAAATAATCTTATCTTGATTTGGAAACGCTAAGAAATAGATTAGGAAGGGGTGACGATCATGAAACCGATAAAAAGCAGTCTTGAAAATGAGTGTTGTGCACTGAATGAAGCTGAAGATGTATTGAAAGGTTTGGGCTTCTCTTACGGAGGAAACTGGGATTATGATCATGGATATTTTGATTATAAGCTTGATGATGAAGTGGGATACACGTTCTTAAGAATTCCTTTTAAAGCTATCGATGGACAGTTAGATAAAAAAGATACGACTATACAATTTGGTGAACCCTTTTTGTTGGCTCACAAATATCAGGTAGGGCTTGATGATAATGCTGAAACAGGGAACATCTCAGGAAGTTTTAATCAATTTTCAGAACCACAAGATCCCGATGCAACGGTTGATCAAAAGTGGATTGGCATCGCCAAAGATTTAGTGAAAAAGGTAGAAACAGCTGTTTTAAATTAAAAAACAGATAGACCTAGTGGCTATCTGTTTTTCTTATAAGATCTCTTTCACAAGGTTAGATACCATCGCTTTTGAAGCAAGATTAGACGTGTGTATAATATGATCTGCACCAGCGCGTTTGGCGTTTGTAGTTTGCTCTGTTGTTAATACTTCTGCATGAATAGATACTGTGGAATTTAAGCCTCTAGCTGTTAGAATGGAGAGAATGGTGTTTATATCAGCTTCATACTCCTTTAAGTTTGCATCAGCCGTAATAAGGATGGTATGTGCCTGTTGAACATGAGCCATCTTCCACGTTTGATCTTCACTAGGCTTTGCATGAATAAAATGGATGCCTTCTACATATAATGGGTTTTCTTTTAAAGACTCATCGATTAGAACGATATGATTCGATTTGAGTTTATCTTTGAGAGCTTGTATGGTATGTCTAGCTCTTTCATTCCATCCGACTATAATAAAGTGATCTTTGTTTTTATACATACTTTTCCCCTCGAAAAAACGATTTTCTCTTTTAACAACAGAACTTGCCAAGTGGACCGTTAAAAAGGCAAAAAAGGACGCGCCGATGAATACAAGGAAAATAGCAAGTATCCTTACTTGAGTTGATTCCGGAGTGAAGTCGCCATATCCAACTGTGCCTGCCGTAATCACTGCCCAATAGAATCCTTCAAATATAGTTGGGAATGTTTCTTTCTCTAAGAGGTGAGCTAAAACAGCGCTTGAAACTAGAATGCTAAAAAGAATAATGGCAAGGCGAACCAGCATCGGCATTCTTAGATAAGCATAGTAAATAGACCGCATACAAACACTCTCCTCCTATTATCACTATAGCCATAAACGTTAGGTGTCTATACGGAATATAAACAAAAACCCCAAGACTAGTCTTAGTCCTGGGGTCACTTCATTATGAAGCTTGTTCTAAAAGTGGTTCCTCAATGGCTGGGTCAGAACCAACTTCATTCTCTTTAGTTTGTTGTAGCTCTTCAGAAGTAGCAGATTGCTCAACTTCTTGAGTGAATGCTGAAGTTGGTGTAAGGCATGAATGTTCTTGTGAAGCATTTTGATGATAAGTGGCTAATGCTTGTTGTTTTAATTCAGCATCAGTAACATCTGATGTTACTTTAATGCGGACTTCTATTATGATCCCATCAATAATAATTTCAATATAAATCCAATGTTCTTTAGGAGTCTCTTCTTTAGGAGTCTCCTCTTTAGGAGTCTCCTCTTTAGGAGTCTCTTCTTTAGGAGCCTCTTCTTTAGGAGTTTCCTCTTTAGGAGTCTCTTCTTTAGGAGTCTCTTCTTTAGGAGTTTCCTCTTTAGGTTTTTCTTTAGGCGTTTCTACCTTAGGAGTCTCTTCCTTCGGTGCTTCTTTAGGGATGTTTTCTTTTGGTACTTCTGATTTAGGCTTATCCTCTTTAGGTAGTTCCTGTTTGTGTTTCTCTTCCTTTGGTGCAGTGACCACAGGTGTACTCTTAGTAGGTGCTTTGTGTGTATTCTTGTCCTGCTCTCCACCAGAAGTAGCAGGGTTATTCACATGTTTTTCTTGCTCGCTCTTAACTGGTCTTTCAGCTGGCTTCTCTTCCTTTTTTGGAGTTGCTGGAATTTCAGCATGACTGACAGGTAATTCAAACGTTTTCTTTTTCTCAGGTTCTTGTATTTTTTCTTGGACAGGAATTACTTCCGGCTCAATTTTCACCTCGTTACTCGAATCTTTTAAATCTAAGATAGGAAGAGGTGGCTCGTATACAAGGTCTTTTTTGTTGTTTTCAGAGGCATCCACTGTTTCAATATCCTCTTTTAAAAGCTCTTTAATTGGACCCACTTTTTCAGAGATTTCTTCAATAGTAAGACTTGAAATCTCATTCTTTGTGATTTTCATACCAGACTTCTTAGCTGCTTTATAAATCGCATAATGACCAGGTGACATTTTCATCTTCTTCGATTGCTCGCGTTCTTTGGAACTCATCACGATCGTGGTCATCTCTATTGATTTCTTTTTAGCTTTCTCTGTCATTACTTTATTTACTTGTTGTTTGATTTCTTTTTCTTTATCAGCAGGTATTTCTTCTGATAAGGTTGTGGTAATTAATACTTCTTCCTTCGCCTTTAAATAACCTAGGTCTTCACACGTCTCAAAAATAAGATCAGTTACAATATCAATCTTTTCATTTTCCCAATCGTCTAATCGATCAAGAACCATATGTCCTTGCTGATTATAAGCATAGATATCCAGAACTTTCATATCTTCATCAATTTTTAATTCTAGACTAGGATCCATGTTTATGCCCACATATGCATATGCCCCAGGTCCTGATATCGGTGCAAGTACTTGGAAGAACAAGAGAAAGATGGCCAGAGCTACAGCAGTACCGGTTTTCCAGTTTATGAAGATAGAGAAAGTAGATTTTTTCTTCTCTTGTCTTAGTGGAAGACGGATTTCTTGACCGACCATATAAGCTGCATTGGTATTTTTAATTTTTTTAAATTCTCCGCCCTCAGCAAGAACGATGACGTGACGTTTGTTAACTTCTACAATAATCGCTTTGTTCATTAGTGTTTTCCTCCCGTGCCAGGAACATATTGCAGCAACACTTGATAATTTTCAATAAAGATAAGGGTAAGAGCGGTTATGTATTCTCGCTGTTTTTTCATGGTGTGCTTTTGATGCTGTGTACTTTCGTTATGAAGAAGGGGCAACCGTTTCCACGTTAGAAAGTAATTCCGCATCTCAGGATCTTTTGAGATTTCTTCAGCAACTTTTATGGCTTCCTGTCTGTTTTCAATATCCTTAGGAGTGCTGGAGACTAAGTGACTAAACTCTATTCCATACTCTTTTAGCCGCATTTTAAAATGCGATATTTCTTTTACAGGATCTGGTTCATCCGTGGCATTCGTGCATAGACTCAACGATGAATTGGAAGACGTTGTTTCGAATGCAGGCTGCAATGATTTATTTTTTTTCGTAAACCAACGGCGGATCAATTGTTCCCCCTCCTTCCGACTAATATGTAAAATAATATATTTCAAGATAATAATAACCAAATTATTATAGTATACTTTCATACGAAAAAATAGGGAAGAAAGTCACGATAGTAAATGATTATGGAGTTTGATAGCACTCATAGATGGAAAAGCTAAGACTAGGTGATGAAGTTGAAATATAATAAGGAAGATCGAGAGAAATATAGTGAAGCGATAGACCGGATGCAAGAGGGTTTAGACAGCATGATCGATTTGTACAACGAAGCAGAAGATGATGAAGAGTTGATTCAATATGATGAAGAAGTCATAACGGCAATCAGGCAAGCAAAAGAAAGCTTCGGAGATGAATTTATCAACCAAAAGATAAACACGATTGTTAAGGAAGTGCTTTCGCTTATGCAAGGGGGTCTGACCCCGGGTCAGACCCCAGACAAAGACAAATAGTGCTTCTTTGTCCTTCTGAAGAGGACATCTCTAGCCAAAATCAACCGTCTTCAGCTTACCTGAAGACGGTTGATTTTGTAATCCTATATAGAGTTCTATAAATTTCTATAAATTTATAGAACATACATAAAGATTGGAAACATGTTCCAGCATAACCAGAGCGTGAAGTTAAATAGAATGGAAATAGGATTTGTGACTATGTACTGAATCCATCTTGTCGTATCTGAACTAAGCTGCCATACTTTACGAACAACAAGAATGAACACAGGTATGGTTAAGACGAGAAAGAACAATCTAACCCAATATACATAAGTCACGGTATCAGGTGTTAAGGAGAACAAGGAGATGAAGCAGACGATACCTATTATTCCATATAAAGGCCAGATTACTTGTTTCATCTTCTTAGAATCATATATTGTTAGAAGATAGAAAGCAACCAAGCAGATAATGGTGTATACAATCATTATAGACCTCCTAACTTGTTATCTTTTACTCTATTCTCTGTTTTTAATTTTTATGAGATTACTATAAAATCAAGAGAAATTCTAGTAAAAAGAAGACATTTAACAGAAAGGTGATAAGAATGAAAATCGCAGTAATCAACGGAAGCTCTAGAGAAAACGGAAATACGGATGCTCTGACTCAAAAGGCATTAGACGGGATTCCGTTTACTTCTTTTTACCTCAAAAACTACAAAATAAATCCTATAGATGATCAACGCCACGATGAAGGAGGATTTGTTAAGGTAGACGACGATTATGAAGTATTGATCAGACAGATCTTACAGCATGACGTACTCATTTTTGCTACACCTGTTTACTGGTATGGAATGAGTGGTGTTATGAAAAACTTTGTAGATCGTTTCTCACAGAGCTTAAGAGATGAAACATTAAACTTTAAGAAAGCAATGAGCGAAAAAAAAGCTTATGTTATTACAGTGGGCGGAGACTATCCTCGAATAAAGGGACTACCATTAATTCAGCAATTTCAATATATATTCGACTTTTTGGGTACTGAATTTGTTGGCTATTTAATAGGTGAAGCAAATGCACCTCATGAGATATTATCCGACTCTAAAAGCCTAGGAGATGCTCTATCGTTTAATACAGCTTTATTGAAGCACACTGATAAATAGTCAGTGTGTTTTTCTATATTACTAACTGTAAATAAAAAAGAATTTCACCAATGTTCTACAAGAGTTGTTTTTCATTGGAAGTATCAACATGTACGATACCATCCTGAGTGTTTAAGGATAAACATTAATGCGAATCCAAAAAGAGGAAAATAACACTTGTGTTTTTTTGTATTTAATAGAAAAATAGAGAAAAGGCATTTCTTGTAAATACTTTAAAAATAATTCAACAAGGATGTAGAACATGCGAGAGACTTCGTTTGAATTACAAAATAAAAAACAAATGATGCACACGTTCTATGAAGCGGTTAATAGCGGGATCATCGTTTTAGAACCATGTGGCACGATTCTTTATGCCAATACAAAAGCGTGTGGCATGTTAAGATTGACGGATTCTGAAGTTGAAGGCGCATTTCTATATGAGCTTCCGTTCTTTATTACAGATTCAAACAGTGACAAGTGGTCACTTAAAGAAGCTTACCTTCAACATGTAAAAAACAAAACACGAGAATATCAGGTCGAAATAGATTTAATTTGTAACAACACAGGCTTTTCGTCTTCTTTGTCTGTTTCAATCGTTCCTCTTAAGAATAATTTGAGCGATCTATCCATTGTCACTCTAACGGATAATCAGCAGTTAAAACGTACGGAAAAAAAGTTGAATCGCAGTCAGCAACGCTTTTACTCGCTAGTAAATTCAATGGAAGACACCGTCTTTACGTTAGACACTAATTTTGTACATACAGGCATCTATGGACGATGGATGGAGAAACATGGTGTGAAGCCATCCTACTTTTTAGGGAAGACCGTTCGCGAAGTTTTTGGCGCGGAGATTGCTGAAGGTCAAGAAAAAGCATGTCGTCTTGTTTTGCAGGGTAAATCTCAGTTTTATGAATGGAGTAATGTGCGTGGTGGTGAACGTCTCTATTACCAAGCTATCTTGTCTCCTATAAAAAATGATCAAGGTCAAGTAGAAGGAATAGTCGGCGTTTCAAGAGATATCACTCAAAGCAAGAGAATGGAACTAGGACTTCGAGAGAGTGAGGAAAGGTTCCGTCAATTTGCTGAAAATGCAAAAGACATCTTTTGGATGCAAGATTATAAAACGCATCAGCTTCTTTACATATCAAAGGCTTTTAAGCAAATTTGGGATGCTGAAGAGAGAGAACTCATTGAGTCTGTTTTTACAGACGTTCACTCGGAGGATCAAGAAGCAGTCTCAGCGTTCATCAAATTAATCGCAAAAGGTGAATCACAGATTGAATATCGGATACATGGGAAAAATAACAGAGTCCGCTGGATCCGAACAAGAGCATTTCCAATCACTAATGACGAGGAAGAGATCTATCGAATCGCAGGAATCTCAGAAGATATTACAGATTTAAAAGAAAAAGAAGAATTGCTCAGAAAATCTGATAAACTCACAGTCGTTGGTGAGCTTGCAGCAGGTATTGCTCACGAGATTCGTAATCCACTCACTAGTATTAAAGGATTTGTCCAACTTATGAAAGCAGATATGGAAGATCTTCATAGTGAGATCATCTTATCAGAGATGGACCGGATCGAATCAATCATTACTGAATTTTTAGTATTGGCCAAGCCGCATCAAGAAACTTTCTTTCAACAGAGAAACGTGAATGATTTTATTAAACAGACCATCACGTTGTTAGATTCAGAAGCGAACCTTAATAACGTTCAATTCGAGACGCATTTAATGAACGTGCCTCAGATACTTTGTGAAGGAAATCAAATTAAACAAGTAATCATAAACGTAATCAAGAATGCTATTGAATCCATGAACAATGGAGGCACTATCTTTGTAGAAACAGGAGCACATGATGAAGGCTATGTCTTTATTAAAGTGACCGACCAAGGAGTGGGGATTGGAGAGGAGCGGCTTGCAAGACTGGGCGAACCCTTCTATTCCAATAAAGAAAAAGGCATAGGATTAGGACTGATGGTATCACTGAAAATCATTGAAAATCATCATGGAAACATTACATTTGAAAGTATGTTAGATATCGGGACTACGGTCACAATATTGTTGCCTACAAAGCTATTACCATAAATAGATTATAAAAAGCGCAATTCAGTTTATCTGAAATGCGCTTTTTTGCTTGCTAAATAAGTGTTTACGAGTTTTTTGTAAAGGGTAACCATATAAAAGATGCATGAAAAATCTGATCTTTTTGACAGATAAGAATTGGCGTAAAATTGAGAACATTTCTAATTCATGCTACCCTTGTCTGGTAGGGGGGATCTACAAAAAGGGAAACTCAAGGAGGATAAGAATGAAAGATTTCAAAAAGAAGATTGGAATTTTAGCTGTTGTTTTTTCAATGTTTGTACTAGCTGCATGTGGCAGCAGTGAATCAAGTGACGGGGGTCCAGAATTAAAGAACGAAGGAGAATTTAACTTCATTGTATCAGGAGAGTTTCCACCATTTAGTTCAGTTGATAAGGGTGGGGAACTAACAGGATTTGATGTTGCAGTTGGTAAGGCGATTGCAAAAGAGCTTGGCTTAAAGCCTGTTCCAGAAAAGTTTAAATTCCACGGTGCTGTATCCGCTATTAAGGCAGATCGTTTTGACGCAGCAGTGGCAAGCCATACAATCACTGAAGACCGAAAGAAAGCAGTGAATTTCAGCGAGCCCTATTATTACTCAGGTCCTGTAATCTTTACACGACCAGACAGTGATATTAAAACAAAAGAAGATTTAAAAGGAAAAGAAGTTGCTGTTTCAAAAGGTTCTACCTATGAAAAATCTGCACAAGATTTTACGGATCAAATTAAAAACTATGACAGTGATGCCACAGCATTGCGTGCGTTGAGTGAAGGAAAACACGATGCCGTTATTACTGACGCCATCACGGGTAAACAAGCGATTGAAAAAGGGTTTAAGATTGTTGAACAAGAGCAGCTTGGTACGAGTGAACAAGCGATCGCCATTAAAAAAGAAGATAAAGAATTGTTAAAAGCGGTTAATGAAGCATTAAAGAAAATGAAGGATAACGGTGAGCTCGCGAAGCTTAGTGAAGAATACGTCGGTGCTGATATCACGAAGAAGCCTGAATAATGGTGGAGCCGCCCTCATGAAGTTACGTGCAGGGTGGCTTTCTTTTATCCAAACATATCTAAACACCATTCACAAAGAGAATGAAAAGGGGAGGACAATGGCATGTTTGATCTCGCACACATTTTAGACGTATTAGTAGAAAGTTATCCACTCTTCATGAAGGGGCTTTGGATCACGCTTCAACTTACCTTTGTATCCATCTTAATAGGTACGGGGATTGGACTTGTATTTGCATTATTTAAAATCTCTGGAATCAAAGTCCTAAATTGGATCGCGAATATTTATATTGCACTCATCCGTGGTACACCGCTGATCGTACAGATTTTTATCTTTTACTTCGGTCTGGCGGAATTAGGGATTTCCGCCTTCTGGTCAGCAGCATTTGGACTTGCCATGCATAATGGTGCTTATATTGCAGAGATCTTCAGAGGCTCAATTCAGTCGGTAGACAAAGGTCAGATGGAAGCAGGACGCTCTTTAGGTATGACGTATGGGTTGGCGATGAGAAGGATCATCCTGCCTCAAGCCTTTAAACGAGCACTACCTCCTTTAGGCAACCAATTTATTATCGGTCTGAAGGATTCATCACTTGCATCGTTTATTGCCCTTAACGAGCTGTTCAGTATAGCAACAACACAAGGATCCCGAACATTTGATGAGATGACGTACCTGATAATCGTTGGACTATACTATCTAATACTCGTTCTTCTTTTCACATTACTTGTTAATCTATTAGAAAAGAAACTATCAGCTGGGGAATAGGAGGTGTCTGATTTGAAAAAAGAGATGATACGCATTGAAAACTTAAAGAAGAGTTTTGGAAATCTAGAAGTATTAAAAGAAGTGAATTTAAACGTACAAGAGAGCGAAGTAGTCGTCTTAATTGGTGCTAGTGGATCTGGAAAAAGCACGCTGCTTCGATGCATCAATTTCCTAGAGATCAAAAATGGTGGTAAGATCGTCATCGAAGGAGAAGAAATCGATCCTAAAACACATAACTTAAACGAAGTACGTCAAAGAGTTGGGATGGTTTTTCAGCATTTTAACTTATTTCCTCACAAAACGGTATTGGAAAATGTGATGGAAGCTCCTCTTCATGTGAAAAATCAAAATAAATCAGAAGCTGAACAGGAAGCAAAAGCTTTACTTGGGAAAGTGGGTCTTTCTGATAAAGCACATGTTTATCCAGCCAAATTATCAGGTGGACAGAAGCAGCGTGTTGCTATTGCAAGAGCGCTTGCGATGAAACCAGATATCATGCTGTTTGATGAACCTACATCAGCACTCGATCCAGAACTTGTAGGAGAAGTGCTAGCCACGATGAAAGAGCTTGCGCAAGAAGGCATGACGATGGTCGTCGTAACCCATGAGATGGGGTTTGCAAAAGAAGTAGCAGATGAGGTCGTTTACATGCACGATGGACAGATTTGGGAAAGAGGTAAGCCAGAAGAGCTTTTTGAAGCGCCAAAAGAAGAACGCACGAAAGATTTCTTAAGCTCTATTCTATAAAGATACAAAAAAGTGCAGCGACAATGCTGCACTTTTTTATGTTGCTATTTTTGAACGGCGGAGATTTGAATGTTTTTTCTTGTTCGTTCTTGTAACATAAGAACGGCACCCAATACGAATAGAATACCGATACTTTGAACAAATGAAATGGATTCTTTGTATAACACTATACCCATCAAGGTAGCTACAACAGGTTCAATAGTAGATACAATAGATGCTTTGCTTGCGTCCATCTGCTGTAAACCTTGTGTGTAGAACCAGTAGGCAAATACGGTTGGAAAAAGACCAAGACCGATTACATTCATTACAACGAAGGGGCTAAAAACCTGGATATCAGTAGAGATTATATCACTGATAGGATATAGAGCAAGCAAGGCAAAGAAAAAAGTGTAGATGCTGATGGTTAATGTTTCATATTTTTGACTAGCTAACTTTCCAAAAATACTGTAAAGGGAATAGCCAAAACCTGCTCCTAAACCTATTAAAAGACTCGTCAGTGAAAGTTCTAATTGAGCAGAGAACAAACCTGAGACGAGTGTACAGCCCAAGAAAGTAGCGGCGAGGGCAAACAGCTTCTGACGGGTTAACTGTTCTTTAAATACAATTGCTGAAATCACAAGCACAAAAGCTGGAGCTGTATATAAAAGAATAGCTGCAATAGCGAGTGATGACGTTTGAATAGTCGTAAAATAACACCAATTAAAAAAGGATACACTTAATATCCCCGTACCTAAGAAATACCAAGTATCTTTTAACTGAATCCTTAGTAGAGCAGGGTTCTTAAAAACAATCCATGCAAGGAATAATAGAAATGCGCTAGCAGCTCTTAAAAAGACGATTTGTAACGATGTAAAACCTGCCAAGGAGAGCTCTTTAACGAAGAAACCGATAATTCCCCAAAGAGATGCGCCGATCGCTACATATGTAAAAGCAAGTTTCGTTTGATAAGGCATTGGTTCATCTCCTATAAAAAATCATATTCTTACTGAAACTCTAACAAAAAACACCTTTACTGTATATCACAATAAAGGTGTTTAGAAGTTTCTTTTACTATTCCATCTTATGTTTTAATTTCTCAACTTCCTCTTCTTCTTCTTTTACGATATCATCATCAATGTCGTCTTTAAAAGCAAAGGAGAGTAATAATGACACCAATATACCTCCACCAATTAAGTTACCGATCGTAGCAGGAATTAAATTAAGAAGGATAAATTCATACCAACTGTATTCAAAGCCTTCGAGCACGGTGATGCTAAAATACCCCATATTCGCCACGGCGTGTTGGAAATTTCCTGCTTCAAATATGATAACCGGTAAAAGGATACCAAATATTTTACCCATTACATCGCGTGCTGCGGTAGCCAGAACAGCTGCAATTCCGATGAGCCAGTTTGCAAGAATACCAGAGAACAGTACTTGAAACCAACCCCATGTTCCTCGTTCAGTAAACTCCATCTTTTTTTCCATGAATTTCAAAAGTGTCTCATAAAATTCTTTGTCTAATGAGCCTGACATATTTAGGAGAAACCCAACAAATAGTGCGCCTAAAAAGTTACCAATATAACAGATTCCCCAAAACCGCAGTACCTTTTTACTGATCCAGTACTTACTTTGTAAAATATAACTTGGCAGTAAGACATTGATCTCTGTAAAAAGAATCGAGCCTGATAGAAAAATCATCGTATAGCCGATCGCGAAACCAACACCAGATAAGAGGTTATAGGTACCTGTTGTGTCTACGCCCATGGATAACAAAACAGAACCTAGTGCGCCAAAGGCGATAAAAGCTCCTGCCATAAAAGATAAAATGAATTGTGCTAAGTTAGTAACCTGTAAAGAAGCTTTGCCTTCTTCAATAAAATATTCAATAATCTGTACTGGAAAAAAGTATTGCCGATCTGGAACAGCTGCTTTTTTTTTAGAAGTACTGGTCTGATTCTCATTCATTTTCTGCATTCCCTCTTCATTATGTCATCCTCGTCCTAATACTCTTCCCATAATTTGAAGCAAGCAAAACCGAATATGAATAAATTTATACAATAAAGCTTTTTATTTACTTTTATATACCAAATTTATGTGAAATTTGACTTAATTGCAGTAATCAAATTGAAATATTAAAGGCGACTATCCTCATGCGAAGCTATACATTTCCTTATCTATACTATTAATATATCCAAATAATAATAGAGTGCTTTTGGAAGGAGAGAAGAATTTGAAAAAAGGTTTAGCGGTGTTAATGGGGATATTGCTTGGAAGCTTATCGCTTTGGAGTTATAAGGGAGAAGCAGCAAGCTATGTAAATCCAAATCAAACGTATACATATGAAACGATGACGAGTAACATTAAAACCCTTGCTCAAAAATATCCTGGATTAGTCCAATACCGGTCTCTTGGAAAAACTCCGTATGGCAGGGACATCTGGGCGGTGAAGCTGGGGAGAGGTGATGCAACAGTTCTTTACAATGCATCCCATCATGCCAGAGAGTGGATGACGACAAATATCGTAATGGAAATGATCGATCAATATAGTGAACGCTATGTATCGAACAGTACGATGGACGGTTACAATGTGGCAAACGTATTGAATAATACGTCGATCTGGTTTGTACCAATGACTAACCCAGATGGTGTCACACTTCAGCAAAAAGGCTTATCTGCTTTTCCTGCAACAGCTCATGCTAACCTCATCAAGATGAATGGTGGAAGCAAGGATTTTAAAAGATGGAAGTCGAACGCACAAGGGATTGATCTGAACAGACAATATCCTGCGCGTTGGGAACAGATTTCAAATAATGCAAAAGCGCCTTCTTACAAAGACTACAAGGGGAGTGCTCCACTTGTAACAAAAGAAGCAAAAGCGGTGTCTGCTCTTACATATTTAGTAGATCCTGAAATCACCAATTCTTATCATACAGCTGGAAGAATACTATACTACCATTTTAATTATGGAACAAACACCTTTGAAGGGGACAAAACGCTTGGTACGGCCCTGGCAAACATGACAGGCTATCGACTCATTCCTCCTGATACACAGTTATCAAGTGGTGGTGGATACAAAGACTGGTTTATTCAAACCTTTAAACGTCCTGGCTTCACGTTTGAACTTGCTCCATATGCAGGTGAGACGAATCCACCGATCACAATCATTAACGAAGAGTGGACAAGAAACAAAAAGGCTGGACTTTATATGGCAGTAGAAGGGGATAAGCGTTGGGAGAAACGTATTACACCTTTAACGAAAACCATTACGCTTACTCAAAGAGTTCCTTTGCATGATCGTCCTCATGTAAATCATAAGATGGCAGCAGCGAGCCTGTATCCAGGGACGTATAAAGCGAATGCAGCATATGGTAATTTTTATCGCATTCAAACCATCCTTGGACCAAAGTGGATTGTAAAATAGTTCAAAAAAAAACTGCTCGCTAGGTTTTGTCCTAGAGAGCAGTTTTTTTCTATGCACTGATCGTATGAGATGAATCTACTTTCGGTTCTGGAACAAACATAAGAATCGTAATACCAATGATGAACAGAACCACAAGGCTGAACACAGCACTAGCAGAGTTTCCAGTCACTTGAGCGGTTACGGCGATTAACAACGGTCCCATAATGGATGCGAACTTTCCGAAAATATTATAAAAGCCAAAGAATTCGTTCGAGTTTTCTTTCGGAACTAATTTAGCAAAATAGGCACGGCTTAACGCTTGAATTCCACCTTGAGACGTAGCCACTAGCATGGCTAGAATCCAGAAATCCATTGTTGTTTTTAAGAAATAAGCATAAATACAAACGATAATGTAGACCACTATTCCAACGTAAAGCATCTTCTTACCTGTAAATCTTTCTGCTAACCTTCCGTATAGAATGGCAAAAGGGGCAGCGACGACTTGTGTGACAAAAAGAATGATTAAAAGGTTAGTAGAACTAATGCCAAGATCGGAACCGTAAGCTGTGGACATCGTAATAATCGTTCCGACTCCATCGATATAAAAGAAATAAGCGAGTAGAAATAAAAACAGAGCCCGATACTTTCTAATTTCTTTCATTGTTTTACCTAAACGCTTAAAGCTGTTGATCAAAGGCTTTGGTTCGCGTTCGATACCGTATTTTTGATAAACGTTCTTCAACATAGGAATCGTAAAAATTCCCCACCAAATCGCAGTGATCAAAAAGGCGATTTTACTTGCTATTGTAGTTGAGATCGGCAGAACTTCATTTTGTGCCAACACAATGATTGCGATACTGATTAAAAAAGGAATCGTACTCCCGATATATCCTAATCCGAATCCTCTAGAAGAAACTCTGTTCATTCTTTCTTCCGTTGTTACATCGGTAATAAAAGCATCATAAAAGACATTGGATCCGCTAGAACCGATCGCAGTTAGCGTATAAAAAATTAATAATAAGAGCCATTGATCACTTGGGATAAAAGCTAATGATGCGGTAGAAATAAGACCAAGTGCAAAAAAGAATGTGAAGAATCGTTTCTTTAATCCTTTATAATCTGCAATTGTTCCTAGTACAGGGCTCAGCATCGCTAATATAAATGTAGCGATCGCGATTGTATACCCCAAATAAGCTGTGGAATCCGATGAACTGACTCCTGCATTTGTCGCAGCTGCTTTAAAGAACAAAGGAAATACAGCTGTTGAGATAATGATTGAATACGCTGAGTTTGCCCAATCATAGTACATCCAGCTATTCTCTTCTTTCGTAAACCGTTTCATAGGTTTTGTCCTCTCTATACTAGAATTCAGTAAAAACTAGTTGGTTAAAAAATCTTGTACGACTTTACCATCCGTTTTTCCTAAATCTAGACCTAATAGTTTAGCAAACGTTGGTCCTTCATCGATTAAGTGCATGGAAGGAACAACAACATTTCTTTTTATCCCTTTACCTGCTAATAACAGAATAGTATTGTAATCTTCTTTTTCAGGAGAATATCCATGACAAGCATGCGTGTACCGTTTTACCCTCACATCTTGATCTGTAATTTCGTTTAGAAAAGAGCCGTCATGCTCCTCGTTAAAATAAAAACCTCGTCTAGCTTCTACCATGAACGCACACCGATCATCAGCACCTGTTATAGCCGCTTGTTCTTGATTGTAAATCTTTTCAATACCATTACTTTCATCAGACAATAAGTGATTTAGAAGTTTTTTCACTACCTCCTTTGTTTGTAGATCAGATGAATCCTTAAGGTAAATATATGCTGATCCATCACAACTTTTGCAATAGGCTTTCCAATTTTGTATAGCCCCTTTCGAGTCAGTCTCTATTAATTTCTGTTTCTTAAATAATACATTCAGTTTTATCGCCTTGTTCTCATCGAGTGCGCTATGATCTCCTAATACGGCGATCGTCGTCTCTTCATAAATTCCGGCTTCCTGTAAGGATTCAAAAATTCTGCCGAGTCTGTTGTCATGTCTTTTTATCGCATCCATTGCTTCATCAGAAGAAAAGCCATGATAGTGCCTCTGTGAATCGAGATCCACAAAATGGACTAGCAGTAATTGTGGTTTTTTCGTTTTAATCGTATGTATTGTGGATTCCAGAACAAAATCATCAAGCTCAGGCTGATTCAACCCATTACGCAGATGTCCAAATCTGCGGTTCAGATCAAGTTGATATCTTTTACTTCCGTTTAAGAGAGAAACAGGAATCTGGTGATGCCATTTCCGGTTCGCAAAAATTTCAGGCATGTTGTAATCGATGTTCGCTCTTGCGGTGACTGGCCATAATAGAGCACCTGTAGTCATTCCTGCTTTTTTAGCCTCATCGTATAAAGTAGTTCCTTTAATATGCTTTCTGTGCCAATACCAATCGGGCGAAGCTTTACCCGGCTGTGTTAACGTATTATTTACGATGCCGTGATTTTTAGGAAAACGCCCTGTAACGATTGAAGTATGACAAGGATACGTTACAGAAGGGTAGATCGTCTCTACGTTTTTGCAATATGAGCCTTGATTCAAAATTTTTTTAAAATGCGGAAGTTGCTCGAACAAAGGGAAATCAAGAGAAGAAAGACAGTCAAATGAGATGACCACTAAATGATTGGTTAGACGTGACATAACACTCCTCCAAAAGTTGCTAAGATTAACCATTCTAAATTAAATGATAGCATACGGAAATCTAACGCGTGTAAAGTGTATGTGTGAATTATAAAAAATCATACCATTTCCTTTCCAAACATTGTAAGTTATGTTATGAATGAATTATCTCATTGTATAGCGGGTGATGAAGTGATCAAATGGTGGTTAGGTGTTGTAGTGATGTTTTTTATCACAACAGGTGTCATTATGTACGTCTTTACGATGGATTACGCTTCTGAAAAAGCGATGACAGAAATCACGAAAGAATTAAAGTCGAACGAAGATGAAATCTCGAAACTTCTAGACGACCCAGAGATTAGAAAGTACATAGAAACAGGTGCACCGCCAAAACAGAAATTACCGTTCACAACCAAAAACGATGCTGTTGAGTTTATTTCTGAAAGATACACCATTCAAGAATTAGCTGCCATTCGAGAGAAGGTAAGTAAAGGATTAAACGAAGAGGAAAAAGTAGCGGTATATGAAAAATTGCTCGAAAAAGTAACCGATGATGAGCTGATGGCGCTGAAAGTAGTTGCTTTAAAAGAGATAAAGAAATAAGAAAAAAGCCCCAAAATAGGGCTTTTTTCTATGTTTTTAAAACGATACTCTAATCTTCCCATCAACTTTTGAAATGTGGTAGCCATTAAATTCATCCTGTTTAACTTGAATGGCTTCCCCCGTTTTGATGACTTCTTGAATCTGTTCTTTAATCGTAGGGTGCATATCGTATAGAACATCTACGTTTTCGATAGAAGTCATATTGATACCCGTGCTAAAACTCGAAATTATTTGATCGGTAGAATTATCATACATCACAAAACAATCACTATCTTCAATCGCATAAAGAGAAGCATTATGTTTCTTTGCGATGGCTACTAAATGTTTTAAGTTCTCATGTGTGTCATCCATTAAACTAACATATGTGTAACCGTCGATGATTTTAGTTTCAGGCTTATTCGACTGTGCTTGCTCTTCTTGTTTAGGTGTTGCCTCCTCATTTTTTGTTTGTGGCTGAACTGCAGGCTTTGGTTCAGGTTTTGTTGTTTGGGTTTTATTTTCTTTAGGCTCTTCGGAAATCTGTGGCTGTTCTACTTTTTCTTTTTCAACTGATTTTTGAACTGCTTCTTCATTTTGAGGTTGAACAGGAACGTTCACTTTCAATGCTGCTAGCAATTTTGCATCTTCTTCAATATCCTTTTGTTTTATTGCAGCTTCATTGTATTGTTTAGGAGCGATTGCCTCATTTTTAATAGGAACTTTTGTTTCTGTCGCTTTTACCTTGCTCTCAAAATCATTATTATTTAATACTCCAATTGTTAGTAATGCAGTTGCTGTAAAAATCACCGTACGTTTTTTGAATTTCAATGTTATATCCTCCTCAATGTCTTGTTATTTATTAGACGAGAGAAGTGCTAATATGGTTTCACTAATATTACAGAAATATTTCATAAATGTTACAAGAACGATTTTTTCTTAAAAATACGAACTCTATAGTGGATTGTTTGTTTAAAAGAAGTCATTTATTAAGCATGTATGTCGAGGAGGGTTAAACTTGTTCTTGTTCGATAGAAAGATAAGTCCAATGCTAAACAAGGTAAATGAGACGATTCTCCAGCCTATCTAAATAAATCAGACGTTGTAGAAAATCCATTTAAATGAAGAAGTATGAACCTCCGTTATTTGTTGCAAACTAGGAACAGATAAAGGAGGATTTCTTTTATGGAACAAGTAAAAGTCATTATTATGAAATTAATGGTGTGTTTAATCGCATTTTGGATTGGACTTGATCTTTTCTTCGACGCATCAATTAGTGACATCGTTTCCTTTGCGGTTACGACAACTGCAATCACTTACATCGTAGCTGACCGTATTCTCCTGCCAAGAATAGGTAAGACGAATACGTTAATGGCAGAGTTTATTTTAGCTTATGTAGTGGTTTGGATCTTTGGATCAATCCTGTTAAATGGTTATTTGCAGATTGCGTGGGGAAGTGTAATCGCAGCAGGTATTATTACTGCTACGGAAGTTTTTGTTCATCAATACTTATTAAAGCACATGCCTTCAAAAAATAAAGATAGAACGCAGAGACAACAAAGAAGATTCAGACCAGGTTTTCGCTATGCAACTGAATTTGCTGAAGAACAGGACCCAAGGAATAAAAATAGAGAAGAAGAATAGTTCCATGAAGTATCATGATGTACACGCATGATACTTTTTTGTTTTAAAAAACCCCTTGAGCTATCTCAAGGGAATGGTCACTTATATGATGGTGGAGACTAGCGGGATCGAACCGCTGACCTTTTGGCTGCCAGCCAAACGCTCTCCCAGCTGAGCTAAGCCCCCAGTTATTACTGACATAGAAAAGTATATAATTATTCAGAAAACGGAGCAAGTCCTTTTTTGGATAATTTTACATAACACCCGTTTTTAATTCAAATAATGATAAACAAACATTGCCAAATATTCACCTTAAATCTTGCACTTAAAGATTTAACTCTATGGATAAACGTTTAAAAATAATATAAGTCTTTCTTACCTTAAAAGTATAGTTCGACAAATTGGTATAGACAACTAGTCCTAGTGGTTTCAAGGACTTAAGTTCTGTTTTGTCTTCTTACGACAGGAACCGCTTTTTTTCTACCGAAAAGTGACAAAGAAAGAAAGCGCTACCAAATTCTAAGGAGGTTAGTATTGTGAAATCATCAATAAGCATTCGGTATGTTCTTTTAATTTCCCTTTTGATCGTTCCTATGTTTGCAGGGGTTGGGAAGGCAGAAGGTGTTTCAACCCAACATAAAGGCAATGAAGGTTTAATCATCGCTCAAAATATGCCGCAACTTAGTAAAGACATTAATGGTGAAACCGTAGATCTAGCCGCATTGTTAACAAGTAAAGATGGAACATATGTCGAAGTGACAGATCAACTAATATGGAAATCACTGAATAAAAAGGTTGCCTCAGTGAACAATGATGGCTTTGTAAGCTTAAACGGTAAGAATGGGACTACAATGATCGTAGTTACAGATGGGAAGTCGTTCGATAAGATTGGAATACGTGTTAAACATGGAAAGGCTGAATTCCTAAAACAAAATAACCCTAAAAATGACGTGATCACAAAAGCGATTAAGTCTATGACAGTAAAAGAAAAGGTAGGCCAGATGTTAATGCCAGATTTCCGTAATTGGAAAGGGAAACCTGTAACGGAAATGAACGATGAGATTAGAGAGATTGTAAAAAAATACCACCTAGGTGGAGTTATTCTATTTAGGGAAAATGTAGTAACAACAGAGCAGACAGTTAGATTAGTCGATGAATATAAAAAGGCAAATGAAGATTATGGTTTATTGGTATCAATCGACCAAGAAGGTGGAATTGTGACACGTTTGCAGAGCGGTACCGATTTCCCAGGAAATATGGCGCTTGGTGCCACAAGATCAACGGAGATGGCGGAATCTGTCGGACATGCCATTGGATCAGAACTCCATTCATTAGGAATCAACATGAACCTAGCTCCAGCATTGGATGTAAATAATAATCCAGACAACCCTGTCATTGGTGTTCGTTCATTCGGTGAAGATCCACAACTAGTCGCTGATTTAGGAACTGCTTATATTAAGGGATTACAAAATTCTGGTATGGCTGCAACGGCTAAGCACTTCCCAGGTCATGGAGACACAGCAGTAGATTCTCATTTAGGTCTGCCTTCTGTTCCTCATGAAAAGGAGAGACTCCTAGAAGTTGAACTATATCCTTTCCAGCAAGCGATCAATAACTATATTGATGCTATATTAACAGCTCATGTAACATTCCCTAAAATTGATCCGACCACTGTTATTTCTAAAAAAGATGGAACAGAAATCAATCTTCCAGCCACATTGTCCTATGAAGTATTAACGAATTTGGTGCGAAAAGAAATGGGCTTTAAAGGCGTTATTTCTACAGATGCACTAAATATGAAAGCCATAGTAGATCACTTTGGTCCAGTTGATACTGCTATTCGTGCAGTAAATGCTGGAACAGACATCGTACTAATGCCAGTGGGATTAGAAGAAGTCGCAAATGGACTGTATCAGGCAGTGGATAATGGTGAAATTACAGAAAAAAGATTGAATCAATCGGTTGAGCGTCTATTGACGTTAAAAGCGAATCGAGGAATTTACAAACAAGTAAGCGAGACGCCAGTCGAAGAAAAAATTGAACACGCAGAAGAAGTCGTTGGAAACCAAGATCATAAGGCTTTAGAGAATGAAGTAGCAAGAAAGTCAATCACACTTGTGAAGAACGATAATCTTTTACCGGTTAATAAGAACGAGGTCGATTCGGTAGTGGTCATTGGCAACACCTATATCGAGAACCTTCAACAAGCGTTAGCTGCTCACCACTCATCGGTAGAGTTGATCAAAGCGGATAAACCTTTAAATGCAGAACAACTACAAAAAGTAAAAGATGCCGATCTTGTTGTGCTAGGAACTCATACGTCTACCGTTTCTGGGCGACTACCGTCGTCTCCACAGATGCAGATGGTTAACCAAATTATTGCTGCATCACCGGGTAAAACAGCAGCTGTAGGTATAAGAAATCCATATGATATTATGGCGTTTCCTGAAGTTTCAGCTTATCTTGCACAATACAGCTTCAGAGATGCTAGCTTTAGAGCGGCAGCAGAAACGATATTTGGAATAAACAACCCTTCAGGTAAGCTGCCTGTTACGATCTATGAAGATGGTTTAGAAAAAATTCTTTATCCGTTCGGTCATGGCGAAAGCTACTAATAGGAGGGAAATAGTCGATGAGAAAATGGGGAGTTTTTTTAACGATATTGATGTTATTCTCTGTCATACTGCCTGGTGCACAAGCTACGAATCAAAACGGTTTTGATCACAAGAAAAGATTTAAGACAAGCTTAGAACAACTGCTGAACCATGACATGAAGGTATTAAAGGGTAAGAAAGTCGGATTAATCACAAACCCGACTGGAGTAGATCGCAACTTGAACAGTATCGTTGATGTTTTATATAAACATCCGGATATTGAGCTAAAAGCATTATATGGACCTGAACATGGGGTGCGTGGGAGTGCACAAGCAGGAGAATATGTAGAATTCTACAATGATCCGAAAACGGGCCTTCCTGTTTATAGTTTGTATGGAGCAACGAAAAAGCCAACTCCTGAGATGCTTGAAGGTATTGATGTTTTGGTTTTCGATATACAAGATGTAGGTACGCGTTTCTATACGTATATTTACACGATGGCTTATGCGATGGAGGCAGCAAAAGAGAACGGTATACCATTTGTCGTATTGGATCGTCCGAATCCACTTGGAGGTAATGAAGTAGAAGGGCCAGTATTAGATCCAGCGTATTCTTCCTTTGTCGGTCTTTATCCAATTCCGTTGAGGCATGGAATGACTGTAGGAGAGTTGGCGAAATTATTTAACAATGAGTTTGATATTGGTGCGGATTTAAAAGTGATAGAGATGAAAGGATGGAAGAGATCCTGGAGTTATGAAGATAGTGGACTTGAGTGGGTATTGCCTTCTCCTAACATGCCTACAAAAGATACGGCACTTGTGTATCCTGGAAGTGCGCTGATCGAAGGGACGAATGTTTCAGAAGGTCGTGGAACGACTAAGCCGTTTGAACTGATAGGTGCTCCATTTATTAACGGAGATCAGTTAGCTGAGAATTTAAATAAAGAAGCTTTGCCTGGTGTTTCTTTTAGAGCAGCCTCGTTTACACCGGCTTCATCTAAGCATGCAGGGAAGCTATCTCACGGAGTGGAGATTCATGTAAAGGATGAAAAGTTATTTCAACCCGTGCTTACTGGAATCACACTTGTAAAAGCCATTCATGATCTGTACCCAAATGATTTTGCATTTAGAGCAGAAGATAGTAGAGGAATTTCTTTCTTTGATCTGTTATCAGGAAACGGATGGGTTCGAGAATATATAGAAACAGGGCGAACAGTAGATGACATCGTTTCTCGATATGATCAAGAACTTGATGATTTTAAAGATGTAAGAAAAAGATATTTATTGTATTAAGTTTGAGAAAAAGCTAAGGCGGTTTCTTTAGTCTTAGCTTTTTATTTGAATTTTCTGACTGGTATAGACAACTAGTCATAAGAATGTTAGTCTAGGCATAAAGTGATAAAGGGGAGTGGACATGAAGCCTAATATTTTACTAATTGGGAACTTGATTAACGAAGAAGGCCAGCTCGTTAATAACGGATATGTGTGGATGAAGAACGATAAGATTCACTATGTTGGTACTACAAACCCCTTTTCAACAGATGAAGATGTTATTAGGTTTAACATGCCTCAAGACTCTGTTATCATTCCTGGCATGATTGACATTCATATTCATGGAGCTGCTGGAGCAGATTGTATGGACGGAACGCAAGAAGCGCTAGAGATTATCTCCAAACATCTACCATCAGAGGGAACGACCTCTTTTTTAGCAACAACGATGACTGAAGAAACATCTGTTATTCATAACGCACTGAATACTGCTGCAAACTTCATGAAACAATCTCGAAGTTCAGCTGCTGAAATGCTCGGTATTCACCTTGAAGGGCCTTTTATTTCTCCAAAACGAGCGGGGGCACAGCCTACGCCTTTCATTCAGCGGCCAGACGCACACCTATTTAAAGAGTTGCAAAAAAGTGCTGATGATCAAATAAAACTCGTTACGTTGGCGCCTGAAATGGATGGTGGATTAGAGCTTACAAAGTACTTATCTTCACAAAATGTGATCGCGTCGATCGGTCATAGTGACAGTTCGTTTTTAGAAGTGAAAAATGGGATTGAAGCTGGTATTTCTCACGTCACTCATTTATTTAACGGTATGCGTGGAATGCATCATCGAGATCCAGGAGTTGCTGGTGCAGCACTCTTACAGCAAGAATTGAAGGTTGAGATGATCGTGGATGGTGTTCATGCTAGCCCTGAGATGATTCGACTAGCCTATCATTCTACTGGTCCAGAACGAACGATTCTGATTACGGATTCGATGAGAGCAAAAGGTTTAGGTGAAGGAACTTATACGCTCGGTGGACAGAAAGTAACCGTAACAGGTAATGAAGCTAGATTAATTGATGGAACACTAGCAGGAAGTATCTTACCGATGAACATGGCTGTTAAAAATATGTTGGATTATACGCATTGCTCTTGGTCGGATATTGTGAGAATGACGAGTGAGAATGCAGCAAAAGAGCTGCGGGTCTTCGACCGAAAAGGAAGTCTTTCAGTAGGTAAAGACGCGGATATTACGGTGTTGACCACGGAATGCGATGTGCTTATGACTTTTTGTCGAGGCGAGCTTGTCTATCATCGAAAGGGGGAACGAGTTTGAGATTGATCAAGGTTTCCGATGAAGAAGAGCTTAGTAGAATGGCAGCTGAATATGTGTTTTCAAAAATAAAGAGTTCAGAAAGAATTGTGCTTGGTCTTGCTACGGGGAGGACACCTTTAGGCATGTACCGACACCTTTCAAAATATAGTAAAGAGTATAAGCAGTCCTATTCACATGTGCACACTGTAAACCTTGACGAATATGTAGGTTCCAGAGCTTACCATGATTACATGCAAAAAAACTTATTCGACCATATCGGAATACCTAAGAATCAAACTCATCTCCCAGATGGTGAAGCTTACGACCTTGAAAAAGAATGCAGGCGGTATGAAGAAGTAATTAAAGAGCTAGGCGGTATTGATTTACAGGTGCTCGGTATTGGAGAGAACGGTCACATCGGATTTAATGAACCTGGTACAGATTTTAGTTCGCGAACGCATGTAGTCGAATTAACAGAATCCACATTAAGCGCGAACGCGAAGTATTTTACGCATGAGAAACAGCCGAGAGAAGCGATTACGATGGGGATCAGTACGATCCTTGAAAGTAAAGAAATTCTGCTTCTTGCCTCTGGTGAAAAAAAAGCTAGAGCACTAAGAGAATTATTTCAAGGTACCCTGAATTCCGATGTACCTGCGACAGTACTTAATCAACATCCTAACGTTACTGTGTTAGCTGACGATGGTGCGAGGAGTCTTTTAGAAGAGGAGAGTTAAGTATTTTTATGATAGATAAAACATCACCAATGCCACTTTATTTTCAGATTGAAGAGGCGATCAAACAAAAGATTGATAAAGGCGAATGGGAGTCTGAAACCATGATACCTTCTGAAAGAGAGTTTGCTGAGAACTATGAAGTAAGCCGCATGACAGTCCGGCAGGCTATCAATAATCTTGTGAATGATGGCTACTTAACCCGCCAAAAAGGAAAAGGTACTTTTGTTTCTGCCAATAAAATAGAACAGAAGCTTTTAGGTCTTACGAGTTTTACTGAAGACATGAAATCTCGAGGCTATAAACCAGCATCAAGACTCATATCTTTCCAAAAAATAGCTGCTGAAAGAAGAGTAGCAACAGCACTTGAAATTGAAGAGAATCAAGAAATATATGAGATTAAACGTGTTCGCCTCGCAAATGAAATTCCAATGGCGTTCGAGACGACTTATGTTCCGGTTGATCTCCTTGAATTAAACGAATCACACGTAAAACAAGGGTCTTTGTATTCTGAAGTTGAGAATGCAGGCTTTGTTATAGATTATGCGACACAAAGTTTAGAAGCGTCCATTTCGCGTGAAGTGGAAAGCGAGATACTCGAAATTACAAAAGGCGCAGCAGTTCTTCTGATTAAGAGACAAACTTATTTAACATCAGGAAGGCCTCTAGAACTTGTTCAGTCGGTGTATCGAGGCGATCGCTACAAATTTATGATTGATATGAAACGCTAACAAATGGCGTTTTATATAAAAATGAAAGCGTTTACTAAAAGGGGGAAGAAGCATGGGGAAAGAGCAGCAAATGGCTCATAGCATCATTGAGAAGCTTGGAGGTTCTTCAAACATCCAATCGTTGATGCACTGTATGACAAGAATTCGGGTTAATTTACACGATCCGTCTAAAGCAGATCTAAAAGGTCTTAAAGAAGTAGATGGTGTGTTGGGTGTCGTTGAAGATGATACGTTGCAGATCATTGTTGGCCCTGGGATTGTTAATCGTGTCACGCTTGCGATGAGCGAAGAAACAGGTATGAACATTCAATCGCTTGATGAGACAGATCCCATGGACCTTGAACAGATGGCTCGGATGAATAAGGATGCCATCAATAAAAAGAATGCAACACCTTTCAAACAGTTTCTACGCAAGATCGCGAGCATCTTTATTCCGCTGATTCCAGCAATCGTAGCGTCTGGTTTAATAGCTGGATTTTCAAACGTAGCTGTAAGAAGTGGTGCTGACCCAGAATCTTCAATCATGCAGATGCTTAGCTTAATTGGATGGGGAGTTTTTAGTTATCTAGCTGTGTTTGTTGGTATCAATACGGCTAAAGAATTTGGTGGAACTCCAGCATTAGGTGGAGCAGCAGGTATTCTGCTTATCAACCCAGGTCTTGCGAATATTACCCTTTTTGGAGATCCGTTAGTAGTAGGACGTGGTGGATTAATTGGTGTAATGCTTGCCGCGGTTTTAATCGCCTTTTTGGAAAAACGTATTAGAAAGTTTGTACACCCTTCAATTGACATTATTGTTACGCCAACATTGGCGTTATTAATTACAGGTTTTGCTACGCTATTCGTACTTCAGCCAGTAGGCGGATTCTTGTCAGATTTAATTACAAAAGGTTTGTTGAACTTAATTGATATTGGCGGTATTTTCTCTGGACTTATCTTAGCAGGTACATTCCTTCCATTAGTTGTAACAGGATTGCATCAAGGTTTAACGCCAGTACACATGGAGCTAATTAACACGATCGGTGATGATCCGCTTTTACCGATTTTAGCGATGGGTGGAGCAGGGCAAGTTGGTGCTGCATTCGCGATCTACTTTAAGACAAAGAACCAGCGTCTTCGTAAAGTTATTAAAGGTGGATTACCTGTAGGTATGCTTGGAATCGGAGAGCCGTTAATCTTTGGTGTTACTCTTCCGCTCGGACGACCGTTTTTAACAGCATGTTTAGGGGCAGCAGTCGGGGGAGCGTTCCAAGCGTTTTATGAAGTCGCAACAATTGCCATCGGTGTATCAGGCATTCCACTCGTGTTTCTTGTTAATGCGAATGAAATGGTTCTCTATTTAGTAGGATTAGTAATTGCTTATTTCTTCGGATTCTTATTCACATGGACGTTTGGATTTAAAGAGAGCATGGCAAAAGACATCTAACGAATCAGGAGTGAACGTTTTGTGTTATGGGATTTCAATCTATCTGAGTGAATCAGACACTTTTAATAAAAACTGGATGGAGAAAGCCGCTGTGAGCGGATTTCAATACATCTTTACCTCTCTTCATATACCTGAAGAGAGGGATGTGGATTACGTTAAGCAAGTTAAATGGTTAGGAAAAACCGCTCAAGAGTTTCATATGGAAGTAATGGCAGATGTTTCACCAGCTTCTCTTGAGCGGTTGGGTTTATCATTTAATGAACTGCCTTCCATAACAGAGTGGGGCATTTCGGGCATCAGGATGGATTATGGGTTTACAGCCAAGCAGATCGCTTGGCTGTCTCACCATCTTAAAATTGGTTTGAATGCTAGTACCATTGATGAAGAACAGCTTAAGAAGTTAATGGATGAGGGACTTCAACCACATCAAACAGAAGCTTGGCACAACTTTTATCCAAAGCCGTTTACCGGCATATCAAAGCAATATCTTTATGAGAGAAATGCTCTGTTTCATCGGTATGGAATCCAAACGATGGCATTCATTCAAGGTGATGAACAATTACGCGGACCACTACATGTAGGGCTACCTACGATTGAGAATCACAGACATGTTTCACCAACACTTGCTGCATTAGAACTTCAAGAAATGAATACGGACAAAATCTGTGTAGGAGATTTAAACCTTACGAACAAAACTCTGCAAGAATTAAAGTTTGTAATGGAAGGTACAGTCCCTCTTTATGCCGATTTTAATAAAGGATACGAGATATTCGACAACATGGTTCACACGAATAGGATGGATGCTGCAGAATATGTGATTCGGTCCGTTGAGTCACGACAACTGCCTTCTAAATTTCAACCAGAAGCTCATGAGTTAGATGTATTTAATGAAGGAACGATAACGGTTGAAAACGAGTTATATGGTAGATATGCGGGTGAACTTCAGATTTGTTTAGGAGATATTCCTGCTGATACTAAAACGAATGTAGCAGGACGTATCAAACAAGAGAGCTTGTCACTGATGAAGAAAGTTGGAAGTGGCAAGAGATTTGTGCTGCTGCATTCCAAAGTGAAATAAAATCTATTAAATCATAACCATTTAAAGGAGATCAAGATGGACTTAACCAAATTGGCTACAGAAAAAAGAAATCCTGACACGGTAACAATTGATGAACTTACAACTTTAGAAGTGATCCAAAAAATACACGAAGCCGATCTGGGAGTAGCCAGTTGTATTACTCCTGTTTTAAAAGAAATAAGTTTTGTCGTTGAAAAAGTGGTCACAGCTTTTGAAAATGAAGGTCGATTGATCTATATAGGTGCTGGAACAAGTGGACGATTAGGTGTGTTGGATGCATCAGAGTGTCCTCCCACATACGGTACAGATCCAAAGTTAGTAGTAGGTGTGATAGCGGGCGGTGAGTATGCCCTTCAGCATGCGATCGAAGGAGCCGAAGATGATGCAGAGTTAGGTGAATCCGATCTTAAAGCTCTAAATCTAACAGAAAAGGATGTTGTTGTAGCTATTGCGGCTTCTGGCAGAACCCCTTATTGCTTAGGAGCGATGAAGTATGCCAAAACAAAAGAAGCATTTACAGCAGCTCTTGTGTGTTCTTCAGATTCACCGATGGAGAAGCTTGCGGATATTGGCATTCCTGTTATAACGGGGCCAGAAGTGGTCACAGGCTCTACCCGAATGAAAGCAGGTACCGCTCAAAAGCTTGTGTTGAACATGATCAGTACAGCCAGCATGGTGAGATGGGGTAAGGTGTACAGCAATCTTATGGTAGATGTTCAACCCACAAATGAGAAATTAGTTCAGCGTGCTAAAAATATTATTGTTGAAGCTTCTGGCGCAACAGAAGAAGAAGCAGAAATGGCTTTGCAAGACCAAGGGGGCAACACAAAGGCTGCCATTTTTCAGCTTGTTACAGGGGTCGCTCCACATGAAGCCAAATTGCAACTAGATCAGCATAAAGGAAAGTTAAAAGAAGCGATACGTAATTTCACTCAAAAGTGAGAGGGGTAGGTACTATGTTAGGTTTCTTACAGCGGATCGGTCGGGCGCTCATGCTTCCGATTGCAGTTCTTCCTGCAGCTGGACTTTTGCTACGTTTTGGTCAAGACGATTTATTAGATGTACCATTCTTAGTTGCGTCAGGTAATGCGATATTCGGTCATCTAGCACTATTATTTGCGATAGGAGTTGCAGTAGGTCTATCCAGAGATGGAAGTGGAGCTGCTGGACTTGCAGGAGCAATCGGTTACTTTGTATTAACAGAAGGAGCAAAAACATTTGCCGAAGTAAACCTGAATTATGACGGAAAATTTGATATGTCTGTTTTAGGAGGTATTCTCGCAGGGGTTATAGCCGGACTTTTATATAATAAATTTTATAATACGAAGCTTCCAGAATGGCTTTCATTCTTTGGAGGTAAACGATTTGTTCCGATCGTAACGGCTGGAACGATGGTACTTTTAGCGCTTGTTTTCGGATTTATCTGGCCATATCTTCAGATGATGTTAGAGAACGTTGGTACTTGGATTACAAGTGCAGGTGCAATCGGGGCAGGAATATTCGGTTTCTTTAACCGCTTGTTGATTCCACTCGGACTTCACCATGTACTCAACAGCTTTTTATGGTTTGTATTTGGTGAATTCACAGGGGAAAATGGGAAAGTATTTACAGGTGACCTATCGAGATTCTTTGCTGGCGACCCAAAAGCAGGCTTTTATATGGCTGGATTCTTTCCAGTAATGATGTTCGGATTGCCGGCTGCTTGTTTAGCCATGATTCATACAGCAAAAAAACATCGGAAGAAAGCAGTTGCGGGAATGTTAGGTAGTTTAGCACTCACTTCCTTTGTAACTGGAATCACAGAACCAATCGAATTTGCTTTCATGTTCTTATCACCTTTATTGTATGTAATTCACGCTGTTTTAACAGCTGTTTCTATGTCCGTTGCAGTACTATTAGATATTCATCATGGTTTCACGTTTTCTGCAGGAGCGATTGATTATTTCTTAAATATTGGGATCTCACAGAATGGTTGGTTGCTACTTCCGATGGGTGCGGTTTATTTTGTCCTTTACTACGCTATATTCCGTTACTTGATCGTAAAATTAAATTTAAAAACACCAGGCAGAGAAGATGAAGAAGCGATTGTATCAGAAGCTGCAGCTACTTCTACCGCGAGTGAAAAGTACGAAACGGCAGCGTCAGCTTATTTGAGTGCACTCGGTGGAAAAGACAATATCGTGCTGCTTGAAAACTGTATTACTAGATTACGAGTTCAGATTAAAGATTTTTCAGAGGTTGATGAAGAAGCTCTAAAAAAAGCAGGATCAAAAGGTCTGATTAAGCTTAATAACCAAAATATTCAGGTGGTTGTAGGGTCAGAGGTAGAACCGATCGCAGATTGTATGAGAGATAAGCTATAAAGCTATAAAAAAGACCACCATCTTCTTAAAGAAAATGGTGGTCACTTCTTTATTACACGTTCCAATAACCGCTTACTGGTACGTTTGCTGCGTATCCATAGGAACAAGGGTAAGAATAAACACAGCAGTTTCCGTTAAACGAGACGGCTCCGACAATAATGAGCAGCACGAATAGTACCACATAAAGCGTAAAGCTATCAGAACAGTACTTTCTTGACGACATATTTTCACTCCTCTTCTTGCGTGTGAGAAGCCGATTTCTCTCCTCAACTCATTTTATGCAAGTAGGATGAGCATAGAAACGGTGATAAACGCCTCATTTTAAGAGAGTTGTCGTCAAAAAGTAGTCTATTTGTATGCTTCATCTAAGATAATGTATAAGTAATCTACGAATTCACCTTTTGAGAACATCGTAACTTCATATACATTACCCAGGTCGTTGTACACATAAGCTGTGTCTGTGTCCGTTGTTTCTTCAACATCTACAGGTAGACCCGCAAGTTCAAGAGCTCTCGTCATTTCTTCATCATTAAACATGATTTCTTCATCGATTACAGAATAAACAAGACGAGCAGCTTTTCCTTCTACAAACGTTACCGCATATTTATCATTCTGGTAATAGTTGACGATAGCTGGAACAAATTCTGTAGTGCCAGGGTAGCGGAACTGAATCTTTTCTGATCGGGTAGGTTTACCCCATCTATCACTTATTTGTTTTTCGGTAGAATTTGTTAGTTCACTAGCAACAAATTGATGTTCGCTAGTTAGATAGTCTTTTTGTTCGCTATCAGCACTTTCTGTTTCACCTTCAGCTGTGCTGTTTTCTTCTTCAGTAGTTGTTGTCTCTGTTGCTTCTGAATCTTCTTTTTCTGGCTCAGAAATGGAACTGTCAGTAGAATCTTCCTTGTTGTCGGCTTTTGTTTCTGAAGCTCCTTGTTCATTTTGTTTCGTATCCTTAGAACAAGCTGTTACAAAAAGTAACCCAATTATAAGAAATAATGTTGTAAGTTTTTTCATGATACTCCCTCATTATGTAGTTCATATTGTTAAACAGACACTTTCAATGGTAACAAAAGAGTACATAAATTGAAAATGAAAAGTTTGGCAGATGAAGAAACTTTTATCCTTTTCAGAATAGAATGACATTTAAGTCCCTCATTTTCATAAAATAAGAATATACTTGGAAGATGGGTAAAGATCGCACGTGAGGTTTACTTTTACAATGCATGCAAGAAGTGGGGTTCCAGTAATTTATAGGAATGATTATCCTTTAAATACCTATAGTAATATTTCATTTTATTAACAAATCAACTACAATATATGGTAGACATCCATTTAAGGCATGAATGCAGAAGGGCAGGTGTATGAGGATGCAGTATATTGTGTATGATTTAGAGATGACAAACCGGCTCTCAGAGATTATTGAGATTGGTGCCATTCGGATGATTGAAGTTGATGGTGAACTTAAAATATTGGATACGTTTCAATCATTCGTTCAACCAAAAATGGATAAGTTGAATACACGAATTACAAATTTAACTGGAATCACCAAAAAAGATTTGATTTCTGCTCCTGTTTATACAGAGGCAATTGAAAACTTTAGATCTTGGATCGGCCAAGAAGAGTATTACCTTTGTTCTTGGGGACCAGAAGATAAGTGGGCGCTCATTACAGATTCAACTTTTCATAAAGCAGACACGGATTGGATTATTAATCATAATGATCTGCAATTTCATTTTAGTATCCTTCACGATAGTGAAAAAGGATTTCGGTACGGCTTGTCACGCGCTCTTCAGGCGATGGAGCTGGTTTATGAAGGATCCAAACATAGAGCACTTGATGATGCCATTAACACAGCCAGAATCCTTGCTAAAATTCATAGGAACATCAAATTTGTAAAAAATCCGACTTCTTTCTTAGAATCAAAGCTTTTTGAACCGGAAAAGTTGGTTTATAAAACAAAGTCTGAAGGAAATGAATCTCCATTTGCTTCTCTATCAAAGTTATTTAACTAAAGTAATTTTAGTTTTAAATGTAAACTTTTTAATGGAAATAGTTAACTGTTAAGGCTAGGATGGGACTTATTTCCTGTTTCTTCGACTTCATTCGACATAAATGTGTAGGTATTATAGGGTAAAATCCATAAAAAGTAAGATATGTCGTCATTTGACGAATTGTTTTTGTAGGAAAATGACCTTAGTTTCGATAATAATAGTTAGTAGTAGGGGGTGTTTGTTGGTGGATACTACATATTACATAACCAATAAAAACAATCAGTTGTTGGAATTATTGAACACGATCGACCATTGCTTGAGTGATGCAAGACTTGATGAAGTAGATTCAATTATCAAGCTAAAAGAAGAACTTTTGGCAAACGATGGTATACATATAACGCCTGAGCAAATTAATAATATTATTTCTTTATTGTTATCATTCGTACCAGATAAAGTTAGAGAAGTTGGTTAATTAAGGATCTCTTCAAAAAGAGGTTCTTTTTTACTATCTAAAGTTATTTTCGCTTATATTTTCTGTTTTTAGGGGGTTGGATCAGAAAAATAAAGAGAAGTGAAAAATCACTTCTCATTTTGAATCCTACGCATCTTTTTTAGATTTTAATTCATCCATCTCTTCATTAAATCGTTCTTGAAGAGAGCTTTGGTGACCGTATAAGACCAACATGTCTCCTTCTTGAATTTCTGTTGTGTAACTATCTTTTCTTACCGTTACATCTCCTCGTTTAATGAATAGAACAATTAAATCGTCATCCACTTGAATAACATCTTTTAATTTTTTCCCCATAATCTTAGAATCCTTGTGAATGGGAAGTTCTACAACAATATCATCTTCTTCAAAATACATAACATCTCTTAAGGGAAGATCTGCTAGGTTATAACTTTTTTCCATATGACTCTCAAAAGAATGTTTCATGTATTTTTTTAGTTTAGGGATGCTTAAGATTAAGTATAAACTGATGAGTACTAAAATAATGATTCCGAGCTCGATCGAACGAAATTCATCTGATAATATGTTGCTTATCGATGAGATGATAACCGCTAATGAAAAAACTCCGAACAGTATAAGAAACGTACTTAGACGTCTGCGAACGGGATGCTCCAGAATCAATTCAGATTCTCCGGTCGTGAAACCAGTAGCAGTAAACATTGAGATGACTTGAAAGCGAGCAATTTCTTTTTTTAAGCCAGTTAGCGTGAATAGCAGAACGTTGATTTCAATAACAATTGCTATGATTGCAAAATAAAGCAAAGTAAATAATAAACCCACAAAAGGCACCTCCATTATAATTCTTCTTTACCTGTATACCCTTAATCACTATTTATATAGAGGAAATAAAATATTTTATTCGTTTCATAAACATATATTGCCCCTCATATAGTTTGGTACAGGAGGGATGTAGATGACTGGTTTTCTAATCACCTTAGTACCTGCAAGCCTATTGTGTGGAGGAGTTGCTATGTTGATTCATACATTCGTAAAAAAAGATTCTTACCAATATGATCAAGAAAATCTTTGGGAAGATACATCGCTTACATCTGAAGATTATCGATTGAAATAACACATTCATTACTTGATATTTTCCCTCGTTATGGTAAAAAGTAAGATAACAATAACTAGAATCGAGGACTTGATGTGCGGAAAGTATCAAAGAAATGGTTAATTGGTGGTGCAGGATTAGCCCTCATACTATTCCTGATCTTTCAATTTTATGGAGAAACTGAAGGGGCAAGTGATACACAAACTCTGAAGGTTGTGGCACTAGGAGACTCTTTGACATACGGAGTTGGTGACCCATCCAAAACAGGTTATATTGGTATCGTTAAGAGAAATATTCAGCAGCAAACAGGCAGAAATGTAATCATTAATAATTTTGGCATCAGTGGACAACGTTCTGACCAATTATTAAGACAATTGGATAATGGAGTAGTGATCAAGTCATTAAGACAAGCGGATCATATATTTGTTTTTATAGGTACCAATGATTTTCGCCAGGCTGCAGGCTGGAACTTTCGCCAGTTGCCTCAGCAGAAATTAGTACTTGGAAAAGAAAAGCTAAGAAACAATTTAAGTAAAACTCTGACAGTTGTGAGGGAAAATAATTCGTTTGCGCCAGTCTATGTATTGGGTCTTTATAATCCTTATTTCGGAAAAGAGTACGACCCAACAGCTGCAGATAGTATTAGGTCTTGGAACGAGGCAATCGTAGAAGCAAGCAAAGAAAGCACGCTTACAAAGTACATTTCCACTTTTGAACTTTATGAAAATGTTGAGAAAGAACTATACTTTTCCGATTCTATTCACCCAAATAGAAGGGGATATAACAGGTTAGGAAACTGGGTTTACAACCAGTGGAAGCCTTTAAACCAGGAATGATCTCTTAGAAGTTGAAACTTCTAAGAGATTTTTTTGATTTCATTTTTAAAAGCGGTTTTCGTATACTTTATTGCTCTTTGGAAGTAGTGGATTTCCGTTCCAGATGTTCGCTTTCCGCGGTGGAGGCGGTGAGCCACATTCGTAGCAGTGACTAGATCAAAAGTTAAATGACTCGTGATGAACAAAATGCGCCTTCGAATCCATTCACCTTTTGCTGAACGAGCCACTTCACTCTTCGAACTGCCCGCCTGTCCCATAGGAGTCTCGGACCTTCCACTTCAATCAACTGTCAAAGGAGATAAAGATATGAAAAGCAACAATCTATTAGAAAAAATATTAAAAAAACAATTGACTTGAGAATGATTATCATTATAATTAGAAGTGAAGTTGATAATCGTTTTCAATTACTTATACATAGAAGGAGTAACTGACTTATGTTAAAAAAGAACATTTTTACTGCTTTTGTTATGGTTGTACTAGCTGCTCTAGTTTTGGCTGGCTGTGGTAAATCAAACGAGGGTGCAAGTTCAAGTAACAACGATGCAAAAAAAGAAGATAAGAAAAGCGGAGAAGTAAATTTATATACAAGTCGTCACTATGACGTTGATGATAAAATATTTGCGGATTTCACGAAAGAGACTGGAATCAAAGTCAACCTTATTAAAGGTGAAGAAGATGAATTAATCGAGCGTCTTTCAAGAGAAGGGAAAGCAACAAAAGGAGATCTTTTCTTCACATCTGATGCTGGTCGTTTACACTGGGCAAAAGATAAAGACTTATTGCAAAGTGTTGAAAGTGATACATTGAATAAGAATATTCCTGAGAATTTAAGAGATAAAGATAATGAATGGTTTGGTCTAACAAAGCGTGCACGTGTTATCGTATACGATAAGAAAAAAGTCGACCAGTCTGAACTATCTACTTATGAAGCATTAACTGAAGACAAATGGAAAGGTAAAGTACTGATCCGTTCGTCTGAAAACATCTATAATCAATCATTAGTATCTTCATTTATTGCATTAAATGGAAAAGATGAAGCGAAGAAGTGGGCAGAAGGAATCGTGAACAACATGGCTCGTGATCCACAAGGTGGTGACCGTGACCAAGCTAAAGGTATCGTTGCAGGTGAAGGTGATGTTGCCATCATGAACTCTTACTATTTTGGTCAGATGCTTAACTCAGAAGATCCTGAAGAAGTGAAAGTTGCTAAACAATTAAGTGTATTTTTCCCTAACCAAGAAACAACAGGTACGCACATCAATATTAGTGGTATAGGTGTAACGAAACACGCTAAGAACAAAGAGAATGCTATTGAGTTGGTGGAATATCTATCTAGTCCTAAAGTTCAAAAAGTATTTGCTGAAGCAAACTACGAGTATCCTGTTAATAAAGAAGTTGAACCTTCAGAGCTTTTAAAATCTTGGGGTAACTTTAAAGAACAAGATCTTAACCTTTCTAAGCTAGGTGAAAACAATGCAGACGCTGTTAAAATTATGAATGAAGTTAGCTGGAAATAAATGTTAATACTTTGCCGTATCACGATTTGTGATACGGCTAATTCCATGTAAAACAAACAACGAGATCAATGCTGATGAGTAAAGAAGGTGAAAATTTTGTATCTAATTCGAAAAATGAGATCACAGTTTAATAGTTGGGCTTTGCTTAGTGTGATTTTTTCTATTCTAATCCTTTTACCAGCTTTGCTCATCATGGTTCAGTTATTCGCTGAGAGTAATGAGAATTGGGAACATATAAAAGAATTTATGTTGAAAAATTATATCGTGAATTCTGTGACGCTAGTTAGTTTCACTGGCCTTTTCACAGTGTTGATCGGGGTGAGTGCAGCATGGCTAGTTTCTGCATATAAAGTTCCCATGCACCGATTCTTTAAATGGGGTCTCATACTTCCTCTTGCAATACCACCTTATATTGGAGCTTATACGTACCATGGCATTCTAAACTATACAGGAGTCATTCAGACGACATTAAGAAACCAGTTTGGTATAAAAGTAGACCAAAAGTTTTTTGACATCATGAACATACCAGGTGCTGTTTTCATTTTTACGATGTTTCTTTATCCCTATGTTTATATCATTACAAGAAGCTTCTTAGAAAATCAGTCATCATCACTGATCGAGAATGCGCGTTTGTTAGGAAAAGGTTCGTTCATGACATTTATACAAGTCGTGCTGCCTGTGTCTCGTGCAGCGATCGTTGGTGGCGTTAGTCTAGTTATTCTTGAAGTCTTTAATGATTACGGTGTAGTTAAATATTTTGGTATCCAAACGTTTAGTACTGCCATATTTCAAGCTTGGTTCGGAATGGGAGATATCTATTCAGCTATCAAGTTAGCGGGTACTTTAATGTTGATTGTAATTTTGATCTTAATCCTTGAAAAAGTAATAAGGGGTAGGAAGCAGTATAGCTATTCCACTTCAAAAGTACGGCCCTTAGAACCAAAAGAACTTAAAGGTTGGAAAAAATACGCTGTACTAAGCTTTTTTATTTCTTTATTTGCTCTAGCTTTCGGAATTCCTTTTATACAGCTTTTACATTGGGTGTATATGACATATGACGTCATTTTAAGTGCTACATTTGCAGACTTGATTTGGAACTCAGTTTTTGTTGCGGGTATAGGTTCAGTTCTAATCATTATCGTGGCCTTAATCATCGCTAACTTTAGTCGTCTGTCAAAAGGTTGGGGAGGGAAGGTATTTTCCAAAATAACGGTTTTAGGCTATTCGATTCCTGGAGCTGTAATCGCAATCGGCGTACTGACTTTATTTCTATCACTGGACGAAAAGGTAATTACGTTATACGAATGGCTTGGATTAGAGCCTACTCTTGTACTGAGCCTCAGTATTAGTATGCTGATCTTTGCCTATGTTGTTCGCTTTCTTGCGGTCGGTTTTAACTCGATTGAGTCAGGTTTTGATAAAGTAGGAACAGTTTTCACAGAAGCTTCAAGAACGTTAGGGATGTCAGTAACGAAGACATTTTTTAAAGTAGATATCAAGATGATCAAAGGAGCGATTGCTGGGGGGTTCATTCTTGTTTTTGTAGATATTTTAAAAGAGCTGCCTCTTACTCTTATCCTACAGCCTTTTAATTTTTACACGTTGGCTACAAAAACATTTCAATATGCAAGTGACGAACGTATTCACGAAGCCTCTGTTTCATCAATGGTGATTATTTGTATAAGTGCACTTTCGATTTTCTTTTTACACAGAGTATTAGAAAAGGAGCCAAAATAATGTTTGTTCAAATCAAAGACCTAACATTTCATTACAAGAATTCGCGTGAACCTTTGTTCGAAAATCTATCTCTAAGCTTTAAGCAGGGAGAAGTTTCGGTAATCTTAGGGGAAAGCGGAAGTGGGAAAAGTACGTTACTTCGTCTGATAGCAGGACTAGAAGTGCCATCAAAAGGGTCGATCCTAATCGATCAGGCAGTTATGAACGATACATTCCGTTTTGTTCAGCCAGAAAAACGTGGTGTTGGTTTGGTTTTTCAAGATTATGCTTTGTTCCCTCATATGACTGTTGAAAAGAATATCAAATTTGGCCTAACGAAAATGAATCGTAAACAGAAGCAATCGCGAATGGAAGAATTATTAGCTATTGTGGGTATGGAAGATTATGCTTCTCGTTATCCTTATGAATTGAGTGGTGGGCAGCAGCAGCGTGTTGCACTAGCAAGAGCTATGGCTCCAAACCCATCTTTGATCATGTTCGATGAGCCTTTTAGCAATCTCGATTCTAAGCTTCAATTACAGATTAGGGATGAACTACAGGAAATTCTTAAACGTACTGGAATCACTTCTATCTTTGTTACTCATGATGAAGAGGATGCTCGTGCTATAGGAGACCGAATCATACTAGTAAACGATGGGAAGATTCAAGATGAAGGACGTCCTGAAATGGTTTTGAAAAGGAATAAAGAAAAGTTATCGCTAGCATACGTTTAAACAAAAAACCGGGATATCCCGGTTTTTATTTTTTGAATTGAGTATCTAGTTTTCCGTTCATGTCGATTAAGAATCCGATTTCTCGTCCTAACAATTCACCCAGTTCTTTTGCTTTTTTTTCGCTTTCGTTCTTTATTTGTTCAATCGTAAGTTCACCTTTTAACTTGGATGCTCCAACGATAATACTTAATTCACCTTTTTCATAAAATACAATTTTCATTTACAATACCTCCCTGAAAAATAGAACCTTATACATCATTCGTTTTTTCTCACATGCTTATGGGGTAGAAGTGAGAATCTGGAAAAACATTCATCATGAAACAATTAATTGGAAGAAATAAGTATAGCAAGTTTCCTTGACATCATTTTATGTATGTTGATAACATTACAGTATATGATATATGATTCGCTGAATCCTGATGTTCTATTCGATTGAATATTCAGGAGCGGGGGAACCACATTATGGCTTCTAAGCCTTGGGATGAATTTGCGCGTAAGCAAAAGGGACAACTCTCAATTTCCTAATCCGACAGCTAACCTCGTAAGCGTTTTTGGAGAGAGAACTCTACACATGGGATAAGTCTATGTGTAGCTGTGTATTCCCACGGAAAATCCTCTCTATTTTCGGTGGGTTTTTATATGCAACAAATAGGGCATATATTAGTAATATTTCTCTTCAGTCACGAGTTAAATATTTTGAAAATTTAATAAAGGGGGTATTTTTTGATGAAATTATCTACAAAAATCTTGGTCGCTCTGGCACTTGGGGTAGTTGCAGGTCTTATTCTAAATTTAGCCTTTCCAGATGCATTTTCTGTGCTTGATAAATACGTATTCAAGCCAGTCGGAACGTTATTTTTAAATCTGATTAAAATGTTAGTCGTTCCGATTGTATTCTTTTCAATCGTACTTGGAACAGCAGGATTAGGTGATCCGAAGAAACTTGGAAGAGTAGGTGCCAAAACAGTCGGTTACTTTTTAGCAACAACTACAATCGCAATTATTATTGCTATGGCTTTAGCACTCATCTTTAAACCAGGTGTTGGGGACTTTGAAACAGAAGGTGCAAAGTTTGAGCAACAAGAAGCACCAGCAGTAACAGATACATTACTCAATATCATTCCTACTAATCCTATTCAAGCTATGGCTGAAGGTGATATGCTTCAAATTATCGCATTTTCAGTTTTTGTAGGATTCGCTCTAACGATGCTGGGTAGTAAAACAAAAGGGATTATGGATCTAATTGAACAAGGTAACGATATTATGATGTACCTTGTAAACGTGGTTATGAAGTTTGCTCCATATGGCGCATTTGCATTAATTGCTTCTGCTGTCGGAAGCCAAGGAATGGATGCCATTAAAGCAATGGGCTTATATATGAGTGTAGTTATTTTAGCTCTTTTCATTCACTCTGTTGTAGCCTATGGAGGTTCAATTGCTCTCTTAGCAAAGAAGAGCCCGATTTGGTTCTTTAAAGGCTTTGCACCAGCAATGTCAGTAGCATTCAGTACGTCAAGTTCGAATGCAACACTCCCAATCTCAATGAAAACAGCTCAAGAAAATCTGGGTGTTCGAAAATCAATCAGTGGTTTTGTTCAACCGCTTGGTGCAACAATTAACATGGATGGAACAGCCATCATGCAAGGTGTTGCAACGATTTTTATTGCGCAAGTATACGATGTTAATTTAGGTATTACAGAGATGCTTACTGTTATTTTAACTGCAGTGCTTGCTAGTATCGGTACAGCTGGTGTTCCTGGAGTTGGACTGATCATGTTAGCGATGGTATTGAACTCTGTAGGATTACCTGTTGAGGGTATTGCTTTAATCCTAGGTGTTGATAGACTTCTTGATATGCTAAGAACAGCTGTTAACATTACAGGTGATGCTGCATGTGCAGTAATCGTTGATAAAGGTGAAGACAAACATCTTGGAACTCGTGATCAAGAAGTTAGTGCGTAAATAAACACAATAAACGGCCGCAGGGGTTAAACCTCTGCGGCTTTTTTATATGCCGATTTCCCTAGTTTTTTAATGTTGAGTAAATAAATGTAAGCACTGGTGAAAAATCATGGTAAAATAAGAAGATACATAATGAGATTTCGGAGTGATCTTCTTGGAAAAATGGCTAGAGATATTAACACTTGCTGCAAAGATCATATGGGTACAGATTCAAACCGTTATTCATCCTATCATCGAGTTAACAGAGAGCGCGATGAACTCTTTTTGGTTTGTCTTTTCACTTACGATCATCGCAGGATACGTATTACTTAGGCTTGTACAGAACGCACTTACCTTCTATCAAGCTCATAATTTTATTCACAGAAAAATGATTAACGAACCCGCTAGTGATATTGAATTCACCTTATTTATGAAATCACTTTGGAAGAAAGATCGATCTAAAGGATTATTGGCCAATGCCAAATCGGCTAAGAGTAGATACCTTCAGTTCAATACTCAAGAACGTTTGTCACTACAGAACTACTTGCAGCATCGACTGAGATTTTTACGTACCAACCAGCCATTGTTCATCTTAGGCGCTGTTGTAATAGGATTGATTTCTAGTATTTCAGTGAATGTACTACCGATTGAGGTAGCTGCACTTACTGCGGAAAATGTATTAAAAACAGCACTTTTCATTCTTTCCTGGCTGTTGATTATGCAAGCTAAATACGTTTCTATGAAAAAACAAACGTATCATCACCTAGCATGGATGCAAGATACCAACCGAACAACCACGGTTGATTACATGCAGGAAGAAGATGTTACGGTTTCAACGAACAAAGAAAACAACCCTGCGTATTAACGTGATACGTAAGGGTTGTTTTTTATCCAGAACCGATAAGGATAATGAACGGCTTCTTCGGCATATTGTATTCCGATACGAGGACCTGAGATAATTTCATTCTGTACTACTATCATTCCTTCTTCTACTCGTATATTTCCCTCATTGATCTTCTTACCATTATCACTTAATGTGAATCCCATTGCTTTACTCAGTTTACCTGGTCCATTTGTAAGCATAATCTCATTCTTTACTCTTGCTCGTCTTTCCCTCATTCTTTCTATTCCCTCATTAGGTTGAATAGCTCTAATGAGTATAGCTTCAGGTTTATTAACAGGGCCGGAAACGATATTAAAGCAAACATGCATTCCATAAATAAAATAAGTGTAAATCGTACCTGCTTCACCGTACATCACTTCTGTTCTAGCTGTTCTTCGGTTGTTAAAGGAATGAGCAGCTCGATCTTCAGGTCCTAGATAGGCTTCTGTTTCCACAATATATCCAGAAATTATTGCGTCATCATCAATATGTATCAACTTCATACCTAGAAGTTCTTTTGCTAGATCTAGAGTTGGTAATTCCCACAATTTCATTTTCATCTCCCTCGTTATGTATGACATCTATTGTTTATTAGTACAATAACAACAGGCTCATGTAAAATTATGTTTCCTTTTGTCGAAGTTTTACAAACCCTAAAAAAGAGGAAATGACAGAGGAAAAAAGAATTTTTTATAAAGCAGATGAATAGGAGGCGTTTGATATGGACGGTTGGGTAAATGAAACAGGAATTTATGAAAATCTCTCCAAACGACGCTGGGAGTACTGGGAAGTAAGTCAACATGGAATTAAAACCATGGTTTCCTGGCTATGCTGGAATGCCCCTAATTCGGTTTATGAACAATGGAGTAAGTCTGTCTTACACTAGAACGAATCTCGTTGAAAGTTCCTTTTCTTATAAGGGAACTTTTTTGTTTGCATATAAGCTTGAATCTTCTTTTATGTGGTTAGAATAGATAACAATAACGTTCACAAAAGGAGAAGATTTTATATGGATTCCCATAAAGGACAACTGCGAAGAGCGGTGGAAGGACGTAAACAACGACTTATTCAACACCTTATTCATAGAGGTTTATATGGGTATGAAGATCATAGATATCTAACTGATTTTACCTTAAGCGAACTAGAGTTAGAGTGGAAGAATGCTCAATTTATTGATCAAGAAAATCATATAAGTTAAATCTTTTAAATAGTAAAAAAATAATAAGTCCTCTTAACTATTTTCTGATATAATATACCTAAAAAATAGGAAGAATGTCTCGTGTGATTATTTTTATGTAATCGTTAAGACAAACTGCCATAAATCGTTTGATAAAGGCAAACTCATTGAAAAATGAGGACGCAAAGCTATAGGGGTTTCATTTTACAATATGCCAGCCAGCTACCTTACGAAATTATCCTTCGGTTTATGAATTCATTTAGGGGGGATATTATTGAATCAGCACTTATTATTTTTTTCTTGGTCAGCGATTGGATTCTATTTTGCAACCATTTTTTTTATTGCTCTCTTGTTATTTTTTACTGGAAACAAGCTTAAAAAAGATAACAGAATCATAGATGTTTTTACTAATATTCTAATCATTATAGGTGCGATCGCCTGGGTGTTTATTACAAGTTAAAAGTTGAATTTCAAAATTTCCAAATTTTTAGTAAGGATAAGGACAGAACCCCCACGTTATAATGGATGCATATACGAGAGGGGGATTAACAATTGGGTACGAAAGTGAAAGTAAACCTTACAGATGAAGATAAAGAATTGTTAATTGAAGCACTGTTGAGTCAAGGGTATGCTTATGAGGTTGTTGATTCTGAGCTAAAGGATTTAGAATACGAGCTCAAGCCAGGTTATGAATCAAAAGTGAGAAGGTTGAACGGACTTTTAAGAAAGTTACATAATTAAAAAAATAAAGCAAAAGGCCCTTTCACAGGGTCTTTTGCTTTTTACGTTAAGTATCATGTATCTAATAACCCTTTTCTTCTAGCTTCCATACGCCATTCCGCTTCTTTTACTAACCTTCTTGGTAACTTACCTCGATTTTTTAAGAATGACCAATACGTTAGATATTGTTTTGGTCTGGAAACTGGTGAAACATTTCTAGCATACTCCCACCAGGAAATTTCGTTTGCTTCTAAGCGTATTAAAAAAAGATCGTCGCCTTTTACCATAAAACTCACTCCTGTCTTGCCTTTCATTACCAATAGTATTGACTCATTTCAATAAAATAACCGAAAAAAATCATGGCACTTTATTTTATGCAAACTGTTATATGACGCTTAGGACAAAAAGTAATTTTTTATTTTGGCAGGAAATAAGTTATGAAGCTTGAATCTTTAAGTTACTAAAGGAAGGTCGTGCTTATGAAAAGGGGGGTGGTCCTGTTGGAGCAAGTTCTCATGTTTTCATCACTATTAGCTCCTTTGGTGACAGCTATGATGGAGCTCTTAAAACGTACTTTCCCGATTCCGAAAAAATATATACCCATTATTAGTTTTTTTATGGGATTGATTATCGGATTGTTAGCTGCTCCTGTTACAGAGATGAATGTAGAATTACGGTTGTGGTCTGGAGGAATAGCAGGCTTAGCCGCAACAGGATTGTATGAGATCGGTAAGAAAAGTAAAAAGTATAAAAGAGCAAGTTAATGAGATTGGTGTAGTCATTTATGGTAGCACTTTCAACGATTATTTTAAAAGGGTTTAGAATTTTGAAATCAGTGAATAGATTATAGTAAGAAAACAATGTCAGGCGGTGAAATGTCATGAAAGCTTTTCTAGCACTATGTTTGGCTGTTATGCTATCATTCATCATTGTCCCTAACATTCCTGTAAACGTTCAAGAAAAATCCGGTGCCTCAGACAAAATTATCACTCAGCCAGTAACGGCTGAAGAAACGAAAGAAAAACAAACTGTACCTGTATTTACGGAGGATATTGCGAAGAAACAGGCGAATCTCTTTATTGAAGCACTAAAGCAAGATACCGATGAAAACTATAGGGTTTTAAATTATTCTAATAAAGAAGAATATATGACTTACTTAACGAATTTTGTGTCTAAAGATCTAGCTGCTTATTATACGGATGGTTTGTTTGAGGAACGAGAAAGTTCCCTATACATCATTCCAACTGAGCTTCCACCATGGCTGGAAGATAGTGAACCTGTCATTATTAAACAGCTTTCAGATCATTCATATAGAGTTCACCAAAAAAACGAGTCTGATCTTTATGGATCATATGAAATTACTTTAGGTTATGAGTATCTTAATGGGAAATGGATCATTACATTTGCATCTGTAGATTAAACATGGGTGTCACAACCCATGTTTTTTTACGATTAGATTGAATAGACTCGGATTGTTACATAATAGGAAGAGGTAAGTTTCTAGCTCTTAGCAGTGCAAGTTTAGAGAGTAGCAAACAAAACAAATGGACTTTAAATGTTGTGAACTTTACAATAAAGGAAACAGTCGAGATGGAGTAGTGTGATGGATATAATTACGTTTAAAGATTTTTATAACAACACTGTACAATTGTCGTTTTCAGACCACCCCTTTTCGGATACGCCTAAACACGTGTGGTGTTTGTGTAAATTTAAAGATCAATGGTTGCTGACTGAGCATCCGAGACGTGGAATTGAATTTCCGGGTGGAAAGGTGGAACCAGGAGAAACCGCAGACGAAGCGGCCGTTCGGGAAGTTTTTGAAGAAACAGGTGGAAGAGTATCAGATCTTAAATATATTGGTCAGTACTTTGTCGATGGAAAAGGCGGAAAGATCATTAAGAATATTTATGTGGCCACTGTGGATAAGATTCTTTTAAAGCATCGTTACTTTGAAACGAATGGGCCGGTCTTGATGAGTGAGTTACCTGAAGATATATCTATGGATAAGGCGTTCAGTTTTATGATGAAAGACCAGGTGCTAAAAGAGAGTATGAAATACGCCCTTCAGCATTCCCTGGCCTAGTATTACAGATCATACGCGATGTTTAATAAGTTTTCGTTCAAGCCATTCGACGCCTTGATACATGACGGTTGCCATAACGGCAATGATCAAGAGGCTCATTAGCACGAGTGTGAAGTTAAATACTTGGAATCCGTAGATAATCATATACCCTAGACCTTGTTTGGATACTAGGAACTCTCCTACGATGACACCTACCCATGACAACCCCACATTTACTTTTAAAGAAGATATGATATTTGGAAAACAGGCTGGAAGGATAACCTCCTTAAAGCCCTGTTTTTTATTTCCTCCAAAAGATCGAACCACTTTAATATAGTTGGCATCCACATTTTGAAAAGCCGTATAAACGACGAGGGTCGTAATGATGATCGAGATTAAGATCCCCATCGCAATAATCGAACCAAAGTTCGGTCCAATCGCAACGATCAATATGGGTCCTAACGCTACTTTGGGCATGGCGTTTAGAACAACAAGATATGGATCAAGAACTTTAGATAGAAATGGTGACCACCATAGAAGGGCTGCAAGTAACGTCCCTAACAATGTACCTAATATGAATCCTAGTACAGTCTCACCTAGAGTGAAAATAACGTGAATATAAAGTGATCCATCACCAATTTTTTCAATAAAAAGAGATCCAATCTTCGTTGGTGAACTAAACAGTAAAGGGTTGATCCATCCCCAGAGAGATGAAATTTCCCATATCAAGAAAAAGCTGATAAAAATAAAAAGTTGAACAAGGCGGATATTTCGATTCTCTTTTTTTAACGATTCCAGATACTCTTGGTGTATCTTACTCTTTATCGTTTTGTTCAATGTGCTCCAACTCCTCCCATATTTGCTGAAAGGTTGCAGAAAAGTCTGGATGCTGACGAGCTTCAAATGGAGGGAGAGCCCTTAATGTTTCTGGCATTTTAAATGTCCTGAAAATTCGTCCAGGATTTGTTGATAATAAGATAACGTTATCGCTCATCGCGATAGCCTCACCAATATCATGTGTAACTAAGATGGCCGTTTTTCTATGTTCTCTTAAGGTAGAGGATACGAGATCTTCAAGCTTTAACTTCGTTTGGTAGTCTAGTGCTGAGAAAGGTTCATCGAGTAAGAGAATCTTAGGCTGTGTGGCGAGTGTTCGAACAAGCGCCACTCTCTGTCTCATTCCTCCAGAAAGCTCTGAAGGATATTTTGTTAACGTATGATCTAATCCGATCTCTTTGAGAAGTTTTATTGCCGCTTGAACGTTCTCCAATGAATGCTGATTTCTCAGTTTCAAACCAAGCGTTATGTTATCTTGAATCGTTTTCCATGGAAAAAGATAATCTTGCTGAAGCATGTAACCGATCTTTGGATGCGGAGAAGTAACCTGTTGATTATTCACCGTTACTGATCCGACCGTTGGAGTGAGTAGACCAGCGATCATAGATAGAAGTGTAGATTTACCACACCCGCTTGGTCCTAATAAGGATATAAACTCTCCTTCTTGTACAGAAAGCGAAATATCTTCTAAGGCCGTTGTGGCAGACGTTTTTGAAAAGTAAGTTTGCCCGACAGATTTTAGTTGTAATAAAGCCACGACGATCCCTCCTGATTTTGTATTTGAAATTCCAACAAACCAGCTGTGAAGCTTCTCGTGTGAAAAATGCTACAAGAAGCTCACTTTGGTCATTTCTGTATACAGAGGCGGATGTTACCCTTTATTTGATAGCCTTTTTTGCTAATGAAGTATCAACAAGAATCTTATAATCCACTTTCTTCGGAAGTTCTCCCGCTTCATCCATAATAGTTTGTAAGTTGTTCCACTCTTCTTCATCTAAAACCGGATTCAGAGCAAAACTGTGCTGACTCTTGTATCGATCTACTACGGTTTCAATTAGTTCCACCGGGGTATCTTCAAAATAAGGTGCGATTACTTTTGCGATCTCTTTTGCCGAATGGTTCTCGACCCATAACTGCGCTTTATATAAACCTTTTGTGAATTTCTCCAATGTTTCTTTATTTTCTTTTAAATAGCTTTGTTTTGCCATGAATGTTGTATAAGGAATTTTTCCAGACTCGGCGCCGAACGAAGCAACGATATGCCCGATTCCTTCTTGCTCAAAAAGACTTGCTTGAGGCTCAAATAGTTGAACATAATCTCCAGTTCCAGATGCAAAGGCATTTGCAATGTTGGCAAAATCAATATTTTGAATCATAGTTAGATCTTTCTTAGGGTCGATTCCGTGTTTCTTTATACCAAACTCACCTGCCATCTGTGGCATACCGCCTTTACGCTGTCCTAGGAAAGTACTGCCTTTAAGCTGATCCCACGAAAAGAATTCAGGCTTTTTCCTTGCAACTAAAAATGTACCGTCTGTCTGAGTAAGCTGTGCAAAGTTAATAACAGGATCTGTAGATTCTTGTGCATGTACATAGATCGTTGTTTCAGAACCAACGAGTGCTACGTCTGCTCCATCTGATAGAAGAGCCGTCATCGTTTTGTCGCCGCCCCAGGTGGTAGTCAGCTCAACGTCCAAACCTTCTTCTTTAAAAAAGCCTTTTTCTATGGCAACATATTGTGGAGCATAAAAAATAGAGCGTGTCACTTCCGCAATTCTGACTTTTTCTTTTTTAGGGCTTGAGGTATTGCACCCTGCCAGCAGCATGGAGAAAGCTAGTAAACAGGTAAAAAAAATCGTTAGTTTTCTTTTGAAATATTTCATATGGTATCCTCCTGCACATAGGGATGAAGTCATGACTTTTATGTAATAATGTATGTGATTGGTGCAAATGTGTGTTTGCCCACAAAAATAAAGGAGTGTAGGAATGAAAAAAGCAAAAATGATTGAGTGGCAGCGATTTCCTTCTCCACATCCTACCATTCGCTTGTATGTCGTCACTTATCTAAATGATGGGTTAAAAATAAAAGGCTTAGCAGCTTTACCAGAAGGAAAAGGACCTTTTCCGGGTTTCCTTTATCTAAGAGGCGGAATCAAGTCTGTTGGAATGGTTAGAATTGCTAGGATCATACAGTTTGCTTCACAAGGCTTTGTTGTGATGGCTCCCTATTATCGAGGAAATCAAGGGGGAGAAGGTAACGAAGATTTTGCTGGGGAGGATCGAACAGATGCTTTTGCGGCTTATGAGATATTAAAGCAGTTTCCAAAAGTAGATCCAGAGGACATTCATGTGTTCGGATTTTCTCGAGGAGGTCCTATGGCGTTATTTACAGCAATGAAATATCCTGAGATTCGTTCTGTTGTAACATGGGGCGGTGTGACTGATATGGCCATCACGTATGAAGAGAGAGAAGATCTGCGCAGGATGATGAAGAGAGTTATTGGAGGAACACCAGAGAAATATCCAGAAGAATTTGAGTGGCGCTCGCCTCTTAACTATTGTGAGAAATTAGATACACCCTTACTTTGCATTCACGGCATGAAAGATAAAAATGTAAGTGTAGAACATACACTTAAGATTGAAAAAAAGCTAAAAGAACTCAAAAAGCCATGTGAAACATGGATCTATCCCGAGTACACACATTATTTTCCGCCAAAAGAGAACCGAAAGATTACATATGCTTTATGTGCATGGATGAAAGGACATGGAAAAGGAGCTGAAATGTGACTTTAGCTCCTTTTTTTGTTTATTGGCTTTAACGCCAAGATAATGTACAAAATCAAAAAACCTTCCATTGCTAGAATGGAAGGTTCTTATACAGTGTATTAAACGAGCGGTCCAGCTTGAGAGATCTCAAGTGAAACTGATTTGAATTTTTCGAAGTTGGCATTAAATTGGCTTGCTAGCTCTTTGGCTTTAACATCATAAGCATCTTGATCTTTCCACGTTTTCTTCGGTTGAAGAACTTGATCTGGTACACCAGGGCAATGTGTAGGAATATGAAGTCCAAATATAGGATCTACGACTGTTTCGACAGAAGCAAGTTCACCTTCTAAAGCAGCCTGCACCATAGCACGTGTATGACCTAGATTCATACGACTTCCAATGCCGTATTCTCCACCTGACCAACCTGTGTTAACAAGATATACTTGAACGTTGTGCTGATCGATTTTCTTGCCAAGCATCTCAGCATAAACGGTAGCAGGGAGTGGCAGGAATGGTGCGCCGAAACATGTTGAGAACGTAGCTTGTGGTGATGTTACGCCTCTTTCTGTTCCTGCTAGTTTGCTTGTGTATCCTGATAAGAAGTGATACATTGCTTGTTCTTTAGTAAGTTTGCTGATTGGAGGCAGTACACCGAATGCGTCAGCTGTTAAGAAGATGATTGTGTTCGGGTGTCCTGCGACACTTGGTTGAATAATATTTGGAATAGCATCAACAGGATACGCTGCGCGTGTGTTTTCTGTTAGTGAAGAATCTTTATAATCAGCTTCTCTCGTAACTGGGTCGATCATCACATTCTCTAAAACACTTCCAAAACGAATCGCGTTCCAAATTTGTGGTTCTTTTTCTTTAGAGAGGTCGATTGTTTTAGCATAACATCCACCTTCGATATTGAAGACACCAGTGTTAGCCCAACCATGCTCATCATCTCCGATCAAACGACGATTCGGGTCAGCAGATAAAGTAGTTTTTCCAGTTCCGGATAGTCCGAAAAATAAAGCCACATCTCCTTCATTCCCAACGTTTGCAGAACAGTGCATAGATAGAATGCCTTTTTCAGGTAGAATGTAGTTCATGACAGAGAATACAGATTTTTTAATTTCACCTGCGTACTCAGTACCACCGATCAAAACAATTTTCTTCTCGAAAGAAACGATAATAAATGTCTCGGAGTTTGTTCCATCTTCAGCCGGGTTAGCTTGAAATCCTGGCGCTGAAACAACTGTGAATTGAGATTCATGAGTATCTAGCTCATCGTGGTTCGGGCGCACAAACATTTGATGAGCAAAAAGGTTATGCCATGCATACTCATTGATTACTTGGATAGGAAGGCGATACTCGCGGTCTGCACCAGCAAACCCTTTAAATACGAATAATTCTTCTTTATTCCCTAAGTATTGGAGGACTTTTTTGTATAATTTATCAAAGTTTTCTGGTGAAAATGGCTTATTTACCTTTCCCCAATCGATTGAATCTTTAATGGAAGCATCTTCAACGATAAATTTATCCTCAGGGGAACGGCCTGTATATTTCCCCGTTGTAGCTTGAAGTGCTCCTGTGGATGTAAGGATGCCCTCGTTACGCTGAAGAGATTTTTCTACTAAAACCGGAACAGGTAAGTTCTGGTGAGTTGTTTCACGGGTCACAAGATCGTTTAAGGTTGTCGTAAATTCCAAAGTATTCATATGAGACAGTACCATCCTTTATCCTAGAGTGATATATTCGAAAATTAGTATAACACATTGAATTAAATAATGTATACTATTTTATGAAAGTGCATCAAAAAAGTTCTTGCTTCCTAAAAAAAGATTAAAATCATGTGAATTATCCATCTTATTTAAAACGCTTTCATTCTATAGAATATAATACTCTAAACTAATTGCTATTCATAGGGTTTTCTATTGACAGAGAGTGCTCATTACGCTATCATATTTCGAGAACGGCTACTCTTATTCTGAGTAGGTGGAGGGACAGGCCCTATGAAACCCAGCAACCGACATGAAAGTGGTAACAATAACGCCACTGGAAATGAAAAGGTGCTAACCTGCAAGGTGAAAATAACCTTGGACAATAAGAGGTTGAAGGCATTATGGTTTTAAAACCTTTTCCCTCGTGAATGTATGTGAAACAGGGAAGGGCTTTTTTTATGCCTTTTTCAGGTTAAGAACATAAACTGTGTAAAATAGATAAGAATAAAGTACCGTATCATACTGAAAGCAGTTAAAGGGAGGATATTAACTTGTCCAAAAAAGTTAGTCGTCGTTTATTTACATCAGAATCCGTTACAGAAGGCCATCCAGATAAGATCTGTGATCAGATCTCAGATGCGATTCTAGATGAAATTTTAGCTAATGATGCAAATGCTCGTGTAGCATGTGAAACATCTGTAACTACAGGTCTTGTACTTGTTGCAGGTGAAATCACAACTTCTACTTATGTAGATATCCCAAAAGTTGTACGTGAGACAATTAAAGAAATCGGTTATGATCGTGCAAAATATGGTTTCGATTCTGAAACGTGTGCAGTATTAACTTCTATCGATGAGCAATCTGCTGATATCGCGATGGGTGTTGACCAAGCTCTTGAAGCAAGAGAAGGTTCTATGACAGATGCTGAAATCGAAGCAATCGGTGCAGGTGACCAAGGTCTAATGTTCGGATTTGCGTGTAACGAAACAGAAGAGCTTATGCCTCTTCCAATCTCGCTAGCTCATAAATTATCTCGTCGTCTTACAGAAGTTCGTAAGACTGAAGAGATTCCATACTTACGTCCAGATGGAAAAACTCAAGTAACTGTTGAGTATGATGAGAACGATAAGCCAGTACGTATCGACACAATCGTCATTTCTACTCAGCATCACCCTGAGAACACACTTGAAGAAATTCAAAGAGACATCAAAGAAAAAGTAATCACACCTGTTGTTCCTGCTGAGTTGATCGACGAGAACACAAAATACTTCATCAACCCAACTGGCCGTTTCGTAATCGGTGGACCACAAGGTGATGCTGGTCTTACTGGCCGTAAGATCATCGTTGATACTTACGGTGGATATGCTCGTCACGGTGGCGGTGCATTCTCAGGTAAGGACGCAACTAAAGTTGACCGTTCAGCTGCTTATGCTGCTCGTTATGTAGCTAAGAACATCGTAGCATCAGGTCTAGCTGACAAAGTAGAAGTTCAGCTTGCTTATGCAATCGGTGTAGCTCAACCCGTTTCAATCGCTGTAAACACTTTTGAAACAGGAAAAGTTTCTGAAGAAGTTCTTGTAGAACTAGTTCGCAACAACTTCGATCTTCGTCCGGCTGGAATCATTAAGATGCTTGATCTTCGCCGTCCGATCTACAAGCAAACTGCTGCATACGGCCACTTCGGACGTACTGACATCAATCTTCCTTGGGAAAACACAGATAAAGCTGCAGAGCTTAAGAAACAAGCGAATATTTAATGATATGTTAAAGCAGACTTCCTAATGGAAGTCTGCTTTTTTTGTAGTGATCCGTCAGTTAAGGAGGATCTGTTGAAAATCGAAAAAATTTTTAAATAAGGAATTAATCAGAAGTTTTACTGAAAAAAATGTACCTTATTGACGGATATAATTGTGATTACCTCGTGTAAAATTCTTGGTGTCCCCCTGATAAACATTTGAACCGCTAATGTTTATCAGGGGGATATAAAAATTAAAATATAGGGATATCTTAATATTCATCTTGCGCCTGCTACGCAATGATTGTTTTATTTTTATTCTTCTTCGTAAAAATAACTTCCTCATACTGCATCAAAAGATTCCCAAAAATAAATGACCAAGATTTAGTCATCGCATAATTTCTTGCTTTTATTTTCATAGAACGCAAGAGCGTTGGATCTTCCATAATAGAAATAATATTTTGAATGAATGAGTCAGGTTCTCTAGCTTTACAGATGCACCCCGTAACACCATCTTGGACAATTTCAGTTACTCCGCCTGAATCCGCAACCATGGCAGGCAATCCAGATGAGCCGCTTCAAGAACAACATTGCCAAACGTTTCTGTAGAAGAGGGGAAGACGAAAAGATCGGAAGAAGCATAAACACGTGCAAGCTCTTCTCCGGATAGATAACCTGTACAGGTTACATTTGAATGCTTTTTCTCCCACTGATCAACCACGTTTCGATCAGGACCATCACCGACAATTAACCAATGGACACACTCTTTTAAAGAAGAGGGTAACTTGTTTATGATTTCTTGTAATACATCTAGACCTTTCTCCGGTGCGAGTCTGCCGACATACAAAAAGATATACTTTTTAGAGATGTTATATTTTTCTCTGACAGAGTAATCACGATTTTGAGGGGTGAACATGTTACAGTCAACTCCTCTTGACCATATTTCAACATTTATAAAACTTTTCGAGTACAAAACATTTTTCGTTTCTTCACTCGGAACAAAGATTTTTTCAAAAGGTCTATGAAACCATTGTAAATAACGCCAAAGTAAGGGAAGTAATAGATCACGGTGGTAGTGTACAAGATAGCGGTCAAAATGTGTGTGATAAGAGGCGACCATGGGAATCTTTTCTTTCTTTCCATATCTCATTCCAAATAGTCCGATGTTAAAAGGTGTAGCTACGTGAAGGAGGTCTGGCTTGAATTTGTGCAGTTCGCCGTTCAATGCTCGCAATTGGGGAATGGCAAGCCTGCACTCGGGGTATAAAAAGAGTGGCAGGCTTTTCATTGCATAATATTGATCTTGTGCTGTTTTGGGGCTCACTTCAAACGAGGGCATGATTACTTTATATTCAACTTCATTTGTCTCTAAATAATTTGTAAGTCTTTTTAATGTACGAGCAACACCATTAACTTGCGGGTGAAACGTATCCGAAAACAGAGCAAGCTTCATTTCTTCATCTCCTTTTTATAGGAAGTAAGGTAAGATAAAGCTATTTACTAAAAACAATGAAAAGAAGCTGGAACTGATGCCTAAAATCATTCCTGCAAGCACATCAGAAGGATAGTGAAGACCTAAATACATACGGGAAATGGCAACTAAAAGAGCAGCAACCAATAAAAATATTCCGATAAAAGGATTTAGTAGAATTAATGGTGTAACAATTGAAAAAATAGCTGTTGTATGACCGGATGGAAACGAATGATCTTTTAACGGGTTATCACCGATGTTTGTATCTGGAAGACTTAAATAAGGTCTCTTTCTTGGATACATCTTCTTAGAAATCGCAACAGGAATGTGGCTGATCAATAATGACAGCAAACAAACGATCCCCCAAGACTTCAAATGCATAGGGAGAAATAACAGAAGCAGAATACTTGTTGAGATGGTAGCTGTTGCACCACCAAGATGTGTCCACAAGTGAAAGAAATGATCCATTGAATTTCTGTGCAATCTTCCATTAATAAGTCGGAAAAATGTACACTCTTTTTCATAAAGCCAATCGATTACTTTTGTCATGAATATCCCCCTTACTTTTTTGTCCGATACTATAATAATAAAACGCTATTGTAAGGGGAACATGAAGACAGTATGAATTTATTATAAATATCCTAATCTCTGAATAATGAACGTTGTCAATCTCAGAAACCACGTATTGCGTTCAATTGTGCTAAAATGGAACGCAAAACATTATGAAAGATAAAGAGGTGGAACAAATATGTATTCAGGTATTCATCATGTATCGTTACTTGTCACAGATATTGAACGATCGATTGATTTTTATGAAGAAATTTTAGGATTTGGAAAAAACAAAAAACGCCCGCAATTTGATTTTCCAGGCGTTTGGTATGATATTGGTGACACGCAGCTTCATTTGATCGTTCATCCTAAAGGTAAGGCTAGGAGAAATACGACTGAGATCGATAGCAGAGACGGTCATTTTGCGATAAGAGTTACAGATATGGACAAGCTATTAAAAACATTAGATTTTCATAACATTCCTTATGTAAATAAACCAACAAACAAAACAGAGTGGCACCAGGTTTTTGTGAGTGATCCTGATGGTAACCTAATCGAGTTTAACGTTTAGGCTGCAAGGATTTATAATACTGCCCTTTCTCGTAATACTCACGACGAATTCGATTCATGTCCGTAATATCTTCTTCTGTTAACTCTCTGATCACCTTAGCTGGCCGACCAAAAGCTAAGGTATTAGGTGGTATCTTTTTTCCGGGAGGAACAAGACTTCCTGCACCTATAAAAGCTCCTTCTCCGATGTGAGCTCCATCAAGTATGAGTGAACCCATGCCGATCAATGCGTTCTCTTCAATGATACAACTATGTAATATGACGCTATGACCAACGGTAACACCGTCTTTTAAATGAAGAGGGCGGTTCGGGCTTTGATGAAGAACAGAATTATCTTGAACGTTTACATAATTTCCGATAATCGTCGGGGAAACATCTCCTCTTATGGATGTATTAAACCAAATAGAAGAATTTTCGCCAATCTGAACATCGCCCGTAATGGTAACATAGTCTGCAATAAAGGCAGTTTCTGAAATCTTAGGTTGTTTATCTCCGAATGGGTAGATCATAGTTACACACTCCTAATATTATGATTTATCTAATTATAGTTTAGCAAATCACCAAGTCTTATGAATAGAGAAGAGGGTGGAGAAATGTGGACGTGGAAAACAAAAAGAGACGCCATCGGAACGATCGTTGTCGTACATGGAGCAAATGAACATCACGGCAGGTATGAGTGGGTGATTAAACAATTGAACGAAGCGGGCTTTCATTGTGTTTCAGGTGATCTTCCAGGTCAAGGTACGACGACAAGAAGAAGAGGGCATATTGATGCATTCGACGATTATATTCACACGATTGAACAATGGTATCTAGAAGCAGAGACACTAGGCCTCCCTATATATATTTTAGGACATAGCATGGGTGGATTAGCTGTGATAAGAACCTTGATGGTAAAACGACTAAGTGTAAAAGCAGTTATCTTATCCTCTCCTTGTTTAGGTTTAGTTCATTACCCATCAAAAGGGAAAGAAGCGGTTTCCGTTCTTTTAAACAAACTCGCTCCGAGTGTCCGGTTAGCTACTAATTTACCTGAAGGAAGTGCAACAAGGAACGAAGAGATACGTATTCGTGATAAAGAGGATAAATTGATCGTGAAAAAAGTTTCTGTCAGGTGGTACCGCGAGTTGATCGGATCGATTAAACATGCTTTTGATCATTATAAAGACTTTCCAAATGTACCTTTAATGCTTTTGCAAGCGGGTGATGACCGAATCGTGGACAAAATGAAAGTACAGCAATGGTTTAACGCCGTAGGACTAGAAGAAAAATGGTATAAAGAATTTCCGTCACTGTATCATGAAGTATTAAACGAACCAGAAAGAGATCAAGTGTTTAATTATGTGAAAAAATTTCTTTTTCTGCATAGTGAGATCGATTAAGGAAAAAGGTAAGGAAGACATAAACAAAAGGAGCCCTCTTTATGAACAAAGTTCCGGTTCACCCTTGGGGATTGATGTATTCCGTTTACACACATATTTTTCCTGCCGTTAGTCATCTGCTGAAGACCTGGCATGATAGAGCTGAAAAGATTCCAAACCCTGAACTAAGAAAACAGGCGGTTAGCAGCATTTCGGATAAGATGTTTCACTGTGAAGGGGGAGCTATCCTTACACTGCTAGCAGGTAACCAGCGCAAAAAAGCCATCGAGTTTGTGGTAGCGTACCAAACGATCAGCGACTATTTAGATAACCTTTGTGACAGAAGCACTTCACTGAATGAAAAAGATTTCCGAGCCCTTCATGAAAGTATGTTTCATGCTTTATCTCCTGGCGCTGTTCCAACCAATTATTATCGTTACAGAGAAGAGCAGGACGACGGCGGTTATTTAAACGAGCTTGTCTACACGTGTCAAAATGTTTTATCAGAGATGAAAGCTTATCCGAATATTGCAAGTGAACTCATCGGACTTGCTTCGATCTATTGTGACCTGCAAGTACATAAACATGTGATCGTCCAAGAGAGAGAACCACGACTAATCAGTTGGTTTGGAGAGTATCAATCCGTTCTACCAGATATAACTTGGTACGAATTTTCAGCTTGTGCAGGTTCAACGCTTGGCATTTTCTGTTTAGTAAGCTATGCCTTTCAAGGGAATTTTACGAAAGAATCTGCTGCAACGATAAAGAAGGGCTACTTTCCATGGCTACAAGGTCTTCATATTCTTTTGGATTATTTTATTGATCAGAATGAGGACAAGTTAGAGGGCGATCTGAATTTTTGTACGTATTATAAGAATGATCAGCATATGCTAGAGCGTATGGTTTATTTTGCCGAAAAAGCAGAGAAAAGCTGTGCAAACCTGCCTAACTCAAGGTTTCACCGTTTGATCCAAAGAGGTCTCTTAGGAATCTATCTTGCAGATCGAAAGGTATCTGAGAGCCCTGGAATCAAAAAGATGGCGGCAAAGCTCGTTAAAGTGGGAGGCGCCACGAGTTACTTCTTTTATGTAAATCGAAAACTATATCAAAGATTAAAACCTTCCCTCTCATAAAAGTAATGTCGAGCCATGTGCTTCGCATGTAGCAGGGGTATGTGAGGATAGTAACTATTGCTTAATTTGTCGAGGAACGTAAACTCGTGGATAAAAGACAAAAACTTTTGGATTGAGAGGCAAATCTCGTGGATAACCAGCCGGAATTTTTGGATTGCGTGCTTAAATTTCTGGATTGATGACGCATAATACCCCATGTGGTGTATATATGACGACCAGTTTCTGAATCCTGAAAAAAGGCTGAATCAACTTGATTAGTTGAATTCAGCCTCTTTTTTCAATTGCGACTACAAATGGGGGGTCGTTTTTTTGATTAATAAATTCGTATTGTAAAACATGAGCCTGTTTTTGATCCAACTGTTTTACATAATTCATGACTAGTTCTTTTTCTCTTTTTCCCTCTTCATGTCCATGGTAGATTACGAGTATGATTACGCCTTCAGGTTTTAATAGCTGGAGGAGCTGTTCAATTGCACCGATGGTAGATGATCCTGTTGTTGTAATCGACTTGTCGCTTCCAGGTAAGTAGCCGAGGTTAAAAATAGCGGCAGTTACTTTTGTATGAAGGTCACTAGGTAACTGAGTTGTTAACTCATCATGAGAGGCATGATAAAAGGTAACATTATGATTTGCATGATGATCAACAAGCCGTTGTTTTGAGTTCTCGATTGCATGCTCTTGAATATCAAAAGCAAACACATGGCCACTCTCGCCAACGAGTTTAGATAAAAATAAAGTGTCGTTTCCGTTTCCACATGTTGCATCAATTACGATATCACCTTCTTCACAGAACGATCGAAGAAGTGTTCTCGCAAACGGCAAAACTCCTTCTAATTTCATGGTGTGTTCACCTCAGACGTATTATAAAATTTACCTTGAAAACTATTTCTGTTTTTTAGCTCACTTTCAATTGCATTTAACACTTTCCATTTGTTCAGACTCCACATAGGTCCAACCAATAGATCAGATGGTCCGTCTCCAGTTAGTCGATGAATCATCATTTGTGGGGGAAGGATCTCTAGCTGGTCACAAACTAATTTCACATATGTGTCAAAATCCAGAAATTCTAACATGCCTTGTTCGTATTGTTTGACCATAGGTGTCTTTTTTAAAAGATGCAACAGATGAATCTTGATTCCTTGAACATCTAGCTTTGCAACTTCTCGTGCTGTTTCCATCATCATTTCGGGGGTTTCTAACGGCAATCCGTTAATGATGTGTGAACACACTCTGATATTATGTTTTCGAAGTTTTTCTACTCCTTCTACATAGGTTGCATAGTCATGAGCTCTGTTGATGAGCATTGCTGTTCGCTCATGCACAGTCTGAAGTCCTAACTCGACCCAAAGATACGTTCGTTTATTTAAGTCAGCTAAATATTCAATCACATCATCTGGTAAACAATCAGGCCTCGTAGCAATGGAAAGTCCAACAACACCTTCTTGTTCGAGTACCGTTTCATAAAGCTCTTTTAGTTGCTCAACAGGAGCGTAGGTGTTCGTAAAAGCTTGAAAATAGCCTATATATTTACCTTTTTTCCATTTTGAATGCATTCTTTCTTTAACGGTGTGAAATTGTGTGATGATATCATCACGACGGTTCCCCGCAAAATCTCCTGAGCCACTTTGAGAGCAGAAGGTACATCCTCCATATGCTGCATTGCCATCACGATTCGGGCAATCAAATCCTCCATCAAGTGGCACTTTAATAATTTTATCTCCAAAATGGGACTTTAAATGCTGATTCCATGTGTAATATCTTTTCTCTCCAAAATAATCTGGTTTTTCCATAAGGTGTGTCATCTTTCTCACTCCTTCATACGGTGATGAGCACCATATGACATTGTAGCATGTTCGCAGTGTGAGCGGCAAAGTGAGTTGTCAGTACTTTCAAATTGTAAAGTGCAGGAAAAAGGAATAAAATACAGAGTGGTTTAAGACATCTTAGTTAGCAAGCGGGGGATTTATATGCCAGCGAAAGTATGGCTGCTCATTATTGGAATGGCGCTTAATGTGACGGGCTCAAGTTTCTTGTGGCCGATCAATACGATTTTTATACATGAACACCTTGGTAAATCACTTACCGTAGCAGGAATTGTTCTTCTGTTGAATTCCGGTGCCGGAATCATCGGCAACTTAACGGGAGGATTATTGTTTGATAAATTAGGAGGCTACAAAACGATTATGCTTGGAGTCTCCATTTCATTTACAACTTCCTTCTTATTAATCTGGTTTCATGATTTTTGGATGTACAGTGTCCTTCTTGTTTTTATGGGCTTTGGAATGGGAATCGTCTTTCCCTCTATGTATGCATTAGCAGGAACGATGTGGAGAGAGGGTGGAAGAAAGGCTTTTAATAGAATCTATATTGCTCAGAATGTAGGGGTAGCACTCGGGGCTGCCCTTGGTGGTTTTGCAGCTTCTTATTCTTTTACACTCTCTTTCATCAGTTGTTCCACTCTTTCTTTTGTATTTTTTATTATTGTGTTGTTCGGTTTTAAAGGAATCGATAAAACTGATGAAGCTTCTGTACAGACAGTCTTCTCTCAACGTAAAAGAATTCATAACAAAGAAGCGTTTATAGCACTATTGATTTTATGCGGAGGATATCTGTTGGCTTGGATCGGTTATGTTCAGTGGCAGTCCACGATCGCCGCTTATACTCAATCACTAGGGGTAAGTCTGAAAATGTATAGTTTACTCTGGACCGTTAATGGTGTGTTTATCGTTCTCGGTCAGCCATTAGTAAATCTTTTCCTGAAAAAATGGCTGCATTCAACAACATCGCAAATTTTGGTCGGATATTGTATATTCGTCATTTCTTTTGTGATGGTGGGAAATGCGAAAGACTTTAGTGGCTTTATGTTGGCGATGATTGTACTCACTGTTGGTGAGATGCTCGTTTGGCCGGGCGTTCCTTCCATCGCAGCAGAGCTCGCTCCTGAAGGCAGAGCCGGATTCTATCAAGGAATCGTAAACTCAACAGCCACAGGGGGAAGGATGCTCGGACCGTTGTTTGGGGGAATGATTGCAGATATTTTCAACATATCCGTATTGTTTCAAACGATTATTGGTCTGATGGTACTTGCTTTCATTTTAACGATCATATACAGCAAGAGTCGACATGCCATTATGCAAACTGAAGTTCCTCAACAAGCTTCTTGAGAATTATAGATAATGAAAAACCAAGAGACCGTGATAGGATAATCACGGTCTCTTGGTTTATATTTTGATGAATTAAGCGGCTCTTGTCTCTTCTTTTGGAAGCAGTTTAGCTGACATTAATCTTCTTCTGATCGTAACGCCAAGAACAGCTGCTAAAATGGCTTTGATTACTCCGACGAGCAAAAAAGGAATAACACCGCCACTCATCGCTTGTTCCCAGCTAAGGCTTGCAATAAACTTTAATTGAACGGCACCAAAAACAAGTGTGATCACCATACCCACAACGTTTGCAACAATAGCAGGCATTAGAGTAAAACTTGTCTTCTCTAAAATGAGGCCAGTGAAATAAGCAGCTATGATAAAGCCGACGATATAACCACCTGTTGGACCGATCAGGACCATGAATCCACCTTTAGCTTCAGAGAAAACGGGGAGACCGATCGCACCCATTGTGACATAGATCATAACAGCTAGTGTACCGTATTTCCGACCTAAAATGGTTGCGCAAAGCCCAATCGCTAAAGTCTGTCCCGTAATTGGAACTACCGGGAGAGGGATAGTCAGTTGCGCGAGGATCGCTGTAATTCCTGCCATAAGTGCTGCGTATAGTGACATCTTCAGTTTTTGATTACTTTCATGCATGTTTGTTGCACCCCTTTTTAAAATGTTAACATAAAAATAATTGCAGTTAACATTACATTAAACAGCTCCTTAACGTTTGTCAAGATACCGCTTACAGCGATATAGCCTCTGTTTGAAAGTGGTAAAAATAGGTTATTATACTTATGAACAACCTTGACAATTTAGGGAGTTATTCATAAAATACAAATTAACATCTAAATTTTTTAATAACGATGATAGGGAATAGTAAAAAAAGAATGGAAATGATAGAGAGTTGACGGCTGGTGCAAGTCAACCCGGACTTTTTTGAACTCGCCCTTTAGTTGCAAGTGTGAATGAAGTAATGCTTGCCGTTCGCCGCGTTAAGGTATGTTTCCGAGTGAATGCGATTTTTTGCATTAATCAGGGTGGTACCGCGGCAGGTTTAAATTGTTAACTAACCTTTCGTCCCTAATGTTTATTAGGGGCGGAAGGTTTTTTGTTTTTAAAAGTACAGTTTTTTAAGGAGGATCGGTTATGTATTATAACCACAAAACAATCGAGAAAAAGTGGCAGCAGTTCTGGGATGAGAACAAAACGTTCCAAACAAAAGAAGAATATGATAAAAAGAAATTTTACGCGCTAGATATGTTTCCTTATCCATCTGGAGCAGGCCTTCACGTAGGTCACCCGGAAGGTTACACGGCGACAGATATACTATCTAGAATGAAGCGTATGCAAGGATACAATGTGCTTCATCCGATGGGATGGGATGCTTTTGGACTTCCTGCAGAACAGTATGCGCTTGATACAGGAAACGACCCAGCAGAATTTACAGAAACAAACATCAACACGTTCCGCAGACAGATTAAAGAGCTTGGTTTCTCTTATGACTGGGATCGTGAAGTAAACACAACTGATCCTTCTTATTACAAGTGGACACAATGGATTTTTATCCAGCTTTATAAAAAAGGACTTGCGTATGTAGATGAAGTACCTGTGAACTGGTGTGAAGCGCTTGGAACAGTACTTGCAAACGAAGAAGTCATTGATGGGAAAAGTGAACGCGGAGGTCATCCTGTCGTTCGTAAACCTATGAGACAATGGATGCTTAAAATTACAGCATACGCTGACAGACTGTTAGAAGATCTAGATGAACTAGATTGGCCTGAGAGCTTGAAAGACATGCAGCGAAACTGGATCGGCCGATCAGAGGGAGCAGAAGTCCACTTTGACGTTGATGGACATTCTTCTAAGATCACTGTTTTCACAACACGACCAGATACACTTTTTGGTGCAACATACTTAGTGCTAGCTCCTGAAAATAAACTAGTAAACGATATTGTAACTGAAGACCAAAAAGAGTCAGTAACGGCTTATCAAAGACAAGTAGAAACAAAGTCTGATCTTGAACGTACAGAACTTGCAAAAGAAAAGTCTGGTGTATTTACCGGTGCATATGCTATTCATCCTGTAACAGGTGCAAAACTTCCGATCTGGATTGCAGACTATGTTCTAGCAAGCTATGGAACGGGTGCAATCATGGCGGTTCCTGCGCATGATGAACGTGACCACGAGTTCGCGGTTAAGTTTGAACTTCCGATCGCAGAAGTGGTTGCTGGCGGAAATGTATTAGATGAAGCGTACACAGGTGATGGTGAACACGTAAATTCTGATTTCTTGAATGGCATGCAAAAAGAAGAAGCGATTACAACGATGAACGAATGGCTTTCTGAGAACAAAAAAGGTGAGAAGAAGATCACGTATCGTCTTCGTGACTGGTTATTCTCTCGTCAGCGTTATTGGGGCGAGCCAATCCCGGTCATCCACTGGGAAGATGGCACGATGTCGACGGTTTCAGAAGATCAGCTTCCTCTTCTTCTACCGGTTGTTAAAGAGATCAAACCTTCAGGAACAGGAGAATCCCCACTTGCTAACGTAGAAGAGTGGGTAAACGTTGTAGATCCTGAAACAGGAAAGAAAGGACGTCGTGAAACGAATACGATGCCGCAATGGGCAGGAAGCTGTTGGTATTATCTTCGTTATATCGATCCGAAAAATGAGGAGCAATTAGCATCTCCTGAAAAGTTGAAGCATTGGCTACCAGTTGATATTTATATTGGTGGAGCGGAGCACGCGGTGCTGCATCTTCTTTATGCTCGTTTCTGGCACAAGGTTATGTATGATCTTGGTATCGTTCCGACAAAAGAGCCTTTCCAAAAACTTTTCAACCAAGGAATGATTCTTGGGGAGAATAATGAAAAGATGAGTAAATCTAAAGGAAACGTTGTGAATCCTGATGAGATTGTATCAAGCCATGGTGCAGATACACTACGTTTGTATGAGATGTTCATGGGTCCACTTGATGCTTCCATCGCATGGAGCACAACTGGTTTAGATGGAGCTCGCAGATTCCTTGATCGTGTTTGGAGATTACTTCTTGCTGAAGATGGAGAGAAGATAAATCCTTCTATTCAAGATACAAATGGAACTGAAGCCTTCAATCGTCTTTATCATATGACGGTTAAGAAAGTAACTGAAGATTATGAAGGGCTTCGCTTTAATACAGCCATTTCACAATTGATGGTATTTGTTAATGAAGCGAACAAGCAGGAAGTTCTTCCAAAAGATTTCATGCAAGGTTTTGTTAAGATGCTTTCCCCGATCGCTCCGCATATTTGCGAAGAGCTTTGGGAAATGCTAGGTGGAGAAGGCAGTATCGCTTATGCTTCTTGGCCAGTTTGGGATGAAGCGCAACTAGTAGAAAATGAAGTTGAAATTGTTGTGCAAGTGAACGGCAAACTTAAAGCGAAGATGACGATTGCCGCAAACATCAGTGGTTCTGATATGGAAGAGGCTGCTTTAAAAGATGAATCCGTTCAACAAAGCATTGAAGGAAAGACGATTCGCAAAGTCATTACAGTTCCAGGTAAGCTTGTGAATATCGTAGCGAATTAAAGGAGGCACATGCTCATGGAAGAATTAAAAGAAATTTCACCGTCAGAAGTTAAGCAATTGCTCCAAGAGGGTAAAAAGATTTCTCTAATTGATGTTCGTGAAGATGAAGAAGTAGCTGAAGGGAAGATCCCAGAGGCAACTCATATTAAAATGGGTGAGATACCCGTTCGATTAGATGAAATAAACAAAGACGAAGAACACATCATCGTCTGCCGTTCCGGACGACGCAGTGAGAATGTAGCTTATTTCCTGCAAGATCATGGATTTAAGGTGAAGAATATGACTGGCGGTATGTTGGAATATAATAAAGACTAAAATAAAACTCTCTGCTCAAAGACTTGAGCAGAGAGTTTTTTGATGTGTATGTTTACTTTATTAAAGAATGTTTAAATTTCCAAGAAATAGCCGATAGAAAGGGTATACTTATTAGCCTTGGAGGCTTACAAATGCCATTAAAACACGCAAAAACAAAAAAATGGACCTATATCATAGCAGTTTTGTTTACCTTACATACTGTAAGCACAATTGGATTAATGTACAATCAGAGCTACTTGATGTATGGGATTGATCTAGGAATTGTTGTTCTTTTTGCAATTTTGATTTATAAAATGCTGATCGTAAAAGATAGTTATGCAATAAATTTAGAGCAGGAAATCTTAAATCATCAAGAAACGTTTGCTGAATTAGAAGCAAGCCGAATGAAGCTTCAAAATATATTTGACAGTATCGATGTTGCGATATGGTCACACAACCTAAAGACGAATAAACTTCTGATTACATCTGGTATTGAAAAATTATATGGTTATCCCCTGCAAGCTTTTTATGATGACTCAGAATTATGGAAAAAGGTCATTCATCCTGACGATGATGAGATCATTATTAACCGAGGTGTAGCTATTCAGAACGGATTGATCACAACAAGTGAGTATCGAATTATGAAGCCGAACGGTGAAATACGTTGGATACAAGATCGAGGAATTCCTTTTTTGAACGACAACAAAGAGCTAGTTGACTTCAACTCCATTCTTATTGATATTACAGAAAGAAAAAGAGCGGAGATCACGATTGAGCATATGGCTTATTATGATGAATTAACAGGACTGCCTAATCGTAATGGTTTTTTGCAGACGATAGAAAAACAAATAAAGGAAGCTGATCTTCAAAATCGAAATCTAGCTCTGTTGTATGTAGACCTAGATCGGTTTAACGTTCTGAACGATACACTTGGACATAGCTTTGGTGATCTGTTGCTACAGAAGGTAGCGGAACTTCTAAAGGTTACGGTAGGGTTTTACGGAACTGTGTTTAGGAGAAGTGGTGATGAATTTCTGATTTTGTTAAACTTTAAAGAAATCAGTGAGATCAAACAAAAAGCAGAGCAGATCATTCAAGCTTTTACAAAACCTTTTAAACTGAGTGGGCAAGAAGTATTTACAACACCAAGCATTGGAATCAGTACATATCCAGGAAATGGGTCAGACAGCGAAACGCTTTTAAAACGTGCTGACTCCGCTCTGTACCAGGCAAAGGAAAAAGGACGAAACAACTATCAGTTTTTTACAGAACAACGTGATAGCAAGATGGAAAGAAGGTTAACTCTCGAGCATGGTTTAAGAAAAGCTTTAACGAACAACGAGTTCTTCCTTGTTTATCAGCCTTTAGTTCATATCGGAAATAATAAGATTTTAGGTGTGGAAGCATTATTGCGCTGGAATAAAGAAGATGAGGGAATGATTTCTCCTGCTGAGTTTATTCCGATCGCTGAAGAAACGGGGCTGATCTTACCTATCGGAGAATGGGTGTTAAGAGAAGCGTGTTTGCAAGGTTTGAGATGGCATAAAAACGGCTTTAGTGATCTCTTGATCTCGGTAAATATATCGGTTAGGCAGCTGTTAGAAGACTCTTTTATCGAAAAAGTAGAATGTGTTCTTTCTGAAACAGAATTTCCACCTACTTCACTAGAGTTGGAGATCACAGAAAGTACAACGATGCAAAACATGGAGGAAGCTCTTCCGATTTTGAATTCTTTAAGGGAAAAAGGAATTCGCATATCAGTCGATGACTTTGGTACAGGTTACTCCTCATTAACATATCTGAGACAGTTGCCTGTTGATACATTAAAGATAGATAAAATGTTCATCGATGATATTTTGACAGATTCAAAAGCAGGAGCGATTGTAAAAACAATAATTGATATGGGACATAATCTTGATTTTTACGTAATTGCAGAAGGAATTGAAACCCGTGAGCAGATCGATTTTTTAGTAGAGCAGGGGTGTGTATACGGACAAGGCTATCACTTGTACAAACCGCTTCATGCTGATGAACTTCAAATACACTTACATAAGAATGTTGTTATGAATTAGCAGAAAAGCTTAAAACGTCGTGAATGAAACGGTGTTTTAAGCTTTTTTATTGGATTTAAGATCAAGTTCTCTCAATATGTGGATTGGGAACCTCTTGGCCTATAAACTATACCTCAATAACACAACAAAATGTTTTAATACTTTCATTTCGTGAAACACTACATAAGTAGACAAATAGAAGGAGTGGATATGTAGTGAATGTATTAGTAATCGGAGCAAACGGTAATATTGGAAAAATGACATGTAATATACTTGCTGATCAAGAACACGCTGTAAAAGCGATGGTCAGAAAGAAAGAGCAGCAAGATCATTTTCAGCATGAGAACATTACTGCCGTTTTAGGTGATTTAGAACAGGACTTTGAACATGTTTATGAAGGAATTGAAGCTGTTATCTTCTCAGCTGGTTCTGGTGGTCATACAGGACCAGAGAAAACAGACGCTGTAGATTATGAAGGAGCGGTAAAGTCTATAAAATTAGCGCAAAAACATAAGGTGAAACAATTCATTCTAGTAAGTTCGATAGGTGCAGATACACCTGAAAAAGGACCAGAAGGACTTCAGCATTATCTTGAGGCAAAAGGAAAAGCAGATCAAGAACTGATAAACAGCACATTAAATTATACGATCTTGCGTCCAGGTGCGCTGACGGATGATGATGGTATGGGCATGATTCAAGCCAAAGAAAAATTAAACGAGCGTGGATCTATCCCTAGAGCGGATGTAGCAAGAACACTTGCTGCATGCCTCGGAAATGAAAAGGTTAACCACAAAGTCTTCGAGTTGATTGAGGGAGAAGTACCTATTCAAACTGCTCTTGAAAATCTCTAAGACAAAACTAGTCAAAACCTAACAAAGGATAAGCATCTCCAAAGGCCGAAAGAATACCTAAACTTTTGGCTGAAAGGGGATGCTTTTTGAATGATACAAGTAAAAATCTTTGATGAAGATCATGAAGAGGATTTAGAGATCGCTTTAAATGAGTTTCTGAGCATCGTTCCTACTGAAAAAATTGTGGATATTAAATATCAAATAGCCGTATGTGATAATGTGCACTCAGAGGACGATACGATGTTTTCTTTTTCAGCGATGATTATCTATAAAAAAATCGAATCACCTAAATAAAGAAGAGTGGCAACCACTAAGTTGGTTGTCACTCTTCTTGTTTTATAGGACTCGTGCTTAGCTCATTGCATGGTAAGCTGCGTTAGTTCCCGCAATATTCCCTGTTACAAAGGCAACGGTAATATTATAACCACCTGTGTATCCGTGCAGATCTAAGATTTCTCCACAGAAGAATAACCCTTCTTGTTTCTTAGATGCCATCGTTTGAGGTGCGATTTCTTTAACTGAAACGCCGCCACCTGTAACGAAAGCTTTTTCGATAGATAAGGTACCGTTCACAGAAAAAGAGAAACTCTTCATTTGTGTAACAAGCTGACGAAGGGCTTGTTTGGAAACTTGATCAGCAATGAAGTCACCATCAATCTCTGCACGTTCGATTAAGAAATGAAGAAACTTTTCAGGAAGTAATCCTTTCAGTACATTTTTAAATGCTTTCTTAGGTTCAGAATCTATTCTTTTCTGTAAAGAAGTAAGTAAGGCTTCTTCATTTTCATCAGGAAACGAATCAATCCTCATCTCAATTGATGGTACATCGAATTTTTTTAGTGCTTTGACTACATATTGACTACACCTTAACGCAGCTGGCCCAGAAACTCCAAAATGAGTAAAGATCATATCCATCTGATGAGCTTTAATCATTTTTCCTTTTGGATTCCATACCGACAGTGCAACATTTCGTAAAGAGATGCCTTGCAAGGTCTTTTGGTTGATGAATGGTTCATTTGAAGTGATGGGAACCTCAGTTGGATAGAGTTCTGTGATCGTGTGCCCCGCCTTTTTTGCCCATGCATAACCATCTCCTGTGGAACCCGTATGCGGAACAGATTTACCGCCTACAGCGATTACGATCGATTTTGTTTGGATCACTTCTCCACTATGCAGAACGATCTCGTGAATATCATTTCCATAATGAATCGTTTTTACAGGAGTGTTCGTTCGAATGGTAACACCAAGCTGTTTTATTTTTTGCAGAAGAGCAGCAACAACATCAGTCGCCTTATTTGTAACAGGGAACATGCGCCCATGGTCTTCTTCCTTTAATTGAATTCCTAACCCCTCGAAGAATTGAATGATATCTTCGTTGTTGAAAACGGAAAAGGCACTGTATAAAAAACGGCCGTTCCCCGGAATATGTTTGATAATTTCTTCAACAGGCAGACGGTTTGTGACGTTACAACGTCCGCCTCCAGAAATAGCAAGTTTACGACCCAGTTTTTCTCCTTTATCGATTAATAGAACCCGTGCACCATTCGTAGCAGCACCTACACTCGCCATCAGGCCAGAAGGTCCACCGCCGATCACTATACAATCATAAATCATACAATCCCAACTTTCTTATACGTTCAATAAAAATCATTTCATACAATAGCATAGCTTAATCAAAAAGACTATATGTTTCATAATCCTTACTTTTTTGCAAAAAGTTAAAGTAGGTTACTTCCGCTTTGAATGTGATACAATATCAATAATGTTTTTTAGGATGATTAGTAGGAGCTGAAAATAGTTGTCTCGATTACTTCGTGGAACATTGATTTTATCCGCTGCGACGTTTTTCTCGAAATTTATCGGATTGATCTTTGTAATTCCATTTACCAATCTAGTAGAAGAACAAGGTATGGCTTTATACGGCTATGCTTATATTCCATATACCATATTACTTAGTATTTCCACAATGGGCGTTCCGCTTGCTGTTTCTAAATTTGTTTCGAAATATAATGCATTAGGAGATTATGCTGCAGGAAGGAAACTGTTGAAATCTGGTCTTCTAGTCATGACGCTGACAGGAACTCTAGCTTTTGTCATTCTGTATATGTTAGCGCCTATACTTGCTCATCAGATTATTGATGAAAAAGGTGGACAAGGCAACAGCATTGAAGATATTACATTAGTTATTCGAATGGTAAGTACCGCTTTGATTGTAGTACCTTCTATGAGTTTGATTCGAGGATATTTCCAAGGCTTTCAATCTATGGGGCCAACAGCGGTGTCACAAGTCGTTGAACAGATCGTTCGAATTGTGTTCATCCTTGTTGGAAGTTTCGTTGTAATCAATCTAATGAAGGGTGAGATTACGACAGCTGTAGCACTTTCTACATTTGCAGCTACTCTAGGTGCAATCGCAGGCTTGGGGGTTCTCATCTGGTATTGGATAAAAAGAAAACCGCATCTGGACAAGATGTATAGAGAAAGTAAACCTGTTGCTGATATATCGTTAAGAGATATTTATAAAGAAACGATCAAGTATGCGATTCCGTTTGTAGCTGTCGGTCTAGCTATTCCGCTCTATCAGATGGTGGATCAGTTTACGATCGTAAAAACGCTTAAAGATATTGATTACACTTTAGATGAAGCAGAATCTGTATTTGCCATCATCACACAGATCGCGCATAAGCTTGTTATGATTCCAGTATCATTAGCAACTGCTCTTGCACTAACCTTGATACCTGTTATAACGAAGTCGTTCACCCAAAACGATGATGAGATTCTTCATAAGCAGATCACGCAAACGTTTCAGATGGTGTTATTTCTAACTGCACCAGCAGCGATCGGGCTAACGGTTCTTGCATACCCTGCATATGGTGCACTCTTTGGGTTGTCATCTATGGAGACCGGCGGTTATTATCTTCAATGGTACGCGCCGACTGCATTATGGTTTGCGATGTTTACCGTTACGGCAGCGATCTTACAGGGACTTAATCAGCAACGTTATGCGTTTATCAGTTTATCAGCTGGTTTTTTAGCAAAGTTACTTTTGAACAAGCCTTTATTATTGCTGTTCGGTGGGACCGGCTCTGTTATTGCAACAGACATCGGATACACACTCTCGATTTTGTTTAATCTGTATATCATTAAAAAATACAGCGGCTTCTCCTTTAAATGGGTGTATCGAAGAACGGTTCTGATCACGTTATTTTGCTCAGCGATGGCAGTAACCGTCATGATTGTATCGGCGCTTTTAGGTGAGACAGAGACAAGACTTGATACGATCATTAAATTAACGATCGGTATTCTCACTGGGGGAGCGGTGTATGTGTTCTTAAGTCACCGATCAGGCTTATTAAACATTATATTAGGTGATCGCATTCCTTTCTTGAAACGCAGAAAATAAGCATAAGAAAAAAGAAGGCTGGTAAAAAAAGCCTTCTTTTTCTGCGGTAGTCTTCATTTTTTGGATTGATTCTGTTCATCGTACCATTTAAGTTGATTACCGATGCTGTATCCTTCGAGCGGAACTTCAAATTGAAATCCTGCTCTTTCAAGGGCGGGCTGTAAGAATTCACGGTATACCCAACCGCCATGAATATAAATCTTACATTGAGAAGGCTTGATGTTTTGTTCTAGGTCTTGTATCACTTGATGAGCCCATTCCCGTTTTTCAGATGTCGAAAAATTTTTGATAGAAACATTATACGGTTCAATGTATTGGTCTTTCGTTACGAGTCCTTCTTTTGCACTAAAAAAGTAAAAATCATCATAATGGTTTTGTGCGTATTGAACAGACTTAACGAATAAGGGACTTATGTATAAATCTATAGCTGCAGAAGGGGTAGAAGCTTTTTTTCGTGCAGTTGCTAGAAGACCTATTTTCCTTTTCATTCCAATTCCTCCTATAGTACTAAATTACCCTGTTTCTTCAAAAATCAATCAATTTTTTACAATAATATAGGAAAAAAAGATCATTATTGCAGGAGGTATTTCATGAGAATTGATAAATGGTTATCAAACACAGGCTTTGGAAGTAGAAAAGAAGTAAAGCAATTACTAAAATCAGGTGCAGTTACGTTGAACGGTGAGGTTGTAAAGGATGCAAAAACTCAAGCAAACCCGGATATTGATAACGTTTTGGTTCATGGTGAAGAAGCTGTTTATAAGGAGTTCATCTATTTAATGATGAACAAGCCTCAAGGGGTCATCTCGGCGACTGAAGACTCTAGGCATGAAACGGTAATAGATCTTCTTTATATGGAAGATCAGAATTTTGAACCATTTCCTGTTGGGAGATTAGATATTGATACTGAGGGATTATTGATATTAACGAATGATGGTCAGTTATCACACTCTTTGTTATCACCTAAAAAACATGTTCCTAAGACCTATTACGCAAAAATAAATGGATCAATCCCAGACGATGCTCTTGAAAACTTTAAAGAGGGTGTCATCTTAGATGATGGGTATAAGACAAAGCCTGCTTTTTTAAAAATATTGACCAATGATAACGATGAATCAGAAATTGAACTAACCATAACTGAAGGAAAGTTTCATCAAGTGAAAAGAATGTTCGAGGCAATCGGCAGAAAGGTCATTTTCTTGAAAAGAATTCAGATGGGACAACTAAAGCTTGATGAAACCCTTGAGTTAGGAATGTATCGAGAGCTTAGAGAAGAAGAACTATCCTTACTTTCTTTAAAAGAGGATGTTTTTGAATAATTTATAAGGGGTATCTTCCAATAAAAAGGAGATGTATACCAATGAAATTATCTGCAGAAAAGTTAATGGGTGCTAAAGCTCAAAATCATACGATTTCTACTGAAGAAACACAGCATAAAATTAACGACATTCTATTTAATATGTACGACCATCGCTTATGTTATTTTACGTACACTGTTGACAACGGAATCTATCAGCGTGAAGAGATTCCCTCAGATAAGCATATGGAAACAGTTGTTGCTGCCACGTCAGGTATCGGTACACAACACACTCCGTTTACAGGAAGTTCTAACCTTGCTGCTAATCAGAACTATACGAAAGAAACCTTTTTTATCCCTTGGCATCAAGTGAAAGAATTTGATGAAGACAAACTCGTGTTCTCAGGAAATGAACTTCAAAGAGATGAACCAAAAGAGTGTTATTCTTATATGGGCATAAAAGATTGGAATGTAATAGATCAAGATGGTGAAAAAATTGGAAAGATAAAAGATCTGATCATTGATACAGACCGTCAGCAGGTTATTGGATTTTCTTTAGCGGAAGGTTTTTGGAAAAACTTATTCGGTCATGATGATAAGTATATGCCTGTCTCAGGCACTCCAAATTGGGAAAGCCGTGAATGGAATATTGAAAGAACCCCTGATCTGCTCTTAAGAGATAACAAGGACGAACTTTAAAATTTATTATCAATATCAAAAAAAGTCCCCGCTAATTAATTAGCGGGGATTATTTAATGAAATAGCTTATCCGAAAATTTATTATATCTTTTTAAGATACTTTAACTTTTTTGCCTGTCGTTTCCCACATACCGCGGGCAGGACTTGTTACTAAATTGTTATAAGAGAGGACGTTAAGATCTCTCTGAATGGTGCGCTGCGTAGTTCCAAATTCTTCAACTAGTTCTCGTGTTGTTACAGTACCTTTCTTGCGAATAAACAAATACAGGGCTTTCACACGATTCAACATTCTGTCAGTTGAAGGACTCAAAAAACCACTCCTTGTTATTTAGATAGTTGTTAACACACTATATGATACCAGTCTAAAGTTAATGAAATATGAATGTTGTATTACATTCTATTTAATTCATAAGACCCATCCTTTTTTATAAAAAAAAGCGAAGAATCCGTATTGGTTCTCCGCTGCATCAGCCATTAGATGTAATAGTAACGTTCAAAAAGATGTCTGTGCGGCCAGGCAGCAAAACCTCATAACGAACATATGATCCTAAATATATAGATATAGAGGAAAATTGTCAGTTAACCCAACACTACACCTCCTATTTGGCACCATTATACACTAAAATCTATATTTGTCAATATTCCATAATTCCTGAGAAAGCGAAACCATCTAACCATTTACATGGGAATAAGGTACAATAATAGGGTTATTAAAAAAATTACGTTAGGAGCGATGAGGTGTATATATTACAAAAACTGATGAATAGACTTATCGTCTTAAATAAGTTTGGGATTTTTTCTTTCGCCTTTTTTATTGTCATTTTTTCGTCAGTCGTTATGCATCTGTTAGAGCCAAAAACATTCCCTAACTGGTTTGATGCCTTATGGTATGTTATGACCACTGTTACAACGGTAGGTTATGGCGATTACTATCCAGTGTCTACAGCAGGAAGAATCTATGCGATCTTCATCTTTTTGATCGGTATTGGTATTGCTGGTCTGGCTATTGGGAAACTGGTAGAAGCATTAGGAGCTCATCGTAAACGAAAGGAGGAAGGAAGGTTGACTTTTAAAGGTAAAAATCATTTCGTTATTATAGGGTGGTCTGAAAAAGCAAAATATGCTGTTAGTGAGATTATAGAAACTCATCCCTACCTAGAAGTAGTTCTTATTGATAACCTGCCTGTTACACCCATTACACACCAAAATGTTCATTACGTTCAAGGTGATCCATCAATAGAAGGGACTCTCGTACAAGCAAATTTAAAAGAAGCCAAATCAGTACTTGTATTCTCAGATGATTCCATTCATGATTCAGCACTTGCTGATGGGAAAACACTGTTGATCGTAACATCCGTAGAACGTTTAACTCCTCACATACATAGTACGGTTGAGATCAAAAAAGAGGAACATATTAAAAACTTTAGGCATGCTAAAGTAGATGAGTTTGTCTTAAGTCACGAAACGGTTTCACGTATGGCTGTGCGATCCGCTTTTTCTAAGGGGATTACAGAGATCTACACACAGCTTCTTTCACATAAAGAAGGAGAAAATCTATTTGAAGTACGCAAACGAGCGGAATGGGTAACATACAAAGATGCTTTTGACAGTTTGTTGAAGCAAGGTGCTACACTAATTGCGGACGGCAACGATCTATCGATAAATAAGAAGTTAGATCAAACAATTCGTGATGATGCACGCCTCTATATCATATGCAGCAAAGATGTATACGAATCGATTATCTGACCTTTTGAAAAGACAAACGCAAGGAGCAAATTTATTTAGAAAGGGTGTAAGTGATGAATCACATCAATTGGAAAGAAGAAGTTGAATTGAGAAAGAAACAGCTTATGGAGGATATAAAAGGGCTATTGCGCATTCCTAGTCTGCTCGATGAAGAAAATGCTAAAGAAGGAGCTCCTTTTGGTCCCGAGATAGAAAAAGCTTTAACGTATATGTTAGACCTTGGAAAAGACAGTGGAATGATCGTTAAAAATGTAGACGGATATGCAGGACACATCGAGATTGGAAACGGTGACGACATCGTAGGTGTTCTTTGCCATGTTGATGTCGTACCTCCTGGTGATGGATGGTCTTTAGAGCCTTTTGGAGCAGAAGTTAAGGATGGGAAAATCTTTGCACGAGGGGCGATTGATGATAAAGGACCTACGATGGCAGCCTTTTATGGAATGAAAATTATCCAGGAATTAAAGCTTCCATTATCGAAAAAGGTTCGTATGATCATTGGTTGTGATGAAGAAAGTAACTGGCGATGTGTGAGACATTACTTTACGAAAGAAGAGATGCCAGCGATCGGATTTGCACCTGATGCGGATTTTCCGATCATATCTGCGGAAAAAGGAATCTTTGATGTGGAGTTTCGTCTAGACAACGATCAAAAGGAAGAAAGAAATAGCCTTCAATTACTTTCCTTTACATCGGGCCAACGTTTAAATATGGTTCCAGATTACGCAGAAGCTAAAATTCAAGGAAGCGATCTAGAGGAAATTCAACATTCATTTGAAGCATATGGTCAAAAATCTGCAATAGAGTACCAAGTTCAAATGGAAGGGGATGCTTTAATTCTAAAAGTTAAAGGCAAATCGGCCCATGGAAGTACACCAGACATGGGGACGAACGCTGGACTTATGCTTGGTGAATTTTTGAACACTCTTTCTTTCACTGGAACAGCCAAGTCGTTTCTCCACTTGTTGGACGAGCTAACGGGCGAATATACAGGACATAAGCTAGATATTGCTGCAGAAGATGAAGCAAGCGGTAAACTAACGGTCAATGCTGGAATTCTGTCGTATGACCTTACAGAAGGAGGGAAAGTAGGGTTAAACATACGCTATCCGGTTACACACGATAGTAAGAAAATCGAAAATACATTATCAACAAGAGCGAAAACCGATGATTGGTCGATGAGAATCATTGAAAACAACCCACCTAACTATGTAGAAGAAAATCATCCATTGATTAAGACACTTCAAAAGGTTTACGAAGATCAAACGGGGAAAAAAGGTGAATTGATGGCTATTGGCGGTGGTACTTATGCACGATCGTTGGAAACAGGAGTTGCTTTTGGTGCACTGTTCCCAGGAAGAGAAGATGTGGCTCACCAAAAGGATGAACACATGTTTGTAGAAGACTTACTTCTAGCTTCTGCCATATATGCACAAGCCATTTACGAACTAGCTAAATAGCATGTAAGAGAGGGTACATCATGAATAAATCGTTCGATCAAACCTCTCTCAGTCTAAAAGGCTTTTACCTATTAAGTTTTTTTGGTCTAGGGAGTTTATTTCCGTTATTAGGTGTTTATTTTAAAGATTCAGTAGGTCTCAGTGGGACAGAAATTGGTACATTAATGTCCATCAGTCCAGTCGTAATGATCTTTGCTCAGCCTCTATGGGGTGTAGTTACAGATTATTCAAGGCGTCCAAGGTCCGTTTTAGTTCTTTCTTTGCTTCTAACAGCTGGGCTAGGCTATAGCATTTATCTTTTTGAGTCCTACTTGTGGTTAATCGGTATCCTTATCGCGTTTTCATTTATGCAGAGTGCGTTAGTCCCTGTTTCAGACAGCATTCTTTTAAATTACGTACAAAAAGAGAACAAGCAATACGGAAATTACAGACTTTTCGGGGCAATTGGCTTTGCTATAGCCGTATTTATTGCAGGAAGGCTTTCTGATTCCATAGGGGTTCAAGTAATTTTCTATATGTTTACTTCGGTTCTTCTTCTTTGTATCTTATTTGTAATCAAGATGCCGAAAGATAACCAATCGCTCCGTACAGATCTTAGAAAAGGTATTGGACAACTGGTAAGGATGCCTTCGTATCTAGTCTTTCTTTCTGCTACTTTCTTAGTATTTGGTCCTATTTTTGCTAATAATTTTTACTTTGGGTTTTATATTCAAGAAACAGGAGGAACTTTAGCAGGGGTTGGACTAGCTTTCTTAATCGCAGCAGGAAGTGAAGCGCCATTTATGAAGTTTGCAGGACTCACCATAAAAAGGTGGGGTATGATGCATATTATGGTCTTTGCAGCCACTGTATCTGCTGTTCGTTGGACCTTTTATTTTTTTGAGCCATCCTATCAAATCGTACTAATGACAACTGTCGTACAAGGATTTTCAGTTGGTCTGTTCATCCCAGCTGCTATGGAATATGTGCGAACGTATACACCGGTAGAAGTTCGAGCAACAGCTGTTTCCTTATACACAGCAGTAGGAAATGGTTTAGGCTCTTGGTTTTGTACGTTTGTCGGCGGTGTGATCTTTGATAAATACACTATCTTTTATACGTATTTATTTTTTGGTGCTTTATCATTTTTAGGATTGTTCATGGTCTTAATTCTTACAAAGATGGAAGTGCAAGGTCGAATACTCATTCAAAGATCTCTTTAAATGGTTAACAACCACTATCATGAGCAACAATGTAAAAAAAAGCATCCCAATTCTGTTTGGGATGCTTTTGTCTATTATTCAAATTGAAACAGATCACTCGATAAATAACGTTCTCCGGAGTCACACGTCATACAGATTACGACTTCACCTTTTTTGCGTTTCTCCGCTATTTTTAAAGCGGCATAAACAGCTGCTCCTGATGATGGACCTACCAGAATGCCTTCTTCTGATGCTAGACGTCTCGTGATCGTATACGCGTCCTCATCGTTAACTTGAACAATCTCATCATAGACTTTTTGATTTAAGATCGGTGGGATGAAACCAGGACTTGTACCTACAAGCTTATGTTTCCCAGGCTTTCCTCCCGAAAGAACAGGGGACCCTTTAGGTTCTACGACATGAACCGTTAAATCCGGAAAAAACGTTTTAAGCTGTTCACCCGTTCCAGTAATAGTTCCTCCTGTACCAGCAGGTGCGATAAAGGCAGTAAAGGGTTTGTTTAATTCTTCAATGGCTTCTTTAATCTCAATCGCTGTACTTCCTCTGTGCGCATCAGGATTTGAAGGGTTCTCAAATTGCATGGGCATATAACTGTTTGGAATTTCCTCTGCAAGCTCTCTTGCCTTTTTAATCGCTCCAGGCATCTTTTCATCTCCAGGAGTTAGTACCACTTTTGCTCCATATGCTTTTAAAAGATTAATTCTTTCTTCAGTCATCGTATCAGGCATCACAATAATGGAAGAATAACCTCTAGCGGCCGCATTCATAGCGAGTCCAATCCCTGTATTTCCAGAAGTAGGTTCAATTATAGTAGAGCCTTCTTTCAATAGACCTTTCTGTTCTGCATCAATAATCATATTATAAGCAGCGCGGTCTTTTAGGCTTCGACTAGGGTTGTAATACTCTAGTTTCACATATACATCGGCTCCCTCTTGATGAGGAAGACGGTTTAACTTTACGATAGGTGTATCACCGATTAAATCCGCGATATTTGTAACAACTCTCATAAACGGCACTCCTTTTCCTTGCTGATTCAATTATAACAAATAAGTCACGCGGGAAAAAAGCAGATGATTCCATGTATTCTTTGATAAAATAAATAAAGGTGTGTGAGAAGTATGCAAAGGCATTATTTTTTAGCAGTCAAGCTTCCTGATGAGACCAAAACGAAGCTAGAGAGAATCTGTAGCCACATAAGAAATGAACATCATTTTAAAACTTGGGTACATCCTGATGACTTTCATATCACTTTAGCTTTTCTAGGTGCTGCTTCATCAGAGAAGATTCAAGTTCTTCATGAATTACTTAACGAAAAAATAAGTGTAAGAGAGAATGATTTTTCTCTTGAAATAAACCAATTTGGTTTCTTTGGAAACGAACAACACCCTAGGATCTTTTGGGCAGGTGTTGAAGATGAACATTGTTTATATACTCTGCAAAAACAAGTGGCTTATGTATGTGAGAAGGTAGGTTTTCAACTTGATAAAAGACCTTATGCGCCACATATTACGCTTGCACGTAAACATATAGAATCGGACCATAATTTAGTGGATTCACAACAATGGTGGAGACGATATGGCGAAAACATTCAATTCACTGCAGATGAAGTTGTTCTCTATGAAACACATGTAGAGAAACAGCCTAAATACCACGTTATACACTCTTATTCCTTATAGAGTGAAAAAGAGAGGGGGATCTTATGGCGCAGCTTGTAAAATTAAATGATTATGTATCAAGATACGAAAACAATTTGTATCATTATCAATCTTTATTTATGCGAATTAAAGAAAACCGCTGGAAAGCATTTCAACAACAAAACAAAACAGAAAATCGAAAGCGATCCCTTCAAGAATTTCGCGAAAAATTATTTCATCATCAGATGAACTGGGCGACTTCGACTGTAAAAGAGATCTCAAACTGGGATGAAAAATATCTTCATGATGAAACGCTAAGATTACTCATCCAAGGAATTCCTGATAACTATTTTTTATTTTATGAACCTGTCTTTCGTGTGAAGAATACAGGAGTGGAACTAAATATTATATTAGTTGGGCCAACGGAGGTCTGGCTGATCGTCTGGATGAATGGAGAAGGAATTTGGCAAGAAGCTGATGATAAACGTTTTTGGAAAAATGTTCGACATGATCAGAAGGAAATCGTATTGAATCCTTTTATTCGACTCGAACGTATGCAATCTTTAGTACGAGAAGCTTGGGAGCATTATCAAAAACAGTTATCCTTAAAATCATGTATTGTTGCACCTGAAGCATTTATTGATTTTACGAGTGATTGGAGAAGAGTCAGCTATATAGATAAACGTAATTTTAATGAATGGCATGCCCTTCTGCAACAAAATCCAGCACCCATTAAAGGTCAGCAATTAAAATTTGTGTCTGAACTTCTTAAACGAGGTGTAACGAACTCCCTATACAGAAAAGATCCGTTATCGAGTGAGTCTGAGTTTCGTTTTGAAGGTATTTGAGAGATTTTGTCGAATAACTTCTAAAAACATAATACGAGGACGCACTGAATGAAAAAATATTTCTTTATAATTAATACAAATAACGCAAAAGCGATTCATACATTCGATCAATTAAAAAAGGCAATGGACGAGGAAGAGATAAGCTATAGAACGTTTTATACGGAGTATAGCGGTCATGCTACAGATATTGCTAAAAAGATCACATACATAAACAAAGATGATATTAAAGCTGTTATTGCTGTAGGTGGAGACGGTACGATTCACGAGGTTGTAAACGGTATGAAAGAAAATCTTAGCATTCCTTTAGGGTTTATATCTGGAGGATCTGGCAATGATATCGTTCGAGTTCTAACGAAAGATGTTAAAGGGTTAAAAAAACAACTTCTATATCTGAAACGCAATCGAATGATGAAGATTGATTCCGGAAACATTCAACTGTTAGGGAGGAGCAATAAAGTCCAGTCTTTTATCAGTGCTGTTGGGATTGGTTTAGATGGAGAAGTAGCAAAGTTTACAAATGAAGCGACATACAAAAAGTATTTACATAAACTAAAATTAGGTTCACTTGCGTATGTTTTCACGTTGTTTAAAGTTCTAAAGTTCTATGTGCCTGATTCTATGGAAGTTAGAATCGATGGACAAGAACATCTGTTTAACAAGGTATGGCTTGTAGCTGTTGGTAACATGCCCTATTATGGAGGGGGTATGAAAATTTGTCCATCAGCCAAGTCTAATGATGGAATTTTAGAAGTTTGTGTTGTACATGATCTATCTCTCTTCAAACTTTTATTGCTTTTTATTTCAGTATTTTGGGGTGGTCATGTTAACGTTCAAGGAGTTTCCCAGTTTAAAGGAAAAGAGATTGAAGTTATAACGCGTAGATCAGTAGCGATTCATGCCGATGGGGAGTATAAAGGGACCACTCCGGTTCGTATTGACGTTCAACCGGGTTCGGTTTCAGTAAAATTATAAATTCTTAATATGAGTGGGGAATAAGAAATGAAATGGACAGATTTTTTTAATATTGCACTTTTTGCATTCCTTTGGGTAATGTTGATCGAAAAGAAGTCTGGTTTGAAGAATTGGATCTTAGATGTAACCAATGAACAACTAATACTTGGAATTATCGTACCTATCGTCGTTTATGCGGCAATCGTAATTGCAGGGAGAATTATGAAGAATAAGTATTTAAACGCGGAGTGAAGGTATCATAAACTCATTTTAGTAACCTTCCCCAAATGAGTGAGGCTGCCAAAAGTAATCCTATCTTACTTTTGGGATGGGCCTCTTTTTTATATAAAAGAATAACAAATCCATTTTAAGTTCAATATGATGTAATAGCGATAAAAAGGGGTGAAGTCAATGAAAGGTGATCACATTTCAATGTCGGCATATATCGATGATTTTTCTATGATAACCATTGTAGTCAATAAGCCCTTTTCGATCATCCCGTCACTTTCATTGGTAGATGAAAAGAAGGTATTACAGCCATTAACCATCGATAAACAAGAACACTATCATGATCAGGTGATCTACAAATGCAGAACGAGAATGCCGATTGATCTAAAAAATCGATATTGGGTCACATTTAACGAAACAAGAATTCCCTTAATGATCGGTAGCATTGTACGTACGGAAAAGTTTGATAGCCTCTATTTTGATGATAGCAGTCTTGGAGCGAATTACACACCAGAGAGTACGACGTTCAAAGTTTGGTCACCTGTTGCCTTTGCAATGATACTTAAGTATAAACCTCAACATTCGAGTACTTTTATTGAACAAAAAATGTCGCGGACTGAAAGAGGAGTTTGGCAGGTTACGTTAGATGGAGATCATCATCTTACAGAATATATGTTTGTCGTAAACGTAAACCATGAATGGATAGAAACAACAGACCCTTATTCTAAGTCTGTTACCGCAAACGGCGTGCATTCGGTTGTCATCCATCTACCTGAAACAGATCCTGAAGGATGGAATCGATCTGAAAAAAAGATAAACCTTCGTTCAAAAACTGACAGTTTTATCTATGAAGTTCATGTTCGGGATCTAACCATTCATTCTGATAGTGGTGTCTTAAATAAAGGAAAGTATTTAGGATTAACAGAACAGGGGACAAAAACAACCAATGGGTTCCATACGGGATTGGAATACTTGAAGAATCTCGGGATCACTCACGTTCAATTGTTGCCCGTAGCAGACTTTGGAAGTGTTGATGAGACAAAGCCTGATTCAGCGTATAACTGGGGATATGATCCGGTTCATTTCTTATCCCCAGAAGGATCGTATGCAACAAATCCTCATGATCCGAGCTGCAGAATAAAAGAATTAAAAACATTGATATACACTCTTCAACATAATGGGCTTTCTGTTATTTTAGATGTGGTTTACAACCATGTTTATAAAAGAGAAGAATCACCATTCGAAAAGCTCGTTCCTGGCTATTATTTTCGTTATGATGATGGCGGAAACCCGGTTAACGGAACGGGAGTAGGAAATGATACAGCATCTGAAAGGAAAATGATGCGTAAGTTCATTTTAGACGCGCTAACGTATTGGATGAGTGAATATAAAGTAGATGGGTTTCGATTCGATCTGATGGGTATTCATGATGTTGAAACGATGAACCAAGCAGCTGAAAAACTAAAATCTTTGAATCCTGGCGTATTTTTACTTGGAGAAGGCTGGGATTTAAATACGAATTTAGCACCAGAAAAGAAAGCTACTCTATCATCTGCTAAGAAGATGCCTTCCTATTCTTTTTTCAATGATGCGTTTCGGGATAATGTTAAAGGCAGTATTTTTCCTGCGGGTCAGAGCGGGTTTATTAACGGAAATAATGATGAACGAATTAAGCATCATATGAAGCAAGTGATGAGGGGTTATGCAGGTCAGCATGATACGTTTATAAAAGCTGAACAAAGCATAAATTATTCTGAATGCCACGACAATCATACATTGTACGACCTTTTGTCTATTCGACATGCTTTTGAAGATGAACTCATGCGAAGGAAAAGGCAACAGCTTGCCTTAGCGTTTACGATCTTTGCACAAGGGGTTCCTTTTATCCATGCTGGGCAAGAATGTTTTCGAACGAAGAAAGGTGAAGAGAACAGCTATAACCTCCCAGATACCATCAATGCGTTTGACTGGAACCGATGTGAGTCTTTTCATAAAGAAGTTGATTATTTCAAACAGCTGATAAAAATAAGAAAAACACAGCCTCTTTTTCATGAGAGCTCTTCTGAGCTTATGGAATGGATGGTACCAGATGGCGCTCTAGGATTTAAGTTGCACCTTCCCACCACCGATATAAAAGATGGTGCTTCTTATTGGAGGAAAGCCTTATTGCTTTTTAACCAAACGACTAAACCGTTAGATATTCCTCTTGAAGAAAATAGTTGGACGATAGCGATTGAGGATGAAAGTTTCTGTAATCGAGTATTAAAAGAAGAACTGTATAGATTAGAACCGCTATCTTTTTCTTTGTTATATTCTGTTTAGGATTGTAAAGAATCAAGAATCAAGTGCTTTTCTTGATTTTTTGTGTTAAAATAATGACTTCGCAGTAATTTAATTCGATACGGAAAAGCTATAATTTTTTGAACGAACAACTAATCAAAAACGGATTTCTTAACTAGACAAGAAGGTGAACATTTTGGAACAGATTTTGGGAGAAGATTGGCAGGTTTCCCCTGCTGGCGGAGCAACGGGAGAAGCATATATAGCTGAATATGGGAACCAAAAACTGTTTTTAAAGCGTAATTCCTCTCCGTTTTTAGCTGTTCTTTCTGCAGAAGGAATTGTTCCTAAGCTTTTATGGACAAAAAGATTAGGTAATGGAGATGTAATAACAGCTCAACAGTGGCTAAACGGCCGTGAATTGAAAGCAGCAGATATGAAAAGTGAGAATGTAGCCGAACTTCTAGCGAAAATTCACCGATCTCAAGAACTGCTTGGCATGATGAACCGCTTAGAGAAAAAAAGGTTAACGCCAGTTGACCTTTTAAACGATATACAATTGCAGATGCGTAAAGAGAAAGATTATCTAGAAATCATCAATGATTCCTTCGCTTACTTAATGGAGACTGCCTCTGAGGTTGAAGTCGATAATTTGGTGGTATGCCACTGTGATGTTAATCATAACAATTGGCTGCTAAGTGATTCTGAGGAATTATATTTGATCGATTGGGATGGAGCGATGATTGCTGATCCTGCACTAGATCTTGGAATGCTTCTTTATAGCTATATCCCTTATGAAAAATGGGAAGAATGGCTCGAGGTTTATGGGGAAACCCTTAATGATGATTTAGAAAGAAGAATGCATTGGTATGTATTGGCACAAACCATAAGCTCTTTTTTCTGGTATAAAGAAAAAGGACAGTCTAAAGAGACTGCCCATTTTGCAGAAAGTATTAAAAAACTTGCTGGTTCGATCTAACGCTGACAACATATAAGATCATCTGACACTATTTCCTAGGGAATAGTGTCTTAATATGGATGATGTGTTTGAATCGTGTTGATCCATGATTCTAAGTGAGGTCGATGATTTGTAATATGCTCTTCTAAATGCTGGTGTGAAAAGCCGGTATGACTATATTCGTTAATGTTGGACAAGATGTTTCGTACTTCTTCATGAACTGCGCCGTTCTCCAATAAATGTGCAGCAAGACGTTCTAATTGAGCACATTCGGATGGTGAACCAGCACAATCGGTATAATGATCTTGAAGAAGATCTCTGATGATATGCAATTGATCGTTGTGATTTAATGGCATTTTTCCTGCACATCCTTTCATTGCATAGCTTATGGATTATTCTAAAAAATATCCTTCGTTCAAAACTATATAAAAGTGTGAAAAGTGGGGAGAAAATATGCGTCAAAGATTTAAGCCTTGGGCTAAAGAAAAATTAATCGAACATCCTGAATACGTTTCAGTAGAGCCTGAAAAGATGAAAGGTAAATGGCATTCTTTTTTTGGGAATGACAATCCGATTCATATTGAAGTTGGAACAGGTAAGGGACAGTTTGTTAATGGTATGGCTAAACAAAACCCTTCTATAAATTATTTAGGGATGGAGCTTTATGACAGCATCATCATTACTGCACTGGACCGTATTTTAGAAGACGAAAAACCAAACGTTAAACTTATTAGAGCAGATGCATCACACTTGTTGGATTACTTTGAGCCGGGTGAAATTGAGCGTGTCTACCTCAACTTTTCGGATCCTTGGCCAAAATCCAAGCATGCAAAAAGAAGATTAACGCATGAAAGTTTTCTTAAAAGATATGAGACTGTATTAAAAAAGCCTGGTGAAATTCATTTCAAGACTGATAATCAGGGGTTGTTCGAATATTCACTTCATAGTATGTCAACCTATGGTATGTTTTTTAACCAAGTAAGTCTTGATCTTCATAAAAGTGATATGGAAGATAACGTTATGACAGAATATGAAGAGAAATTCTCTGAAAAAGGATATCGAATTTACCGTATGGAAGCACAATTCCGTTCTTAAAGATCCAAGCATATGCTTGGGTCTTTTCTTTTCATCCGATCTTTGTTTCTTATGATACACTTGTACAGAGATCTAAATAGAAAGGAGACTAAAAATATGGATCAGTGGAAAATTGGTACGAAGACATTAACATGGTTGGATGGCGGGGTCACACATATGGACGGCGGTGCTATGTTTGGAGTCGTTCCTAAACCTCTATGGGAAAGGAAATATCCTGTTAACGATAAGAATCAAATTGAGCTTAGAACTGAACCCATCCTTGTTCAAGGTTTTAAAGGAAAGAACATACTGATTGAGTCTGGGATCGGTTATGGGAAATTGACAGAAAAACAAAAAAGAAACTATGGCGTTACAGAAGAGTCGCTTATTGAAAAAAATTTAAAAAAAGAAGGATTAACTACTTCTGATATTGATATTATTCTTATGACACATATGCACTTTGATCATGCCTCAGGGTTATCAAGATGGGAAGATGATCAGTTAGTACCTGTTTTTGAAAACGCTATTATTTATACCTCTGAAACAGAATGGAATGAGCTTAAGAATCCAAATATCCGGTCTCAGAATACATATTGGAAAGAAAATTGGGAACCTATTCAGCATCAAGTAAGAACATTTAAGGAAGAGATAGAAGTAATAGAAGGTATTCGAATGGTTCATACAGGAGGTCATAGTGATGGCCATTCACTGATTGAACTTACATTAGAGAATGGAGAAAAGCTCTATCACATCGGAGATATCATGCCAACTCATGCACATCATAACCCATTATGGGTGCTTGCTTATGATGATTATCCCATGACTTCAATCTTTCAAAAACAAAAATGGATAAAGCCTGATACATGGTATTTCTTTTATCATGATTGTATTTATCGTGCTGTTAAGTGGGATGAAAAGGGTGAGATGACAGAAAGAATACCACGTTCCCCAAAAATGTAAAAAAACCGTCACATATTTTCCATTTTCAAGTGAATGTCGAAATCGACAGGATATGTTAAAATATGAGAGGCATGTATTGATGAACTTTATTTATATCTTAAAGGGTAAAAAATGAGAGGGGATTTAAAATGAAAAAACAGTTAGTTGCCATTTTTACCGTTTTAGCACTGTTTTTATCCATGGGTACTTTCGTATCTGCTGAACAAGCTACAGATGAAATGAAGAAGACGATTGAAAAGGGAATTGAAAGTAAGCACAAAGATTTAAAAAAGGGTTCTTTAACTTTAACAGACATTGAAACGTATCCAAATCAAGACTCAGAATTAGATGCATCAGAAGTAACAGTTGCCATTGCTAACTATGATACGGTTAGAGATAATATTTTTTACTTTGATCACACAGAAGTTGTGTTTTATGATGCTGACAAAAATGAACTTTTAGCTGAAGCAGCAGTAGCTAAAGCAAATTCTCAAATTAAAGATTATAAAAAAGCACACGAATCAGATCTTGGAACTCATATGGATTGGATCGTTGTAACAGGACTATTATTTCTTTTAATCATCGTTCCTTTATTCATTTTAAGTGTTTGGGAAAAGCGTCAATATCTTACTACAAAATTCAAGATCGATAACAACCTTTACGACCAAACAAAATTATATCGTTAATCTCCATAAGAAAGCCCTTAGGAAAATGTCCTATGGGTTTTTTTTACTTTTGTACGAGCTCTAACAGACTTCCAGTTGAAGCATCAATTAAGAATTCGAAATGCGAGGCTTCCGTTCCAGGTGAAGAGTTTGAAAAGCCACCCTTATACACAGAGTATGGAAGGCCATGAACGTTCTTATCTTCTGCTTTAACCATGATCCAAGCTCCTGAGATTCTGTAATGTTCTTTTGCCTTTTCTTTTAATAGCTTTAGCGCTTTTTCGGGTGTGATGGTCTCTGTCTGCTTTTTTGTAACAACATAACCGATTGCAGCGCCTGTAAGGCCTGCTAGAATCAGGTTTCTCCAATTCATTCGTATTCCCACCTTATGTAAGTTCATTTTCAAATATATAGGTTCTTCTTAACCAGTATAACAAAGAAAAGCCTTCTTTTTCTTGGGCTTTTTTGATAAGATACATTTGATAAAGATGGAGGGTTCGAAATTCCCACCCCTCTTAAAACAAAACTAGGGAGCGTGAAGAATGAACATTTACACTCTCTGCGTTTTTAGCAGAGTTTTTTTGTTTTCGTGCTCCACTCGAAAGGATGAACAGGAATGACTTATAAAATTCCAACAGATGTTCAAATACTCGGTCGCGACATTAAGAGCGAACAATTAAAGTACCATAATAAGCGGGTTGCAGTATGCAAAGAGTTTACCTTTGATGCGGCTCATCACCTGCATTGCTATGATGGGAAATGCAAAAATCTCCACGGTCACACATACAAACTAGTGATCACAATGAGCGGTTTTGTGAATGCAATTGGCATTGCCGTTGACTTTGGAGAGATAAAAGAAATTTTCAAATCAGCAATTGACAGCAAATTAGATCATCAATATTTAAACGAAGTTCTCCCTCCAATGAATACGACTGCTGAAAATATGGTGGTTTGGATTTGGGAGCAAATTGATCTTGAACTTAACGAACGTGGTCTAAGTGAACAAGGGCACAGGTTAGAAGAGCTTAAACTGTATGAGACACCTACTAGCTATGCTGTAATGAAAAGAGAATGGATGGTGGAAAACGATGTTTGATCTGCCGTCTAAAGATGTTTGGAAACACTGGAAAGTTCCTATGGTCGAGATCTTTGAAACGGTTGAAGGTGAAGGACTTCAAGCTGGGTATCCAACGGTTTTTGTACGTGTTTTTCATTGCAATCTTCGCTGCACGTGGTGTGATACGACATACAGTTATGCACCTGCTAAACCCGAGTTTGAAGCAACGATAGAAGAGATCGTGAATACGATTAAGTCGTTTCGATCACAACGAATTTGTTTTACAGGTGGAGAGCCTTTAATTCATAGAGAAAAATCAGCTGCCTTACTGCTAGCGATGGCTGACTTGGATCATATTGTAGATATCCACATTGAAACGAACGGGGCTATCGATATCCAGCCATTTGAGCAATTACGCAACTCTCACCATGATTTACAAAAAAAGATGAGATTCGTAATGGACTACAAGCTCCCAGCCTCTGGAGAGATGGACAGAATGCACATGGATAATTTCAAAGAGCTTCAGCACCAAGATGAGATTAAATTCGTTGTTGGATCAGAGAACGATTTTGAGATAACGAAACAAGTAGTCTCTGAGCATTACAGAAATGGTCAGATCTCGGTAAGCCCCGTTTGGGAAAGCATGCCTCCGAGACGTCTTGTTGAACTTTTATTGGAGAATCCACTACCAAATGCAAAGCTCAGTCTTCAACTTCATAAAGTAATCTGGCATCCAGAAGAGAGAGGGGTTTAACCATGAATAAAAAAGCGGTTATTGTTTTAAGCGGAGGACTTGATAGTACAACTTGCATGGGGATCGCAAAAGCGGAGGGATATGACCTGTACCCGATCACTTTTCACTATGGGCAACGTCATAATCGAGAAGTTGAGCAAGCGATTGAAGTCGGTAAGTATTATGGTGTAGCAGATCATAGAATTGTCGATCTTACCTTCTTGAAAGATATTGGTGGAAGTGCACTAACCGATGAAAAGGTAGAAGTTCCAACTGAGGCAGAAGAAGGGATCCCTGTAACCTATGTACCTGCTAGAAACATGATTTTCTTATCACTCGCAAGCGCTTATGCTGAAGTAATCGGAGCTACCGCTGTTTATACAGGTGTTTCAGCGGTCGACTATAGCGGCTATCCAGATTGCCGTCCAGAATTCATTCAGAGTATGGAAGAAACGATCAACCTAGCAACAAAAGCAGGTGTTACAGGAAAAAACATTTCAGTTGAAACACCATTGATCTCTTTATCTAAAAAGGAAACGATTGAAAAAGGTCTTTCTCTTGAAGTGCCATATGATCTAACAACTTCTTGCTACAATGGAAAAGAAGCAGCATGCGGACAATGTGACAGCTGTGTTTTACGTTTGAAAGGTTTTAAAGAAGCTGGAGCAATCGATCCGATCACTTACGAAATCTAGAACATTCATAAGTATAGAAAACCCCTTCTTATTAGGTGTACAATAAAAATGTACATGTGACTAATTAGAAGGGGTTGTTTTTATATGAATAAAGAAACACTCGACTTGTTTAAAACATTGACTGAATTGCCGGGCGCGCCAGGCTTTGAAAGAGATGTTCGTAAGTTTGTCCGAAAAGAGATCGAACCTGTATCGGATGAAATTATTCAAGATGGTCTTGGCAGCATCTTTGGTGTCAAAAAAGGGAATGGTCCAAAGATTATGGTAGCGGGGCACATGGATGAAGTTGGTTTCATGGTTACGAAGGTTACGAAAAACGGTATGCTAAAATTTCAAGAGTTGGGTGGCTGGTGGAGCCAAGTTCTATTAGCTCAACGTGTAAATATTTACACAGATAAAGGTGATGTTATTACTGGTATAATCGGCTCAACTCCACCTCATCTTCTTTCTGAAGATCAGCGTAACAGACCGATGGGTATTAAGAATATGTACATAGATATTGGTGCAGATAACGATCAAGAAGTTCATAACCTGGGTGTAAGACCTGGGCAGCAAATCGTTCCGATCTGTCCGTTTACACCGATGGCCAATCCGAAGAAAATCATGGCGAAAGCATGGGATAATCGTTATGGTGTGGGATTAGCGATTGAACTATTAAAAGAATTAAAGGATGAAACGTTGCCTAACGAATTGTATAGCGGTGCTACGGTTCAAGAAGAAGTAGGGCTTAGAGGGTCCAAAACAGCAGCGAACTTAATTCAACCTGATCTATTCTTCGCATTAGATGCAAGTCCAGCGAATGACATGATGGGGGATAAGAGTGAGTTCGGTCAACTTGGAAAAGGTGCGTTGTTAAGAATTTTAGATAGAACGATGGTAACTCATCGTGGTATGAGAGAATATATCCTAGACACTGCTGAAACGCATAAGATTCCCTACCAATATTTCATCTCACAAGGTGGAACAGATGCTGGCAGTGTACACATCTCTGGAAACGGTGTGCCTTCTGCGGTGATCGGAATCTGTTCACGTTATATTCACACACATGCTTCTATGATACATGTTGATGATTATGCTGCTGCAAAAGAATTGCTTATCAAACTTGTTAAAACAGCAGATGAAACTACATTAAGAACAATCTTAGAAAATAGCTGAGGATGAACGTGTAATGAAAATTGGAATTGGATCATCAAACCCCGCAAAAATTAAAGCCGCTCAGCCTTTTATAGCGTATTTTAAGGATTCTGAACTCGTATCTTACTCTTCTGATTCATTAGTCTCAGCACAGCCTTTTTCTGATGAGGAAACCAAAATCGGAGCTATCAACCGGGCAAAAGATTGTGTGAAGCAAGGAGCTGAAATCGGCATTGGTTTTGAAGGCGGAGTAATGGAGATGGAAGATGGCATGTATTTGTGCAACTGGGGAGCGGTGGCGGATCACGATGGCAACGTCTATTCAGCTGCAGGAGCTCGTATTCTGCTTCCGTCGTTGATCGTAACAGGTCTGAAGCAGGGTAAGGAACTCGGAACATTGATGGGTGAGTTCACAAAGGACCCTGAGATCAGAAAAAAGGATGGAGCGATAGGTGTCTTCACCAGTGGCATGCTATCTCGGAGTGAGATGTTTTTGCATATTTCAACGATCCTATTAGGGCAATATATATATAGCTTAAACAAATAAATATTTGAAGCACGATGTTATTGCGTGTGTATCTATGAATCGAAGGTTGTTAGTAAGGTATGTATACCTTTCCTAACAGCCTTTTTGAATGAATAAAAATAATCAGGGAAAATTAGAAACAAAAAAAGTAAGGCGGATTCTAACTTTGAACTCAAATGCAAAAAGAGTTTTGATTATTTTCAGTATCCTCATCGCTTTTTGTGTAGGGTGGATCATATATGAAGTTTCACCCCCTGAGGAAACGGCAGAGAAGGCTTTTGTTATAAAAGAAAACAGTGATTTTAAAACAATATCAAAGAATTTGAATAATAATGAATTTATTAAAAGTCCAATTTTATTTAACTTTTATGCAACTCTTACAGGAAAGAAAAGTAAAGTTGTAGCAGGAGAACACACGATTAAACAAGGAAGTGGTTATAAAGAGATCTTGCAAGATCTATCTACTCTGAAAAATGAAACAGAAGCGATCGAAGTGATCATTCCAGAAGGGCTGACTGTTATAGAGATTGCAGATCGATTAAACAAAGCGGGAATTGTAGATCGAAACCAATTTATAAAAACAGCAAGATTATGGGAAACACTAACTGATAAACAACAAGAACAATTAGGTATTAATAATAAAGTAAAGAAATCAAATACAAAGTTTGCTATGGAAGGACTTCTTTTTCCAGACACTTATTATTTTGAAAAGAATATGAAAGCTGACGTAGTCATTCATCAAATGACGGAAAGACTTATCAAAGAAACGACAGAAATAACAATTAAAACCGATCAAACACCTTATGAAATGATAACATTAGCGTCGATTATCGAGAAGGAAGCACTTTTGAATGAAGAGAAGCGTAAAATCGCTGGTGTTTTTGTGAATAGATTAGAAGAAGGTAAGAAGCTGCAATCATGCTCTACCGTTCAATATTTGCTTGAAAAACCAAAAGCAACATTAAGAAGAAAAGACATCAAAATTAAAAGTCCTTACAATACGTATATCAATAAAGGATTGCCGCCAGGCCCGATTTCTAGTCCAGATCTCTCCTCATTAAAAGCTGCAGCGAATCCCGAAGAGCATGACTATTATTACTTTGTTGCAAAACAGGATGGCACATGGAGTCATTTCTTTTCAAAAACGTATAAAGAACATAGAAAATATACTCAATTGAGTGGAAATTATTAAAACCCGGTGAGTGATCACCGGGTTTTAAAACTTAATCTTCTTTCTTAGTTTCACGATCTAAAGAGTGAACAGACTCCGTATCGTTCTCCAGTTCCTCTTCGTCAACATGGTGATCAGGAGTTACTTCTCTTTCTGTTTCAATTTCTTCTCTGCACTCATCGTCTTGAACTTCAATCTCTTCTACATCACTATCGTCAACTGTAGCTGCAGCTTCATGATAAGTATCCATAAATCGTATCTCTTCATCAGCGATTAGCGATGCTCTCTCACCTAAAGAAAATTGGTCTACCTCTTCCTGTAAAGTTAGTGCAATTTCTTGCAGTTCTGTCGCAGCAAGGTTTACTTGGTGGATGGCTTCTTTTTGGTGGATACTAGAAGCACTAACTTGTTCACTTGTAGCAACAGATTCTTCAGATATTGCACTTACTTCAAAGAGCTTTTCAGATAAGTTTTCATTAGCGGATTCAACTCGACCAATCGCACTTTTTACTTGAGAGATTCTTCCGTTAATCTGAGAAACATTTTGAATGATCTTAGAGAACGCTTTTTCTGTCTGTTGAACAGATTCAACTTGGTCAACGCGATATTGTTCAAAGCGCACCGTTTCTTTTGATAACAATTCCATTTGATTTGTCATGGATTTTACTAGCTGCTGAATTCTTAGTGCTTCATTCTTAGAACGCTCAGCAAGCTTTCGAACTTCACTGGCAACAACTGAAAAGCCTCTTCCTGCTTCACCGGCTCTTGCGGATTCAATAGCTGCGTTTAGTGCCAGAAGATCTGTGCTTCCAGCTATTTCTTGAATCGTTTCAACAATGGAATTAATCTGTTTGGATTGTTTACTCGCGTCTTGAATTTCTGAAATAAGACTTTGAGCTAATTCTAAAAAGTTCTCAGAATGTGTATTCAGTTGATGGACGATATTGGATCCTGCTTTTCCTTCGTTTTCAGCTTGCATGGCATCTGAAGCAATCTCATCACTGATCGAAGCCGTTTCTTTAATATATTCAGTCACATCAGAAAGCAAAAGTGTACATTCCTGTAGGTGATCAGCCTGACTTTGAGCTCCTGTCGCTACTTGTGAGATCGCTTCTGTGACTTCATCACTTTGGGCGGTAGTTTCTTCTGATACAGCTGCTAAGTTTTGAGATGAACTCGTCAGTTTCTCTGCTGCATCTTTTACTTCGTTCATTGATTTTTGCATTTTTTCAGCCATACGATTGAAGGTTTGAGCTAATTCACCCATTTCATCCTTAGAATTCGTCTCTACACGGTAAGAAAGATCCCCATCACCAATAATAGAAGCACCTTCTTTTAAAACTGAGATAGACGATTGAATGGAGCGTAATAGCCAAACACCGATCACACTTAATATCGATAAGATTACGACACTTAATCCAATTAAACTGATCGTCAGCCAAAACTTAACTGATTTTTGGTTTTTCGTTAGTTCTACATTTTCCTTCTGCAATTTACTTTCTGCATCTTTCGTTGATTGATCTACAACATTAGCGATCTTTTCAAAAGTCGAAATATCATCTCCGATTTTTTTTGTGATCGATTGGATCGTATCTGCTGAAGTTGTATATTTTAATAAATTTGATTTAAAAGTAGACAACTGATCCGCTGGCAGATTCTTTTCATCTAACATTCGATCAAACGTCTGAGCACTTTCCTTAAAGCTCTCAACCGTCGTGCTGTCATACTTAATATGAACATCTTTTTCATACGTTTGCATCTGCAATAGTGTGATCAATAAAGCTTGGTCGTTCATGGCTTTTACTGATTCATAAAAGTTGTTAGATGTTTCGGTCATCATCTGCTTTAATGAGTTAAGTTGAGTGGTTAGACTTGTGGCAGAATTAAATGACGTTTGATATGCAGACAAGTCTTTTTCTATTCCCTTAATTGAAGAACTGTTCGTTTCTTTAGCTACTTTACTTGTTTCCTTTTGTAAGTCACTTAATGAAGATAGCACCTTTTCTTTAGATTCTGTGCTAGGGTCTCTCAAATACTCTTGTTCAAGTTTACGCACTTCATTAAATGTTTTTTGAATATCATTACTAGAACGTAATGTTAATTGTACTTGATCTCTTTCATCTTCCATTTGGGTGTTCTGCCATAAAAATAATCCAATAAATGCAAGTAATAGTACCATTCCGGCTAAACTGATGAAAAGCATCAGTCGCACTCTTCTTCGTATCGACAAGTTCATATGAATTCCCCCCTGCCATTTTATCGGTCTTTTTTGAATTATTTTAAGTTTCAAAGTAAAAAGAATTGTATGTAAAACCAACTAACTTTACACCTGTCTTTACATGGGTTTAAAACAAGTTATAATATTTGAGGGACATGTTTAACAGAACAGCTAAAGGAGTCATTTCATATGAGGGATTTTTTAAATAAAAAAGGGGTAAGTCTATCACCCAAAACGTATTTTATTACGGGGTTTCAATATTTTGCACTAGGATTGATGGCATCGCTTATCGTGGGGCTGATTCTAAAGACAATTGGTGAGCAACTCTCGCTTCCATTTTTTACGGAGATGGGACAATTAGCGATGACTTTGATGGGTCCAGTGATTGGTACTGCTGTGGCGTATGGTTTAAAAGCACCTCCCCTTGTTATTTTTTCAGCAGGTATAGCAGGAGCAGCAGGAGCGGATCTTGGCAGTGTTGCAGGGTGTTATGTAGCAGCATTAATCGCGGTAGAAGCAGGAAAGCTAGTATCTGAAGAAACGAAGTTTGATATTTTAATTACACCTGCAGTTACGATTTTTACAGGTTTTACGATTGCAACATTTATTGGACCAGGAATTGATCAATTCATGAAGGCATTTGGTCAGCTTGTTATGTGGTCAACCGATCAGAGACCTTTGATTATGGGGATTTTAGTAGCTATATTGCTCGGTTTTGCACTAACAGGTCCCATTTCTTCTGCCGCAATTGCGATGATGCTTGGTTTAGAAGGGCTAGCTGCTGGTGCCGCAACAATCGGTTGTGCAGCTCAAATGATTGGGTTTGCCACAAGTTCATACCGGGAAAATGGATTTGGAGGCTTTTTGACACAAGGGATCGGAACATCGAAACTACAATTTCCGAATGTAGTGAGAAATCCATATATCTTAATTCCGCCAACGGTTGCTGGCATCCTATTAGCACCCATTGGAACACTCTATTTTCAGATGGAGAATATTCCAGCCGGAGCAGGCATGGGTACGAGTGGTCTCGTAGGGCAAATTATGACGCTCAGGACGATGGGCTTTACCTTTGAAACGTTTCTTGCTATATTTATTTTGCATTTTATAGGACCAATTATCATTAGTCTGATACTTTCAGAATGGTTAAGAAAAAAAGGATATATTAAATTTGGCGACATGAAGCTGAATCAATAAGGAGACGATCATAATGGAAAACATAAAATCGATCGAGCAATTTAAAGAAACAATCAAAAAGGATGTTACGATAGCTGTTTTTTCTGCAGACTGGTGCCCAGATTGTGTGGTAATCAAGCCGATCCTGCCTGAAATAGAAGAAGAATATTCAAACTATCAATTTGTCTATGTGGATCGTGACGAACTGATCGAACTTTGCCAAGAGCTTGATATTTTTGGTATTCCAAGCTTCCTAGCATTCAAAGACGGCGAAGAAATCGGACGATATGTAAATAAAGAGAGAAAAACAAAAGAGCAGATTGTTGCCTTTTTAGAAGAGCTTAACATTCCTTCAAAATAGGTCAAAAGAGTATGTTATAATAACAAAAATGATTTTTTTAAGTGAAGGGAAGTTTTTTTGATGGCTAAAGTTGAAGTAAATCACAGTAAATATGAAGGAATTCGTTTTGACATCCAAGATGAGAACGTAATCCTTGTTAATATATTAGAAACAATTCCTTATGAGTATGTAGGAAAAGATACAATGGTAACCATTCCTACAACTGAATTTACATCTGTGTGTCCTTGGTCAGGTCTTCCGGACTTTGCTGATATCATCATCAGCTACATTCCAAATGAAGATCTAGTAGAAATGAAGTCTTTGAAGTATTATCTTACTTCATATCGTAACGTTGGAATCTACCAAGAGCATGCAACAAATCGTATTTTGGAAGATCTCGTGAAGCTGCTTAAACCTAAGTACATTAAAGTAGTTGGAAACTGGAACGCACGTGGCGGACTAGGAACAGAAGTAGTAGTAGAATATAAAGAAGAGAACAGTAAGTAAAGAAACAAAAACCTCCATTAGGAGGTTTTTCACGTTACGTGTAACCGTTGTTTAGGAAAGGAGGATTCATATATGAGCAGTTCCATTAAACTAAAGAAAACCTTACAAGAGAGATTGATGAGTCCAACCCGAGAATTTTCATACGATAGAGAAGAGGAAACGCTGCGAATTACGAATAAGTTAACGGGTAAAGGTGTTTCTTTATCTCTCGGCGGTCTCAGTGCACGCTGGTCGAAAGAAAAAGATGAGCTTATCGATAAACTTGTTTATTACGTAGAAGAAGGATTGAACGCCGGGTCTCATGAAGATGAGGATTCGAATAGTTTATCACGCATCTTTCCGGTCATTCGTTCTGCATCCTTTCCTGTAGAAACGCCAGAAGGAGAAGAACTATTCTATCAAGAACACACAGCAGAGACTAGAATATATTATGCTTTAGACCTAGGCAAAACCTACAAACTTCTAACGAATAATAAGATGAGGGAGTTAAAGGTTGAAAAGTCTCAAATACTTGATGCAGCAAAGTTCAATGTAAAACGTTTATCAACAGATTATAAAGAGGACCAAGTTGCGGGAAATACGTTCTTCTTTTTAAACCATAATGATGGGTACGATGCGAGCAGAATCCTGAATGTTCAGTTCTTAGAAGAAATGAAGAAGAACATCACCGGAGAAATGGCAGTAGCCATACCACATCAGGATGTGCTGATCGTCGCAGATATCAAGAATAAGCAAGGATACGATATCTTGGCTCAGATGGCGATGCAATTTTTTATGAACGGAAGAGTACCGATTACGGCTTTACCGTTTATGTATGAAAACAAAGAGTTAGAACCGGTCTTTATTTTAGCCAAGAATAAACCAATAGAAGAAGAAACAACAGATTGATTTATAATAAAAGCCGCTAGATCATCTAGTGGTTTTTATTTCTTATCTTTTTACACGTATGTGCTATAGATGAATATTTAGACTATTGTTTCTCTTCTATTTTCGCTACAATAAAGAAACAACCAACAGAAATAGGTGAGAATATGAGTTGGATAAAAAAATTAATGAACACGTTTTTTGACGATGAAAATGAAGATGATTCCTACTATGAGGATGAGAGAAAGAGAGACCAAGAGCCAGTAAAAAAACAGCAAGCCAATGAAAAAATGGAAAATACTCAAAAGACGAAGCCAGCTCCTTTTGCAAGCAATGGAAGAAAAACGTCTCAGTCAAATATACAGCATCCTGCTAAAATGCTGCATAAGTATCCAGAGAATGCCCCGTTTCGTTTTCCTGTGATACCGGATGAAAAAACGGCAAAACCAACTGCACAACGACATACATATCAGCAGAAAGAGTCACACCAGTATAAAGATTCTGTCAGAGAAGAAAAATCATTCCGAGAAGAACGCCCTATGCGTGAACAGCGATCTCTTCAAAATGACAACAGAAGATCCAAGAGCAAATCCTCTGGTTTTAACCAAGAACCAAAACGACAAGCATTCAAAGCATCAAATGTTCCTTCACCTGTTTACGGATATGAAAGAAGAAATAAAAATGATGCACAGATTAAGCCTGAACAAAAGGAGACCACTCCTGAGGTTAAATCTAGGTTTACGCCAACAGATGTTCCATCTCCTGTATACGGATATGGAAAGAGAAAGCCCGAAGGTATATTGTTCATCGGTAGAGATATACCAGAGAAGGATTCTGTAACAGAAGAACTCTTAAAGACGGTTGAAGAAGTTCTTCCTGCTGCAACAACAGAAAAATCGATGGTTCCACAAGAGATTGCGAGTGAGGCTCCTTATTTGCAGGAAGCAAATAAAAGTATGGTTGATCAAGTGAAAATTCCGGTCGAAGATAAAGAGTTAAATCTCGATCAGGGTATTGAACCAAAAGAAGAACAACATGTTGAGTCCCTTGAAATGATTGTTGAATCCCAAGATGTGTATGTGTCAGAGGAGAATCACAAGGTTGACTCGCTAAATGTGGAGAAACAGGAACAAATGATTGAGCCTGTCTATGGATCTGAAGTTGTAGATGAACGTACGGATAAACCTGAAACGCAGCATGTTCAAGAGATCACTCCGAGAATGGTAGAAGAAGAGCAAGTAAAAGATAATATAGTCATTGAACAAGCTCCGCCGAAGAAGGAAGCTCCAAAAAGTGGCGGGCAATTCGTTCCTTTCAATGTACTGATGCTAAAAAAAGACAGGAAGTCATTAGCACGTCCTGTTTCAAATTTAGAAATGCGTCAGTCAGAAACCAGACAAACAACAAGAACAGAACTAAACATTCATCAAAGCGCTGAAACTGTAAAAAATCAGTTGTTTGTTCCTCTGTCGTTATTGAATAAAGCGAAAATTTCACTCGAAGATGATGATTTATGGTTAAACGAACAAAAGCATACACTGCAGTCAACGCTTGATAATTTTAATGTGAATGCAAAAGTGGTTCATATGACAAAAGGTCCTGCCGTAACACGATTTGAAGTTCAACCTGCTCCAGGTGTTAAGGTAAACAAGATTACAAACCTTACAGATGACATAAAACTTAGCCTGGCTGCTCGTGACATAAGAATTGAAGCGCCGATTCCTGGAAAGAATGCGATTGGTATCGAGGTGCCAAACCAGCATAGCAGAGCTGTTTACTTACGTGAAATCATTGAAGATGATGTGTTTAAGGATTCCGCATCTTCCTTAACAGTGGCTCTTGGATTAGACATCTCAGGAGCACCTGTGGTGACTGATCTGCAAAAGATGCCGCATGGACTTATAGCAGGAGCTACTGGATCAGGAAAGAGCGTTTGTATCAACTCAATACTTGTGAGCTTGCTGTATAAAGCAAAGCCGGAAGATGTAAGACTGTTGCTTGTCGATCCTAAAATGGTCGAACTTGCACCATACAATCATATTCCGCATCTAGTAACCCCGGTTATTACAGATGCAAAAGAAGCAACCGCTGCATTAAAATGGGCGGTCGAAGAAATGGAACGCCGCTATGAAGAGTTTGCAAAAACAGGTGTTCGTGAGATCAAGCGTTACAATCAAAAGATGGAAGAAGAACAGCACTATAAAAACAAAATGCCATACATTGTTGTGGTAATCGACGAGTTAGCTGATCTTATGATGGTATCACCACAAGAAGTTGAAGAAGCGATCTGCCGGATTGCTCAGAAGGCAAGAGCATGTGGAATCCATCTTCTACTCGCAACACAGCGGCCATCTGTAGATGTTATCACCGGGCTGATCAAAGCCAACGTACCAACTCGTACGGCATTTGCAGTTTCGTCCGCGATTGATTCACGAACCATTCTAGATATGAGTGGTGCTGAGCGATTATTAGGGCGAGGCGATATGCTCTTTATGGAGAACGGCTCGAACAAAGCCGTCCGCATTCAAGGTACCTTCGTTTCTGATGAAGAAATTGAAGAAGTGACACGTTACGTAAAAGAAGAATATCAAACAGAATATCTTTTTACTCGTGAAGAACTGATTCAGCATCAGCAGACAACAGAAGTAGAAGACGAGCTTTTTGAGGAAGCTTGTTATTACGTAATCGAAGTAGGTGCTGCATCATCTTCTAGCTTGCAGCGCAGATTTAGAATTGGTTATAACCGAGCAGCAAGGTTAGTAGATATGATGGAAAGTTTCGGTCTTGTCTCTGAAACGATGGGAAGTAAACCGAGACATGTTCTTCTTACACAAGAAGAACTAGAGAATCGTTTATATAGCGGTGTAGAGTAATGTAAAGAAGAGCTTGTTGTGGGGGACGCCCTGCACTAGCTCTTTTTTTGCATTTTATGGAGACTCTTTTATTAGTAGGATGTAAAGATATCGGCAAAAATACAGTTATATCTGCAAGAAACCGATTATATCGGCGAAAAAAACTTTTTATCGGCAAATTTTCCATTATATCGGCAAATTTGACAGATTATTAATTTTTCACACTTTCTCGATGAGCCTCTACAGTTATCTGTTAAATGATTTTCTTGAGTTATTGTGCCTTGTTCGCTATTATAGTGTGGGGAATAGTTCCCTTCTTTTATACCTTGGAAAAAGTCATGAGGAGTAAATTAATGAAAGAAATAGAATTAAAGCTGCAAGGAAAAATTAAGCGGCTCACGAATAAAACATTTAAATTTGATGAACGGATCAGGGAAGGCTGGTTCTCTGCTGTTTATTTTCTTAAAACATGTGAAATTGTAGAATCATTTAAACCAGATAATATCGTAACCATGCAGTTCTTTCAAAAGAGTGATGCTGTCTTGTGTGGTTCAGATGAGGCGATTGCTCTTATTAAAACGTTTGCTAAGGATGCAGATTCTCTAGAGATTCATTCTTTAAAAGATGGAGATAAAATTTCTCCGTTTGAAACGGTGTTAACGATTAAGGGACCGTATCAAAACTTTGGATTCTTAGAAGGAATGATCGATGGAATTCTAGCCAGAAGAACGTCGGTTGCTACGAATGTTTATAATGTTGTAAAAGCTGCTAGCAAATCTGGCGTACAAAAACCAGTCATCTTTATGGGTGACCGAGACGATCATTTTGCACAGCAAGCTGGAGATGGTTATGCATCTTATATTGGTGGTTCTACCGCACAGGCTACGCATGCGATGAATGAATGGTGGGGCAAAAAAGGCATGGGTACGATGCCACACGCTCTCATTCAAATCTTTAATGGTGACATTGTGGAAGCTACGAAAGCTTATCACGCGAAATACCCTGAAGATGACCTTATCTCACTTGTTGACTATAACAATGATGTGATAACAGATGCTTTAAAAGTAGCGAGAGAGTTTGGAGAGACTTTAAAAGGGGTAAGGGTTGATACTTCACGAACGATGGTCGATCAATATTTCTTTAGAAACCCTGATGTACTAGGTTCGTTTGATCCGAGGGGAGTAAATCCAGAACTAATCTTTGCACTTCGAAAAGCGCTGGATGAAGAAGGTTTCCAACATGTCAAAATCGTTGTTAGCGGTGGATTTAAGAAAGAAAGAATCGAGCAGTTTGAAGAGCAAAAAGTACCCGTAGACATTTACGGGGTAGGAAGTAATCTATTAAAAATCAATATTGGATTTACCGGTGATAACGTTATGATGAACGATCAGCATCAAGCAAAAGCTGGAAGAATCTATCGCCATAATCCAAGACTAGAGTTAGTGGAATAGAGATATCATTATTTTGGAGAAGTTGGGTAAAAATAGATAATAGGGTCTATTAGACTTTTATCATTTGTCTATCATGGTGATAGCACAACAACTTTGCTATAATGATTCAAGTATTCCGAATCAAGCCTGACTGTGCATAAATAACCGTTTCAAACAGCAGGCATATAATAATACAAATAGGCCTTTTAGAAGGTGTTCTTTTTGTGGAGGGCTATACATGACAAAATACCATTTTATTGGAATTAAAGGGACAGGAATGAGCCCGTTGGCACAAATCCATCATGACAATGGTCATGATGTTCAAGGTTCTGATATTGAACAATTTATCTTTACTCAGACAGCACTTGAAGAAAAAAACATCCCGGTGTTACCGTTTGACAAGAACAACGTTGAAGAAGGTCAAACCATTATCGCAGGTAATGCTTTTGGCGAACAGCATGAAGAGATTCAAGCTGCAAATGAAAAAAATATACCTATTCATAGATATCACCATTTTCTTGGAGAGTATCTTTCTAACTTTACATCGATTGCAGTTACAGGATCTCACGGAAAAACGTCAACAACAGGATTATTAGCACATGTTGTCGGTGCAGCAAAACCTACCTCTTATCTAATTGGTGATGGAACGGGTAAAGGCAGCAAAGGCAGCGAATACTTTGTGTTTGAAGCATGTGAATATCGCAGACATTTCTTATCGTATAATCCGGACTACGCAATCATCACAAACATTGATTTTGATCATCCAGATTATTTTTCTGATCTAAAAGATGTAATCAGTGCATTCCAAGCGATGGCGATGCAGGTGAAGAAGGCGATCATCGCATGTGGTGATGATGCAAATCTTCAAGAGATTCATGCACAAGTTCCAGTTGTATTCTATGGATTTGGAGATCATAATGATTTCCAAGCTAAGAATATCAATCGTGGTGATGAAGGTACGACATTTGATGTATTCGTACGCAACACATTCTATGGAACTTTCCAGATTCCAGGGTACGGCACTCATAACGTATTGAACGCACTGGCAGTCATTGCGATCTGTCATTATGAAACATTACCTATGGATATCATTAAAGAGCAATTGAAGAGCTTTACGGGCGTTAAAAGACGTTTCTCTGAAAAATCAGTTGGCGATCAGATTTTGATCGATGACTACGCTCATCATCCGACTGAGATCAAAGTAACCATTGAAGCTACGAAGTATAAGTATAAAAATCGTGAAGTGGTAGCAATATTCCAACCACATACATTCACACGAACAAAGACGTTCTTAGATGAATTTGCAGCAAGCCTAAGTGAAGCAGACCATGTATACCTGTGTGATATTTTTGGTTCTGCAAGAGAGAATGCTGGGAATCTTTCGATCGATAATTTGATCGAAAAAATTCCTAACGCACAACTAATCACGGAAGATAAAGTTGAAGTATTAAAAAATTACAAAGACGGTGTTTTATTGTTCATGGGTGCTGGAGATATTCAGAAGTTCCAAAGAGCATATGAAGAAACACTGACTGCAAAACCATAAGAAAAAGACTTGCCGGCCGGCAAGTCTTTTTTCTTATAGTTAAAATTTGTGCTTCATGGATCAGTTGATTATTGTGTAGGAAAAGCAACTACTTACATGAACTCTGCAACGACTATTACTTTAGATTCTCAGGGTTTAATTGCTCTAATTCAGGCAGAACGAAAACGCCATCTTTACGGATCAACACATCGTCAAAGAAGATTTCTCCACCACCGTAATCAGGACGTTGGATCATGACCATATCCCAATGGATGTTTGATTCATTACCGTTATATGCTTCTTCATAAGCTTGTCCAGGTGTAAAGTGGAAGCTGCCGTCGATCTTCTCATCAAAAAGAATATCTTTCATCGGATGCTTGATGAACGGGTTAACACCGATCGCAAACTCACCTACATAACGCGAACCTTCATCCGTATCAAAAATCTTGTTGATACGTTCAGAATCGTTAGCTGTCGCTTTTACAATTTTTCCGTTCTCAAACGTTAACTGCACATTTTCAAACGTAAAGCCGTTATATGGAGATGGCGTATTATAAGAGATCGTTCCGTTAACAGAATCTTTAACTGGAGCTGTAAACACTTCGCCATCTGGAATGTTGTTTTGTCCTGAACATTTAATGGATGGAATATCTTTAATCGAGAATGATAGATCTGTTCCAGGTCCTGTGATGCGAACTTTATCCGTCTTATCCATCAGATCTTTTAGTGCAGTCATCGCGTCATCCATTTTTCCATAATCAAGGTTACATACTTCAAAATAGAAGTCTTCAAATGCTTCTGTACTCATGCTTGCAGATTGAGCCATAGATGCGTTTGGATAACGAAGCACACACCATTTCGTCTTTTTGATACGAATCTTACGGTGCATCGCAAAGATTGTTTTTTCATAAAGTGCCATCTTTTCAGATGGAACATCTGACATCTCGTTGATGTTGTCACCTGAACGAAGACCGATATAAGCATCCATCTGGTTCATTAAATCACCTTCGTGTTTCGCGATCATCTCCATCTGTTCTTCAGTTGCTTGTGTGTATTGAGCGCGCATTACAGAATGGTCTTTTAGTAAAACGAATGGAAAACCGCCAGCAGCATATGCTTCTTGAACAAGTGCGTTTACAAGTTCTTTTTGCAGTCCGAAATTTTCAATTAATACTTTTTCACCTTTTTGCAGGTTTACCGAATATGTAATTAAGTTTTTTGCTAGTTGTTGAATTCTTGGATCTCTCATGTTGAAGAAGCCCCCTATATATTTGATATCTTCTTTATTTTAACTTAATTTAAACAATTTGTAATGTTCTAGAAAAGGATTTTAATGAAGTGGTAAAGAATACTATTAAAAAACACGTTTCCTTTGATAAAAACTCGGGAAAAAGCAATAATATACTTTCAGGAGGTGTCTCGAATAATGGATATCATTATCTCAATCAGTGTAGCATTAGTCGCAGTTGCATTTGTCGTACTCGTTTATTTTTTATCAGGGGCTTTGAAATCTTTACAAATTACCCTCAATCATGTCGCAGTAACGCTAGAAAGTCTAGAGAAGCAATTAGATGGCGTAACGCGCGAGACAACCGATTTGTTACATAAAACAAACCAGTTAGCCGAGGATGTTCAAAAGAAATCAGATTCTCTTAATAACGTGTTTTCTGCCGTTCAAGATTTCGGTCAATCCGTTCAAAAGGTGAACCAATCTGTCCGCAAAGTAACAGACCAGATTACGGTTGAAACAGAGCGACAGTCTAAACAAATATCACAAGCGGTTCAATGGGGAAATGCAGCATTGAATTTATGGGAAAAATACAAACTCAAAAAATCCAATGTTGAAACCACACAAAGACAATATTCTAGAGGAGGAGTGTAAATGAGCAACAACAACAATCAAAACATTGATAGCAAAGATTTTATCATCGGTGCTCTTGTTGGTGGTATGTTAGGGGCTGCAGCAGCGTTATTATTAGCGCCAAAAGCAGGGAAGGAATTGCGAAGCGATCTGAACGAACAAGCCGTTTATTTAAAGGATAAGAGTAACGAGATCTCTCATTTAGCTCGTGAAAAATCCTCTAACATTGTTAAGACAGTGTCTGAGCAATCGAATCAAGTTGCAACAAAGGTAAAAGATCTTACTTCAAACCTTCGTAAAGATATCGATAAGTGGCGTGCGAAAGAAGAAGAAAATGCGTCTGAACTGTATGGTGAAATTACAGACGATATCCAGGATGAAGGTAAGTTGGATTATGATCCTGCAAATGAGCAAGAATTAGTAGAGCAAAAATATTGATAAGTTTGGTGTGAATATGAAAAGATAAGAAAAAGAACTTGTTTCTTTTTCTTTTCTTTTTATTATGGAGGTAGAAATCGATATGTCACTTATTCAATTACAAAACGAACAAGATTGGAATCTAGTAAAAGAGCAAAGAAACCGCATTATTCTGATGAAAAACAGTACAACATGTCCTGTAAGTCATGAAGCTTTTAAAGAATTCCAAAAGTTTGCAGCTGATAATGAGAATGAAACGGTGTATTATTTAAACGTTCAAGATTCAAGACCGCTAAGTAATGCGATAGCTGAGCAAACAGGAGTGAAGCACGAATCTCCTCAAGTTTTAATTTTCGAAGGAGATAAAGTAGTTTGGCATGATTCACATTGGAACATTACAAATAAGAAGCTTGCACAAGCGAACGAAAATACAAAAGCGTAGCAGAAATGGCTACGCTTTTTTCTTCGTATATTTTTAAACGAGTACTTCAAATTTTAATAGTAACTGATCACCTGTTTGGATCTCAGTTTGAAAGCCAGCTTTTTCCCCGTTCTTTAACAGAATCAAGCTCTCACCAGGTTTTGGTTGGAGTGTAAGTTCTACTTCTGCAAAAACATCTTGAAAAATAAACGATTGTTGATCAGTTTTCTTCATCAAAAGCCTTTCCTGAGCATGAAGAACTGAATCAGTACGTAGTTTTTCCCCTTCACGGTAAAACGTATAAAGTGGTCGTACAAGAGTCAGTTCTTCGTCGTTAAAAGTAACCGTACATGACTGTTGAAGGTTTAGGTCAAGAGCATCTGTTATATGTTTCAAAGTTATTTGTTCTTCAGTACGTTGATAATCTAATTTGTCTCCATCTTTCCATATGGTTTGCAGGTTAACACTTTGATCGTTTAGATAAACAGTATTGCTGATTGTTGCAGGAAGAGAGAGCGGCTTACCATCTATAAAAATAGTAAAATGCGAATGCTTTGTTTCACTACGCCACTTTTTTAGATCAAATATATCTGAAAGGGTTGAAGGGAAGCGATAATAACAATCATCTCTATCAGATATTAACGTATTGGCGCTTACAGGCTTTTCATTTATATAATAATGCGTGTCAAACGTCTCAGATGCACCGTTCACCCATAACGTTTTTACAGAGTGATTGTTAAAAGCCTCTTGTATCATGACCTCTGCATCCTCGCCGTGACTACCTGGCTCATAATTGATCGTTGCATTCTCTAACACTTCATCTGACAGCGTACAAGGAACACCATTCATCTGAATTGTTGGAGCTGAACCTATCCTTCCTTTAAACATCTTCACTTCACCATTCAATCGAACCATCAATCCCATACCTGGCTTACCGTAAAGTTTTGAAAGATCCGCTCCTCCGGCAATCAAAGCATCACCAATCGTAAGTTTTTTCACTTGAAACAAGCGTATTGTTTTTCCGTTCACAGAAACGGTTACATATTTAACGGGATTTTCTTTAGCTGCAATACCGATTCCTACAGGTGTTACGAGTTCAGGGCCTTCTTCTTTTAATGAAGGGATTAGGGATTGGATTGCGTTAAGGCCGCGAATTGCTACTCGCTCGATTGGCAGATTTAGCTTTTCAGCTACTTTATCACGTAAGAGAGGAGTAAGACTGCCTCCTCCTACTAGCATGATCGCCTGTGGTGCTTTGGCGTTCAACCGAAGAATTTCATTTGTAATCCCTTCTGCCAAATTTTCTATTGAATACGCAATTGTCGATATAATTTCAGCTGTGTCTTTTTGTGAGGGAAACCCTAAGATGTCTGTATAGGTTACAACTGTTTTCTCTGTTAAAGAACGTTTAAGCTGTTCAGCTACCGGAAAGTCCAGCAAAAACGCAGAACTGACGGCTTCTGTAATTTCATCACCTGCGACCGGGACCATTCCATATGCAATAACTGTTCCTTGAGCGGTAATCGCGATATCAGAAGTACCAGCTCCAATGTCAACAAGAGCTACATTTAACTTTCTCATAGAAGGAGGAATCAGCACATTGATGGCTGCGATCGGTTCTAACGTTAGAGCTTCCATCTCAAGTCCAGCTTCGTCTAGAGCTTTCATCAAGGAATCTACCACGACTCTCGGTAAAAATGTAGCGATAACTTCTACACTAGCTCTGTTTCCTTGCTGACCGATAAAGCTCCCAATCTCCTGCTCATCAAGGTAATAGTGAAGTACAGAATATCCGACGCAATCGTAGAGTAAATTGGAGTTTTCATCTAATAGACTGGCTAACTGATATTGAGCTTGCTGGACAGCTGCAAGTTCCATATGAATCACTTCATCATTCGATGAGATATCACCTTGTGAAAGATCTTTTTCAGAACGGCCTTTCACGGTCTTAAGAGCTCGTCCGGCTGCAGCAACACAAACTTTAGTTAGCGAACCTACTTCAAGTTCGAGCTGATTTTTTATCCTCCTGATTACTTTGGCGACAGCAGGTATATGGTGGATCTGGCCATCAAGCATAGAACGCTCTTCATGTTCGATCATTTTTTTATGTAAAATCTCATACTTTCCGTTTTCATGCTGTTTTAAAATCATACCGACCACAGAACGTGTACCGATATCTAATGCGAATAAAAGATTTTTGTCCACGAAGGCACCTCTTTTTGTTACGATAGATGTATAGGTAGTCTTTTTATAAATGATAGAAAACGTCCTAATTATTAGAAATGTATCATATTTCTTACATTATATAAATACTGAGGTGCTAAGATATGAATCATCTAGAATTAAACACGTTACGAGCAGAACTTGATGATGTGAATAAAGAGTTATTAGCGATAATCAATAAACGTGGTGAGCTTGTTCAGCGAATCGGTAAGATCAAATCGGATCAAGGTATGAAGAAGTACGATCCTGTAAGAGAAAGACATATGTTAGATCTTGTCTCAGCAGAAAATGAAGGGCCATTTGAAACGAGTACACTTCAGCATCTTTTTAAAGAAATATTTAAAGCAGGTCTAGAATTACAGGAAGTTGATCATAAAAAGGAGCTTCTTGTTTCAAGAAAGCGAAGACCTGAAGATACGGTTATTTCTGTTAAAGGCATGGAGATCGGTAACGGAAATCCTATTTTAATTGCTGGTCCATGTGCTGTAGAGAGTTATGAGCAAACAGCTTCTGTAGCAGATGCTGTTACGAAAAATGGAGTAAGACTTTTACGAGGCGGAGCATTCAAACCAAGAACATCACCTTACGATTTCCAAGGGTTAGGAGTGGAAGGACTTCAGATTCTAAAAAAAGTGGCAGATGAATACAATTGTGCTGTGATTAGTGAGATCGTCCATCCACAAGATCTAGATATGGCATGTGAGTATTTAGACATCATCCAAATCGGTGCTAGAAACATGCAAAACTATGAGCTGTTAAAAGCAGCAGGGAGACTCAATAAGCCTGTTCTATTAAAAAGAGGACTAGCAGCTACACTTGATGAGTTTATCAACTCTGCTGAATATATCATGTCGCAAGGAAACGGCCAGATCATCCTTTGTGAGAGAGGCATTCGAACGTATGAACGAGCAACACGAAACACATTGGATATTACGGCTGTACCGATTTTAAAACAAGAAACACATCTGCCGGTATTTGTTGACGTAACGCATTCAACAGGAAGAAAAGATTTACTGCTTCCAGCTGCAAAGGCAGCCTTTGCCATCGGAGCGGATGGAGTGATGGCAGAAGTACATCCAGATCCAGCTGTGGCTTTATCGGATGCTGCACAGCAGATGAACATAGAAGAATTTCAAAGATTTGTTGAAGAACTTGTTTCCTCCCGTTTTCTTAAAATAAATCAAATGGCTTAATACATTTTTAATCAAGAACCGGTCAGCTTTTGTGGTTATTGCTGCCGGTTTTTTTGTATATGAATAACGACTCTGAAAAAGTGTATGAATCTGCCTATTTTCGCCAAAAATAAGTAAAATAGGTGCTTTTTATTTTATTCTATTTTTAATGTATGAATAAATGGTGAAACATGTCTCTATTCGTTGCCTACTTTACTACTTTATCGTATGATAATAGCATTACATAGCTGTCGGATATGCAGTATATAAGGAGGATTTTTTTTGAATACAACAATTTATGATGTAGCTCGTGAGGCAGGTGTCTCAATGGCAACGGTTTCTCGTGTTGTTAACGGAAACCCAAACGTCAAGCCATCTACTAGAAAGAAAGTACTTGAAGCGATTGAAAGGTTAGGGTACCGCCCGAATGCAGTAGCTCGAGGGCTAGCAAGCAAAAAAACGACAACGGTCGGCGTAATCATTCCTGATATCTCTAGCATCTTTTTTGCGGAATTAGCTCGTGGGATTGAAGACATTGCTACCATGTATAAATACAACATCATTCTTTGTAACTCTGATCAGAACAAGGAAAAAGAGATCCATCTGTTAAACACATTACTAGGTAAGCAAGTGGACGGAATTGTATTCATGGGCGGGAAGATCACAGAAGAGCATGTTGAGGAATTCAAACGCGCGGCTGTTCCAATCGTTATGGCTGCTACAGTTGATATGAACGAAGAAGTTCCATCTGTAAACATCGACTATCAAAATGCTGTTTATGAAGCAGTTTCTCACTTGCTTGAAAAGGGTCATTCTTCTGTTGCGATGGTAACAGGACCATTAGAAGACCCAATTAACGGCTATTATAAATTTAATGGTTACCGTAAAGCTTTAGAAGAGCATGGTAAGAAGGTTGATGAAAGTCAAGTATTCGTTGGTGAATACACATATGATTCTGGAATTGAAGCGATTGAAAGCTTCTTAGACAGTGGAAACAAACCTTCAGCTGTTTTTGTAGGTACGGATGAAATGGCACTAGGTGTGATCCATGGTGCACAAGACCGAGGTCTGAGCGTACCGGAAGATCTTGAAGTAATCGGATTTGACAACACAAGACTTGCTACGATGGTGCGTCCGACATTATCAACGGTCGTTCAGCCGATGTATGATATCGGAGCGGTAGCGATGCGCTTGTTAACAAAACTGATGAACAAAGAAACAGTTGAAGAACATACGGTAGTATTGCCTCATCGTATTCAATTCAGAGATTCTACAAAACAATAACGAAGTGTTGAGGTGGGCGAAGTGAGGATTGGCATCATCGGTGCGATGGACGAGGAAATCGTTTATATGAAAGAGGCACTGGATATTTATGGGGAAAGTGTTTTTGCTCAAAATAAATTTTATGAAGGTACGCATCATAACAAAGAGATCGTTTTATGTAAGTCTGGGGTTGGGAAAGTAAATGCAGCAATTACCACACAGATTCTTATTGACCGCTTCCAAGTCACTCATGTTCTTTTCACAGGAGTAGCAGGTGCGCTTGACCCAGAACTAGAAGTAGGAGATATTGTTATCTCGTCGAGTGCGATGCAGCATGATATGGATGCTTCTGCATTGAGCCCTGATTTTCCAAAAGGCACCATTCCGATGTTTGCGTTTGATTCAGAATTTAGAGCAGATGCACAGTTAGTAAAACTTGCAGAAAATGCGGCAGAAAGATTACAAGGCCCTAAAGTGAAGATTGGAAAGGTACTGAGCGGTGATCAGTTTATCGCTGACCGTGAACTGGTTGAAACATATTCTGCTCTATTCAATGGGACTTGCATCGAAATGGAAGGATCAGCAGTAGCTCAGGCTTCATTCTTAAATGAAGTACCGTTCGTGATCATCCGTTCGATCTCTGATAAAGCAAATGGTGAAGCACCAGCAAGCTTTGCTGAATTCACAGCATTAGCTGCACGACGTTCGTCAGACATGGTTGAAAGCATTATAGAATCATTATAGAATATGACTTTGGAGAACTGACCCGTTAAATGGATGGGTCAGTCTTTTGTTGTATTGCTTCTTACTTTTAAAATAAACATAATGACGCTTAGTCAAACAACTACTTCTTTGCACATAAAAAGAGGACTAAACGATATAGTCCTCTTCTTTTATGAACTCTTTTTAATGGAATACAAGCTTTTCTCCAAAGTTGCTCTGTTTTTTGATGTAATCTCGTCTTTTCTTGGAATCGGTTTATAGATTCCGGATTCATCTTCCCATGTATGAGGAAGAGGATGCTTCGCCTCGTTCGTCCAACGTTTTAGCCAGTTCTCTGCGATCTGCCCTGAAGGTGCTTGATCGTTCATGACACACCATAGGTAGGACCAAGCCCTCGGAACGACACGCCAAATATCATAACCGCCACCGCCTGTTGCAATCCAACGGCCATCACAATATTTTTCGGCGACTTTCTTTGCGATCCTTGGAATTTCAGTATAGGTTTTCATCGTTACAGACAAATGAGTCAAAGGGTCATAGTAATGAGCGTCAACACCATTTTGCGTAATGATGACATCCGGTTTAAAGAACTCTGCAACTTCCCACAAGCTCTTTTCATAACACTCTAAGAAGGAGTCATCTTCTGTAAAGGCATCAACAGGAACATTGAAGGAAAAGCCATACCCTTTGCCAGCTCCTTTTTCATGGATCGATCCTGTTCCAGGAAATAAGTAGCGCCCTGTTTCGTGGATGGAAAGTGTGCAAACATCTGGGTCATCATAAAAAGCCCACTGTACACCATCACCGTGATGAGCATCGGTATCGACATATAAAACACGCGCTTTATACTTTCGTTTCATATATTCAATCGCGATTGAGCTGTCATTATAGATACAGAATCCAGAAGCTTTTCCTCTAAAACCGTGATGCAGTCCTCCGCTAAGGCTAAGAGCATGCTTGGACTTTCCTTCCATGACATGATCAACAGCAGTCAGCGTGGCACCAACGATCCAGCTGCTAGCTTCATGCATGTTAGGGAAAATAGGTGTATCTTCTGTACCTAGTCCATAGTTTAGAGCGATCTCATGATTAAGTTCTCCTTTTCCAGCCTGCTTCACAGCTTCCACATACCCTTGATCATGAATTAACAGAATCTCCTCATCTGTTGCTTGTCTTGGCTTGATGATCTGATCGTCATCCAAACACCCTGAATCTCTTAACAACTCATAAGCAAGCTGTACTCTAAGCTGATTAAAAGGATGTGTCTCACTGAACTTATATCCTAAAAGATCTGGTGAATAAACAAAAACGGAATCATTTTTCATCGCGTTCACCTGGTACAGGCGGCCACTTCACTTCATAGCCGTTATCAATCAAGTGTTCGATGACTGGAAGTGGGTTCATCGTTCCAACGCGAAATACGATAATCTTTTCTCGTTCATTATGAGAAGGATAGACGAGAACTGAGCTGATGTTCAAGTGAAAATCTTTCAAGACACTTGCTACCTTAGCGAGTTCTCCAGCTTCGTTCGGTACGGCAACCTCTAGATGAGATCCAGGTTGATGAGTACCTGTTAACAGGATGAAAGCATGCAGCATCTCTCGTTCGGTTACAAGACCGACTAACTTCGTCTCTTGGAGTACAGGAATACAGCTAACATTATGTTCATAAAAAATCGTGGAAAGTTCTTCTGCGATATCAAAAGGATGAGCGGAAAAGATGGCTTGTTTCATTATGCTTGAAACAGGCTTCTCAAAATCTTCTGGATGTTCGTTCTGGTGAAAAATAGATGGACTGGCATCCTTCACTTCGCGATCTGTAACAAGTCCTAGAAAATCTCCGTTGTTATCAATGACAGGTAAGTTTCGAACATCTTTCTCAAGCATTAACTGAATGGCTGTACCGATCGTTTCGTTTTCATGAATCGTTACAACATTCTTTTGCATCATATTTTGAACGATCATATCGTAACACTCCCATTTAATATTCTCTCTAGTCTACTGATTGAATTAGTACATAAAACGATTCTTAAAACGTAGCCGGTCGAACTGTTGGATCGTGTCTAAGTCGATTCTTTTTCCGATACGGACCATCAAACAATTAGCCGGGTGCGAACTGATCTCAGGATCATCTGTTGCCATATACTCCAGGTCACCTGCGTTCATCATCTTTTCCATGACTTTTCGGTAATCCCAAACCGATAGTTTTGTCCCTTTTAAGTCCCAGTGCCAATAGTATTCTGTCGTGATAATAATATAATCTTCCATAGCATCATCCATCATGGATACTTTTAATAGTGTTTTACCTACTTTAAAGTTGCGATAATCAGGTATGACCTCAATCGCACCTAGTTCTAGTAGATTTTCCATGTTTCCTTCAGACCATCGTTCTAGTGGATCTGGATAGACATATGTAACATAACCGATAACGGTATCCTTATTTCTGGCGATAATGATTCTTCCTTCGGCTAGTCTAGCGATTTCAGTAACAGCTTTCTTTTGTTCATGCGCCGGTCTAAAAGCTTTTAAATCTTCATGAAAATAAAGGCCTTCTAACGTTTCAGCTGATACAGGTCCTTCTACCGTAATGGTTCCATGACTCGTCTTTAGTGCTACACAGTTGTATGTTTTGATATGTTTCATTTTTACACCACCTAGGTTGGTTTCCAACTTCTATTATACATCATAAAATCATGTTGTAAGGGTTTACATACTGTTTTTAGAGATAGTTCTAATAAGTTAAAAAATTTAGATAATATGATATAATTAAAGGGATATTCAAAAGGGAAGGGAGATTTAGCAATGAAACTGGAAGCGCTTCCGATAATAAAAGGTGATTTTAATCTACAAGATTATGAGGCTACATACGGAGCATTTGATTGGAAAGACATTGAAAAAGAATTCTCCTGGCACAAAACAGGGCGAGTCAATATGGCCTTTGAAGCTATAGACCGTCATGCAGCATCCCATCGTAAAAACAAAGTAGCGCTCTATTTCTCAGATCAAAAAAGAGATGAGAAGTATACGTTTAAAGACATGAAAGAGATGTCTAACAAAGCGGGTAATATGTTACGTCAAATAGGTGTTGAGAAAGGAGATCGCGTCTTTATCTTTATGCCGCGTTCACCTGAACTTTATTTTACTTTCCTAGGTGCGATCAAACTTGGAGCAATCGTTGGTCCATTGTTTGAAGCATTTATGGAAGGGGCAGTAAGAGACAGACTTGAAGATAGTGAGGCAAAAGTACTCGTTACCACGCCATCACTTTTGGAGCGTGTCCCAGTTGATCAACTGCCGAAATTGAAGAATGTTATTTTGGTTGGAGAAGATGTTAAAGAAGAGGGACCATATGTAAATTATTTCGATCGTATGAAAAAAGCATCAAAAGATCTAGATATTGAATGGGTAGATCGTGAAGACGGTTTAATCCTTCACTACACATCTGGATCCACCGGTAAACCAAAAGGTGTACTTCATGTTCATAATGCGATGCTTCAGCATTTCCAAACTTCAAAATGGGTACTTGATCTTAAAGAAGACGATGTCTATTGGTGTACCGCGGATCCGGGCTGGGTGACAGGAACTTCTTATGGAATATTCGGCCCATGGTTGAACGGCACATCAAGTGTGATTCGTGGTGGACGTTTCTCACCTGAAGATTGGTATGGAACGATTGAAAACTATGGTGTAACGGTTTGGTACAGTGCTCCAACTGCTTTTCGTATGTTAATGGGGGCTGGAGACGAAGTGGTAAAGAAATTTGATATGTCCTCACTTCGACATATTTTAAGTGTAGGTGAACCTCTTAACCCTGAGGTTGTTAGATGGGGGATGAAAGTGTTTAACTTACGCATACATGACAACTGGTGGATGACGGAAACAGGTGGCCAGCTGATCAGTAACTACCCAGCGATGGAAATTAAACCTGGTTCTATGGGTAAACCGTTCCCAGGAGTAGAAGCAGCGATCATTGACGACCAAGACAACATCTTACCTCCGTATCGAATGGGCAACCTTGCTATCAAAAAAGGATGGCCTTCCATGATGCGTGCAATCTGGAACAATCCTGAAAAATATGACTCTTATTTTACCCCAGGTGGCTGGTATGTTTCTGGAGATTCTGCTTATATGGACGAAGATGGGTACTTCTGGTTCCAAGGTAGAATTGATGATGTTATCATGACATCCGGGGAACGAGTAGGACCGTTTGAAGTGGAAAGTAAGCTCGTCGAACACCCAGCTGTTGCAGAAGCAGGTGTTATCGGTAAGCCAGATCCTGTTCGAGGCGAGATTATTAAAGCATTCATCGCCCTTCGTTCTGGATATAAAGCAAGTGATGAACTGATCGAGGAAATACGTAGTTTTGTAAAAGCAGGACTTGCTGCACATGCAGCACCGCGTGAAATAGAATTCCGTGATAAGCTTCCAAAGACAAGAAGTGGTAAGATTATGCGTCGTGTTCTTAAAGCTTGGGAACTTGACCTGCCAACAGGTGACCTTTCTACGATGGAAGACTAAATGAATAACGATGAAAAACCCTCGAATCTCAATTCGAGGGTTTTTTCTTATTATTGTTTTGTGTTGTCGCTGGAGGCGGGTCGCCTGTACCAGGATCTGCTGGTTCAGTTGGTGGCGGTGGTGGATCTTGTGGCTCACCAGGCTTATCTCCGTCTCCCTCTGTTGGAGGAGTTGGTGGTTCAGCCGGTGGTTTCTTTTCACCGACCTGAACTTTTGTTTGTGCAGGAGATTCCTTACCAGCGATATCCACTGCAGTAACATAAACGACGCCAGCAGGTACTTTGGCTGAAGTCTTATCCGCGGTTACAGAACCGATCTTCTTAAATGATGTGCCATCTGAAGAGTGATAGATGCGGTAACCAATAACATCATTCTCTCCATGAGACGCCCATGAAAGTATGCCATCTGACATTTTTGCGCCTGCAACAGGAGAAGGAACTTTGCCGTTCTCTTTTAACTCTTTTTCTGGAACAATGTTGTTCAATAGATTCGTTGTGTTCGTTAATTTGTTGAGTGCTTCTAATCCAAGTTCACGCAGGAACTCTTCCTTAATCAGAACACCATCTCTCGTGAACTCTTGTGGTGTTGAAGGAAGTGCTTTATACTTCGCATCGCCTACAAGCACATAACGACCTTTTGTGAGTGTGTCATCCACTTCGTTAGGTGTGAAATTAGCATTAAATAAATCAGTCGTAACGAGTCCAGCACTTCGGCATAAGTCAGAAGGCAGCTTACCTGAAATTCCACAGATCTCACGACGCACGATTCCTGAAGGCATTGCGAATTGCTTTTCAGGATCCACGAGCTGTGGTGAATTTTTGTATGCAGCATTTATAAGTTGTGCCCAAATCGTTTGATTTCTTTGTCCAGTGTTACCTGCTAGGTCAGCTGGGGTATCATAACCAATCCAAACACCAAATGTAACGTTAGGATTTGATGCTACAAACCAAGAGTCTTTATCACCATTTGTTGTACCTGTCTTACCAGCCCAATCCGATTGGAAAGCTAGTTTACGTGGAACACCTGAAGCCGTTCCAGAAGACAAAACATCTCTCATCATATCAATTAATAGATATGACGTTTGAGGACTGTAGACGGGTTTCGCTTCACTCTTATGTTGGTAGATGACTTCACCATCATTAGACTCAATGCGTTCAATCATATAGGCATCAACAAAGTTTCCTCCGTTTGCGAAGGTAGAGAAAGCATTGACGTTTTCTTCAACAGTAATTCCGACTCCCAATGCTCCTAGAGCCATAGATGGTTGTGTACGATCACCTTTCGTAAGGCTCGTTACACCCATTTGCATCAATTTCTCGGTAGCCTTCATATGATCGACACGCTGATAAGATTTAATAGCTGGTATGTTTCTAGATTTTTTCAAAGAATGTCGAACTGAAACAAGACCATCAAAATCCATATCATAGTTATTTGGCTTCCATGTTCCTAATGCGATCGGTGTATCAGGAACGATTGAGCCTGGTTGAACTTTACCTGTTTCCAATGCGTAGGAATAAGCAAGTAAGGGTTTCATTGTTGATCCGTTTTGACGAGGCGCTCTCATCGCATGGTTGGTTTGTTCGCGGTTAAAATCACGTCCACCAACAAAACTGATAATCTTTCCTGTCTTATTTTCTATCAGCGTTGCACCGACTTCTTCAGGTTCAGGCTTATCGAGTTTGATTCTTTGTCCTCTACTGTTATACACGTATTGATTGGCAGGACCGAATAAATTATCATTTTTTACTACCTGTTGCATATCATCGTATATTTTTTGATCGATGGTTGTGAAAATTTTGATTCCTTTTTGTCTAACTTGAGTACGTGCATTATCCTCATACTCTTTTAGTTCCTCAGCACTTAAGTCACTTAGTTTCTTTCCATCTTTTTCAGCGTTCAGCTTTGTAAGTAACTCTACTGTTCGTCTTTGAATTTCAACTGTTAAGTATGGATATCTTTCAAATGAAGATTGCTTTTTAGTAGTTAAATTCTTCTTAATATCATATTTCATAGCTTCATCGTATTCAGCTTGTGTAATGGACCCGGCAGATAACATGCGGCTGAGAACAGTTTGCATACGTTTTATTCCTGCCGTCATGTCTTCCTTTTGCTCGCCACCTTTGTTAAAAGGGGTATAAACGAAAGGATTCTTTGGAAGGCCAGATAGGTAAGCGGATTGAGCTAGATTTAGCTTGGATGCAGGAACTCCAAAAACACCTTCTGCAGCAGCTTGTATTCCGGCTACATTTCTACCTGATGAATTTCTTCCATAAGGAACAATATTTAAATAAGCTTCTAAGATTTCATCTTTTTTGAGTACTTTTTCAAGTCTCATCGCCAGTAAAATTTCTTTCGCTTTTCTATCAAAAGATACTTCATTCGTTAGAATTTGATTTTTAATAAGCTGTTGAGTTAGCGTACTACCACCTGTAACAACAGATGCACCAGAAAACTCTTGGAACATGGCGCGAAATATCGCTTTCGGCACTACACCTTCATGTTCATAAAAATATTGATCCTCTGTTGATATAACGGCTTTTAACACATAAGGAGAAACTTCTTTTAAACTGATCTCTTGTCTATCTAGATCAGATTGTAGCTTTCCTAGATACGTTTTGTTTGCGAAATAAGCGGTACTCGTTTCTTCATAATTATAAATATCTTCTTTCATAGAAGTGTGTGCTCGTACAGGTTCGTCTTTTACGAGTGAAGCAAAGAAACCAGCTCCTACACCTGCTGCGAAAACTCCTCCGAGGATAAGTAGTACAGTTACGATCAAGAACATGTTCCATGTAACGTTATATGTAATTCGTGCTGTTCGAATAATTCCTTTTTCTTTCAAAAAGTGGACAAACTTCTCCCATTTTTGCTTCAGTTCATCAAAATGAGACATCATTTGGTAATCCCTCCCCCTCGTGTATTATAACATAAGGTCGATTTATGATAGAACACCGTTTTTGAAGATGAAGATTGACATGAAATTCATACATGTGGTAAAAATAAATGAAGATTAATATATGTTGAAAGCGAAGATAGGAATGAGTAGCAGGTGTCTCCCTGTTTCAGAAAGCTGGTGGTTGATGCGAACCAGTGCAAAGGCATTTTGTGAATTACCTCCTGGAGCTGTCTCTGTGAACGGTTAGTAGCAGAGAACGGATTAAACCGTTACGAAATGAAGTGAAAAGCCTTTTCTTTGGCTTTTAATTAGGGTGGTACCGCGAGATTGTCATCACGTCCCTTTCCAACTGGAGAGGGACTTTTTTATTGCCATTAAACATCATCAAACAACGAAAGGAAAGATAGGAATGAATATTCTGCAAGATTTAGAATTTAGAGGCCTTCTTAATCAAGTTACTGATCAAGAGGGATTGCAAAAAGAACTTGAAAAAGGAATCGTAAAGCTTTATTGCGGGTTTGATCCAACGGCAGACAGTCTGCACATTGGAAATCTGTTGCCGATTCTTACACTCAAACGTTTTCAAGAAGCTGGACATCAGCCGTTTGCGCTAGTTGGCGGTGGAACAGGATTGATCGGGGATCCAAGTGGTAGACAGACAGAACGAACATTGAATGAAGCTGAGATTGTTGTTCAATGGACAGACAAGATTAAAAATCAGCTTTCAAGACTACTTGATTTTGATAGAGAAACTAATCCTGCTAAAACAGTGAACAACTATGAGTGGTTGAGTCAACTTACGATGATTGAGTTTCTACGTGACGTTGGAAAGAATTTCTCGGTTAACTACATGCTTGCCAAAGATTCTGTTGACTCACGATTAGAAGCGGGGATCTCTTTTACCGAGTTCTCATACATGATCTTACAATCGTACGATTTCCTTAATCTCTTCCAAAAAGAAAACGTAAAACTTCAAATAGGCGGGAGTGACCAGTGGGGGAATATTACGGCTGGTATGGAATTGATTCGCCGTTCTGGTGAGGAAGAAAAAGCATTTGGACTAACGATTCCGCTCATCACAAAAGCGGATGGAACGAAGTTTGGTAAAACAGCATCCGGAACGATCTGGTTAGATGCAGAGAAAACGACTCCATATGAGTTCTACCAGTTCTGGGTAAACGCAGCGGATGCGGATGTAATCAACTGGCTCAAATATTTCACGTTCTTATCAAAAGAAGAAATTGAAATTCTTGAAAAATCATTAGCTGAAGCACCAGAAAAGCGTGAAGCGCAAAAAGCGTTAGGGCGAGAAGTAACAACTCTAGTTCACGGTGAAGCAGCATACAAACAAGCAGTAAAGATCACTGAAGCACTTTTCAGTGGAAATCTTTCTGACTTAACGGCTGCTGAGATCGAACAAGGATTCAAGGATGTCCCTTCATTTATGGCATCAAATATGGAAGACGTAAACATTGTAGACCTTCTTGTTGATGCGAAAATTTCTCCATCTAAACGACAAGCAAGAGAAGATGTAACAAATGGAGCCGTATCAATCAACGGCGAGAGGGTACAAGATACAGGTTATATGATTGGTGAGAACGATCGTATCGAAAACAAGTTTGTCATTATCCGACGCGGAAAGAAAAAGTACACGTTGATCAGATATTAAAAGCTAGATACGAAAAAAAGAGTAGGAACCCAGTAGTAACAGGGTTCCTATCAAACTTTATCAAAAGGATGTGTTTGTTATGAAGAAAATTCAATTAGCAGAAGACCTTCAATTTTCACAGATCGTTCACGGTCACTGGCGTTTAGCAGAATGGGATCTCTCTCCTGAAGAGCTTCTTTCACTTATGGAAAGATGCATTGAAGCAGGAATTACTACGTTTGATCATGCCGATATTTACGGTAACTACATGTGTGAAGAACTCTTTGGACAGGCACTAGCTCTAAAACCATCTTTACGAGAAGACATTCAAATCGTGACTAAATGTGGTATTAAACTCATCTCAGAGAATCGTCCACATCATACGATTAAATCCTATGATACGAGCAAAGAACATATCATCGCATCTGCAGAAAATTCATTGAAAAAAATGAACACAGAATATGTAGATGTATTATTGATTCACCGACCAGATCCGTTTATGGACCCAGCTGAAACAGCAGAAGCGTTTCACATCTTAAGAAAAGAGGGGAAAGTTAGACATTTTGGTGTTTCTAACTTCACACCTAAACAAATGGAAATGCTTCAAAATGAGTACAATGGTCCACTTGTTACGAATCAGATCGAGTTGTCCGTTCTTCATGAACAGCCATTCTTTGATGGTACGATCAATCACCTCCAAAAAGAGAAGGTTAGACCGATGGCTTGGTCTCCGCTTGCTGGGGGAAGATTATTTAAAGGAAACGATGAAAAATCGGTACGAGTAAAAAAGGCTTTAGAAAAAGTTGCTCGTGAAACAGAAGCCTCTTCCATTGATGAAGTAGCTTATGCTTGGCTGTTGAAGCATCCATCACAGATCATGCCGATTGTCGGCAGCGGAAAGATGAATCGTATAGAAGCCGCTGTAAATGCAGCAAACTTACCACTAACTCGTGAGCAATGGTTCTACATTTTACAAGAAAGTATGGGGAAAGAAGTAGACTGATCCATACTTGTTAAACATTCATAAATAAACCAAAATCCATGCAGCTTGCTGTGTGGATTTTTTGTTATATCTATAGAACATTTAGTTAGTAATTAGTTCCTTAGTAGTATAATATTAGAAATAAATACTATAAGATGGGGATGCAACAATGATAACATTAAGCATTAACAGCTCTACAAAGAGCTCGCAAGTCTTAAATGAAAGTGCAGTACTTGCTGCAATCGATCGATCAGTAGCCATGATTGAATTTGACCCTCATGGAAAAGTACTATGGGCAAATGAAAATTTTGCGAAAACGATGGAATACCATGTTGATGAGATGCCATTATTGGTACATAAGCAATTTTGTACAGAAGAGTTCTTGCGAAGCGGTGAGTATGATCGGTTTTGGAAAAGCCTAAGAGATGGAAAAACATTTCAAGAAAAGATACAACGTGTAACGAAATCAAAACGTCTCATCTGGCTAGAAGCTACGTATACACCTGTTCTGGACGAAAATCATAGAGTCACAGCTGTGGTTAAGATCGCAACAGATATTACGAATAGAGAAAATAATACGATCACGGTTGCTTCTGATCTTCAACAAATGTCCCTAGAGTTGCTTACACGCGCGGAAGAAGGATTAAAAAAAAGCAATGAGATCTCTTTATCGACCGAAAAGTTAGTATCGGAATCCCAACAAAATTTATTGCTTTTAGAATCTCTAAAAAAACAAGCTAGTTCTATTGAGGATATCGTTAAGACGATTCGTGAGATTGCAGCACAAACCAATCTGTTAGCTTTAAACGCAGCGATAGAAGCTGCACGAGCTGGTGATCACGGAAGAGGATTTAATGTTGTAGCGGTTGAAGTTAGAAAACTCGCTAATCGCGTGCAAGACTCTATTCAAGAAGTGAATGCACATATTTCAGGAATCACAGGTGAGATAAACAAGATCAATGATGTGACTCACCGATCACAAGAAGGAATAACGAATAACAAGCAATTGATCGAACAAGCAATGCAAGAGTTCTTAGGTATTGAGACGTCTGCACGGCAATTAGAGTCACAGGCAAGTAAGTTTAAGGAACTTTTATAGAATAAGAAAAACCCCTAATGCCTTTAGAAAAGGTGTTAGGGGTTTCTTTACTCTTATTAACGAGAGTAGAATTCAACGATAAGTTGTTCTGTGATCTCAGCTGGAAGCTCAGAACGCTCTGGTAAGCGAGTGAAAGTACCTTCCAATTTGTTTTCATCAAATGTTAAGAAATCAGGTACGAAGTTGTTAACTTCGATTGCTTCTTTAATAGCAGATGAGTTGCGAGATTTTTCACGAACAGCGATTACATCGCCAGCAGATAGACGGTAAGAAGCGATATCAACACGCTTTCCGTTTACTGTGATGTGACCGTGGTTTACTAATTGACGAGCTGCACGACGCGTACGAGCAAGACCAAGACGGTAAACTACGTTGTCTAAACGAGATTCTAAAAGAATCATGAAGTTTTCACCGTGGATACCAGTCATTTTACCAGCATCATCAAAAATGCGGCGGAATTGACGCTCGTTTACACCGTACATGTAGCGAAGCTTTTGCTTCTCTTGTAATTGTAAACCGTATTCAGAGATTTTTTTACGTTGAGTTGGACCATGTTGTCCTGGTGCGTATGGACGCTTAGAAAGTTCTTTCCCAGTTCCGCTTAGAGAAATTCCAAGACGACGAGAAACTTTCCATGTTGAACCTGTATATCGAGCCATTATAGACTCCTCCTTCACATGTTTGTTTGTGTTAAAACAACAACAGTGACTATGGCCTTTTCAAGAGCATATTTTGTATGAAAAACATCCTCACTTCAGCAGCCTATGAAGCTACGCGATGTTCCCGGATTATTGAAAACCTGGGTACAAAATAAAAACAAATGATGGACACAGTGCCGCTTATTTTACACAAAGAATAGTATAAGCTTTTTTCTTATACTGTGTCAACTATATCACAAATACATAAAACATTTTTAGGGACAAATTGTAAAAAGACAAAAAGTCCTATATGATAGAAATAAGAAAGCGCTTACATTTTATATTGCCCTAAAAGGAGAAGTAAAAATGGATACAAAACGCTTTGAAACAGAAGTGATTCACAAGGGATATCATGCCGAACAACATAACGGAAGTCTTGCTCCTCCTATCTTTCAGACTTCAACATTTGTCTTTGACAGCGCCGAAACGGGTGCAGCACGATTTGCAGGAGAACAGGAAGGATATATATATTCTAGACTCAGCAATCCTACCGTTGCGATGTTAGAAGAGCGAATTGCAGCGATGGAAAAAGGGGAAAAAGGTTTAGCGTTTGGTTCTGGCATGGCCGCAGTGTCTGCTATTCTGCTCGGGTTAACGAAAACTGGAGATCATATTCTCTGTTCAGAAGGAGTGTATGGGTGTACCTATGGTCTGCTTCAGCTTATGGAAGAAAAGTATCACATAACACATAATTTTCATCCGATGAACGATGAGGAATCGATACGCTCAGCGATTAACGATCATACTACGGTCATCTATATAGAGTCTCCGATAAATCCTACCATGAAACTTGTTGATCTAAGTATGGTAGCAAGAATCGCAAAAGAATTTAATATTCCAGTTGTAGTCGATAATACATTTTCATCACCTTATCTTCAGCGTCCACTTGAACTAGGCTGTGATATTGTTCTGCACAGCGCCACGAAGTATTTATGTGGTCATGGGGATGTAATCGGAGGTTTAGCGGTAGGCAAACAAGAAATGATGAGTCACCTTGCTATGACCACTCAAAAGGATATTGGTGGAGTCATGTCTCCTTTCGATGCTTGGCTACTTTTGAGAGGAATCAAGACACTCCCTGTTCGTATGGACCGTCATTGTGAGAATGCAAAAAAGCTTGCAGACTTGTTAAAGAAACATCCTAGCGTAAATCGAGTTCTGTATCCGGGTGATCCTGATTTCCCGCAATTTGAGCTTGCGAATAAACAGATGTTGAACGCAGGGGGCCTCATAAGCTTTGAAATTAAAGGAGATAAAGCCGTCGCTCAAAAGTTTATGAACCATTTAAAACTCATTAAAATCGCCGTTAGTCTTGGTGATGCTGAAACACTCATCCAACATCCTGCTACAATGACACATGCTGTCGTACCTGAGGAGAATCGAATTCAGATGGGTATCAGTAATCAGCTTCTACGCTTATCGGTCGGTTTAGAAGCATGGGAAGATATTTGGGAGGACATCAAACAAAGTTTAAATTCACTGTAAAATATAAAAGCCCTGCGCTGATGACAGCGCAGGGCTTCTTTAATAGGTATGAGAAACTAGAGATATCGAAGTAAAACCTCACAGAATTTTTCTAAGTTCTCTTGATCGATCTCATCAAATCTTGCTTTTTCAGGACTATCAATATCTAGAACTCCTAGCAGCTTTCCGTCTTTCACTAACGGAAGAACGATCTCCGATTGAGAAGCGGCATCACAGGCGATATGCCCAGGGAACTCATGAACATCTTTTACAACTAACGTTTCTAAGGTTTGAGCGGAAGTTCCGCATACTCCTCTTCCAAGAGGTATTCTTACACAAGCTGGAAGCCCTTGAAAGGGTCCAAGAACTAATTGATTGGACTCTTCTTCAAGTGTATAAAACCCAACCCAGTTAACTCTGTCTAAAAATTGATTCAATAAAGCAGAAGCGTTTGCAAGGTTTGCAGTCGCATTAGTTTCACCTTCTAATAATGCAGAAAGTTGTTTTATTAGAAGAGAATACGCTTCATTTCTATCTGTGCTATATTGCTGAACGGAAAACATCAAGATTCCTCCAAACCTGATAAATTGTTTACTCTATCCTATCAAATAATGTTGAACTATACACCCAAAAGCCCTTATTTGTCGAGCGATTATTAAAGGTTTATGTCTCTCACCCAAGAATTTTATACAAGAGGGAAGGACGGTGGAAGAAAATGAAGACAGATCCAATGGAAACGAAACTGAAAATAGCAGAGGCAGCGATTTCTCTTTTTACAAGCCAAGGATTTAAAGCAACGACCGTTAGACAGATAGCAAAAAAAGCTGGTGTGAACATCGCTTTAATCTCGTACCATTTTGGAGGAAAGAAAGGACTTCTAGAAGAGTTGATCACTTCATTTTTTGAAGGTTATATTAGAAGGATTGAAATCATCTATCATACATCGAGCTCTCCAACGGTTAAAGGGAGTTTCATTGAAGTAGTAGAAGCTTTATTGATCTATCAACAGCGAAACCTTCCTCTCGCTCGCTTTGTCTATCGTGAGATGACGCTTGATTCAACATTGGTCCGTGAACTCATGTCTACTTACTTGGTTAAGGAAAAGTACTTTTTGCAAACTCTGTTTGAAAAAGGGATGAAGAAAAAAGAGTTCAGAAGGCAGCCTGTAGACTTTTTAACCATTCAGTTCAAGGATATGATGATGCTTCCATTTTTGCATCCTCTTTATTTAGCTGAAGTATATCAGATAAGCGCGGAAACAGAGACGTTCATCCAACCTTATAAAAAGTGGATGATGAACTGGTTTGATAAATGTGTTTGTCTTCCTGAAAGAAAAAATCCCCTCCTGTCTGCCGTTCAAAAGCCATTATTTGGCTCTATTCAGGAGAAGTGGGGAAGTTAATGCTGCTGTTGATACTAATTGATCTAATCCTTGACCGAGTCCCTTAGCGCTGTGGGCATCAGACCCATAGACAAGAGGGATTTTTCTTTTTTGTGCTTCTTTTATGATCCAGTTAGGGGGATAAGGTTCCAAACAATAAGGTTTAACAGCACCTGCTCCGTTATAATCCAGATACATGTTACGTTCAGACATGATTGTTAAAATTTCATCTACTTCCTTTTCATAACTAAAATCTGGAGGGAAAAGCGTCTGAAATTTCTTTGCTAATGTGATATGACCAACCCTTCTTGGCTGATGCTCTCCAAATGAATGACTGATTGATTTTTTTACGGTTTGAAAATATAGGGAGTAGACAGCAGAGAGACTACCAGATTGTTCGATCAAATCTCTAAATACGTTCTCGTCATAATCCATGCAATAGTACGTATTTTTAACCTTTAGAAAATGAACAGAGAGAATGGCATCATCGAGCTCTGGCCAAACTTCTTTAAGAAACGTATTCGTCTCCGCTTCATAGCTATCAATAAAATCGATTTCTAAACCTGTAAAGATCTCAATATTACTTCTATAAAACTTCTTTACTTCCCTCAAAGTGTCAAAGTATTTTCCTAATTGTTCGTAAGTCATGCTGCTGTCTTTCGTAGGAGCAGGATCGATAAATGTATGAGGAAGCGGGGCATGTTCTGTAAAGGTAATCCCTTTCATGCCTAAAGAGATAGCTCTTTCGATATACATTTCAAACGTGTCTGTCGACCCATGGGGACAATAAGGTGTATGGACATGTCCATCATAGTACATCTTTCTTACTCTCCTTTCGACAAAATCTTCATTAAATTGGAAAAAATTTATCAGATTATGCAATTTTTTTGCGTCAAATGTTTGTTTACATGTTATCATAAAAGCATTAAACTGCAATTTTATAGAATAAAAACTAAATAAGATCGCTAAAGCGATATAAACATACGAATACATAATATATGCAATATAGAAATTTGAACAGATAGAAAGGGTGCCTCTGATGATATACATAGTCATTGCCATCGTTACATTCCTAGCATTGATCCTGTACGGTGCCATGTCACGCCGAAGAGTGTATAAAGAAATTGACCGACTTGAAGCATGGAAGATGCAAATTATGAATCGCCCATTAACAGAAGAAATTTCAAAAGTTAAGGGTATGGCGATGATTGGTGAAACGGAAGAAAAATTTGAAATGTGGCGTCAAGAATGGGATGAGATGGTAACGACTCAACTTCCTAATTTAGAAGAAGACTTATTTGATGCTGAGGAATATACAGATAAGTACCGTTTTAAAAAAGCTAAATCTATTTTAGCAGGTGTTAGTCAGTCATTAGAAAAAATCGATATGAGGATTAAAGAGATTACTTCTGAGATCAATGAGTTAGTTACGAGTGAGGAACTGAATCGGGAAGAAATTGTTGAAGCGAAAGACAAGCTTCAGGAAACAAAGAAGTACTACTTAACACATATCCGTGCATTAGGCCAGACAGCACCAATATTTGATAAAGAACTCGACGAGATAAAAGCTTTGTTTGAAACATTTGAATCACTAACTGTACAAGGAAGCCATCTAGAAGCTAGACAAAGACTTGTAGAGAGTTTAAACCGAATTTCTGATTGTAAAACGAAGATGCAGGGTGTTCCTGAACTTCTTGTGATCCTACAATCTGATATACCAAATTCTCTAAAAGAATTAAGTGCAGGATTTACAGAGATGGAACAGCAAGGTTATGTTCTTCATCATATTGGTATAGAAAAAGAAATCAGTTCTTTAAAACATCTTAATGAACAAGCGCTGAACAAAGTGCTTGAACTAGAGCTTGAAAGTGCTCAAAAAGATATGGATGAAACGGTTCAGAAGATGGATCAACTTTATGAAATGCTCGAGAACGAAGTGCATTCTAAGCAGTTTGTAATTAGTGAAAGAGAAGTCTTTTTCTCAACGATTCAAGATTTACATGATAGAATTGAGAATTTAAAGCAAGAGACCCAAATCGTTTCTTCTACTTACTTGATCGAACAGAATGAAGCAGAGATGCAAAAGAAGATTGAAAAACTGTTTCATAAGTTACAAAGTCGTTTCTTGATTATCGAAGATTCAATAGACGAAAAAAGAGAATCTTATTCTGTTATTCGCGAGATGATGGAAGAGATGCAAAAGCAGATGGAAGAACTGCAACGTTCTCAGAAAGTATACGAAGAAATGCTTCATAACTTAAGAAAAGATGAGCTTGAAACGAAACAAAGCTTAAGAGAATTAAGAAAGAAACTTCTTGAAGCGAGAAGGATGGTACAAAAGAGCAACCTTCCTGGATTGCCTGAACACTACTTGATCACCATCGGAAAGGCAGAGGAATATATCATCGAAGTTTCTAAAAAGCTGGATGAGAAACCTCTCGAAATGTCAGATGTATCTTATGTACTAAACAAAGCACATGAAGCGGTAAACGAAGGCTACGAAGAAACGTCTAAGATGATTGAGAATGCTTTCTTAGCTGAGAAGCTCATACAGTACGGAAATAGGTTCAGAAGTTCTTATCAATCTGTATCCGTTCGACTGATTGAAGCAGAGATCGCTTTTCGAAATTATCAGTATGAAGATGCTCTTGAGATTGCAGCTTCTGCGATAGAAAGTGTTAGACCTGGTATCCTTAAAGAGATGGAAATCAATTTAAAATCACATGTTTAAAAACTGTCAGGATTCAATTCCTACAGTTTTTTTGCTGTTTAAAAGAAATGTCTTTTAAGTAGTTAACAAAAACTAGGGTATAAGTGGAGATGTGCACGATAGCTAAATTATGGTATGATAATGAAATGTGTGTTTTAGAACGCTTTGGATTGTATAATTGGAGGATTCAACAATGATTTATTTGGATAATAGTGCAACAACAAAGCCATATAAGGAAGTGCTTGATACATTCGTTACGGTGTCAGAAAAGTATTTTGCCAATCCTTCCTCTCTTCATTCGAAAGGAGGCGAAGCTGAGAAATTGCTTGGTCAGGCTAGAAAGTCAATTGCTCAGTTACTGGAGGTTGCGCCAACAGAAGTCGTTTTCACTTCTGGGGGTACAGAAGGCAACAATATTGCGATCAAAGGGATTGCTTTTCAACATCAAAATCGAGGTAAGCACCTTATAACATCTTCTGTTGAGCATGCATCGAGTCATGAATCTTTTCAATATCTTGAATCACAAGGTTTCGAAGTAACGTATCTCCCTGTGAATCACGACGGGTTGATTTCATTAGAAGATCTTGAGCGTTCGATACGACCGGATACGATTCTTGTTTCCCTACTTCATGTCAATAATGAAACGGGAACGATTCAACCTATTCAAGAGATAGGTAAGGTCTTGAAAGAGCATCCGAAGATTTTTTTCCATGTCGACAATGTTCAAGGCGTCGGTAAGGTTGACCTGCCACTAAAGGAGTGGGGGATCGATCTATGCACCATATCTGCACATAAAATTCACGGTCTAAAAGGAAATGGAATTCTATTCGTGAAGAACGGTGTGAGTATCTCTTCTTTATTCACTGGTGGAGAACAAGAATTAAAGAAAAGAGCTGGGACTGAAAATGTTGCAGGTATTGTAGCTATGGCAAAAGCGTTGAGGTTAATTCTTCAAGAGATGAAGGAAAAGAAAGAAAATTTGTCTGAGATTAAGCAGTTCATATTAGAAGAGTTACGTACCATAGATGGAATAGACATAAATACATCTGTTGAGTATTCAGCTCCTCACATCATTAATTTTTCAGTGAAGGGTATTAAACCAGAAGTACTTATCCATTCCCTTGATAAGAGAGATGTGTATGTATCTACTCGATCTGCTTGTTCATCAAAACAAGGTGGAGCAAGCCGTATCCTACTAGAGATGGGTTTAGGAGAAAATCGTGCTTCAACAGCTATTCGTTTGAGTACCTCCTATGGAAACACATTAAAAGAAGCAGAACTATCTTTAAAGATATTAAAAGAAGAACTAATAAATATTAAGAAGGTAATGAGGTAATGAAGATGATTTATGATCATTTAGTCGTGCGTTATGGTGAACTATCTTTAAAAGGAAAAAACAGAAGGCATTTCGAAACACAGCTTTTTGAAACAGTAAAAAGAAAAATGCGTCCGTTTCAGGATTTGAATATGGCAAAACATTTTGACCGCATTGTTATTGAATTAAATGGACAACCTTATGAGCCTATCGTTAAATCACTTCAGGATATTTTCGGAATCCACTCGATCAGTTTAGCTGTAAGATCTGAAAATGACTTAGAAGCGATTCAGAAAGCAGCATTAATCGCTCTTAATGAAGCAATGGAAGGAAAGAAGACGTTTAAAGTTACAGGTAAACGCTCTTTAAAATCTTTCCCTGTTAATTCCATGCAACTTAACCAAGAAGTTGGAGGATACCTTTTAAGAAACACGGAAGGTTTCACCGTTGATGTTCATAATCCAGATGTAAATGTAAAAGTTGAAGTAAAAGATACAGGAACTTACATCAGCTCAAAGTCGTTTGAGGGAGCTGGCGGTCTGCCGATTGGTGTTGGCGGTAAAGCGATGCTTATGCTTTCAGGTGGTATCGACAGTCCAGTAGCGGGATACTTAACGATGAAGCGTGGAGTTCGTATTGAAGGTGTTCATTTCCATAGTCCGCCTTTCACAAGTGAACGAGCAAAGCAAAAAGTGGTTGATCTGACACAAGAACTAACTCGCTATAGCGGAGGCAAGATCAAGCTTCATGTTGTTCCTTTTACAAAAATCCAACAAACGATCAAAGATAAGATTCCGTCAAGCTATAGCATGACGATCATGAGAAGAGTCATGCTAAGAATCACTGAACGATTAGCGGAAAATAATAACGCGATGGCTATCGCAAACGGAGAGAACCTCGGTCAAGTTGCAAGTCAAACGATGCATAGCATGTATGCGATCAATGAAGTAACAAACATGCCGATTCTTCGTCCGGTTATTACGATGGATAAGCTTGAAATCATGAATATATCGCATAGAATCGGAACATATGATATTTCGATCCGACCTTATGAAGATTGCTGTACGATTTTCTTGCCATCTGCACCAAAGACTAAGCCGAAGCGTGAGAAAGCGATTCGTTTTGAGAAAAATATTGAAAATCTTGAAGAGTTGATTGAAGAAGCGGTTAATGACGTTGAAACGCTGATACTTGAAGAAGGGAAATCAACGGACGAAACGTTTGATGATTTGCTTTAAGGTATCTTGAAAGTAGTTGATCTCTGTTATAGGTGCTCCCTTTCCGCGGGGCAGGCGGTGAGCCACATTCGGACGTTTCACTTTTAAGTGTCTCACCTGCCCACCTGTCCCGCAGGAGTCTCGCACCTTCCACTCCAATCAACTAGTCAATGAAGAGAAAAGAAATGACCAGAAAGTAACCCGGTGATAAAAAATTCATTTAGCCTACAATGTTTAACTAGCGGCGGTGATTCAGGCACGCTTCAGTTCAAAAAATTAACAAGGTAAGACCCAGGTGAAAAAGTCTGCACATTGTGTAGGCTTTTTTTCGTTTTTCTTTTCTAGGAGCTGTAGCTTTTGCATTTGAATTGTCTCTCCTTTACAAGTTGATTGGAGCGCAAGGTTGTCGAAGCGAGCGATCGGGAACCGAAATCGACTGCTTTTAATAGCCTTTTTCTTAACTAATATCCAAAATGGCAACACACACAACAATTTCCAAGAATTGAATCAGCCATTTAGACGCATCTTATTAGTACAAAGGAGGTGAAACAACATGGCAAACCAAAACCAATTAGTAGTACCAGGTGCACAACAAGCTGTAGACCAAATGAAGTATGAAATCGCTTCTGAATTCGGTGTAAACCTTGGACCAGATTCAACTGCTCGCGCAAACGGATCTGTAGGTGGAGAAATCACTAAGCGTCTAGTAGCTCAAGCTCTAGGTGGATACTCTAAATAAATAGTAAATGGCTAACGGAGCGGGTTGTCCCCGCTCCTTTTATTTTTGTTGTTTTATGACTAAATTTTAAAAATTTTCAAAAATATATTATAATGATTATGATCAACACGAATTGAAAGGGTGAAGAATATGAATTTGATTGCTCCAAACATCTATAATTTAACAGAAGAAATGGAAAAGTACGCTTTAAATCCAGATAAAAAAGCTTTAATCTGGATGGATGAACAAGGCGTTACTGAGGAGATTACATATAAGATGCTCCTAGACAGAGCGAATCAAATTGCTAATTCGTTAGAAGAACTAGGACTTGCTAAAGGTGATCGAGTTCTTATCATCATGCCACGACTGATCGAAACGTATGCTGTGTATATCGCTTGTTTGAAAGCAGGAATTTCTGTTATTCCTTGTTCTGAAATGCTGCGAGCAAAGGACCTGAGCTACCGTGTCCAGCATAGTGAAGCTAAAGCAATCATTGCTGATTACCGTTTTACAGAACAAGTTAATGAGATCAAAGATCACCTACCCACTCTTACATATAAAATTAGTGCGAACGGGGAAACAGAAAACTGGCTAAGCTTACAAGCGATCACGAATAATGTAAGCGTTTCCTATAAAGCACCTGAAACGGCAAAGGATGATATGGCTTTTTTATCCTACACATCTGGTACAACAGGTCAGCCTAAAGGTGTCGTTCATACGCACGGATGGGCATATGCTCATATTCGTACCGCTGCTAAAAGCTGGCTAAACATTTCAGAGGATGACAAAGTTTGGGCAACTGCGGGGCCAGGTTGGCAAAAGTGGATATGGAGTCCTTTCCTATCTACATTAGGTACTGGTTCTACCGGTTTTGTCTATCAGGGTAAGTTCGATCCGAAAAAATATTTAACACTTCTGCAAGACCAACAGATCTCGGTCTTATGTTGTACACCAACAGAGTATCGTTTAATGGCAAAAGTAGACAATTTAGATCAATACAAGTTACCACATTTAAGGAGTGCGGTATCGGCAGGTGAACCATTGAACCGAGAAGTGATCGATACGTTTGAAAAATACTTCCACATAAAAGTCCGTGATGGATATGGCCAAACAGAGAATACGCTATTAGTCGGGACGATGGAGGGTATGGAGATCAAGCCAGGTTCAATGGGTAAGCCAACTCCTGGAAATGATGTTGACGTTATTGATGAGAATGGACAACCAGTTTCTGCTGGAGAGGTTGGGGATATAGCCGTTCATAAAAATTGCCCTGCTTTATTTAAAGAATATTACAAAGATCGAGATCGAACGATGATGGCCTTCCGTGGTGACTATTATGTGACAGGTGATAAAGCAAAGAAAGATGATGAAGGTTATTTTTGGTTTGAAGGGAGAGGTGACGATATCATCATCTCCTCAGGCTATACGATAGGTCCTTTTGAAGTAGAAGATGCACTTGTAAAGCACCCTGCAGTAAAAGAATGTGCGGTAGTGGCAAGTCCAGATGAAATACGCGGTCATATTGTTAAAGCATTTGTTGTTTTACGAGTTCAAACAGCAAGTAACGAGGCTCTAACAAAAGAGCTGCAAGAACACGTAAAAGAACTTACAGCTCCATATAAATACCCAAGATCTATTGAATATGTTGAAGATCTTCCAAAGACAACTTCAGGGAAGATTAGACGTATCGAGCTGCGACAGTTAGAAGCATCTAAAACAAGATGATTTTTAGGGGAAAAGCAGATACCTTATCTGCTTTTTTGCTTGGTTTGTAAGTTATACTACTTTTAAAAGATGATTGGTAAAGGTGGTTAAATATATTGGGGACGCTCTTTTTTAACGGGAAAATCTATACGATGGTTAATGAAGGTGAGCATATTGAAGCTGTTTACGTAGAAAACGGAAAAATTATTAAAACCGGCACGGAAAACGACTTATCAGAAACGTTTAGCAAGCATATTACAAAAAAAGTCGATCTAAAAGGATATGTTATGTATCCAGGTTTTGTAGACAGCCATCTGCATTTGATCGGTCACGGTGAAAAATTAATAAAACTCGATCTTTCAGAAATGAATTCTGCTGAAGAGATGGAGTATGCTTTGCGAGAGAAAGCAAGTACTCTTACATCCGATGAATGGTTGCTCGGAGAAGGCTGGAACGAGAACAATTTCATCGACCGCAAGATCTTCCATAGGAAAGAATTAGATGATATTTCAGGAGGGCGTCCTGTTCTTTTATCCAGAGTTTGTCGTCATGCATTCTTAGCCAACACGAAAGCTCTAGAAATGGCAGGGATAACAAAGGACACGAACGATCCTCCAGGTGGGATTATTGTAAGAGATAGCGATGGAGAAGCAACAGGGTTGTTACATGATAGTGCTGCAGAACTTGTAAAAAAAGTGGTTCCAGAAGGTTCGCAGAAATATTTGAATACAGCCTTAAAGACCTCGATCAAGCATTTGCTTTCTTTAGGATTAACAGGAGGACATTCGGAAGATTTAAGCTATTATGGTTATGTAGAAAGACCCTTGAGTGCTTACAAATCTGTCATCGATGGAGAAGAGATTAAGTTTCGTGCCCACCTTTTAGTACATCACGAAGCATTTGAGGACTTCAAAAATGTAAAAAGAGAATATGAGTTACCTTTTGTAGAGTATGGCGCATTAAAAATATTTGCAGATGGAGCTTTTGGAGGGCGAACCGCTTGGCTATCTCAGCCCTATAACGATGCTCCTGAAACTTCAGGTGTATCTATCCATGCTGATCATGATCTCGGGAAACTTGTTCAAAAAGCGAGGGATCATCATATGAATGTAGCTGTACATACGATTGGTGATAAGGCATTGAAGCAAACGATTGAAGCGATAAAAAATAACCCAGCAAAAGAAGGCAGAGATCGACTTATCCATGTTGGACTTGTAGATGACAATTTAATTGCTGACATGAAACAGCTACCGGTCATATTAGATATACAACCGGGATTTGTAGCATCAGACTTTCCGTGGTTGATCGAACGACTCGGTACCGACCGAATTCCAAATGCTTTTCCTTTCAGAAGATTACTTGATGAAGAATTAATTTGTGCTGGAGGCTCTGATGCTCCTATTGAGCCGGTGAATCCGCTTCTTGGTATATTTGTTGCTGTAACCCGAAGAAAACCAGAAGAGAGTCATGAGGGTTATGTTCCAGAACAGAAATTAACGATGTTTGAGGCAATATCTTTATATACAATCGGAAGTGCTTCTGCCATCATGCAAGAGGATGTTAGAGGATTCATTAAAGAAGGATACTTCGCAGACTTTACTGTCCTAGACCGTGATTTATTTCAAGTTTCAGAAGATGAGATTTTAAAATCTAAGGTTGTGTTTACCATTGTGGACGGTGATATCGTCTATGATAACATAGACGAGAACGACGAATCATGAATAGAAAGAACAGCTTGCAGAAAGAATGCAAGCTGTTTTTTTGTTATGTTTATATTCTACAAAAAGCTTCTTTTTACTTTATGCCAAAAAGAATTGTCTTTTAATTTTACTGTCTTTATTCTTTTATTCGTGAGTTCAAAATTTAAGGTTTCACAATGTTTGATACTCATTGCTTCATTATCCATACCGATGATCGGATAATGGCTGTTGTCATGCTTGATCCTTAATGTCATCTTGCGGTTATCACTTAGAATAAATGATGAACCTAAAGTACGATAATGGTTATTATTTAATGAAGCGAGTTCACTGATTTGATAGCAAGCAAGCATGGGATCAACGACTGCACCGTTTACCGACTTATTATAGGCTGTACTACCTGTAGGTGTCGAAATGATCATTCCATCTCCTCTGAAGGTTTCAAAATATAAATCATCAATGAAGACATCAATTTCAAGAGTTCGGATAATGGAAGAACGAAGAGAGCATTCGTTTAAGCAGAAAAATGATCCTTGTCCATCTATGGTTACAGATAGAGCAGGATATTTACGTACTTCAACTTGTTCGTTTTTCATTGCTTCGATCATACCGGCTTGATCATCAATATGAAAATCGCAATAAAATTCATTCTCGAGTGTACTGACTCCTACATAAAGACAATCATCTCTGAAACCAGTCTTACGGACTGCTTGTAAGAAGGTGCCGTCACCACCGATGCTAGCTATGATGTTTGCTTCTTTCTCATCTTCAACTACTTCAAACCCCTCTGTTATGGCCAATGAAAGTAATGAGTCGATCTTCTCTAGAGTACGTTCTTCCTTTTTGTAAAAAAAGAAAATTTTATTACGAGCAGTCATAAAGCCTTCCTCCTTTAAATTTATCTTCTTCACTATTTTGTTCTTTAGTCATTCAATCAAATTTCTAATACTATTGTAACAGACTGTCATCAGGTTTAGATTGAATGACCTCTGCCCATAATGAAAAGATAACAAAAGGGGAGAGCATGTATGGTTTGGGTTACAAGCATAATTGGCATCTTACTATTATTATTAATCGTGATAAGTTTTTCAACGATCCACATCTCCATTTATTTCGTTCATCGAAATGATAATAGCAACATTCAAGTGAATTTTAAGATGTACCGTTTCTTAAAATATAAACTGAATGTGCCACTAATCATGGTAGATGCTCAAGATCACTCTGTTAAGATCAGAGAAGAAAAAAAATCAACGCTCGGACAAAAGAAAGAAAAGAAGAAGATCACGTTCTCACAAATAAAAAAGAAATATCGATCATTTAATCAGATGCTAAAGCATATTAACCATTTTTATAAGATACTCGCTGCTTTTTTGAAGAAGATGAGAGTAAAAAAAGTAGAATGGCATAGCGCTGTTGGGCTCGGTGAAGCTTCTTTATCAGCTATTGCGGCAGGAACGGTTTGGAGTTTCAAAGGAATAGCGATACAAGTGCTGAATACGTTTTTTAAACTTGAAGGATCACCTAATGTTTCCGTTGTGCCTGTTTTTCAAGGCATGCACAGTGAAACGCGCTTTTCTTGTATGATTTCACTTAAAATCGGGCATGCTATTGTCGTTATGTTAAAAATCTTAAAGTCCTGGCGAATGGTAAGTCGTTCGACTAAGGAGAATTCTGAATATATGACTGGAGGCATGTAAAAAATGAGTGAACATCCGATCCAGGGTTTAATGAAAACCGCGATGGAAAACTTAAAAGAAATGATTGATGTAAATACGATTATTGGTGATCCCGTAGAGACGCCAGATGGCAGTGTTATCCTTACTGTATCAAAAGTAGGATTTGGGTTTGCAGCAGGTGGGAGTGAATTCGGTGGACAGGAAGAATCCCGTAATTCATCTACACAGCATGGTTCATCTAGTCAATCAAAAGAGATGCCTTTTGGTGGAGGAAGTGGAGGAGGAGTTTCCATTACTCCGATTGCATTCCTAGTAGTAAGCAATACAGGCATCAAGACAATCCACTTAGATAACAGTACGCACTTATACGAAAGAATCTTAGACCTAGCACCTGGTGTAATAGATAAGCTACAGCATCTCATGAACAAGAACAAACACAATCAAGGGCCTTCAAGCACACAAACACATGAGTTTTAAAAAAGCTAACATCTCGTTAGCTTTTTTTTCTGGGTTGCTTTAAGATGAAAGGGAAAGTACATAATTTATACCTTAAAGGAGGAGTATGATCATGGCTGTAACATTTAAAGAAAAACCAGTCACATTACTAGGAAATGAAGTAAAAGTAGGGGACCAAGCTCCAGATTTCAAAGTGTTGGCAAACGACATGTCTGAAGTTAGTCTTGCGGATTCAAAAGGAAGTGTACGTTTGATCGCTGCTGTTCCTTCAGTTGATACAGGCGTATGTGATGCTGAAGTGCGTCGTTTTAATGAAGAGGCATCTAAGCTTGATAACGTTAAAGTCTTAACCGTTTCAGTGGACTTGCCTTTTGCACAAAAAAGATGGTGTGCAGCAGCAGGTATTGAAAACGTTCAAACTCTATCTGATCACCGTGATCTTTCGTTCGGTAAAGCATATGGTGTTGCGATCGAGGAACTTCGTCTCCTTGCACGCTCTGTATTTGTAATTGATAGCTCTGATAAAGTTACGTATGTAGAATATGTAGATGAAGTTACGAGCCACCCGAATTATGAAGCAGCGATCGAAGCAGCTAAAGCAGCGAAGTAAGCAATCAGACATCTCCGGTAAAGCTTTATTCTACCGGAGATTTTTTTGTTCTAAATACGATGGACTTTTTCATTTTACTAGCAAAAGAAGTTAATGATTGTATATGCTGTACGTAATTTGCTAAAATGTTTCCTGTGAAAACTTAGGAGGAAGCTAAATATGAGTTCTTTTAAAGATGTAGAAAAGCTGTTTGTTGTTCTTGACAACACAGCGACGGCAATTAAGGATAAACTTGAACTGCCTTATTTAGACGCTCTTGTAGAATCAGGAGAAAACCTGTTCTTTCAAGAGATACCAAAAGAATACCCGAAAGAATTAACAGCTGTATTAACAGATGAATACAAAAAAGTGAACGTTACAGAATTTGGTACAGAAGAAACCCGCAAAGCTTTTCAGTTGGCTGTACTAAAAGGCATGAAAGAAGCTGTTCAACCACACCATGCGATGACGCCGGATGCGGTTGCACTATTTGCTGGATACCTCGTTCAAAAATTCATGAAAAAATCCGAAAATCTTACGTTGTTAGACCCTGTGGTCGGTTCAGGAAACTTGCTAACAGCAGTAATGAACCAGTTGAAAGATAAAGAGTGTGTTTCGTTTGGAGTAGAAGTGGATGAAACTCTTTTACGACTAGCATGGGTCAATGCCAATATCCAAAAACATAAAGTAGAGCTTTTTCACCAAGATGTGATCAAACCACTTTATGCAGATCCAGTTGATGTAGTTGTAGCCGATTTGCCAGTAGGTTATTATCCAGATGATGAAACCGCTAAAGCCTTTAAAGTTTATGAAAAAGAAGGACATACTTATGCTCATCATTTAATCATCGAGCAAGGAGTCAATCATTTGAAAGAATCAGGCATCGGGATCTTTATCGTACCGAACAACCTATTTGAAAGTGAACAAGCGGATTTGTTTAAAAGCTGGATGAAGGAAACAGTAACCGTTCTAGGTCTTCTTCAGTTACCTGAATCATTATTCAAATCCTCCGTTCATGCAAAGAGCATCCTGATTCTTCAAAAGAATGGTGAAGGTGCAATAAAGCCTAAACAAGCGATGCTGGCTCAGCTTCCATCTTTCTCAAATAAAAATGGATTAGGAAATGTAATGGAACAGATCAATGAATGGTTTAAAACAGAGTGGGAACGTGAAAAATAACAGCGTGGGTCTATCCTATGCTGTTTTTTTATGGAATTGCAAACGGATTCAAGTCTGAATTGCATGAATATAAGGTGTAAGCGTTTTACAACCTTGATATTAATAAGGCTCAATGTTTAAATAAGGAAGGATTAAGTTTCAAGTGAGATGGAAGTGGGAGTTCATATCCTATTTATTTCATGAATATGAAGGAGATGGCTATTTTGGCTAAAATTATTGCAATTAACGCCGGAAGCTCGTCCTTAAAATTTCAGTTGCTTCAAATGCCTGAAGAAGTAGTACTGACTAAAGGACTTGTAGAACGTATCGGATTAAATGATTCAGTTTTCACGATCGAAGTTGATGGTGAAAAAGTTAAAGAAATTAAAGATATTCAAGATCATTCAGAAGCAGTATCTATGCTTTTAGATAAATTAGTAAAACACAACATCATTTCTTCTCTAGAAGAGATCGAGGGAATCGGTCATCGTGTTGTGCATGGTGGAGAAAAGTTTAACGACTCTGTTTTGATTACAGATGAGATTCTACAAGAAATTGAAGAAATTTCTTATCTTGCTCCATTACACAACCCAGCAAATGTTGTTGGAATCAAAGCCTTCAAAAATGTACTGCCTAACGTACCAGCAGTTGCTGTTTTTGATACTGCTTTCCACCAATCCATGCCTGAAAAATCATTCTTATACAGCCTTCCATATGAGTATTATGAAGACTACGGTATTCGTAAATACGGATTCCATGGAACAAGTCATAAGTATGTTTCAGAGAGAGCTGCTGAGCTTCTTGGACGTCCGGTTGAACAACTTCGTCTTTTATCATGCCACTTAGGTAACGGTGCAAGCATTGCAGCGATCGAAGGCGGAAAATCAATAGATACTTCTATGGGCTTCACACCTTTAGCAGGTGTTACAATGGGAACGCGTTCTGGTAACATTGACCCGTCTCTAATTCCTTACATCATGCAAAAGACAGGTCAAAGTGCTGAAGAAGTAATCAATGTATTGAACAATAAGAGTGGAATGCTTGGTGTTTCTGGATTCTCTTCTGACCTTCGCGATATTGAGAGTGAAGCAGAAAAAGGGAATGAACGTGCTGAACTTGCTTTAGAAGTTTTTGCTAGCCGTATCCATAAATACATTGGATCTTATGCAGCAAGAATGGCTGGCATCGACGCGATCATCTTTACTGCAGGTATCGGTGAAAACAGTACGGCTGTTCGTGAGCGCGTACTTCGTGGGCTAGAGTTCATGGGCGTGTATTGGGACCCAGCTCTTAACCAAGTTCGTGGTAAAGAAGCATTCATCAGCTATCCTCACTCTCCTGTAAAAGTTATCGTAATCCCTACAAATGAAGAAGTGATGATCGCGCGTGATACAATGCGCTATGCTATGTAGTTAGAGAGACAGTCTTTTCCCCCGGAAAAGGCTGTTTTTTTATGCTTAGATATGCAAGTTAAAGGAGGAATATGGAGTTGTTTAGCGTAAACCATTTAATGAGCAAAAAAGCGATCACCTTTTAAAAAGAGGGAGATTAAAATATGTACATAAAAGAACAATATCTTTACATGAACAATCAAAATGTAAGAGCTGTCGTTCGGAATTATGAACAAAAAGATTTTGCTGAACTCCTGACCATTCAAAAAGAAAGCTTCCCTTCTCCGTTTCCCCCAGAATTATTATGGAATGAAAAACAGTTACATAATCATATCTCCCTCTTTTCAGATGGAGCTCTATGTGTAGAGATTGATGGAGTTGTTGCTGGCTCCATAACAAGCTTGCTCGTTCATTATGATTTGAAACATCCGCAGCATACGTGGGAAGATATAACGAGTAATGGCAATATTACTAATCATGATCAAAATGGGAATACACTTTATGTTGTAGATATTTGTATACGGCCAACCTATCGAAAATTAAATTTAGGCAAGCTTCTTATGCAGGGTTTGTATGAAACGGTCGTTCACCTTAAATTGCAGCGATTGTTAGGTGGAGGAAGAATGCCGGGATTTTCTAAGTATTCAGGTGTTCTATCTCCTCAACAGTATGTTGATAAAGTGATAAGTGGAGAGTTATATGATCCGGTCATTTCGTTTCTATTGCGCTGTGGTAGAACTCCGCTGATGCTTATCCCGAATTATATAGAAGATGAAGAATCGTCTAACCATGCTTTACTGATGGAATGGAGGAATCCTTTTCTGTAAGTTTGGTCATTCCAGATTTTTTACTTTAAGAGTAATTTATACTACACTATTTAAAAGGTTTTAAGGAGGATATGTATGGCATTAACAGAGCGTGAAGAACAGATCTGGCAGGAAATTAATGCATGGGAAGAAGATTTTTTTACATATGAACCTACAGATTTTGGACGTACTTATGAAAAATGGGCAACAAGACAGATGGACCTTCTTCCAGAAGAGGTACAACAGACGATCGGAGAATATGTGGATTCTGCACTGTTTCATATTCATGCTCTTATTCAGAATTCACAATTCCAACTGGATACGAAGCAACGGCTGTTGTCTGAAGCAAGAGTATTTAGAGACGATATCTTTGAAATTGAAGATTTGAAAAAGTGTTCGATCGATCAATTATCTTATATGGCAGACCAGCAGATCGCAAGAAATAGACTCTTGTCATTTTCGCAAGGAGGACTCGCCGGAACAGGAGGACTGCTCTTTTTAGGAACGGACCTGCCTGCAATGGTTGCTATAGGAATCCGTTCTGTGCAATCTATTGCGATGCACTATGGATATGATATACAAAGACCTGCAGAAATGATGCGTTCGTTAAAAGTTTATCATGCAGCAACGATGCCAAAGCGTTTTCAGCAGGAAAAGTGGGACGAACTGATGGTTGAGATCAGAGAGGAAGAAGATCCGATTTTTTATGCAGGAAAAGATGTGATCGCAGATGTGTCCTGGATGTCTCATCCGATACAGCAAGCTGTGAAGATGATGGCGATTCTTCTTCTCAGAAAGAAACTAACTCAAGGATTGCCAATCTTCGGGATGGCACTGGGTGCTATCATGAACTATCAACAGTCGAGAAAGATTACAGAAATTGCACACAAGTTTTATCAAAAAAGATATCTTTACGAAAAATATTAAGAAACAGGAGTTACTTCCATGAGTGTTCAAGAACATAAGGCTCAAGCTCCACGATTTGTTAGATGCATGATCGTAACCGTTAGTGATACACGTAATGAAGAATCAGATAAAAGCGGTAAATTGATACAAACTTTTTTAGAAAACAATCATCATAAGATCTCTGAATACAGAATTGTAAAAGATGATATGAAATCAATACGAGATGCTGCAGAATTCGGCATACAGAACGACGATATTGATGTTGTCCTTTTTAACGGTGGGACAGGGATCGCTTCTAGGGATGTAACAATTGAAGCATTGACGCCTTTATTTGATAAAGAGATCTCTGGTTTTGGTGAGCTTTTTCGCATGTTAAGCTATACAGACGATATTGGTTCTGGTGCGATGCTAAGTAGAGCAGTAGCAGGAGTTAAGGATAGGACAGCGATATTTGCACTCCCTGGTTCGTCAGGAGCTGTAAAACTAGGCATGGAAAAATTAATCATACCCGAGCTGTCACATGTTGTTCAACAGCTGAATAAATAAAGCCGTTTGCTAAGAAACAGCCCCAAATAAAGAGGATGCAAATGCATCCTCTTTATTTTATGTGAAGGATTCCTAATATTTAAGATGAACCTAGTTTAATCATGTATTTTTGATGTAATACTCTGATTTAATCTGTACCATAACCAAAGATCATTAATGACAGAAGCGAGGCTCGCGATCTTGTTGTTCAATTCGCATGAGACCTCAAAACGTTCTTCAATAGATAGTTGGTCTTGCAACTTGTTAATTTTCTCTTCGATCTCTCCGATTCGATCTGGAATTCTTCCTCTAATCTTTTCCCAATGCAACATTATTGCTTCTTGAGTGGACGTATCGTACTTTTCCCACGCTTTATTTAAATGCGGAACAAAGATTCCAAGTCTTTCATCCCAAACAAAGTCATTCTGCAATTGAAATCACCTCTGTTCTTATTGTACAAAAGGGTGGAGTAGGATGGTAGATAAAAGTCCGATGTTATTTTTATTCATTTTAAAGAATAACCTTGCATTATCGGCAATGTTTTTGTTATAGTATGAACTATCATAAATGGTATTTTTATAAACAAAAATGTATAAAAATAAGTAAATATTCATTTTTGGCTATAACAAAGGAGAGATTTCATATGGGGAAAAAGGTAGTTTTAGCTTATTCTGGAGGATTAGATACGTCTGTTGCGATTCCGTGGCTAGCTGATAAAGGATACGAAGTTATTGCATTATGCTTGGATGTTGGTGAAGGGAAAGACCTTCCTTTTATACAATCAAAGGCGTTATCAATCGGAGCATCTGAATCGATCGTACTTGATGTTCAAAAGGAATACGCTGATGAATATGCATTAATCGCTTTACAATCACATGCATTGTATGAAGGGAAATATCCACTCATCTCTGCATTAAGCAGACCGTTAATCGCGAAAAAATTAGTTGAAACAGCGAAAAAATATGGAGCTACAGCAGTTGCTCATGGTTGCACAGGAAAAGGGAACGACCAAGTTCGTTTTGAAGTTTCTGTTGCTGCACTTGCTCCAGAGCTTGAGGTTCTTGCACCAGTTCGTGAGTGGAGCTGGTCGCGTGAAGAAGAGATTCAATATGCAAAAGATCATGATATTCCTGTGCCGATTAAAAAGGAAAATCCGTTCTCTATTGATCAAAATTTATGGGGAAGAAGCAATGAATGTGGTATCTTGGAAGATCCTTGGGCTGCACCACCAGAAGAAGCATATGAAATGACTGTTGCTCTTGAGGATACGCCTGATGAACCACAGATCGTAGAGATCGGGTTTGAACAAGGTGTTCCTGTATCACTAAACGGTCAGCATGTTTCTCTAGACATTCTGATTAATCAGTTGAACGAATGGGGAGGCGCGCATGGTGTCGGACGTATCGACCATGTTGAAAATAGATTAGTAGGAATTAAATCACGTGAAGTTTACGAGTGTCCAGCGGCAACAACGCTTATTAAAGCACACAAGGAACTTGAAGATCTAACATTGGTTAAAGAAGTCGCTCATTTTAAACCGATCATTGAAAAGAAGATGACTGAACTAATCTATGAAGGCTTATGGTTCTCACCGCTAAACGCGTCATTAAAAGCCTTTTTAGATGAAACGCAAAAACATGTAACAGGCACTGTACGTGTTAAATTCTTTAAAGGTCATGCGATCGTCGAAGGAAGAAAATCACCTTACTCCCTTTATGACGAAAAATTAGCAACATATACATCAGACGATGCTTTTGACCATACAGCTGCGAAAGGATTTATCTCTTTATGGGGACTTCCTACAAAAGTAAGCAGCATGGTTCAAAAAAATGAGGTGAAAGTGTGAAGAAGTTGTGGGGAGGACGTTTCTCAAAACAGCCTGAAGAATGGGTAGATGAGTTTGGAGCATCAATCTCCTTTGATCAGCAATTGGCCAGTCAAGATATTAAAGGAAGTCTGGCTCATGCTAAGATGCTTTTCCAATGTAAGATCATTGACGAGAGTGCTTATGAAAAGATTAAGAATGGTCTGCTTTCTCTTCAGTTTGAAGCGGAAGAAGGGGAACTTACGTATTCAGTTAAATACGAAGACATACATTTGAATCTTGAAAAATTATTAACAGACAAAATTGGGCCGGATGGCGGCAAATTACACACAGCTAGAAGCCGAAATGATCAAGTGGCTACTGATTTTCATCTTTATGTTAAAGAAGAAACGTTATTGATTATTGATCATATAGAAGAATTGCAAAAATCTCTGTTGAATCTTGCAGAAGAGCATGTAGAGACAATTATCCCTGGATATACACATCTTCAGCGTGCTCAGCCTGTCTCATTTGCTCATCATCTGTTAGCGTATTTTTGGATGCTTGATCGTGACAAAGGCAGACTTCAAGATAGTCTAAAGCGCAGTGATATAATGCCTCTTGGTGCTGGAGCTTTAGCGGGAACGACGTTTGATATCGACCGCAACATCACGATGAACGAACTAGGATTCAGAAATAAGTATCTCAATAGCCTAGATGCTGTAAGTGATCGAGATTTTGCAATTGAATGCTGCAGCAATGCATCTATGATTATGATGCATCTTTCTCGATTTTGTGAAGAACTGATACTTTGGTCTTCAGAAGAGTTCGGGTTCATAGAGATCAGTGATAGCTTCACTACAGGGAGCTCCATGATGCCGCAAAAAAAGAACCCTGATATGGCTGAATTGATTCGAGGAAAGAGTGGGAGAGTATATGGTTCTTTGATCTCCCTACTTACCTTAATGAAGGGATTGCCACTTGCATACAACAAAGATATGCAGGAAGACAAAGAACCTGTTTTTGATACGGTAAAAACAGTTAAAGGATGCTTAAGCATCATGACAGGCATGATGAATGAAGTAAAGATTCATGTGGATAAGATGAACAAAGCCGTTCATCAAGACTTTTCGAATGCTACAGAACTTGCAGATTACCTAGCAAAAAAAGGAATTCCATTTCGAGAAGCACATGAATTAGTAGGTCAGATGGTCCTTCACTGCATACAAAAAGGCTGCTACCTTCTTGATGTGACGCTGGATGAATATCAGGAATGGTGTCCGCTTGTTGAAAATGACCTGTACGAAGCACTATCTCCAAAAACAGCAGTAGAAAGACGGAATTCTGAGGGTGGAACTGGCTTTGAGGCCGTTCGTCAGCAGATTGATGCAGCACAATCAAAAATGGCCGTTTCCAATAATTAGCTCATATGAACTTTCCTTCGAAGACGAAAACTATGGTTAAAGTCTTGCATGTGAAGGAGGAAAGAATGATGGAGAATGAAAAACGTCCCAATCAACAGCTTGAATATGATGCTGAAGGTGAAATGACCGTTCATCAACAGATAACAGAAGCTTATCAAAGCGGAATCGTCGATAAAGTAGATCAAGGACAGCAAAGAACAAAACTTGATGAAGAAGAAAGTCTTTCATAAAACAAGATTAGGGTAGCTCTTCTAAACGAGCTATCCTTTTTTTGTTCTAAAAAGGCTCTTGCAATCACGAGCAATCGCATTATTTTTCTTCAAACCCAAAACAAGAATGTTCCTTTTCCTTTTAGGGCACCTTAAAGCTGTCTTGACTATATTCATATTCTAATGAAATTCAACTTTTTATTTTGAATTTTTGGTGGTATGTTAACTATAGAATAATGAAAAAATTTCCATGTAAAACAAGGGAGGGTACAACATGAAAATAGGAGTACCGACTGAGATAAAAAATAATGAAAATCGTGTAGCGATGACACCAGCAGGCGTATTGAATCTTGTAGCATCGGGTCATGAGGTTTTTATTCAAAAAGGCGCTGGAATCGGATCTGGTTTTACAGATGAAGAATACGAAAGTGCTGGTGGTGTAATCGTAGAAACACCTACTCAAGCATGGTCGATGGACATGGTCATGAAAGTAAAAGAACCGCTTCCTGAGGAGTACTGTTTTTTCCGAGAAGGTCTAATTCTCTTCACTTATTTACATCTTGCACCTGAGCCAGAACTTACAAAAGCATTAACAGATAATAAAGTAGTTGGCATTGCGTACGAGACGGTTCAATTGCCAAACGGTACACTACCTCTGCTTACACCGATGAGTGAAGTAGCAGGAAGGATGGCTGCTCAAATAGGTGCACAATTTTTAGAAAAGTCAAAAGGCGGTCTTGGCATTCTCTTAAGTGGTATTCTGGAGTAAGAAGGGGTAAAGTAACGGTTATCGGAGGCGGTGTGGTCGGAACGAATGCTGCTAAGATTGCGATGGGCCTTGGAGCAGATGTTACGATCATTGATTTAAACCCAGAACGTCTTCGTCAGCTTGATGATATCTTCGGTGTTGAGATCAATACGCTCATATCCAATCCACTTAATATCGCTCTTGCCGTTCAAGAATCAGCATTAGTTATTGGAGCTGTTTTAATTCCAGGGGCAAGAGCACCTAAACTCGTGACCGAAGAAATGATTAAAGGCATGCAGCCCGGTTCTGTAATTGTGGATGTTGCTATTGATCAAGGTGGAATCTTTGAAACGGTTGACCGCATTACGACTCATGATAATCCGACATATGAAAAGCATGGCGTTCTTCATTATGCAGTAGCTAACATGCCAGGCGCAGTTCCGAGAACTTCAACGATCGGTCTGACAAACGTAACGGTACCTTACGCTCTTCAGATCGCAAACAAAGGATATGTTAAAGCGTGTTTAGATAATGAAGCTTTACTAAAAGGTATCAATACATTGGATGGATTTGTAACATATAAGGCAGTTGCTGAATCACACCAACTAGACTATAAAGATGCTGTATCCATCTTAAAATCAAACGAATAGATAAGAATAAAAAAGTCTGATATTCCTTTTCTCTGGAATCGGACTTTTTTTCTGTTCTATAATAGGGTATGTAACACTAGTAAGGTATTTCAGCGTTTAATCTGAGGAGGGAACATGCAATTATGAAAGTGACATACCACGGACATTCTGTACTTGAAATTCAAACAGAGCAACATTCCATTTGGATTGACCCTTTTATTAACGGAAATGGACAAGCTAAGATCGATGTAAAGGACGTTAAAGCTGATGTAATTCTATTAACACACGGTCATAATGATCACGTAGGAGACACGGTTGAGATTGCAAAAGCAAATAACAGCTTGGTCGTAGCGCCATTTGAACTTGCAGAGTACTTACAAACACTCGGGGTAGAGGCACATCCTATGCATATAGGAGGGAGCCGCACATTTGATTTTGGAAAAGTAAAATTCACTCAAGCCTTTCATGGATCAAGTTATTCGCAAGAAGATGGTACTGTCGTATATACCGGAATGCCTGCAGGAATCTTATTCTCACAAGGTGGGAAAACACTATACCATGCAGGAGATACAGCTCTATTCTCAGATATGAAATTAATTGGAGAGTTTGCGAAACCAGATATTGCTTTCTTGCCTATTGGTGACAATTTTACAATGGGACCTGAGGATGCATTAATCGCAGCAGAGTGGATTGGTGCTGAGGTAACCGTTCCAATCCATTACAATACGTTTCCTGTGATTGAACAGGACCCAGAAACCTCGTTCACATCTAAACTAGGAAACAAAGGAAAAGTGCTTAATAGCGGCGAAAGTATAAGCGTATAATGATTCTAACCTCCCTTTCTATGCATATTGATGATAGTAAGGGAGGTTGTGTTTTTTATGAGACAAGAAAGAATGGCAAAAGTATTAATGTTGATGGTGCTTTTCTATGTAGCCATACCTGTACTATCGTTTGAAGGTCCTTTGCTGCAACAACTTTTTTCGGCAGCGTGGATGGGTTTTGCAGGTATGCTTTTAGTGAGCCTTTTGTTTAAGAAAGATACGGCAGAGAAAAGGGCTGTCAAAAAGCAGATTGTGACACCAGATTCAAAAATGAAAAAAAGGATACACATGGAAAGTTGAGTTTCTGTTCTAATGCCTGTATAATCTGTATTAGTCAAAGTTATAAAACAGATAGATACAGGTAGAAGGAACGGTGAATGTAATGCTAACCAAGCATGAACAAATACTACAGCATATTTTGGACCTTGATGTCGGATCAAAAATCTCCGTTCGGCAAATAGCAAAAGATCTGACCGTTAGTGAAGGAACAGCTTATCGAGCAATAAAAGAAGCTGAAAATCAAGGAATCGTAAGTACGATCGAACGTGTAGGTACGATACGTATTGAAAGACAAGCAAAGAGTAATATCGAAAAGTTAACGTTTGCTGAAGTCGTGAATATTGTTGAAGGACAAGTACTTGGCGGGCGCGCTGGTCTTCATAAAACATTGCACAAATTTGTCATCGGAGCCATGAAGCTTGAAGCAATGATGCGTTATGTTGATGCTGGAAGTTTATTGATCGTTGGTAACCGTGTGAACGCCCACGAACTTGGACTAAAAGCAGGGAGTGCAATTTTAGTCACAGGTGGCTTTGATACAGAGGAAGAAGTGAAGCGACTCGCTGACGAACTTGAACTTCCTGTTATCTCTACGAGCTATGATACCTTTACTGTTGCTACAATGATTAATAAAGCGATTCATGACCGTCTGATAAAGAAAGATATCGTTTTAGCATCCGATATTTTAATACCGATCGACGAGACACATTATCTATATCAACATGATAAAGTGCAGCGTTGGCACGAATTGAATCAACAAACCATGCATAGTCGTTATCCGGTAGTAGATCAAGGTAATCGCGTCACTGGTGTAGTCACTTCTAAAGATATTATAGGGGTTCCTGTTTCCATGCAGGTTGAAAAAGTAATGACTCGTTCACCTTTAACCGTTACAGAAAAAACATCAGTTGCAGCATGTGCTCATATGATGATCTGGGAAGGAATCGAACTACTTCCTGTTATCGGAACTTCTCATAAACTGATCGGAATTTTAACAAGACAAGATGTGTTAAAAGCGATGCAGATGATGCAAAAGCAGCCCCAAGTAGGTGCTACTTTTGATGATCTTATAACGACAGAGTTAAAAGAGCAAAAGGTAGACAATGAAACGACGTACTTTTGTAAGATTACGCCACAGATGACAAATCATCTTGGAACCGTTTCATACGGTGTCTTAATGACTCTCGTAACCGAAACCGCTCGAAAAGCACTGAGAAAAATCAAAAAAGGCGACCTCGTTGTTGAGAATGTAACGTTTTATTACATTAAGCCTGTACAGATCGATAGTGATATCGAACTGATTCCAAGAGTGCTAGAAGTGAGCCGGAAATTTGGAAAAGTAGATGTGGAGATCCATCATGACGGAAAGATTGTTGGAAAAGCAATGATGATGGCACAGCTTCTTGACCATCGATCATAAAAAAAGTCCCTGCTTCAGGGACTTTTTATCCATATTCATTTAATTTTTCTGTGCTTCTTCACGTGCAAGTGTCAAGAAGTGCTTGTACATTTTATAATTCATGATTAAAAGAACAATTCCGTAAATTAAAAAGACTAGTGCCACCCAAAGCTGTACACGTCCCTCAACAGCTGTGAGTTCGTTCAGACCGAAAGAAGCTAAGAATGAACCGAGTGCCATTTTTGCTTTTGTGCCTGTCCAGCGCTTTAAGAATGGTTCTTTTGCACGTACTTCAGAGACTTTATAGAACACATATAGAGCAAAAGAAAGTATAATTAGGATAATAAAAATAGGCATTGAAAATTCCCCCACGTATTTACTCCACTATATTGTAAACGTTTAAAACTATAATTGCCACAACGACATCTAAAAGGAGTCTGCTATGAAAGAACAAATCTTACAAGTAATTGAACAGTATGAAAAAATAATCATTCATCGACATGTCAGACCAGACCCGGATGCGCTTGGATCACAAGGTGGACTTTCTGCCATCATCAAGGCGAGCTATCCACAAAAAGAAGTGTATGTTGTAGGAGAAGAAGAAGCAGGTCTTACATTTTTAAATACAATGGATGTTATAGAAGATGAAGTTTACAAAGGGGCTTTAGTTATAATTTGCGATACCGCAAACTCACCTCGCATCAGTGATCATCGTTATTCACTAGGAGATTACATTATTAAAATTGATCATCATCCGAATGAAGATCCCTATGGTGATTTAATCTGGGTGGATACAGAAGCGAGTTCTACATCAGAGATGATAATGGATCTATATCATTTCGGATCATCGTCTGGATTGAAACTTGATGAACACGCAGCAAGACTTATCTATGCTGGTATTATCGGTGACACTGGTCGCTTTTTATTTTCCAACACGACTCAAAAAACACACCATTATACAGCAGCGTTATTAGAGACGGGATTCTCACCATCAGAAATTCACGAGAATTTATATAAGATATCTGAAAAACTTGCTCGGTTGAATGGTTATGTTCTTCAAAATTTTTCAATTGCAGATAATTGTGTAGGTTATATTCATTTAACGAAAGATACATTAGAAGAGTTCGGCACTTCTGCAGGTGAAGCATCACTGTTAGTAAATTCTTTTTCGCATGTTGAAGGCTTGTTAGCGTGGGTGTTTTTTGTAGATGAACCAGATCAGATCAGAGTTAGATTGCGATCGAAGGGCCCGGTTGTAAATAAAATTGCAGCCAAATTTAATGGAGGGGGACATCCGAGGGCATCAGGAGCAACGGTATATACAAAAGATGAAACGCTCTCTGTACTAGCTGAACTTCGAAACCTTTGTAAAGAATATCAAGCCAAATAAAAAAGGCCTCATCGGGGGGCCTTTTTATGCTTGAGCATGAATTATATTTAGTTAGCTTTTTCAGGGATAAACCAAGAGCCAACATCTGTTACATCTTCATGCACTTTTAAGTTTAATTTTGCAAGCTCTCTCTTGATTAGGTCTGCTACTTCTTTCGTTTCTGCAAAAGCAGAAAAGCCATTCTGTAATTCCTTTACCTTTTCACGGGCAAGTTCTTTTCGATTGATAATCATGTAGTTTCCCCCCAATAATCACTCTTAAATTATTCTTTACACATATTTTATACAAATGAAGGAGGGATTGCCATTTCTTTGCCCAAAGATTCATAAAAACGTAATATTTCGACCATTATTTATGCATAATCATTCACTGATTTTGGCTGAGATATAGATTCGAAGAACGCCAGTGTATAAATACAAATGATCGATCTTTACTTCATAAGCTTGCTCATCGTCATCAAGTCGGTACGTTTTATTTTCAATAGCTTGTACGAGTAAGGAATGACTTTTAGCAAGTGTTTCTGTATCTTCTCCAATAAGATGCTCTAAGTCGTCTTCAACTGCTTTCGCTAAGTGCAGCCGTGTTAGATTCGATAATTTTGAAGAGTCCTTGTTTGAAAACCTTGCATTAACTTCATGAAGTTTAAACTTTTTGGCAAGTTCTTTGTTTGCTTTTTCATCATCTGAGGTTAGGATTTCGTTTTTCTTTCTCAAATCTTGGATAATATCTTTTTGGTCATCCAACATTCGAACAAGTCTTTCGTGAGCCAAGCCGCCTTGTATTAAAAAAAATGCCCAGCCGATAATAAATCCGATCGCTATCCCAGCAAAAAAACGCTGGTAGCCTTTTCGTTGATATAGCGGGGGAATCCTCATCAGTTGATGTTCTCCTGGCTGAGCCATTGTATCAATTGCATGGCAGAATTAGCACCAGCAATCGCAACGAAAATATAGGTTAATTGCTTAAAAATCTCTATAGTAGCGCCGTTTTCAAAACTTCGCTCAAAGTTCGTGATCGTATCAAACGTTCCGCCGATAGCAGCGACAATTGCCCATATTTTAAGTCTTTTTGCAAGTTCCATCATCTCTAAGATAGGTGCTTTACCTACAAGAAAAGCTGCAAGACCGCCGATTAATGCACCGCCCAGCAATACGCCGAAAGCTATAGCAAAATCTAATATGATGTTCGCAAAAAATTCACGTACCATGAGACAACCTCCCCTCTTACTCAATGTATGGAAAATAGGTGGAGTGTATGCTCGTTTCATTTTTAAAATAAGCTCTTTAGGTTGTTTTCTAAAGAATTGTTGCTTTTGGATGTTTTATTATTTTTCTTCATTGACAAGTTGATTGGAGTGTAAGGTGCGAGACTCCTAATGGCGCAAAGCGGCAGGAGGCTCACCGTACGCCCCGTGGAAAGCGAGCAACCTGGAGCGGAAATCAACTGCTTCCAAGTATTTTAGAAACATCCTAGAAATAAGAAACTAGACCATTGAAAACTGTTTCATTAACACATACGAACTTCTGTACTATAATGGAATGCAAACAGGTGCGTAAAGGAAGTGATGGTATGGGATTTGTCCCACTGCATATACATAGTGAATACTCGCTTCTTGAAAGCTCTTGTCGGATCGAAGAGCTTGTTCAATATGCAAAAGAGCTTGGGTATACGTCGTTAGCTTTAACAGATAAATCAAACATGTATGGTGCCTTAAAGTTCTATTCAGCATGTGTAAAAGCTGGAATCAAACCTATCATTGGATTAGAAGCAGAGGTTGGAAGAGATCACGCAGATCATAAGGAGAAGATACGCTCAGCTAATAAACTACTTTTATATGCGATGAACGTAGAGGGCTATGAAAACCTATTAAAACTCACAACGCTTATGCAGACAAAGCTGGGTGGAGAAGTGTCATCCCTTTCTTATGATGAAATCTCAAATCATGCTGAAGGTCTTATTGCTGTTTCTTCAGGCATGGAAGGTGAGATTCAGCAATATCTTGCTCGTGAGAATGTTGACGATCAAACATTAAATCGAATTCTTCAATTTTATAAAACGTGCTTTAAAGACCGCTTTTACCTTGGACTAGAAGATCATGATACAGGTATAGAAAAAACAATAAATCTTCAACTGCAAAACCTTTCAAGGAAATTTCTCATTCCACTCGTTTGTATGCATGAAACGTATTATATGAAAAGTGAGGATGCAAACGCACATGATATCCTGCTTTGCATCAAACAAGGTGAAAAGAAAAGCAATCGTGATCGTTTTAAACTTCAGACAGATGAGTTTTATTTTAAATCCCCATTAGAGATGGAACGTCTATTTTCCCATGCAGAGGATGCATTAGATGAAACGGTTAGACTGGCAGAAAGATGTTCACTCCAGCTTGATCTTGGTAACATCGCTTTGCCAAAATACCCTGTTCCTGATAATAAGAACAGCTATGAATATTTGACTGAGCTTTGTAATGAAGGACTTTTGAAGCGTTATGAAACGATAACACCTGAAATAAACGAACGATTATCATATGAACTTAACATCATAAAGAATATGAACTTTGAAGATTATTTCTTAATCGTTTGGGATTTTATGAAATTCGCACACGATGAAAAGATGATTACAGGACCAGGAAGGGGTTCGGCAGCAGGTTCACTAGTCGCCTACGTTCTTCAGATTACGAATGTTGATCCCATTCATCATCAATTGATCTTCGAGCGCTTCTTAAACCCTGAACGAATCACGATGCCGGATATTGATATCGACTTTCCTGATAACCGGCGGGACGAAGTACTAAGCTATGTAGCACGTAAGTATGGTACAGATTATGTCGCACAGATCATTACATTTGGGACATTAGCAGCAAGAGCGGCGATAAGGGATGCGGGAAGAGTGATGGATTTCGCTCCAGCACTTATTGATCTTACCGCAAAAAATATTCCATCTAGACCTGGAATCACGTTAGAAAATGCGCTAAAAGAATCGGCTGGCCTGCAACAGGCATACAAAACAGAACCTGATGTAAGAAAGCTAGTTGAGATCGCGATGACACTTGAGGGTTTACCGAGGCACGCATCAACTCATGCTGCTGGTGTAGTCTTGTCGGGAGCTCCACTTGTTCAAAAAGTACCCTTACAAACCGGTCATGACGGTATACCTCTTACACAATATAGTATGGAATGGCTCGAAGCTGCAGGTCTCTTGAAGATGGATTTTTTAGGTTTGCGGAACTTATCGCTCATTGAAAACATTTTATGGGCGATCGAAGAGAAAGAAAATGTGAAGATCAGCCTGGATGATATTCCATTTAACGACGTTAAAACATTTGAGCTTCTTGCAAAAGGAGATACTACAGGTGTGTTTCAGCTAGAGTCTGATGGAATGAGAAAAGTTCTTCAACAGCTTAAACCGACGGAGTTTGAAGATATCGTAGCCGTGAATGCTCTTTACCGACCAGGCCCGATGCAGAATATTCCTGACTATATCGCGGGCAAACATCGTCAGAAGACCGTACACTACATGCATCCTGATCTTGAACCTATCTTAAAATCAACGTACGGTGTGATTGTGTATCAAGAACAGATTATGCAGATTGCAACAAAAGCGGCTGGTTTCACACTAGGAGAAGCAGATTTGCTGAGGAGAGCAGTAGGTAAGAAGAAGCGAGATATTCTTCTTCGTGAGCGACAACATTTTGTTGCCGGGTGTTTAAAGCAAGGCTATGATGAAAAATCTGCAGATGCGTTATACGACTTAATCGTACGCTTTGCTGATTACGGATTTCCGAGAAGCCATGCTGTTGCATACAGTGTCATAGCTTATCAACTTGCATTCCTAAAAGCGAACTATCCTGCCTACTTTATGGCGGCACTGCTTTCAAGTGTTATCGGCAATCATGATAAAGTCAATCAATATATAAAAGAATCCGAGCAAAGAGGAATTCCGGTTCTTCCACCATCCATTAAAAAAGGCAGCGCAATTTTTATTTCGAACGGATCTCATATCACATTCGGTTTGTTGGCGATAAAAAACGTCGGATACAACGCGATAAAAATGCTGATGGCAGAGAATGATAAAGAACCGTTTCATGATCTTTTTGATATCTGTTCACGCTGTCCTCAAAAAGTGGTAAATAAACGCACACTCGAATCATTAATTTTTGCAGGAGCCTTGGATGAATTGGGACAAGATAGAGCGGTGTTGCTAGCTTCATTAGAAACGGCGATCGAATATGGAGAAGAGTTTTTGGAGATCTCTCGAAAGAATCAGATGTATCTTTTTGATGACGATATTAATCTACCTAAACCTTCTTACGTTTCCGTTCAACCTTTTCAAGAAAGTGAAAAGCTTAAGTTCGAAAAAGAAGCTCTTGGCTTTTTCTTTTCCTCACATCCGCTGCAACGCTATCGAACAACGCTAAGCAGCTGGAAAGCTGTCCACATAAATGAATTAAAAGAAAAAAGACCTACCGTTCGTCTAGGTGTACTAGTGGACAAAGTACGAGCGATCAAAACAAAAAAAGGAGAACTCATGGCCTTTCTGACGATAAGTGATGAAAGTGGCGAGATAGAAGCGGTAGCTTTTCCAAAAGTTTATGAAGCCAACCACTCTCTTCTTCAGAAAGGACAACAACTGTTTATAGAAGGAAGTGTGGAACATCGTAACGAATCACTACAGATTCTTGTTAATAAGTGCAGACTTCTTCAAGATCTAAAGTCGAATGAACAGCCAACACTATTTATTAAGATAGATAAAGATCATCAATCACCTCAGCATCTAAATGTTTTGAAGACCATTTTGGATGAATCAAAAGGAACTACATCTGTTGTTCTTATCTATGAAGAAAATAGACAAAAGGTCCAGATTTCTCAAAAAATAAATGTTTCTGAAAACTTGTTATTAGAATTGCAATCTGTTGTTGGTGAAGGTAATGTCGTATTTAGGAGAAATTAAAAACCTTTACAGCTTGTTAACTTTTGTTATAATGGATGAGTCAATAATAGTGGTCTGACCACCTCCTAATTGGCTCATCAACCTTAAATTTAAAAATCATTAGGAGATGAAAAAATGTCTACATTAAGAGAAGAAGCACTACACATGCACCGCACACATCAAGGAAAATTAGAATCAAAATCAAAGGTACCTGTACGTAATGCAAAAGATTTAAGCTTAGCGTATTCTCCTGGTGTGGCAGAGCCATGTAAAGATATTTATGATGACAAAACGAAAGTCTATGACTATACGATGAAAGGTAACACAGTAGCTGTCGTTTCTGATGGGACAGCTGTTTTAGGTCTGGGGAATATTGGACCAGAAGCTGCACTTCCTGTAATGGAAGGAAAGGCAGTTCTGTTTAAGAGTTTTGCTGGAGTTGATGCGTTCCCAATCTGCTTGAATACGACAGATGTGGACAAGATCGTTGAAACGGTAAAATTACTTGAACCAACATTTGGTGGTGTGAATTTAGAAGATATTGCTGCACCGAATTGTTTCGTAGTAGAAGAGCGTTTAAAGAAAGAAACGAATATTCCAATTTTTCACGATGATCAGCATGGTACAGCCATTGTTACGCTAGCTGGTCTCGTTAATGCGCTTAAGTTAACAGGACGTGAAATGTCTAAGATTAGGGTCGTTGTTAATGGAGCTGGAGCAGCTGGAATCGCGATTATCAAATTGCTAGATCGTTTTGGTGTGAAAGATATTATCATGTGTGACACTAAAGGAGCGATCTATGAAGGTCGTCCGTTTGGAATGAACAGTGTAAAAACAGAAGTTGCAAAATTTACGAACCGTACAAAACAAGAAGGCACACTTGCTGATGTAATCAGCGGTTCAGATGTTTTTGTAGGTGTTTCAGTTGAAGGTGCATTAACAAAATCAATGGTTGAGTCCATGAATCCAGAACCGATCATATTTGCTATGGCTAACCCAAATCCTGAGATTATGCCTCATGAAGCGCGTGAAGCAGGTGCAATGGTCATTGGAACAGGACGTTCCGATTTTCCTAACCAAGTAAATAATGTGTTAGCGTTTCCTGGTATTTTCCGAGGTGCTCTTGATGTTCGCGCAACACATATCAATGAGGAAATGAAGATTGCAGCCGTACACGCGATTGCAAATCTAGTGAACCCAGTAGAATTGACAGCAGATTATGTAATTCCTGCACCATTCGATCCGCGTGTTGCACCTGCAGTTGCTGCAGCTGTAGCGACAGCAGCTATGGAAACAGGTGTTGCAAGACTACGTGTGAATCCTGAAGACATCGCTGAAAAGACTAAGAAACTAGCTATTATCGGAAAAGATGAATGAAACCGGTAGAGGAGAGAGGAATGTCTGTCCAGCCTACCGAAAAAGTATATATTGAAATTCTTAAACAAATTAAAGCTATTATTGTTGAGGACGGCCTTCAAGCGGGTGACAAGCTCCCTTCTGAAAGGGAGCTGAGTGACCGGCTGAAGGTTGGAAGATCATCTGTCCGCGAAGCTCTCCGATCTCTAGAGCTTCTAGGTCTGATTGAGACAAGAAGAGGCGAAGGGACCTTTATACGTGAAGCAACCGGACATCGGCTCGTTGAAGTACTAGCTTCGTTCATTTTAAATGATACTAAAGCTAGACACGATCTTCAGGAAACAAGACATATCGTTATTAAAGACTGTGTAGAGCTTGCTGTACGCAGAGCTGGATCTTCCACCATCTCAAAACTTACACATCTTATCAAGCAGATGGACACGAACGAACAAGAGCAAGTGAATGAAGCTTGCAAGCAATTTGAAAAAATTGTGATCCAAGCATGCGGCAATCATCTTCTTTATCGTTTATATGTAGAACTAACGGGTTATGGGTCTTCATTGCAACGAGCAAATTCGTATTGGCCACAAGCATTATGCGAGGAAGTTTTGACACTCCTTCAACAAAAAGATGCTGTAAAGCTAACGAATTTGTTATCAAAACAAAACGATGCTCTAAACGCAATCGAATAGGTGGTGTTATTCATTTATGATTAAAGGATTGTTTGTAAAAAAGAAAAAATATGCCACAATACCAACTGGTAAAGTTAAACAAGACGTTCCAGAAGGAATTATGAGTAAATGTCCTGAATGCAAACACATCATGGTTACAAAAGAGCTAAGAAAAAACTTGCTTGTATGTCAAGGCTGTCAGTACCATTATCCAATGTCATCTCAGGAACGAATAGCTGCTCTGATTGATGAAGGAACATTTACAGAATATGATGCAGACATGATTTCAGGAAATCCTTTAGAGTTTCCTGATTATGTAGAGAAACTTGAAGGCGACCGAAAGAAAACAAAAATCAATGAAGCGGTTGTTACCGGTGCAGGTCAGATAGATGGCCTTGATGTAACATTAGCGGTTATGGATTCTCGATTTAGAATGGGCAGCATGGGTTCTGTTGTAGGTGAGAAGATCACACGTGCGATCGAGCACGCGATCGATAAAGAAACACCGTTTATTATCTTTACAGCATCAGGCGGAGCTAGAATGCAAGAAGGCGTATTAAGCTTAATGCAGATGGCTAAGACGAGTGTTGCTCTTAAACGTTTAAGTGACAGAGGGTTGTTATTTATCTCTATCATGACACACCCAACTACTGGGGGAGTATCTGCAAGTTTTGCATCTGTTGGTGATTACAATTTTGCTGAACCTAAAGCGTTGATAGGGTTTGCTGGCAGAAGAATCATCGAACAAACGATTCGCCAAGAATTACCCGATGATTTTCAGACGGCAGAGTTTTTATTAAAACATGGGCAATTAGATAAAGTCATTCATAGAAGTGAAATGAAGAAAACGTTGAGTACGCTATTAAAGATTCATTCAGAAGGGAGGGTGTAAGGCATGGCGGCGGAACTAGAATTTGAAAGACCGATACACGAACTAGAAAAAAAGATAGCAGAGCTTAAGTCATTTATGAATGAGAAAGATATTGATTTAACAGACGAGATCAAAAGGCTAGAAGAAAAATTGGCTAACCTTGAAAACAGTACGTATTCAGAGATGAAGCCTTGGGATCGTGTTCAAATTGCCAGACATGCTGAACGCCCAACTACCCTTGATTATATTAACTATCTTTTTACGGATTTCATTGAATTACATGGAGACCGCCTCTTTGGTGACGATGAAGCGATCGTTGGAGGAGTAGCTTTTTATAAGGGTCTTCCTATTACGATCATCGGACACCAAAGAGGGAAGGATACGAAAGAAAACCTTCGTCGTAACTTCGGTATGCCGCACCCAGAAGGCTATCGTAAGGCACTTCGCTTAATGAAACAAGCGGAGAAATTTAATAGACCTATTATCTGTTTTATTGATACAAAAGGAGCATATCCTGGAAAAGCAGCTGAGGAAAGAGGACAGAGTGAGGCGATTGCACGTAACCTAGTTGAGATGGCTGGGTTAACTGTTCCTGTTATTTGTGTTGTGATTGGAGAAGGTGGAAGTGGTGGAGCTTTAGCTTTAGGTGTAGGAAATTATGTACACATGTTAGAGAACTCCACATATTCTGTTATCTCTCCAGAAGGTGCTGCAGCCATTCTTTGGAAAGATGCTTCCATGGCCAAAAAAGCAGCGGAGTCTATGAGAATAACTGCTCCAGACTTAAAAGAATTAGGAATTATAGATGAGATTATTGAAGAAGTTAAGGGCGGAGCACATAAAGATGCTAAGCAACAAGCAGAATTGATCGACCAGGTTTTGGAAACCTCTTTAGATTCTCTTCTATCCATGTCTGAAGAAGAGCTCATAAATCAACGCTATGAAAAATATAAAAAAATCGGACAATTTGGGTTTGTAAACGATTCCATTGTTGTTAAATAAGGAATGTGCCTTTCTGCTTGTAGAAAGGCGCATTTTTTTGCCTATTGTTGTCTATTGTGTTCAACATTTGAACATGATATTTTAATAAGACGAGAGAACTAGAGAGGTGAAATGTTTCATGAAGCGCATAGGAGTTCTAACAAGTGGTGGCGATTCACCAGGCATGAACGCTGCGATTCGGGCGGTTGTTCGAAAAGGGATCTACCATGACTTAGAAGTTTATGGGATATACAATGGTTATGCAGGACTAATTTCAGGGAATATTAAGAAACTAGAATTAGGATCTGTTGGAGATATTATACATCGTGGGGGCACAATGCTCCATTCAGCACGTTGTTTAGAGTTCAAAACACCAGAAGGACAACAAAAAGGTATCGAGCAGTTAAAAAAATTCGGTATTGAAGGATTAGTCGTTATTGGTGGAGACGGCTCTTTCCAAGGTGCTAAGAAATTGTCTGAACAAGGTTATCCAACGATTGGTGTACCTGGTACGATTGACAACGACATTCCTGGTACAGATTTTACAATTGGTTTTGATACAGCATTAAACACGATTATCGATGCGATCGATAAGATTCGTGACACGGCAACTTCACATGAGCGTACATATATCATTGAAGTTATGGGACGTGACGCTGGTGACTTGGCTCTATGGGCAGGCCTTGCAGATGGTGCTGAGACGATCCTTATTCCTGAAGAAGATCACAAGATGGATCAGGTTGTACAAAAGCTACAAAGAGGACACGAGCGCGGTAAGAAACACAGTATCATTATTGTGGCTGAAGGTTGTGGAAGCGGCGTTGATGTGGCTAAAGAGATCGAAAGGCTTACAGACTTCGAAACAAGGGTTACTGTTTTGGGTCACATTCAACGTGGTGGTTCCCCTACAGCTTTTGATCGTGTACTAGCAAGCCGTCTAGGTGCGCAAGCGGTTGAACTCTTATTAGAAGGCAAAGCTGGGCGTACAGTAGGTATTGAAAATAACAAACTTGTTGATTATGACATTACAGAAGTATTATCTAGAAAACATTCGATAGATAGACAAATGTATAAATTATCACAAGAATTATCTATATAATCAGCTTAATGCATCGTACGGCTGCAGTTTGACTGCAGAAGCCTTACGATGCCTTTCTGCGAAAAAAGAAAATCAGGAGGCCATTTACATGATGCGCAAAACTAAAATCGTTTGTACGATAGGTCCGGCAAGCGAAAGTATTGATAAGTTAAAAGAATTGATGAATGCTGGGATGAACGTTTCCCGCCTAAATTTCTCACACGGTGACTTTGATGAGCATGGTCAACGAATCATCAACATTCGTGAGGCATCTAAAGAGCTTGGAAAAACAGTTGCGATCCTTTTAGATACAAAAGGACCAGAAATCCGCACACAAACGCTTGAAGGTGGAGTTGCTGAACTAGTAGCCGGAAATGAATTGATCGTTTCTATGGAAGAAGTAGTTGGTAACGACAAAAAGATCTCTGTTACGTATCCAGGCCTTGTTGAAGACGTACATGTAGGATCAAGAATCCTTCTTGATGACGGACTGATCGAACTTGAAGTAACAGCGGTCGGCGAGAAAGAATTAACTACAAAAATCTTAAACTCTGGTACATTAAAGAACAAAAAAGGTGTAAACGTACCTAACGTAAGCGTGAAACTTCCTGGTATCACAGACAAAGATGCAAAAGATATCGAGTTTGGAATTGAGCAAGGTGTAGATTTTATTGCCGCATCTTTCGTACGTCGTGCAACAGATGTTCTGGAAATTCGTGAGATCTTAGATCGACACAATGCAAACCATATTCAAATCATCCCGAAGATCGAGAACCAAGAAGGTGTAGACAACATTGATGAGATTCTTGCTGTTTCTGATGGTCTTATGGTAGCGCGTGGTGACCTTGGTGTTGAAATCCCAGCGGAAGAAGTACCTCTTGTACAGAAGATGCTAATCAAGAAGTGTAACGAGCTTGGGAAGCCAGTTATTACGGCAACTCAAATGTTAGATTCTATGCAACGTAACCCGCGTCCTACACGTGCTGAAGCGAGTGACGTAGCAAACGCGATCTTTGACGGAACAGATGCGATCATGCTATCAGGTGAAACAGCTGCTGGTAACTACCCAGTTGAAGCGGTTCTTACCATGCATAAGATTGCTAGCCGTGCTGAAAGTTCTTTGAACTATAAAACATTATTATCTTCGAGAAGCAAAGAGAGCAAAACGACAATCACTGATGCAATTTCTCAATCTGTATCCTTTACGGCTCTTAACCTTGATGCAGATGCTGTTATTACCGCTACTGAAAAAGGACAAACAGCTCGTATGATTTCGAAGTATCGTCCAAAAGCTCCAATTATAGCTGTAACAAGTAACGAAGATGTTTGCCGTAAGCTTGCACTTGTTTGGGGAGTAACACCAGTAAAAGGTGAAAAAGCTGGAACAACAGATGAAATGTTCCAGATTGCAATTGATTCAGCGCTTAAAGCAGAAGCTGTTCAACACGGAAACCTTGTTGTGATCACAGCGGGTGTACCGGTAGGTGAATCAGGATCTACAAACTTAATGAAGGTCCACATTATTGGTGATGTACTTGCTAAAGCTCAAGGTATCGGACAATCATCAGCTTCAGGAAAAGTAGTAGTAGCAAAAACAGCTCAAGAAGCGATGGAAAAGATGACGGAAGGTGCAATTCTTGTAACAGTAGGAACGGACCGTGATATGATTGGTGCATTTGAAAAAGCATCTGCTGTTATTACAGAAGAAGGCGGACTAACAAGCCATGCTGCTGTATGTGGAGTATCACTAAGTATTCCGGTTATCGTTGGTTTACAAAATGCAACTGAAATCTTTAAAGATGGACAAGAGATTACGATCGATGCTTCTGTTGGTTATATCTATGACGGAAGAAAGAACGTTATCTAATTGTACGTGTACAAAAAGAGAAGGATGAAACCTTCTCTTTTTTGATTCGTAAAAAATGGAATAGGCTTAATCTCCCTATTACTTGTTTAACGAAAGCGGTGGTTTAAGTGTTCCGTAAGCTATTACCCATTTTTATTATTATTCCTGCCATCGAGGTAGCTCTGTTTATCTTGGCTGGACAATATATAGGAATTCCGGCAACGATTGCTGGATTATTTTTCACAGGTATATTAGGTGCTTATCTAGCAAAAAAAGAGGGATTACAGACACTCCAACGCGTGAAGATGCAGCTCGAGAGCGGACAGATGCCAGGAGAGGCAGTCCTTGATGGGGCATGTATTCTAGTCGGTGGTGCATTACTCTTAGCACCTGGATTTTTAACTGACTTTCTAGGTTTAGTCTTACTTATCCCTCCACTAAGAAAACCAGTGAAGATGTGGATGAAGGCAAAGATTTTTCAAAAGATGCAATCAGGACAGTTTTACTTCATAAAAAGAAGGTAGAGTCACTTACTAGTTACTAAGATTTTTGCTTTTAAGTCTGTTTATTTACTCTTCTTTGAACGTTGATTGGAGTGAAAGGTGCGAGACTCCTGCGGGACAAGCGGTCAGGTGAGACACTTAAGGGCGCAAAGCGGCAAGGGGCTCACCGCCTGCCCCGCGGAAAGCGAGCAACCTGTAATGGAAATCAACTACTTTCAGAAGCACTAATGAATACGAAAACATAACAAAAAGAACGATGCTCAGTTTCAGCATTCGTTCTTTTTATTTGTGTACAGGCTTCATAACAAATTGATAGATCTCATGAAAGAACCTTGCTTCATAAAGCGCACGAATTACAACTAGGATAACAGGTCCTACGATAAGACCAATAAACCCTAGAAGCTGGAATCCAGCAAATAGAGAAACTAAAGTCGCGAGTGGGTCAAGTCCGATCGTTTTTGACAGAAGCTTTGGTTCCATGATCTGTCGTTGAATAACAACAACACCGTACAAAATGGATAGTCCGATCGTGAGCGTATAATTTCCCGTTAAGAAGCAATAAGCGATCCACGGAAGAAAAACAGCGCCTGTTCCAAGGTATGGGAGCAGGTCGATCGCTCCGATCAATACAGATATGGTAACTGCATAGTCAATTCGCATCAACAAGAGACCAACTAAGACGATGCATGCTGTTATGGAAATTAAGGTTAACTGTGCTTTTAAAAAACCGAATAAAGCTTTTCTCAGCTCTACATACACGGTTGTGACGGTATGGATTAACTTTTCAGGAAAGATTGCGTTAAGAAACCCTGTTAAACGGTACCAATCTTTACTTATAAAAAAGGCAGCGAGGAGAGAAAAAATAAATACCGTTAAAAATGTTGGAAGACTTACAATCATTAGTGAGACACTATTAATCACGGTCTGTGTCATACTCGATGCATTTGTGGTTATCTCGGTTCCAATCTTCTCGATATTATCCATTACGGTTTCTTGTTGATCCGTGCCCAACTTGCTATAGATAGAGAGCAAATCTTGATATAAAGGAAGAACATTGGTTTTAAATGATCGTTCAAAATAAAAGACCAGTTCTTGAATGTATGACGGCAACTCATGAGCAATATAGGCAAAACCAGTCATCATCTCTTGAATAAGCAAGGTTAGTAACAAGACAATTACGCCTAAAAGGCCAAATATAGAAAGAATGACGGCAAGAGCTCTATTTACTTTGAATCGATTGACGATAAAGCCTACAAAAGGGTTGATTATCAGTGCTATAATCGCGCCTGCTATGAATGGATAAAGAATAGCAGAAACATAATAGCCAGAGAAAATAAGGACGATTGCAAGGAATACAATAAATCCTATGCGCAACAAACGATGTGTCAGTTCAGCATACAAATTTTTCACCACCCTTTACGTACCTATCATTTAGTGAGAAAGGAATGAGATCTATGGGACCATTACTATTTTTAGTCGGGTTATTGATCATAGGCTTACTTGCAAAAAATCAATCATTAATCGTCGCGGTAGCAATTTTATTGTTGTTAAAATTTACCGGCATGGGTGACAAATGGTTTCCTGCCATTCAACAAAAAGGAATCAATTGGGGTGTGACAATCATAACAATTGCCGTATTAGTTCCGATAGCATCTGGTGAGATCGGGTTTAAGCAGTTGTCTGAATCCTTGCGTTCTTATTATGCGTGGGTTGCTCTATTATCTGGAATTTTCGTAGCGGTGATCGCAAGTAAAGGACTTCACCTGCTTCAGAATGATCCTCATATTACGGCAGCATTAGTCTTTGGAACGATCCTTGCTGTAGCTCTTTTTCAAGGAGTGGCTGTAGGACCGTTAATCGGGGCAGGAATCGCTTATATGGCTATGAAAGTAGTTGGAATGTTTTCGGGTTCATGACGCTTTCCGCACGAAATAAGTGATATCCGTTCACAAATATCAGATTATTGTTTATAATTGATGTGTATGTCCCATTTCCTTTAAATAGTCTTTCATTTTTCAAGTCTCAGTTTTGAGATTAAAAAAGTTGGGAATGTAACCTTGAATCCAACTTTTTTAATAAAAGGGAAATGTAAGCTCTTTCTATTTTTTAAAAAGTGAAACAATTAAAGGAGAAGAGAGAATAACAGAAAAAAAGGAGAGATAGCCATGACAGCTACAAGAGGATTAGAAGGAATTGTTGCAACGACATCTTCTGTCAGCTCTATCATTGACGATGTATTAACCTATAGAGGATATAGCATTGATGACTTAGCTGAACATGCAACTTTTGAGGAAGTTGTATACTTGCTATGGAATGGTAAACTACCTTCCCAATCTGAATTAGAATCATTTAAATCAGAACTTGCTGAGGCTAGTGAGCTGCCTGCAGAATTGTTGGAACAAATGAAATCGCTTCCTTTGAAGAATACACATCCTATGACTGTATTGCGTACAATCGTGTCAACATTAGCGATGTATGATCCAGAAGCAGAGGATATGTCTACAGATGGAAACTACAAAAAAGCCATCCGTCTTCAAGCACAGATGTCATCACTTGTAACGGCATTTGCACGTATTAGGGAAGGAAAAGATCCTATTGCTCCTAAAAAAGAACTTAGCTATGCAGCTAACTTCCTATATATGCTTACAGGCAAAGAGCCTGATGAAATTTCTGAAACTGCTTTTAACAAAGCATTAGTATTACATGCTGACCATGAGCTAAATGCATCCACGTTCACTGCACGTGTATGTGTTGCAACACTTTCTGATATCTATTCAGGAATCACAGCAGCGATCGGTGCTTTAAAAGGACCACTTCATGGTGGAGCAAACGAACAAGTAATGAAGATGCTTTCTGAGATTGGCGAGGAAGCAAACGTAGAATCTTATTTAGATAACGCGATTGAGAACAAACAAAAGATTATGGGCTTCGGTCACCGTGTATACAAGAACGGCGATCCACGTGCAAAACACTTGCGTGAAATGTCTAAACAGCTAACATCTATCACAGGTGAAGAGAAATGGTACACGATGAGCGTTAAGATTGATGAGACGCTTAAGCAGAAAAAGGGCTTGTTGCCGAACGTAGACTTCTATTCTGCTAGTGTTTACCACAGCTTAGGTATCGACCATGATCTATTCACGCCAATCTTCGCGATCAGCCGTGTTTCGGGTTGGATTGCACATATCTTAGAACAATACGAAAACAACCGTTTAATTCGCCCTCGTGCTGAATATATCGGACCTGACATGCAGCAATATGTTGCTTTAGAACAAAGATAATATAAAAACGATAGGTTATATCTTAAAAAGAGAAGGGATTCTTCTTCTCTTTTCCCTATGTTTTTTAGTAGACTAGTATAGTACATGCAATACAAGAATTAGGAGGAATTTAGAAATGTCTAACGGAGAACGTATTACAGTCGACAATGGTGTATTAAACGTACCAAATCAACCGGTGATCCCTTTCATTGAGGGTGACGGTACTGGTCCTGATATTTGGGCTGCCGCTTCACGTGTTTTAGAAGCTGCTGTTGAAAAAGCATATAACGGTGAGAAAAAGATCGTATGGAAAGAAGTTTTAGCAGGAGAAAAAGCGTTTAACCAAACAGGTGAGTGGCTTCCTGCAGAAACACTTGATGTGATTCGCGATTACATAATTGCGATTAAAGGACCATTAACAACGCCAGTAGGCGGAGGAATCCGTTCTTTAAACGTTGCACTAAGACAAGAGTTAGATCTATTTACTTGTCTTCGTCCAGTTCAATACTTCAAAGGTGTGCCTTCACCAGTAAAACGCCCTGAAGATACAAACATGGTTATTTTCCGTGAGAATACAGAAGATATTTATGCTGGTATCGAGTATGCAAGTGGATCTGATGAAGTTAAAAAATTGATTCAGTTCCTACAAGATGAGATGGGTGCTAACAAAATCCGTTTCCCTGAAACTTCAGGTATCGGTATTAAGCCTGTTTCTTCAGAAGGTACTCAACGTCTAGTTCGTGCAGCTATTCAGTATGCGATCAACGAAGGACGTAAGAGTGTAACGCTTGTTCATAAAGGAAACATCATGAAGTATACAGAGGGTGCTTTCAAGAACTGGGGTTATGAGTTAGCTGAAGCTGAGTTTGGTGATAAAGTATTCACATGGGCTCAGTATGACCGCATTGTTGAAGAAAGCGGAAAAGATGCTGCAAACAAAGCTCAAGCAGATGCTGAAGCAGCAGGTAAGATCATTGTTAAGGACTCTATCGCTGATATCTTCTTACAACAAATCTTAACTCGTCCAGCTGAGTTTGATGTAGTAGCAACGATGAACTTAAATGGAGATTACATCTCTGATGCTCTTGCTGCACAAGTTGGTGGTATCGGTATCGCACCAGGTGCAAACATCAACTACGAAACAGGACATGCAATCTTTGAAGCAACTCATGGTACTGCTCCAAAATACGCTGGTCTTGATAAAGTAAACCCATCATCTGTTATTCTTTCAGGTGTGTTGATGCTTGAACATCTAGGGTGGGGAGAAGCTGCTAAATTAGTACTTTCTTCTATGGAAAACACAATCGCAAGTAAAGTTGTAACTTACGACTTTGCACGTTTGATGGACGGCGCTACAGAAGTTAAATGTTCTGAGTTTGCTGACGAACTAATCAAAAACATGTAATCTAACTGACCCCTTTTAATAAGGGGTCTTCTCAACATATTTTATGTTTTTTTAAACTGTTCCTGGAGGGAAAGACATGGCTAACAAACGAAAAAAGATTTCGGTTATTGGTGGAGGATTTACAGGAGCGACAACGGCTTTTATCTTAGGACAAAAAGAAGTTGGGGATGTAGTATTAGTTGATATTCCTCAAATGGAAAACCCTACTAAAGGTAAGGCGCTTGACATGATGGAAGCAAGTCCTGTTCAAGGTTTTGATGCATCGATTACTGGGACGAGCGATTATGCAGACACGGCAGAATCTGATGTAGTTGTTATAACCGCGGGAATTGCTCGTAAGCCAGGTATGAGTCGTGATGATCTTGTAAACACAAACGCTGGAATTATGAAGAGCGTAACGAAGGAGATCGTTAAACATTCTCCAGATTGCACGATTATCGTTTTAACAAATCCAGTCGATGCCATGACTTACACGGTATTAAAAGAATCAGGTTTTCCGAAAAGCCGTGTAATCGGACAATCCGGAATACTCGATACAGCACGTTTCCGTACGTTTGTTGCTATGGAGCTTAACGTATCTGTAAAAGATGTTACTGGTTTTGTTCTTGGTGGTCACGGAGACGACATGGTGCCACTTGTGCGTTACTCTTACGCAGGTGGGATTCCTTTAGAAAAATTAATCTCTAAAGAGCGTTTAGATGCTATTGTTGAGCGCACACGTAAAGGTGGAGGGGAAATCGTTAATCTTTTAGGTAACGGATCTGCTTATTATGCACCAGCCGCTTCTTTAGTTGAGATGGTAGAAGCAATCGTTAAAGACCAACGTAGAGTGCTTCCTTCAATCGCCTTTTTAGAGGGTGAATATGGTTACGATGGTATTTGTCTCGGCGTTCCAACGATACTTGGCGGTGGCGGTCTAGAAGAAATCATTGAACTTGAGCTAACAGCAGAAGAGAAAGCTGCGCTTGATCAATCAGCTGAATCTGTTAAATCAGTTATGAAAGTATTAGCATAAACGTGTGAGAGATTCGGGCAAATCCCCGAATCTTTTCTCCTATTATTTATGAAAGCGTTATCATCAAGAGGGGGTCATTAAATGCTGATCGGAAAAAAACGAAAACTTGGAAGAAAAATAGATGAGATTCAAGCTGGGGAAAAACTAGAGATGCAAGAAACGATAGAAGATAAAGATCTTCTTTTGTATTTAGGTTTAACAAACGACAATAACCCACTATTCATCCAACACGATTACGCAACATTGACACCTTATAAAAAGCCAGTCGTTCCTCAGATTATGTTGATGGGAATGGTGACATCGGCTGTATCCAAATATTTACCAGGTCCAGGAAGCTCTATCGTAGAGTCTAGTTTCACATTTATTAAACCCGTTTATCATTATTCCAAATTAACTTTTTTATTTGAAATTACTGAAGTGAATAGAGATAAGCATATTGTTCATATGATCGTTAGAGCGGAAAATGAGGAGGGCATTGAAGTTTTGAAGAGCACTTTGCAAGTTTGTCCTCCATATGCTCCAAAATCCATCACATCTAATACAATGGAAAATTTCTAAACCTTTCATATGAAAGGTTTATTTTTTATAAAACGCCTTATTCAAACAAAAAATACAAAAAATCCCTTCAAATGTAAAAGAAATATTAAGGATATGTAAAGCCACTATGAAAATTTTGCGATTTTTGTACACACTATAAAAAAAATAGTATGATGAATTTGTACAAGTCGTAAAAAGGTGGGAATATGATGAGCCAAAAGTTACTCGTAGTAGAAGATGAAATTTCGATCTCAACATTGTTGCAATTTAACTTAGAACAAGCAGGATTTCAAGTAGTTACGGCAATGGATGGCAAGAGTGGATTAGAAAAAGCGGAAAGTGAAGAACCTAATCTAATCATATTAGACCTTATGCTGCCGGAAATGGATGGAATAGAAGTATGTAAAGAACTCCGTCTAAGAAAATTAAATATTCCTATTCTCATGTTAACGGCTAAGGATGATGAGTTTGATAAAGTGTTAGGCCTTGAGTTGGGCGCGGATGATTATATGACGAAACCGTTCAGTCCAAGAGAGGTGGTTGCAAGGGTGAAGGCAATCCTCCGCAGGTCAACATCAGTTAATACAGAATCAGAAAAGAAAAAAGAAGAAGTAGAACACCTTAAGATTGGTGAAGTAGATATTTATCCAGAAAACTATGAAGCATATTTCAAGGAAAAAGCACTAGAACTTACACCAAAAGAATTTGAACTACTCGTTTATCTTGCTAGACATAAGAGTCGTGTTCTATCAAGGGAACAGCTGCTTTCTGCAGTTTGGAACTATGATTTTGTAGGTGACACACGAATTGTTGATGTTCATATCAGTCATCTAAGAGAGAAAATCGAGAATAATACACGTAAGCCAATTTATATTAAAACCATAAGGGGATTAGGTTATAAGCTAGAGGAGCCTCAATAATGCATGATTTTAAGAACCGAGTACTAACTTTTTTCCTGCTCGGTATTTTATTGGTTTTTATTTTATTAGCTCTAATTATGGGGAACATTGTTCATCATAGTGTGAAAGATAAACGGGAAGCTTTCTATAAAGGTGAATTAAGCTTGATCGAACAAGTCCTCAAGACAGAGAAATCACAGCTAGTAATCAGAAGTTTATTAAGAACGGCTTCTAAAGATCTTGATGGTGAAATCTATGTTCTAGATTCAGATTGGAACGTGAAATATACATCTGACCCGAATAGTCCAAGAAATATGTCTCTATTTAAAAAAGAGAGTGTACCGAAAAGTGATAAACTAGCTCAAAAGAATAAAAATGGAAAATTGTACTATACGTTAAAAAAGAGAGACGAGTCGGGGTATATTCAGGTCGTAATTCCAGAAGGTGCAGCGGAATCGGAAGAGAGATCGATTTGGATCATGATGTCGATCGGTTTCCTTATCTGTTTTATCATTATTCTTTACGTATCTCTTAAAGTGATTCATAAGATTGTTAGACCTGTAGATGAGGCTACTCAGACTGCAAAAGAGCTTGCTAAAGGAAACTTTAAAGCCAGAACATATGAATACTTTGGGGAAGATATTGGAGAGCTAAACTATTCCTTAAACGTGTTAGCACGAAACTTAGAGAAGATGACAAAGTCACAAGAAGCACAGCACGACCGATTGATAACATTGATTGAAAACATGGGAAGCGGACTTATTCTTATTGATAAAAATGGCTATATCAACTTAGTAAACAAAACGTTCAAAGAACTGTTTAAAGAACATGCAGATTATTGGACGGGTCATCTCTTTTATGAAGTGTTTCCTTACACATCCATCAAGGATATTGTGAAAGAAACGTATTTAACTGAAAAAAAAGTAAGAAGAAACACGGTTATTCCTATTCACATTGATACAAAACATTTCGATGTCTATAGTGCGCCTGTCATGAACGCAAGAGGTAAGCTTAAAGGCATCGTGCTTGTTTTTCACGATATTACTGAGCTTAAGAAACTTGAGCAAGTAAGAAAAGATTTTGTGGCAAATGTATCACATGAACTTAAAACGCCGATTACTTCTTTAAAAGGGTTTGCTGAGACTTTATTAGACGGTGCAGGTGAAAATGAAGAGTTTAGGAATAAATTTCTAACGATCATGTTAAACGAAAGTGATCGACTACAGGCGCTTATCCAAGACTTATTAGATCTTTCTAAAAGTGAACAAGGTTTTCACCTAGAAACGCAATCTATTGATCTTGGGACTTTAGTAAACGAGACCTTTGAGATTCTTCTGCCAAAAGCTGAAAAGAAAGGGATTGTTCTATCCATTGATGTTACAGGCGAAACGGTCATGGATGGAGATTCACCTCGCCTGAAACAAATCATCATCAACCTTGTATCGAACAGCTTAACGTACACGCCTGCTGGTGGTCGTGTAGATGTAATGGTGGAAGAACTGAAAGACCATGTGAAGTTGCTGATCAAAGATACAGGAATCGGCATCAAGGAAAGTGAGATTCCTCGAATATTCGAACGGTTTTACCGTGTAGATAAAGCCAGAAGCAGAAATTCAGGAGGAACTGGATTAGGGCTCGCAATCGTAAAGCATCTTGTAGAAGCTCATCACGGAACAATTGAAGTTCAGAGTAAGCCAGGTGAAGGCTCTCAATTTACGATTCTGTTTCCGAAGAAGTTTGAGTTGTAAGATTTACAATTCTTTTACACCTTTGTTTTCTTTAGTTAACAGTTTTATCTTATGATTAAAGTATCCTTTTTCAGTACCCCCTTAGCGAGAGTCCATCATGGATTCTCGCCTTTTTTATGGCCAAGAGCTCCTCTGTTCCTACTTTTTTGTTTCTGGTTGTCATCGTGATACAATAGATGATAGAAGAAATGTCATCAGGAGGTTACGGACTTGGCAAAAACAAATAAATTAGTACTTATTGATGGAAACAGTATTGCATACAGAGCTTTTTTTGCTCTACCTCTTTTAAACAACGATAAAGGTGTTTATACAAACGCTGTGTACGGTTTCACACAAATGCTATTAAAGATTTTAGAAGACGAGAAGCCTACACATATCCTCGTTGCTTTTGATGCCGGGAAAACAACATTCCGCCATAAGACTTTTGGTGAATATAAAGGTGGACGTCAGAAAACCCCGCCGGAATTATCAGAGCAGTTTCCGTTTATCAGACAGTTGTTAGATGCATTTAAAATCAAGCGTTATGAGCTTGAAAATTATGAAGCAGATGACATTATTGGAACACTTGCTTCTTATGCTGCAGATGGAAACTGGGATGTGAAAGTATTTACGGGTGATAAAGACTTACTTCAACTCGTTACGCCTGATGTCGAAGTGGTGTTGACTAGAAAAGGAATCACTGAGGTTGAGGCATATACCGTAGAACAAGTGAACGAGCGGTATGGAATTACACCCCATCAAATCATTGATATGAAGGGGCTTATGGGAGACCCTTCCGACAATATTCCAGGAGTACCTGGTGTTGGAGAAAAGACTGCGATTAAATTGATCAAACAATATGGCACGATTGAAAAAGTTCTAGATTCAATTGATGAGATCTCAGGTGCTAAGCTAAAAGAACGGTTAACGGAGAATAAAGAGCAAGCCATCATGAGTAAAGAGCTTGCTACGATAACGAAAGAAGCTCCTATTGATATCAGTCTAGAAGAGACGAATTACGATGGTTATGAAACGTCTTCTGTATTTCCTCTTTTCAAAGAATTAGGATTCAATTCATTGCTCGAACGATTGGGTGGCGATGAAGAAATTCTTCAGGACGAAGAAAAAGAAGAGCTCACTTTCAAAACGGTAAATAAGATTGAAGCTGATATGTTAAAAAGCCCTTCATCTCTTATTGTAGAAACGCTTACTGAGGATTATCATAAAGCGAAAATTCATGGTTTTGCTGTAAGTAATGATGCTGGAACATTTTATATTCCTTCAAGTCTTGCTGATCAATCAGAAGAATTTCAGGAATGGCTGCAAGATGAGAATCAAAAGAAGAGAATGTTTGATGCCAAGAGAGCACACGTTGCCTTACATGGGCAAGGAATCGTGTTGAATGGTATTGAATTTGATATTCAGCTCGCTTCGTATCTGCTTAATCCTTCTGAAAACTTAGATGAAGTAGCAGATGTTGCGAAGCAGTATGGAAAGTCTAATGTAGACGTAAATGAAGCTGTATATGGAAAAGGTGCTAAGAAAAAGCTGCCAGAAGATGAAGCTGTTCTTGCTGAACATCTTTGTAGAAAAGCTCATACTGTTTTTCAATTGAGTGAATTACTAGATGAGAAGTTAAAAGAAAATGAACAAAGTGATCTGTTCTATCAGTTAGAGATGCCACTAGCTTTAGTATTAGCCAAGATGGAAGAGTTTGGCGTAAAGGTAAAATCAGATACTCTGCAAAAAATGGGGGCTGACTTAGATATACAGTTAACTTCACTTGAAAAAGATATTCACGAACTTGCTGGAGTATCGTTTAATATTAACTCACCTAAACAATTGGGTGAAATATTATTTGAGAAGTTGAACCTGCCTCCTGTTAAGAAAACCAAGACGGGTTACTCAACTTCTGTTGATGTATTAGAGAAGTTAGAAGGCAAGCATGAGATCATTAACAAGATCCTTATCTATCGTCAGCTCGGTAAGTTAAGATCTACTTATATTGAAGGTCTTTTAAAAGTAGTAAAAGAAGATACGGGTAAGATTCATACGCGCTTCAACCAGGTTCTTGCCCAAACAGGAAGGCTGAGCTCTATCGATCCAAACCTTCAAAACATCCCGATTCGTTTAGAAGCTGGAAGAAAGATCAGACATGCATTTGTTGCATCACAGCCTGGCTGGAAAATTCTTGCGGCGGATTATTCACAGATCGAACTGCGCGTATTGGCTCATATCTCTCAAGATGAAAACTTGATGGAAGCATTTAAGACGGAAATGGATGTTCATACAAAAACCGCCATGGACGTTTTTCATGTAGAAGAAAGCGAAGTTACATCTGAAATGAGAAGACACGCTAAAGCTGTTAACTTTGGTATCGTATACGGAATCAGTGACTATGGCTTATCGCAAAGCCTCGGTATCACGAGGAAAGAAGCCGGGGAATTTATAGCGTCCTATTTGGATAGTTTCCCTGGTGTTCAGCAGTACATGAAGGACAGTGTTTCTGAAGCAAAACATAATGGTTTTGTTTCAACTCTGCTTCATAGACGACGTTATCTGCCTGAAATAAATAGCAGAAACTTTAACCTGCGTAGTTTCGCGGAGAGAACAGCTATGAATACGCCGATTCAAGGAACTGCCGCAGATATCATTAAAAAAGCGATGGTTGATATGGATCAGCGTTTAACAGATGAGAAACTAGAAGCAAAAATGCTGCTCACTGTACATGATGAACTTATTTTTGAAGTACCAGAACATGAGTTGCAAAAACTTGAAGAGATTGTTTGCGAAGTGATGGAATCAGCAGTAGAACTTGATGTACCATTAAAAGTAGATGTGAATTGGGGAAATTCCTGGTTCGAAGCAAAATAATAAAGAAACAGCATCCGATAGATCCAGGGTGCTGTTTTTCTAATAAGGGTTGGTGAAGTGATGCCTGAGTTACCTGAAGTCGAAAATGTTAAAAACACACTGAATCGATTTCTTCCAGGAAAAATGATTACAGACGTAAAAATATACTGGGAAAATATTATTAAGCATCCAGGTAAGGAAGAATTCATTTTGAAGCTAAAAGGTCAAACCTTTCAAAATGTGTATCGAAGAGGTAAATTTTTAATTTTTCATCTTGATGAAGATGTATTAGTGTCTCACCTTAGGATGGAAGGGAAATATGGATTATCTCAAACCGATGAGCCTGCTGATAAGCATACACATGTCATTTTTCAATTCTCTGATGGAACTGAACTAAGATATCGAGATGTGAGAAAGTTTGGAACGATGCATCTGTATCCAAAAGGAACAGAAGAAAGTCATGCTCCATTAAAAACTCTAGGTATAGAGCCACTATCAGATTCCTTGACAGCGCCTCTCTTGAAGAAGCTGTTTGCAAATCGAAAACGCAACATTAAATCCGTATTGCTTGATCAGACCCTTCTTGCTGGATTAGGCAACATCTATGTTGATGAAGTTCTGTTTCAGGCTGGAATCCATCCAGAGACACCAGCAAATGGTCTAACGTTACCCCGATTAAAAAAGTTGAAAACCGCGATCACGGAAATTCTTTCTGAGTCTGTGAAGCACGGTGGAAGCTCGATACGTTCCTACACGAACGCGGTTGGTGAAACAGGGGGTTTTCAGCTAAAATTATTTGTTTATGGCAGAAAGAATGAGGCATGTCGCGTGTGTGGTACTGAGATCGAACGATTAGTTGTAGCAGGTAGAGGAACTCATATTTGTAAGACTTGTCAAAAATAAACCATTTCTGTGCTCCTTTCATATACTACGTTTACCGTTAACTGAAAGGAGTACAGGAGCAATGGTGGCTTACTCATTTGTATTACTGGCACTAGCCGTCAGCCTGGACAGTTTTGGAGCCGGATTAACGTATGGAATGAAATCCATTAAAATTCCTTTTCGCTCCATTATAATCATCGCAATTTGTTCAGCTGTTACCTTTTTACTTTCAATGTTGCTTGGATTTACGTTAGAACAATTTATCTCACACAAGACAGGTGAGATATTGGGAGGCTTGATTCTTTTAGGAATCGGAATCTACTCTCTATGGCAGGTTTTCTTACCAGAGAAAGAGAACGTTGAGTGCTTGGAAAAAGAACCTAAGAACATTGTGCTTTTTGAAATTAAATCGTTGGGAATTGTCATACACATTCTGAAGAAACCAGTTATGGCTGATATCGATAAGTCTGGTTCGATTACAGGCTTAGAAGCTGTACTGCTTGGAATAGCATTATCGCTTGATGCTTTTGGGGCGGGAATTGGAGCAGCACTCATAGACCTGTCACCTTCATTAACAACCATTACAATTGCGATGATGAGTGCTTTATTCTTATGGGGTGGTATGATACTAGGATTATATCTTTATAACAAAACAAACTGGATGAAGGGATTATCAATCCTGCCAGGAGTTTTGCTGATTGTAATGGGATTACTAAAAATGTAACACTGGAGGATAACTTGTGATTATTGGATTAACAGGAGGCATCGCAACAGGAAAATCAACCGTCAGCAACATCATTAAGAGTCAAGGGATTCCTGTAGTTGATGCTGATATCATTTCAAGAGAAGTGGTTATGCCAGAGAAAGAAGCGTATGAGAAGATCGTTGCCTGTTTTGGTGAACAAATATTAAATGATGACAAGACGATAAACAGAGCAGGATTAGGAGAAATCATTTTTAATGATTCAGAAAAAAGAACGATGCTGAACGACATTGTTCATCCTGCTGTTAGAAAAGAAATGAGAAGGCAAGCAGATGCTTATCTACGTTCAGGTGAGTCTCTAGTGGTCATGGATATACCTCTTTTGTTTGAGAGTAAGCTTACACATATGGTTGATCGTACATGGTTAGTATATGCAACGCCCGAAATACAACTTCAAAGATTAATGAAACGTGATCATTTTTCAGAAAAGCAAGCGATGTCTAGAATCCATTCACAGATGCCGATTAATGAAAAAAAGGAATTAGCAGATGTAGTCATCATGAATAATGGATCTCTTTCAGAGCTAGAAAATAATGTGCTTTCATTGTTAAAACAAACGGAAAAACAGACCTGATAACCATTTAAGGTCTGTTTTTCTATTTATACGCCCTTTTTTAGCCTAATTCAAATAAAAGTATGTTCTTTTCAATCCTTAATATGATATACTAATTACAGATAGATACAAGTTAGAGTATAACACATTGGAAGGAGCAGCTTCATGAAAGCAAAAATTGCAATTAATGGCTTGGGGAGAATCGGAAGAATGGTCTTCCGCAAAATGATGGAGAACGATGAATTTGAGGTTGTAGCTGTTAATGCCAGCTATCCAGCTGAAACTCTTGCTCATATGGTTAAGTACGATTCTATACATGGGACGTATCCTGGAGAAGTTGTTGCTGGAGAAGATGCCCTTTTTGTTGATGGAAAAAAAGTTCAATTAGTTAACTCTCGCGATCCTCGTGAACTACCTTGGGGAACGTTAGGTGTTGATATTGTTATAGAAGCAACGGGGAAATTTGTTTCACAAGAATCTGCTGGTCTTCATATTGAAGCAGGTGCAAAGAAAGTAATTATTACTGCACCAGGGAAAGATGAAGACATTACAATTGTTATGGGAGTAAATGATAGCGATTACATTTCTTCTAAACACCATATTATTTCTAATGCATCATGCACAACGAACTGTTTAGCACCTGTGATTAAAGTGCTGGATGATCAGTTCGGGGTACAATCTGGCATGATGACGACTGTGCATGCATATACGAATGACCAGAAAAATATTGATAATCCACATAAAGACTTAAGACGTGCACGTGCATGTGGAACTTCGATTATTCCAACTTCTACAGGTGCTGCAAAAGCAATATCAAAAGTATTGCCACATTTAGAAGGTAAATTGAATGGAATGGCACTACGCGTTCCAACACCTAACGTTTCATTGGTTGACGTTGTTGTGGAGTTGAAGACTCCTGTATCGAAAGACCAAGTCAATCACGCTTTTCAATCCGCTTCTGAAGGTTCAATGCGTGGGATCTTAGGTTACAGCGATCTGCCGTTAGTATCAATCGATTATAATGGAAATGAGAACTCTTCAATCGTAGACGGCTTATCAACAATGGTGATGGACGGAAATAAAGTAAAGGTCCTTGCTTGGTACGACAATGAATGGGGTTATTCATGCCGAGTAGTAGATCTAGCTAAACATGTAAGTGTTGCTTTAAATATGCCGGTCCAAGAAAAAAATGTATCTGTATCATAAAAAACGATTATGATAATTTAATGGTGAGAGCTGGATTACACATCAGCTCTTTTCTGCGTTTTAACGAATTAGGTTGTTTCGATGGATTCTTATCCTTAAAAAACAATATAAAATTGATGTAAAAAAATTTGCCCATAGTTATTGCAAATAAATTTTAAAAGAAGTATACTATGATTCGTGAACTTCAAATAAAGCAAACAAAGGCATTGAATGCTACTTAAAGGGTTAGGACCTCTTTGGACTAACTTGCCCCCGTGGTAGATGTTCGATACCGCATGCTTGAAGGCATGATTATTTTTAAAAGGGGGACTATGCTAATGGATACAATGGGAAGACACGTAATTGCTGAGTTATGGGGTTGTGATTCTGAAAAACTAAATGACATGAAATTTATTGAAGAGACATTCGTTGACGCTGCATTGAAAGCAGGTGCAGAAATTCGTGAGGTTGCTTTTCATAAATTTGCTCCACATGGAGTAAGTGGAGTTGTTATTATTTCTGAATCTCATCTAACTATTCACAGTTTTCCTGAGCATGGTTATGCAAGTATTGATGTATATACGTGTGGAGATCGAATCGATCCTAACGTAGCTGCTGATTACATTTCTGAGGCACTTGGCGCTAAGAAGCGCGAAAACTTGGAAGTTCCTCGTGGAATGGGTCCAATTTCTGTTGCCAAATCAAAAGTTACTGCTCAATAATTAAAAACAGAATGTACGCGAGGTGTGAGAAATCACACCTCTTTTTTATTCGCTCTTTTCTAAAAGATTGTTGCTTTTAACTCCTTGTCACTTTTGACAGTTGATTGGAGTGGAAGGTGCGTGCCTACCACATGAGATACTTCTTGCAAGGCATGCGACGAGGAAGCTTACTACGGAGTATCAACCTGTAGACGCAGGAGCAAAGAACCTCTATAGCTAGGCAGTCCTTAAAAGTGGAAGAGGTTCGTTCAGCCCCGACCAGCAAAAGGTGAATGGGCTATCAAGGCGCACTTTGCCTTGTGGGCCATTTAACTTCTGACCTCGAGGGGCTAGCCTCTGAAACTAGACAGGTGAGACACTTAAAAGTGAAACGTACGGATGTGGCTCACCGCCTGCCCCGTGGAAAGCGAGCAACCTGGGACGGAAATCAACACTTACAAGAGCATCAATGTTTAGGAAAACAGCCTTTTTATTTCACCTATTATAGGGGAAAATAGGGTACAAATTATATTACTTTGGAGGACTACTATGTTTAGAAAACTTCAAAATCTAATGGAAAATCATGCGGAAACGAGTGAACAGCATGTGGACGAAAGACTTAGAACCCATTATTTTAAAGCTAATAAACCAGAAGTAATGAAAGTAATCAAACAGATCCTTGAGGAAAACACAAATTTTGATGAGTTAGGTTTTTCTGAAGAAAGGGGAGAAGTTACGTTTGAAGTTAGACAGCCTAAGAGTGCGTTTGTTGTTATTAGCGTAGTAACAGTTAGAGCAAATCGAACTGCTGTAGATCTGAACGTTTCAACTGAATCCGCGCTTCCTTTTAATTTTGGCAACAATCAAAGACTAATCGTAAATATTTATGAGATCTTAAAAGAAAAACTAACGTTTGTAGGGACATCAATGGCTGAAAAATTGTAGGAATAGCTTGTCACATTCCTCCCTTTTCTTTAAGATAGATAGAGAATAGAAAATTTTTTGGGGATGATTACAATGAGGTGTCCTACTTGCCAGCACAATGGAACGAAAGTGCTTGATTCAAGACCTGTACATAGCGGAAGATCCATTCGCCGCAGAAGGGAATGTGAATCTTGCAGCTATAGATTTACTACATTTGAAACGGTAGAACAAACACCGCTTATCATTGTTAAAAAGGGCGGGGAACGAGAAGAGTTCAGCCGTGAAAAGATCCTTAGAGGGCTTATTAAAGCTTGTGAAAAAAGGCCAGTCCCCTTGGAAACGCTTGAAAATATAGTGGATAGCATTGAAAAAGAATTGAGGAATTCAGGTGCATCTGAAGTTTCAAGTACAGCCGTTGGTGAACAGGTGATGGAACATCTGTCTAAAACGGATGAGGTTGCTTATGTAAGATTTGCCTCTGTTTATCGTCAATTCAAAGATATCAATGTTTTTATACAGGAATTGAAAGAACTAATTAACAAGGAGGAGCGTTAAAGCGTATCTTAGACTGCTGTAACGCTCTTTTTATTCCAATCTTAATCCGTATTCTACTTTGTTAGAAAACGGCCAAATAAAAAGAACAAATTACTCTGGCTGACGATACTAACATCCGTCGGCCACATTACTTTTAAGACTTTTTAACAAAGGGTGAAAACGATGACGGTACATTTTCAGGAAGTTGTGCCCGTTGATACGTATTCCGTCCAGTGCAAGGGTATGTTGCATGAAATAGATCATAAAGTTCTTACCATGCTATATCAGCCGTTGGTTGGCGCATTTGCACATAGTTTATACATGACATTATGGTGCGAAGGAAATATGGATCGGCAGACACAAAAACATCAGCACCTCATGAACGTGACTCAGTTCTCGTTAAAAGATATTTTGTCGGGAAGAAAGAAGCTAGAAGCGATCGGTCTCTTGAAGACGTTTAAAAAAGACGGTGATAGTTCCAGGGAGTACATTTATGAGCTTCAACTCCCGCTCTCGCCAAACGCGTTTTTTACAGATGGCTTTTTAAGTATATATCTCTTTAATCGATTGGGAAAAGCGAAGTTTAGTGAAGTTAGAGAATCCTTTTATATCTCCCAAACGGATGTGTCGGATTATAAAGAAGTGACCGCTTCGTTCAGTGATGTGTTTACTTCTTTGCATCCATCTGAAATGTCATCAAAGAGTTATGCAGAGATTAACGAAAACGTTCTTCCAAAAGATGTCTCTTTACATGAAAAAGGCATTCATGGGAAAGTTGTACTAAGTGAATCTACCTTTGATTTTGAAGCGATGGTGAATCAGATTTCATCATTTATCGTACCTAAAGAGGTGATCACTCCAAAATTAAAGGAAGCCATCTATAAGCTGGCATACATCTATCAGTTACAACCGATGGATATGAGTAAGCAGATTCAGAACGTATATTATTCCACAGGAGAAATTTCTGCAGAGAGCTTAAGGAAAGAAATTCAGAAATGGTATCGCTTTGAACATGAAGAAGGTCTACCGGTTCTAGCGTTAAAAACGCAACCAGTACCATTAAAGGCTCTTCATGGGATGCAACCTCAATCAAAAGAAGAAGAACTTATTAAATACTTTGAAGAAGTGTCACCGTATCGATTATTAGAAGATTATTCAGGTACTACTCCTTCAGAAGTGGATTTAAAACTCGTTGCTTATTGTATGATTGATCAGAATCTAACACCAGGCGTTACGAATGTTCTTTTGGATTACGTTCTATCTGAGAATGATATGAAGCTTGCAAAAGGGTTGATCGAACGGATTGCTTCACATTGGGCTAGAAAAAAAGCTCAAACGGTCATAGAGGCAATGACATTAGCACGTGATGAAAAACGGAAATATAAAGAATGGCAAGACAAAAAGGTGAATTCGGGTTCTTATAATAAAGGAAATAAAAAGAGTAACGTAACGGTTCCTGATTGGCTGAAACAGGATAAAGTGTCTGCTGATCCGACCGGTGATGCGAACACAGATGCTACAGAGGATGAGAACCGTAGATGGCTTGAGAGTTTGTTAAATAGTTCGAAATAAAGGGGGGAAATAATATGGAATCCATAAAGGAATCTGTTAAAAATATGCCGGGGTTTGATAAGTTTCAGGAAAGATTTGAGCGAATGAAACAAGAAGTACTTACAGACCCAGGAGTCATGCGTTTTCTAAGAGAGAACCCTGACATATCAGATGTCCATGCGGAAAAATTATTGTCCAGTTTTTACACCTTTAAGAACGAACAGCATGCTTGCCGCAATTGTCCTGGTTTAGATAACTGTCCGAATCTCATGCAAGGGTATCGATCTGAACTAACGAAAGTTAGACAAACGGTAGAACTAAGATACAAACCTTGTGAACTAAAGATTATCGACGAACAAAAGAAATCCATGACTTCATTGATTAAGAGCTACTTTATACCGAAAGAGATTCTCGAAGCGAGATTTGATCGTTTGTATAAGCATAGTATTGATGAAACAAGACGTAATGCGATCTCGAAGGCTTATGAATTTGTCCAGATGGCAGGTTCGGGCCATCAGGCAAAAGGAATTTACTTCTATGGAAAGTTTGGCGTTGGTAAAACGTATCTTTTAGGTGCTATCGCGAATGGTTTAGCTGAAAAGGGTGTTCATTCTTTGATCATTCATACACCAGAGTTTCTTCGTGAAATGAAATCTTCCTTATCTGACGGAACATTTGATTCGAAGATGGAATTGTTAAAGACTGTTCCAGTGCTAATGCTTGATGATCTTGGTGCGGAGAATATGACGAATTGGGTCAGGGATGAGATCATTGGAGTCATCCTTCAATATCGAATGATGGAAAAACTGCCTACTCTATACACATCAAATTGTGATTATGATATGCTGCAGCAGCATCTATCGTATTCTCAGAAAGGTGGACTTGATGAATTGAAGGCTCTTAGAATCATGGAGCGTATCAAACACTTGAGTACTCCGATTTTTATGGGTGGAAATAAAAACTTTAGAGAAGATTATTAATATAGTTTCTGCTCTTTTAAAGGGCAGAAGCTTTTTTCTTGAAAACACAAAGCTGTCTCTTCTACTAAAATATGATAGGATAAGAACAGACAAGATCTTAAGACATTGTATTCGGAGGTTACCGATGAGTATAGAATCTATTTTACAAAAAGCTTTAGATGGCGAACGTTTATCGGTAGAAGATGCCGTTAAACTTTATGAAAGTGATGAAGTAGAACGCATGGGAGAAGTTGCGGATATTATTATGAAAAGGTGGCATCCTGAACCGATTACCACATTTGTAATTGGCCGCAACGTAAACTATACAAATTTTTGTGATACATATTGCAGGTTCTGCGCGTTCTATAGAGCACCAGGAAGCAGCGAAGGTTATGTGTTGGATGATGAAGTGATCTTCCAAAAGATACAAGAGACAGTTGATGTAGGTGGTACAGAAATTCTCATGCAAGGTGGAACAAATCCTAACTTGCCATTCAGCTACTATACGGACTTATTAAGAGAGATCAAAAAGCGCTTTGATATCACGATGCATTCATTTTCTCCAGCAGAAGTATGGAAGATGGTTGAAGTATCTGGCCTGTCTCTAGAGGAAGTGCTTCGGGAACTAAAAGAAGCGGGACTTGATTCCCTTCCAGGCGGAGGCGCAGAAATTTTAGATGACCGCACCCGTAAGAAGATTAGCAGACTTAAAGGCTCGTGGACAGAGTGGATCGATTGTATGAAAACAGCTAAAAAAGTTGGACTTCATTCTACAGCTACGATGGTCATTGGATTTGGAGAAACATTCGAAGAACGTGCACTTCATTTACAACGTGTTCGTGATGCACAAGATGAGACGGATTGTTTCTTAGCTTTTATCTCTTGGACATTCCAGCCGGATAACACGAATATGAAGGCGGAAAAAACAACTCCTAGAGAATATTTGAAGAATGTTGCGATCTCTCGAATCTTCCTAGATAACATTCCTAACTTCCAATCATCATGGGTTACGATGGGTCCTGAGGTTGGTAAAAAATCTCTTCACTATGGCTGTAATGACTTTGGCAGTACGATGATGGAAGAGAACGTTGTGTCAGCAGCTGGAACGACTCACAAAGTAAACACTAACTTAACATTAAGACTAATTCGTGAAGCAGGTAAGATTCCGGCACAACGAAATACAAAATACGAAACACTACGTGTGTTTGAAGATGAAGAAAAAGCTGAAAAAGATTTTGTGATGCAAAACTAACAGCAAAGCACTTGGCATTTTTATGTCAGGTGCTTTTTATATTTTTAAACTGGTTTTCTTAGTGTAACTTTAATCATCTCTGTTATGACATTTGTCACAGCGGGATTTTTTTTATGAGATTATTCTGTAGATGTAATACGTGAGGGGGGATGAGGATGCCTGAGATTCAAAGGAACATAAAGAATGAAATCCCAGTAAAAAAAGAAAAGGATTTGCTTGGTACTCTTTTGTCAGTCATGGGTGTAGGGTTATTTATCGTATTATCATGGGGTGCAATTTATTTGCTTTATCTATCACGTTAGGGAGGTTAAGCCATGCATATTCATAAGTACGAGAAAATCTGGTTATGGGCTGGTGCAGCGTGTCTAACCCTCTTTTTATTAATCGTAGGAGTATCAGCATTTGCTATGGGTGATCAGCCTCCTAGTCATATGGAAACGATCGACCCGGAAAAAGTTGTCGTTACAGCTCCTTTTGATAAGCCAGGTCTAACGAGGGTAGGAGAAAAGCAATATGAGGCGGTTATGCTTGCACAAGCATTTACTTACACACCTTCAAAAATGTCGGTACCAAAAGGTTCGACTGTTCACTTTAAAGTCACGAGTACAGATGTAGTTCATGGTTTTGAGATTCCAGCAACAAACGTAAATATGATGGTTACTCCAGGATACGTGAGCAAAATCTCGTACACTTTTAAAAAACCAGGTAAATATCTTATTCTATGCAATGAATATTGTGGAGCAGGACATCAGGTCATGGCAGTTACGTTGGAGGTGACGGCATGATAGATCGAAGAGACGCTAGTCTTAGTTTATCATTTCTGACAGTCAGTTTTGTTTCTCTTTTGATTGGAGCAATAGCGGGGTTGCTTCAGACATTTGTAAGGAGTGGAGCGTTTGAACTTCCTTTTTCTATAGGCTATTATCAATTATTAACCGCTCATGGTGTTTTGTTGGCACTCATTTTTACGACTTTTTTTATATTGGGTTTCTTGTATGCAGGAATAAGTAAAACGATGGGTACCTTGTACGATGTTCCAAGAAGAACGGGCTGGCTTGGATTTGTCATGATGACTTTTGGGACAATTTTAGCGACAGTCTTCATCCTGTTAAACAAAGCCACAGTCCTATACACGTTCTATGCGCCATTACAGGCATCCCCATGGTTTTATGTTGCTCTTGTTCATGTGGTAGTTGGCAGTTGGTTATGTGCATTCTCAATGTGGAACCAATATTATATTTGGAAAAGCAGAACGAAGAATAAGCTTTCTCCTCTATTCAGTTATATGGCAGTTATGACTATGACATTATGGTTTGTTGCAACTCTTGGTCTAGCTGCAACGGTACTTCTTCAATTTATTCCGTGGTCAATTGGTTGGGTAGAAAAGATTGATATTTTAATAAGCAGAACGCTTTTTTGGTATTTTGGACATCCGCTTGTTTATTTCTGGTTGCTTCCTGCTTATATGTGTTGGTATGTTGTCATACCCAAAATTATTGGTGGGAAAATATTTAGTGATGCTTTAGCTAGACTTTCGTTTGTTTTGTTTTTATTATTTAGTATTCCGGTAGGGTTTCACCATCAATTGCTTGAACCAGGTATTGCACACACGTGGAAGTTTTTCCAAGTCGTTTTAACATTCATGGTGATTGTGCCGTCATTAATGACAGCTTTCTCTATGTTTGCTGTCTTTGAGACGGCCGGTAGAAAAAAGGGAACTAAGGGATTGTTTACTTGGATCAAAGTATTGCCATGGGGTGATGTGCGTTTTTTTGCGCCGATGATGGGGATGCTGATTTTTATTCCGGCTGGTGCTGGTGGTATCATAAATGCTAGTCATCAGCTCAATCAAGTCATTCATAATACACTGTGGGTTACGGGGCATTTTCATTTAACTGTAGCCTCTACAGTTGCTCTTACTTTCTTTGGAATCGGTTATTGGTTGATTCCGCATTTAACTGGTCGTACGTTAACTTCAAGAATGAATAAATTAGGAATCGTTCAGACCATTCTCTGGACAGTAGGTATGACCATAATGTCAGGAGCTATGCATGCTGTAGGTCTTTTCGGTGCTCCAAGAAGAACTTCTTATACTACGTATACGGGTCATCCGCAAGCCATTGATTGGATTCCTTATCAGATCGCTATGGCTATTGGTGGTACTATCTTATTTTTAGCGATTATTCTATTAATGTATATCGTTTGGTTTTTAGCCTTCAAGGCTCCTATAGGAATCACAGAATTTCCGATTGGAGAAGTTGAGGAGGGTGCCTTATCAACTCCCGCTGTATTAGAGAACTGGAAACTTTGGGTTGGAATCAGTGGAGCGTTAATCCTTATCGCATATACCATTCCTTTCTGGCATATGATTCAACACGCGCCTCCGGGATCACCTGGATATAAATTTTGGTAAGTATCAGCTTGTAGACAGCAACGTCTGCAAGCTTCTTTTATAGAACTATACGAACTTTAAATTCGAAGTTTATCAATCATTCACAGGAGGTGTGATAAAACTCACACTCGTTATACGTGTTGTGGATTATAATGGAAGTGAGAATAGCGGGGAGGGTTTAATGATGGGAGCCTGCATGCAACAATCAAATTTTTGTTCGTATCAGAATACTGATATCTTCTCAAAACAAACATTTCAATACTTAGAAAGCATCATGCATTCAAAAAAAGTAGAGAAAGATCATTATTTGTTTGTAGATAACGATCCTGCTGATCGGTTGTATTATTTAAGGAAAGGTCAAATTAAAATTACGAAGATGAATGAAGAGGGAAAAGAGCTCGTATTGTATATTTTTCAAGAAGGAGATCTAATTGGTGAGTTAGGAAATTCATTGAACTCGCTTTACAATTATAGTGCTAGAGCCACTAGAGGGTGCGATGTTGGAGTTATTCAGCAAAAAGACCTTGAAAGAATGATCTCTCAACATGGTGAAGTCGCTGTTGAATTTATGAGATGGATGAGTAATATGCATGCCATCACACGGTCGAAGTTCAGAGATCTAATGTTATACGGGAAAAAAGGAGCCCTGTGTTCAACCTTAATAAGGCTTGCAAATTCATATGGCATTATGAAGCAAGAAGGAATTGTTCTTTCTGAACGATTTACAAATACAGATCTAGCAGAACTCATAGGAACATCAAGGGAAACGGTAAACCGTATGTTAAATCAGTTAAAGAAAGACGGTGCTATTACGTTTAAAGACGGGACGTTTACTATTATTTCATTAGAATACTTGAAAACAGCTTGCAGCTGTGAAGACTGTCCCATTGAGATATGCAGAATATAGATATCATGAAAGACTCCTAGAAGGGGTCTTTTGTTTTACGCCGAAAATTTTAATAAGTGAACTTCTTAATAAAAATAATTATTGTAATTTTCCTTATATTTAAAATTTTGTGTATAATATAAGAATATTTAGAATAAAGGGGGAAATATAAGAATGGAAATGAAACGAAAATTTAAAATGGGACTAATAGGTTTATCTGCTGCGTTCCTAGTTGCTTGCGGAAGCACTGATTCAGGATCAGGATCTGGTGAAAAACTGACGGTGGGAACCGATGCAGCATATGCCCCCTTTGAATCCTTAGACGGTGAAAAGATTGTAGGGTTCGACGTGGATCTGCTTGATGCCGTGATGAAGGAAGCAGGACTAGATTATGAATTAAAAAATAAAGGCTGGGACCCGTTATTTATAGCTCTTCAGAATGAAGAAGTAGATGCAGGAATCTCTGCCATTACGATTAATGACGAACGTAAGAAAAGTTATGACTTTTCCTCACCATACTTTGAATCGATTAACATGATTTTAGCGAAAGAAGGAACATCGATTAAAAGTGCAAAGGACTTAGAGGGAATGAAGGTTAGTGTGCAGAACGGAACTACCGGTCAAGAGGCACTTGAAAAAATGTTTGGTAAGAGTGAAAACATAAAGAAATACGAAAACAATGTATTAGCGATACAAGCACTATTAAACGGTGAAGTAGAAGCAGTTGTTGCAGATAATGCCGTAGTGCAAGAATATGAAAAGAATAATCCAGATAAAAAGCTAGTGACAATCAGCGATAAAGAAAATTTTGAGAGTGAATTTTACGGAATCATCTTCCCTAAAGATGGTGAACATCAAGATGAGATAAACAAAGCGATGAAGAAAATCATCGATGATGGGAAATATGCTGAGATCTATAAAAAATGGTTTGGTGAAGAACCAAATGTAGATGTGCTGAAACAATAACATTCTCAGGAGGTCTACATGGAATACTCTTTACAGATTATCAGTGATTACATGCCTTTGTTCTTAAAAGGAACATGGGTAACTGTACAATTATCATTTTTAGCGATTCTATTTGGTACGATTTTAGGATTATTCATCGGACTCGGCAAAATGGTGAAGAACCCGTTCATTCATCTTCCTTGCATGTGGTATATTAGTTTTTTCCGAGGTACTCCGTTACTCGTTCAGATCCTATTGATCCATTCAGCACTCATGCCGCTCTTTATGAAGCCACCAAACGTGTTCATTTCGAGCGTCCTAGCTCTTTCTCTTAATGCCGCTGCTTATATTGCAGAGATATTTAGAGCAGGAATTCAGTCGATCGATAGAGGGCAGATGGAGGCGGCGCGCTCACTCGGTATGAATCATGTACAAGCTATGAAACATGTTATCCTGCCACAGGCATCTAGAAGAATGATTCCTCCTCTTGGCAACGAGTTTATTGTACTGATCAAAGATTCATCACTCGTTTCAATTATTGCTACCCCTGAATTGATGTATTATGCGAGAGCGATGATGGGTCAATATTATCGACCTTGGGAGCCATACATGACAGCCGCTTTAATGTACTTAATCTTGACCCTAGGCATGGCGTTTATCTTATCAAGAATCGAGCGTAAATTTGTTTATTGAAACAACCCTACTTCCAGGGTTGTTTTTTCTTTTGTAAGTAACATGTTTTAGGACCTCGTCCCATATAGTGTATTATTGAGGATTTTATATGGGGGGGACTTATTTGGTCGCGATTGCTTTTTCACACCCATCAGATGGTATAGCTGTTTTGAAAAAAATGATCAGAATGGCAGCTGAGCATAAAATAAACCCTTCCTTTGCCAAATTATCTGAAGCTTCTTCAAAAATTCTTGAACTGCACATACATGAGAGAAAAACGTTCATATTGGATGTGTTAACAGAATTTACTCGAAACAAAGTAGAGGATATTTGTTTGAAGGAAATGATTGAACAAGCATTTTGTTACAGCGATTCAGCAGAGCAAAAAGAGATCTTATCTATCACAAAAAGTATCATACTTGGTGAGATCGAAGGGATACCTGATGTCAAACATCTCCCAAGCTTAAATGAGTTGATCCGAAGACAATGGGAATCAATTCTGGATTCTAAAACAGACTTCTTAGAATTTGAATCATTCATTAAATTTAGGTTGAAGGATTACTTAGCAACCTTACTGAAGATCGTAGAGTGTGCCATTGATGAGTACAAGCTAGAACTAGAGTACCAAATGTTCGTGGAGCAGTTAAGGACATGCTTAACGAAACAAAGAACATTTACTTCAGCTGATATCGTCATTATTTTTGAACAAGAGCAAGTACTCCTTTTTGATGAACATCGAAATCAGTTAACTCATACTGAACTGATGATGTTTCATGAAAAAGCCCTTAGACTAACGAATGTAACGAATCTGGATGAAAGACTTCTAGGCCCTTTAGTCGGAATCTCACCAAATTCCGCCAGGATCTATGCATATGATATGGACCATCCATTGCTTCAAACGGTGAAGAATATCTTTCAAGAAAAAGTAACAATCAAACCGATTGAGGGGATGTCGTACAAAGAACATCGATCCTATCGTAAAAAAAAGTCATAAACTTACAGAGTCCTCTTGCTTTTTGAAAAACGACTGCATATAATAGGTGTATAATTTTATCATTCAATCTGTATTGATAAGGACACGAAGCATATTTTTACGGTTCATAGAGAGGGAAGTCATGGCTGAAAGCTTCCTAACACGGAAAATTGCTTTACCACCTTGGAACTTCAGCGGTGAACATTTTTAGTAATCGCTGACGGTCGCAGTCCGTTACACTGTCCGAGTGCCGATTGGCTTGTTTAAAGTTGTCGGAACAAGGGTGGAACCACGAGATCATCACTCGTCCCTTCTATAGGGACGGGTGTTTTTTGTTTTCAATCAGATAGACCCCAAATTAAAAAGGAGATGTTTTACATGTCGTCAATTTCAATCAAGTTCCCTGACGGTTCAGTCAAGGAATTTCCTAAAGGCGTTACTTCTGAACAAGTTGCAGAGAGTATCAGCCCTAGTTTAAAGAAAAAAGCAGTTGCAGGGAAAGTAAACGGACAATTATATGATTTCTCACGTCCTATCGAAGAAGATGCATCGATTGAGATCGTGATGCAGGATTCTAAAGAGGGTCTTGAAATGACAAGACATTCGAATGCCCATTTGCTTGCTCAAGCGCTTAAGCGTCTTTATCCAGACGTGAAACTTGGAATTGGACCAGTTATTGATAACGGGTTCTACTATGATGTAGATATGTCTCATAACTTAACACCAGAAGATCTGCCTGCGATAGAAAAAGAAATGAAGAAGATCGTAAACGAAAACCTTCCAATCGTCCGCAAAGAAGTTAGTCGTGAAGAAGCGCTTGAGATTTACGAAAAATTAAACGATCACTTAAAGCTTGAGCTGATCCGTGACCTTCCTGAAGGTGAAAAGATCACGATTTATGAGCAAGGTGAATTCTTTGACCTTTGCCGTGGGCCGCACGTTCCTTCAACTGGGAAAATCAAAGCGTATAAATTAATGAGCATCTCTGGTGCATACTGGCGTGGAGACAGTGACAACCAAATGCTTCAACGTATTTATGGTTCTGCGTTCTTAAGCCAAAAAGATCTTGATGAGTATCTTCACTTTATTGAAGAAGCTCAAAAACGTGATCACCGTAAACTAGGTAAAGAACTAGAGTTATTCATGTTCTCAGAAGAAGCACCAGGAATGCCTTTCTATCTTCCTAACGGTCAGACAATTCGTACTGAGCTTGAGAATTTCTCTCGCGAACTTCAACGCCAAGTGGATTACGATGAAGTGCGTACTCCGTTTATGATGAATCAGCGTCTTTGGGAACAATCAGGTCACTGGGACCATTATCATGAAAACATGTATTTCTCTGAAGTAGACGATACAAAATTTGCGATGAAGCCGATGAACTGCCCGGGTCACATGCTGATCTTTAAGAACAAACTACATTCATACAGAGATCTTCCAGTACGTATGGCTGAGTTCGGTCAAGTACACCGTCACGAATATAGTGGCGCACTAAACGGTATGATCCGTGTTCGTACGTTCTGCCAAGATGACGCGCATATCTTTGTAACGCCACAGCAGATCGAAAGTGAGATTAAAAACGTATTTAAGTTAGTTGATAAAATCTACAGCACGTTTGGCTTCGAATATTCTGTTGAACTTTCAACTCGTCCTGAAGATTCTATGGGGGATGACCGCTTATGGGAACAGGCTGAGGGCGCATTGAAGAATGTTCTAGAAGATCTAGGCATGAACTATCACCTGAACGAGGGAGATGGAGCGTTCTACGGTCCGAAGATTGACTTCCATATTAAAGATGCTCTTAAGAGAAGTCATCAGTGTGCAACTATTCAGTTGGACTTCCAGATGCCTGAAAAGTTCGATCTAACGTACGTAGATGAAAACAACCAAAAGGTTCGTCCAGTTGTTATTCACCGTGCGATCTATGGTTCGATCGACCGTTTCTTAGGAATCTTGGTTGAGCACTTTGCTGGAGCGTTCCCTACATGGCTCGCACCAGTACAAGTGAAACTGATTCCTGTATCAGATGTTCATAATGAGTATGCGTATAAGCTTCAAGAAGATTTGAAGAAGCATGCTGTACGTGTTGAGATCGATACTAGAAATGAAAAGATGGGCTACAAGATCCGTGAAGCTCAGATGAAGAAGATTCCTTACATGCTTGTTCTAGGTGATAAGGAGATCGAAGACAATGCAGTTAACGTTCGTAAATATGGTGAGCAAAAGTCAGAGACTGTTTCTTACGAAGATTTCCGAGATAAGATTTTAGCTCAAATTAACGAAAAGAGATAAGGTAATTAAGATGGCGGCCAATGCTGAGTTGGCCGTCTTTTTTTATAGGAAAGTGAAAAGTGGACAGTAATTTGTTGAAAGTGGACAGTAAATCGGGAAGAGTGGACAGTAAAACTGAAAAAGCGGACAGTAAAACAACAAAACCGAAGGGGTGAATAAAAAAACTCTTGCATTCCTTTCGTAAACGAAGTAAAATTAATTTCGTTGCTGTTATTACATTCGTTGTTTGACACTTATGTCTCCAATGTGTTATAGTATGTAAGGTTAATAAAATAAGCAAAAGCATCAAACAAGCAGAAGCACCCGCTTCTCACCTGACTCGACGCCAAGAAAGGCTGTTGATGGGTAGATGGATATTCAGGCATGTCAAAGTGTACATAGCCGGTTTACTATGTGTGGGTGATCGTTGCGCCGACGCTTTTTTTATTTGCAGAAATAACAAGTCGAGTGATTTAAAACACTCACTGAAAAAATTTGGAGGTGACTTACTATTAGTAAGGACATGTCTGTCAATGAAGGTATTCGTGCTCGTGAGGTTCGCTTAATCGGTCCTGATGGAAGCCAGCTTGGCATTAAATCTAGACAAGAAGCTTTAGATCTTGCTACAAACGCAAATCTTGACCTTGTACTCGTTGCTGCAACTGCTAAACCGCCAGTATGTCGTATCATGGACTACGGTAAGTTTAAATACGAGCAACAACGTAAAGATCGTGAAGCACGAAAAAATCAAAAGGTCATTACGACTAAAGAGATTCGTCTAAGTCCAACGATTGAGGAAAACGACTTTAATACAAAGCTTAGAAATGCCCGTAAGTTCCTTGAAAAAGGTGACAAAGTAAAGGCAAGTATTCGTTTCCGTGGACGTGCAATCACTCATTCTCAAATCGGAAAAACGGTATTGGAGAAGTTAGCGAAAGAATGTGAAGATCTTTCTACGGTTGAAACGAAACCGAAGATGGAAGGTCGTAGCATGTTCCTTATCCTTGCGCCTAAAGCCGAAAAATAATTTTTACCAGGGAGGATAACCATTATGCCTAAAATGAAAACTCATAAAGGTGCTGCGAAGCGCTTTAGAAAAACTGGATCAGGTAAATTAAAGCGTGCTCGCGCTTATACTAGTCACTTGTTTGCTAACAAGTCAACTAAAGCTAAGCGTAAGCTTCGTAAAGCGAAACTTGTTCACAGCGGTGACTACAAGCGTATCCGCACATTGTTAACTTACAAAAAACGTTAATCGTTCATCAATCGATTTAAAAATAGGAGGTTTTTAATATGCCAAGAGTAAAAGGTGGCTATGTAACACGTCGTCGTCGTAAAAAAGTTCTTAAACTAGCTAAAGGCTATTTCGGTTCCAAACATAAATTATTTAAAGTAGCACAACAACAAGTATTCAAATCACTTATGTACGCTTACCGTGACCGTCGTCAAAAGAAGCGTGACTTCCGTAAGCTTTGGATCACTCGTATTAACGCTGCTGCTCGTACAAACGGTCTTTCTTACAGCCGTTTAATGCACGGTCTTAAACTTGCGGGTATCGACATCAACCGTAAGATGCTTTCTGAGATCGCTATTACAGACGAAAAAGCTTTCGCTGAATTAGCTTCAAAAGCAAAAGACAGCCTAAAAGCTTAAGTAAAAAAAGAAAAGATCATTTCCTCAATTGATGGAGATGATCTTTTTTCATTCTGAAGGGAAACAACAAGGTGTTAATCATATATTTAATCATTTTAAACGTAGCCGCCTATTATGTTATGAAAAGAGATAAGTTATCTGCCAAAAAGGGCGAATGGCGCACACCTGAAGCGAGGCTATGGCTGATCGCAGTTATTGGTGGAGCACCCGGTATGTGGCTAGCTATGAAAAAGTTGCGTCATAAGACTAAACATCCTTCATTTCGTTACGGGCTGCCTCTTTTAAGTATGTTTATAACAGTTTTAGCAGGCTGGTTTATATAGAAGCTATTCCTGTTGAAGGTATCGTTTGTCTTTTAAGAACAACCTCCAGAATATATAGAATCCTGGGGCCAAGATGGCAAGACCAACGATATACATAATCATTAAGGAGTAAAACGTTTCTGGTGCAGTAAACGCCTCATAGATCGTTAAATCAGGATATACGATGTAAGGCAGATGAGCTAAACCATAACCAACGCTTGCAAGACCATATTGTAAAACAGTTGCTAATAGTGTAAGACGCGGCCGTCCAATTCCTGGACGGTTTTGTTTTGGCCACCAAAGAGAAGCGTATGCAATAAAGAATGCAACCAAAGAGAGAATAAACCAGATTTTTTGATCCATTAGATTATCGATGAGCCATCTAGATTCAGGTGTTATGAATAACAAAGTGAAAAGCGCAGCGAGTAGGGTCAATGGTCCTAACATAATCGCATTGCTACGATACAACCTGTATGCATCCTCTTTTTTTGAAACTCTTGCATAATCAGCTAAAAATAACGAAGAAAGATACAACTCAGATGTTAGGCCGAAAAGGACATACAAATAGAGTGTTGGACTTGTGAGAAGTTTTGTTAGCAATAGGGTCTGTGTATCGCCGTCAACAGCTATAAATCCACCTTGTGAGATAGGAAGCACGGCAATCAACAAAGATGGAATAAGCAAGCCAGAGATGCCTGAGATAATAAACATCGTTCTGCGATATCCTTGAACAGAATACGAGAACACCATAAAAGCACTTCGAATAGCAAGTAAAAAGAGAATCAAAGAAACTGGAACGAGCATGACCGTTCCGAGAGTGTATGCTCCTTTAGGAAAGAAGCCAACAAATGCAACCACTAAAAGCACTAAGAACGTGTTTGTGATTTCCCAAGTGGGGGACAAGAAACGATTTGCGATTCTTCCTGCCATCGTTTTATGGTTGTTGTAGATCATCGCCCAGAATCCAGCTCCAAAATCGATCGAACCGAAAATGCTATAGATAAAAATAAACGTCCACATCATCAGAATCGCTAAAATTTCTTCGCTCATCCTTCATTCCTCCTTTCTAACTCTGAAGTTTTTCCATATCTTTTGAAACAGGGTTTCGCTTGAAATAAGCAGTTAAAATCAGAACCGTTAAAACACTGAGCAACGCATATAGACCTAAGAACAATAGGAAGAGCACTCCGAGATCTTCATTCTTTGTTGCAGCTTCGGCCGTCGTCTGAACGCGATAGATCGTCCATGGCTGTCTTCCGCTACAGCTGAATACCCACCCGAACTCAATGCCAAGCATAGAGAGTGGGCCTGATAAAACAAGCGACCATAAAAGCCACTTTGGAAATGGTTTTCCTCTCTTTTTTACGAAGAACCACCAGTAGGCTAAAGCTACTGCAGCAAGTCCTAATAAAAGTGTTCCAATCCCGACCATTAAGTTAAAAAGCGTGTGTACATAAAAAGGTGGCCATGTTTCTCGAGGAAACTCGTACAACCCTTTTACTTCTGTATCGAACTTTCCAGCAGCAAGCCAGCTGAGCGCCCAAGGTATTTCGATTCCGTACTTCACTTCCTCTGTCTTAGGGTCTGTATAGCCCCCTATTGCAAGTGGTGCATATCTTTGAGTCTCAAATAGCCCTTCAGCAGCTGCTAGTTTTTCAGGTGAGTGCTGGTGCAAGATCTGCGCTGAATGATGCCCGGAAACAGCAGAGACAAAGCTCATCAAGAGAGCAACAGTAAGAGACATGAACAATCCTTTTAAATGGTAAGCGCGTTCACGGTCAGGTCGCTTCTTTAACAGTTTAAATGCGGCTACCGAAGCCACAGCAAACGCACCTGTCATATAAGCCGTAATGGCGACGTGAAAAGAAGAGGATAAAAAGCTAGGATTGAAGAAAGCATCCCACGGAGAGACATCATAGATCGTCCCATCCGGTTTGATTTTAAATCCATCTGGTGTATTCATCCACGTATTAACCGCAGAAATTAAGATGGCGGAAGCGACAGCTCCCAGTGCTACAAAAAATACAGATATCAAACGGAAATATCTTGGCAATCTGTCTGCAGCATATACGTAGATCGACATGAATAACGCTTCTAAAAAGAAAGCGAAGATCTCGATCTGAAAAGGAAGTGAGATAACCTTTCCTACGATTTCCATAAATCCTGGCCAGAGCAAAGATAATTGCACACCGACAATTGTTCCTGATGGAATGGCAACACCTAATAAAACGGCAAACGCCTTTGTCCAACGTTTCGCCATAATGGCATAATCGTTGTCACCTTTTACTTGATGTATGATTTCGGCGATGACGATCATCAAAGGAAGACCCACACCAAGTGTTGCGAAAATAATATGAAAACCTAGTGATGTACCAAAGAACGCTCTCGCGAGTACAACTGTATCCATGATTCGGACTCCTCCTAAAAAACTAAGAACTATGTAAGCAAACAATCTATCTTTAAGGTGTCAAAAAGAAGTGGTGTTTATGCATGCGAACATTCTGTCATACAGAGCTCGTCTTCTGTCATATGCTGACTTAAAGGGGGGATGAGTGCGTGTTAGACAACAGTAGTGTGTTCATCGAGTTGCTCAAGTTCAGTGGAATCTTTGCCCCTTTATTGTTCATTCTTCTTCAAGCGTTTCGACAGTTCTTTTTTCTACCGGTAGGGCTGATCTGTCTTACAGGAGGAATTTTGTTTGGAGCAGTCGCTGGTGCATTGTATTCAGTCATTGGAATCACGCTTTCTAGTGTACTCTTTTACTGGGGAATGAAAAGTATGCCGAAGCTGATGAAAAAAGTAAAAAAACTGCAAAAAAAGTGGATTGGAAAACGAATGCCGTTTTCCGTAGGTCAGATTGCTATTTTAAAAATGATACCCTTTATGCATTTTCATCTTTTGAGTCTATGCTTGATCGAGATCTCGTCCAATTTCAAAGAATATACAAAAGCTAGTATCATATCAAACGTTCCAATCGCTATATTTTATTCTTCGTTTGGCTCGGTTCTGCTTTCTCTCTCGCTTGTTACTTCTGCAGCTATCATTGTCGTGTTATCGATATTGTTTTATTTATTGAGAAGAAAAGAATGGGTCATTAAATGGAGTGAGTTCTTTGAGGAAAAGAAAGAAGAACAGCAAAAACAACGCATGCCTGCATAGTGGAAACTGAAGTAAAATAAAAAAAGGAAGGTAAAAAACATGGGTTTCGTATGTAATTTCATGCGAAGCCCATGTTTTTTTGTTAATAAAGAAAATCTGTGAAATTCAACCGGTTTGCATATCGCCTTCATAAGTTAAGTAGATGATGTTAATTCTTTAAATTTGATGGATAATCCGGCGAGATTTCAAAAAAATCCGGCGAGTTTATGCGATAATCCGGCGAGTTTAAAATTTCCGACATGAATTTTACTTTTGCATTAGAAATTCATCCTCGAATGTAGGACTAGTTAACGTTATAATAGCTTAGGAATGAAAGGCAGGGATGAACGTGAAAATTGTACAACTCTTTTCCATGCAGAACAAATTAAATATGCGCATAGTAAAAGAACATAATCTTGATAACTCATCGTTATTTGAACAGAGAAGATTAGCGTTTCTTGTTGAGCTTGGTGAACTAGCGAACGAAACAAGATGCTTTAAATATTGGAGTAAACGTCCTGCTTCTGAAAAAGAAGTAATTTTAGAAGAATATGTAGACGGACTACATTTTGTCTTATCGATAGGATTAGATTTGGGCTTTAAAGAGGTTGAAATGACCAATGAGGTTGATCTTGGCGAGAAGATGGACAAGATAGATATCAATACTTTATTTTTAACTCTATATCAATCGGGGTCTAAATCTTTATCACACGAAGAATTCCAATCGTTTTTTGACACATTTTTAGGGCTCGGTGTGAAACTCGGCTTTTCAATTAAAGAGATTGAAGAAGCTTACTTTGCAAAGAATAGAGTAAATCATGAACGTCAAGATACTGGCTATTAATAAAATAATTAACTTTAAACAAAAATAAAAAACCCGGTGAACCGGGTTTTACTTCAAGCCGTCTGAAAGTGTGTTTAAAATTTCTTCCTTCTTTTGCTGATCAGAATTTTTCCAGATCACTTCAAAAAGAACACCAAGACCAGGAAGCATTTTCTCTTCTCCACTCTCGATGGCATCTACGATCGTATCTTGTAACTGCTCTTTATTGTTGCCAGTAACGTTATGCAAAACAGCTTTTCTTAGGTCTAGATTCATGGATATGCACCTCTATTAATTTTTTCTTTTTTTATTGTGTACGTTCTAGGCATGTTTTATGAGAAAAAAGTAAAATATTTATGATTTAAAGGAGAACACTTGAAAATGAAGCACATTGAATCAGAATCCAATGCTTCCTTAAAGCAATGGAAAAAACTTCATACCAAAAAAGAACGTGAAAAATCCGGGACATTTTTACTTGAAGGTCCTCATCTTATAGAAGAAGCAATCGCGTCTGGTGCAAAACTTCAACATGTGATCGTTGAAGAAAATTTTGAAATTAATGAAGCTTGGTTAAAGGAAAAATTCACACTTTGGTCTGTTCCGGCTAAATTGATGAAACAACTTTCTGAAACTGAAAAACCCCAAGGCATCATTGCGGTTTGTGAAATGATGGATCAGTCTGAAGAACTTATTAAAAAAGGCGGACGTTACCTTTTAATCGATGGGGTTCAAGACCCAGGAAACCTTGGTACGATCATTCGTACAGCCGATAGTGCGGGCCTTGATGGTGTGTTTTTAGGTGAGGGTACAGCGGATCTTTATAATGGTAAAACCGTTCGATCAACGCAAGGATCTTTATTTCATCTGCCGATCGTTAAAGCGAACCTTCTAGAAGTGATAGAGCAGTGTAAGGAACATGATCTACCGGTATTGTCTACTTCCCTTCAAAATTCTGTAGATATGCGAGAAACGCCAGAAGTGGATGGGTTTGCCTTAATCATGGGTAATGAAGGGGCAGGTGTGCAGGAGATTCTTCAAGAGGAGTCAACGCTAAATGTGAAGATTCCGATCTTCGGCAGTGCGGAGTCCCTGAACGTATCTGTTGCAACGGGTATTCTTTTGTATGAATTACAGCGAAATCGAACGTAATTTGTGACATAGCGTTGCAATTATAGAATTTTTTCATATATAATGAAAAAGATGAATGGAATAGTATTAAAAACGAAGATGGAGAAAAGTAGATAATGATTCCGCCAACAAGGGAGGAAATGTCCTGGACTGTGAGCATTTCTTTGGTAGGTGTTATTGAATTCACTCCTGAGTTGTCACCTGAAACGTTTAGTAGGGATGACCGGTGAAGAGCCGTTATTAAAATGAAGTGAACAGTGTATTTTTCATTGTTAAATTGGGTGGTACCGCGAACTCCTCGTCCCTTATTGGATGAGGAGTTTTTTATATTTTTAAGGAGGGGTTGCACGGTGAAAGACCGTTTAGAAGCTCTAAAAGTAGAAGCGATCGGCCAGATCAAAGAAGCCCAAGATTTAAAAGATCTGCAAGCTGTTAAGGTAGCTTATTTAGGAAAGAAAGGACCTATTACTGAAGTATTAAAAGGGATGGGGAAATTGTCTGCTGAAGAAAGACCTGTTATTGGTGCTTATGCCAACGAAGTTCGTGACAGTATCCAACAGGAATTAGATAAAAAACAAAGCGCGCTTGAAAATGCAGCGATTGCTGAAAAACTTTCAAAAGAAACCATCGATGTTTCATTACCAGGAAGACCTGTTAAGAAAGGAAATCCACATCCACTAACAGCTGTTGTTACGGAGATTGAAGATCTGTTCTTAAGCATGGGCTTTACAATCGCTGAAGGTCCAGAAGTAGAAACAGATTATTACAATTTTGAAGCTCTAAACTTGCCAAAGGGGCACCCTGCTCGAGATATGCAGGACTCATTCTTTATTACAGAGGATATTCTTCTTCGTACACAAACGTCACCTGTTCAAGCACGTACGATGGAAAAGCATGAGGGAGAAGGACCAGTGAAAATCATTTCTCCAGGTAAGGTTTACCGAAGAGATAACGATGATGCTACACACTCTCATCAGTTCATGCAGATCGAAGGCCTTGTTGTTGACCAAAATGTTCGTTTAAGTGACTTAAAAGGTGTTCTTGAAACCTTCGCTAAGAAAATGTTCGGTGAAGATCGTAAAATTCGTCTTCGTCCAAGTTTCTTCCCTTTTACAGAACCATCTGTTGAAATGGATATCTCTTGCTTTAAGTGTAGCGGAAAGGGCTGTTCAATCTGTAAGCAAACAGGTTGGATCGAGATCTTAGGAGCAGGTATGGTTCATCCGAACGTACTTGAGATGGCAGGGTTCGATTCAAAGAAATACACAGGTTTTGCATTTGGTATGGGACCTGAGCGTATCGCGATGCTCAAATATGGAATTGATGATATTCGTCATTTCTATGCGAACGATATCCGGTTTTTAAAACAATTCAAAAATGCATAACTTGAGGAGGGGAATTATATGCTAATCTCTTATAACTGGCTAAAAGAATATGTAAATGTAGAAATCTCACCGTCTGAGCTCGCAGATAAGATTACAAAAAGCGGTATTGAAGTCGAGATGGTCGAGTCATTAAATAAAGGAATCAGTGGAGTAGTTGTTGGATATGTTGAAGAATGCATCCAACATCCTAACGCTGACAAGCTTAGAGTTTGTAAAGTGGATGTTGGTCAAGGTGAAGTCTCACAGATCGTGTGCGGTGCACCAAACGTAGCTCAAGGCCAAAAAGTGGCTGTGGCTGTACCTGGTGCTGTGCTTCCAGGTAACTTTAAAATAAAAAAAGCAAAGCTACGTGGTGAAGAATCTCACGGTATGATTTGTTCGCTTACGGAACTAGGTGTTGATACAAAATTAGTACCAAAAGAATATGCAACAGGAATCTTTGTGATGCCATCTGACGCAGAGCCTGGAAGTGATGCTCTAGAATACTTGAATCTGAATGATCATGTATTGGAACTTGGTCTTACTCCGAACCGAGCTGATTGTCTGAACGTGATCGGTGTTGCAAATGAAGTAGCAGCTATTTTAGAACAAGAAGTGAAACTTCCAAACACATCGATCAAAACAACAGAAGAAAAGGCAGAAGATTTTATTTCTGTTCAAATTGAATCTCTTGAAGATAATCCATATTACGGAGCGATGATCATTCGTGATGTTAAGATTGGTCCTTCTCCACTTTGGATGCAGAATCGTCTGATGGCATCTGGCATTCGTCCGATCAATAACATTGTTGATATCACAAACTATGTACTTCTTGAGTATGGTCAGCCATTACATGCCTTTGACTACAACCGATTAGGTTCAAAAGAGATTGTCATCCGACGGGCTACAGAAGGTGAACACATTCAAACGCTTGATGATCAGGATCGTAAACTTAAGGATACTCACTTAGTAATCACAAACGGAAAAGATCCGATTGCAGTAGCAGGTGTTATGGGCGGAGCAACGAGCGAAGTTCAATCTGACACAACAAACGTTCTTTTAGAAGCAGCGTATTTTACTTCAGGTCGAGTAAGAGCAGCTTCTAAAGATCTTGGTTTACGCAGTGAAGCAAGTTCAAGGTATGAAAAAGGCATCGATCGTAACCGTGTATTTGCAGCTGCAATGAGAGCAGCTAGCCTTATGGCTGAACTTGCTGGAGGCAAAGTTGCTGAAGGGATCGTTGAAGCAGGTAAGCGCGAAGTTAACTCATACAGCGTTAAGATGGACGTTTCTAGAATGAATAATCTTCTAGGAACAGAGATCACATCAGAACAGACCGCATCGATCTTTAACCGTTTAGGTTTTGCATATAAAGAGTCAGACGGACAGTTCGAAGTAAACGTTCCTTCACGTAGACCAGACATAACGATTGAAGCGGATTTAATCGAGGAAGTAGGACGTATCTATGGATATGATCGCATCCCAACTACGTACCTTTTATCGGAGGCTCGTCCTGGTGGGCTAACGAAGAATCAAGCGCAACGCCGTAATATTCGAACGTATCTAGAAGGTGCAGGGCTATATCAAGCCGTAACTTATGCATTGACTACTCCTGCAAAGTCTACTCATTTTTCATTTAGCAATGAGAAAGTATATCCGATCTCAGTTGCACATCCAATGAGTGAAGAACGCAGTACGTTAAGAATGAGCTTATTGCCACAACTTCTTGAAGTGCTTCAATACAACAGAAATCGTTCGATGGAAGATCTGGCTATTTATGAGATGGGATCTGTCTTCATCAATCGCCAAGAAGTATTAACGGATCTTCCTGAGGAATATGTGTTCGTTTCAGGCGCTGTTACAGGTGTATTTAACGAGCATCTATGGCAAGGGGAAAGAAAGACTGTTGATTTTTATGTATTAAAAGGTATTCTAGAAGGTCTGATGGGTGAATTGAATCTTTCTGAACGTATCACCTATGAAGCTGGAGAAATTGAAAACATGCATCCAGGAAGAACGGCGATCGTGAAGCTCGATGGAATTTCTGTAGGGTTTGTTGGTCAGCTTCACCCAGCTCTTCAAAAAGACTTGGATGTAAAAGATACGTATGTGTTCGAGTTGAACGCAACTAGTCTTTTAGAGAAAGAAACAGATCAGATGATCTATCAAACATTGCCGCGTTATCCTTCCATTACACGTGATATCGCTCTTGTTGTTGATCAAGAACTTCCAGCAGGAGACCTGACAACTGTGATTCAAGCTGCAGGTGGAGAATTGTTAAAAGAAGTAAATCTTTTTGATCTGTATGAAGGTGATAAGATGGAAGCAGGTAAGAAATCACTTGCCTTCTCACTGAAATATTTTGATCCGGAACGAACATTAACCGATGAAGAAGTAGTAACGGCGCATAACCGCGTATTAAAGAGCTTAGAAGAACGCTTTGGCGCTCAGCTAAGAAAATAAACCACAAAAAACCGGCTCATCTATTGATGAACCGGTTTTTTTAATAGCTACTCCTAGCTAACTTCGTTTTTTGCTTAATAGTTTCAAGGCTTTTTGTGTATTTGCAAAATGTTTCTTTGTTGCGGTATCAAAAACAGTCTCTCCATATTTTTCAACGAGCTCAGCCGCCTTTACATCCACGTGTGGACCTGCCCCTTTTGGAATAACGGTATTAAAACGGTGCCCTAGCTTATCCATTTCTTTTAAAAAGCTATATCTGGCTAAGATTGAAGCAGCAGCAACGGCTAGGTGGATCGATTCACCTTTTGTAGCAAAATAAAGCCCTTCTTTTAAAAGGTTCTTCTCTCTTGTTAAGTAGTTAAAGTAAACACCAGGTTCACAGAACTGATCGACTAATATACCTTCGATCTCTTCACCTTCAATTTTTGCCTTTACATTTTGCAGAGCTCGGTTATGAAGGATCGCCTTAATCTTTCCTTGCGTCATACCTTTTTGCTGAAGTTCGTTATACTTCTCATTATTCAGCACGAGAAGTGAGTATGGAACGGTATGGATCAGTTCCTTTGCGATCTGAATAATCTGTTTGTCATTTAAGTGCTTGGAATCTTTCACACCCAGTTCTTTTACGAGTTCAAGATTAGCTCTAGAAACGTATGCGGCGGCAACCGTCATAGGTCCAAAATAATCTCCCGTTCCAACTTCGTCACTTCCGATCATCGATAATTCTGCTGCGTTCTGTGGTGGGGCATACTGATGAGGCGGTTTCACCGTTTTACTTTTCTCTTTAGGGACGGAAACTTCACCCGAATATTTTTGAGAAGCAGCCTCTGCACCCTTTCCTTGAAACAGGACTTTGCCTGACTGGTATGCTGTAACCGTGCAATCTGAGAGTTTTGCTGTAAAAACAGCTCCAGGTGGCGTTTTAGCTGATAAAACGGATGTGAGTTCTTTTTTCATTTTAAGTATTTCTGTATTTGTCATTTTTTTAACAACGTGAGACATGATATTGATCCTCCTAAAAATGAAGAGATTTCCAAATATATCAAAAAAACGCTACAATAGAACAGAAATATTTTCAACTATGAACGATATTTGATAAGATAAAGATTAGAGTATTCATTAAATGAATGATCCTTTGTATGTTAAGGAGGTTATTTTGTGGCGGAAGAGAAAAAGAAAAACCGTACGACGGTCGAAATCTATGGACAACGATATGTAATTGCAGGGACCGAATCCTCCAGCCACATTCATTTAGTAGCTGATAAAGTAGACTTGAAAATGAGAGAGATTCAATCTCATAACCGGTTTCTCGACACGAAACAACTAGCTGTACTTACAGCAGTAAATACAATGAACGAATATTTAAAGATTAAAGAAGAGCTGAAAAAATTGCAACAGCGAATTGGAAAAGAGGAAAGTTAGAATGTTGGATTTAATATTGATTATCATATTAGCAGGTGGATTTTTAATCGGTTTAAAAAGAGGCTTCATCATGCAGCTCGTCCATTTGGTCGGATTTATAGCAGCATATATCGTTGCTTATCTGTATTACGATGAACTTGCGCCAAAGTTAGAGTTGTGGATTCCATACCCTTCTTCAAATGATAGTTCTGTATCTTTTTTAATGAACAGCATATCACTTGAACAAGCTTATTATAATGCGATTGCCTTTGCTATCCTGTTCTTCGCCACTAAGATCATCTTACAGATTCTTGGATCTATGCTTGATTTTCTTGCAAACTTACCGATTCTTCATACGTTCAACAGGTGGCTAGGTGGTTTATTAGGATTTGTAGAAGTCTATTTAATCGTGTTTATTTTATTATATATCGCAACATTAGTTCCGATTGAAGCCTTTCAAGCTCATTATGAAAATTCATCGATCGCACAGGGAATGGTCAAAAACACCCCCGTATTTTCTGAGTCCGTAAAGGAAATGTGGATGAAACATATGGCATAACTTCTCCCAACGCGGAGAAGTTTTTTTCTTTGCAGTTTATACTCAGGTGTTCTTGATTCAGGTTGCATGCTTTCCGCGGGGCAGGCGGTGAACCACATTCGTACGTTTCTCGTATAAGTGTCTCACCTGCCCCGCAGGAGTCAGCAACCTTACGCTACAATCAACTCTGGTCGATGAAGCAAGAGTGTAAAGTGCTTTAGGGATAATATCACAAATTATAAAAGCCATTATCATACTAGCATGACAATGAAAATAGAGGTGAGCTCATTATGGTAAATAAAAAAGAGGTAGTACGCGCACTTGAACAGATTGCTCTGTATCTTGAAATCTTAGGTGAGAATTCGTTTAAAGTTTCCGCTTATCGTAAAGCAGCGAACGCTCTTGAGAGTGATGAGCGAACGATGGATGAGATCAGTGATGTGTCAAAACTGAAAGGAATCGGCAAAGGAACAGCTTCCGTAATTATTGAAATGATAGAAAAGGGGAAGTCGGATCTTTTAGTTGAACTTCAGGAAAAAGTACCGTCTGAATTGATTACACTGCTGCAGGTTCCAAATCTCGGAGGTAAGAAAATCGCTAAACTTTATTCCGAGTTAGGTGTAACGAATATTGAATCTCTAAAAGAAGCATGTGAAAATGGTAAAGTGAGAGAATTGGCAGGGTTTGGCGCTAAAACCGAAGAGAAGATCTTAGCATCGTTAAAAGATCTTGGGAAAAGACCAGAGAGGCTTCCTATTGCATACATGCTTCCTATTGCAGAAAAAATAGAATCTCAGTTAGAAAGAATGAAAAATATTGAGAAATACTCTAGAGCAGGAAGTCTCAGGCGTTACCGGGAAACGATCAAAGACTTGGATTTTATTATTTCAAGTAATCATCCAAGTGAAGTGAAGCAACAACTATTGGAACTTCATGGAGTCATTGATGTGATTGCAAGCGGAGATACAAAGGTTTCTCTCGTACTTGATGAAAAGCTCTCTGTATCCGTTGACTTTCGTATTGTTCAACCCCATCAGTTTGCTACCACACTTCATCATTTTACGGGGTCGATGGAGCATAACGTTAAAATGCGTCAGCTCGCAAAGGCGAGAGGCGAAAAGATCAGCGAATATGGTGTAGAAAATATAGAAACAGGTGAAATTCTTACGTTTGAAACGGAAGAGGATTTCTATGCTCATTTCTCCTTAAGTTGGATTCCGCCTGAAGCGAGAGAGACGGGTGAAGAAATAGAGCTATTTAAGGATGGTCATGAACTGATTCAGTTATCCGATATAAAAGGAGATCTTCATCTGCATTCTACTTGGAGCGATGGGGCGTTCTCGATCGAAGAAATGGCTGAGGAAGCGCGAAGCAAAGGCTATGAATATATGGCGATTACAGATCATTCTCAATACTTACGAGTAGCGAACGGCCTAACTCCCGAGAGAGTACGTATGCAGCGGCAAGAGATTAATAAATTAAATAAAAAGTATACTGATTTTAAGATACTTGCGGGAATTGAGATGGATATTCTCCCAGATGGTACACTTGATTATGATGATGAATTATTAGAAGAGATGGATTTTGTTATTGCAAGCATCCATTCATCGTTCTCTCAAAATCAAAACAAGATTATGAACCGTTTGAAGACGGCGTTAACACATAAGAAAGTTGATCTTATCGCTCATCCAACGGGACGTCTGATTGGACGCAGAGAAGGTTATGACGTGGATGTTGAAATGCTGCTGCAACTTGCTTTTGAAACAGGTACGGCTGTTGAGTTGAATGCAAACCCTAACAGACTTGACCTTGCTCCCCAATGGCTGAAGAAAGCTCAAGAACTTGGGGTTAAGGTCGCGATCAATACAGATGCACATTATAAAGACACGATGAAACATATGGAGATTGGAGCAGCGGTTGCCCGTAAAGGTTACATTAGAAAAGGCAATGTGTTAAACACAATGACTTTAAAAGAACTTGAAACCTATTTGAACCGTAAAAAATAGCTCTAGGTCCTGGGATCAGGAGGAAAGAATATGCAAGATAAAATGCTGCGTGTTTTAGAACTAAGAAAAGTGATCGATCGTCTAAAAAAGCATGCAAGCTGCTCACTTGGACTAAATAAGATTAATTCTTTAATGCCGTTTACAACACTTGAAGAAGTAAACGAGGCTCAAGATGCCACAGATGAAGGAGTAAAGGTTCTTCGATTAAAAGGACAAGTTCCATTCGGCGGAATCTTTGATGTTTCTTCAAATGTTAAACGATCAAAGATTGGTAGTCTGCTAAATGAAGAAGATTTGATGGATATCGCTTCTACTCTTTATGGTGGTAGACGTTTCAAGAGATTTATCGAGGGCTTGGTTGAGGATGGTATTGAACTGCGTATCCTTAAGAATGCAGCAGAAAACATCATTCCTCTTCATGAGCTAGAACAAGAAATCAAAAGCTGTATTGATGACAATGGACATATGATGGATAGTGCTAGTCCAGAACTTCGTGCGATTCGCCAGCAGTTGCGTACATTTGAAACGCGTGTAAGAGAAAAGCTGGAATCAATCGTCAGATCATCTAGTTATCAAAAAATGTTATCTGACTCGATCATAACAATTCGTAACGATCGATTCGTTATTCCCGTTAAACAAGAGTACAGAGGTAATTTTGGCGGAATGGTTCATGATCAATCAGCGAGTGGAGCGACTTTGTTTATTGAACCTCAATCTGTTATGACGGTTAACAATCAAGTAAAAGAAACTAAAGCGAAAGAAGCACGTGAAGTAGAGAAGATTTTAAGAGAACTCACTGTTGGAGTCGCAGAACATGCTGATGATATTTTGTTGAACGTCGATATTTTAGCAGAGATGGATTTTATACTAGCAAAAGCTAGATTTGCCAATGAGCTAAAATGTACGCGTCCGATTATGAATGACAAAGGATTTATATCCCTGAATAGTGGCCGACATCCTCTGCTCGATCAAGAAACAGTTGTTCCAACGAGTGTGATGTTAGGAGGCGAGTATCAATCACTCGTCATAACAGGTCCCAATACAGGTGGTAAAACGGTTACTCTAAAAACCATCGGACTTCTTACTCTTATGGCACAATGTGGCCTGCAGATACCTGCTGGAGAAGAATCGGAAATGGCTGTCTTTAAGAATATCTATGCTGACATAGGTGATGAACAATCTATTGAACAATCATTGAGTACGTTTTCTTCACATATGGTCAACATCGTAGACATCTTAAATAAGATCGACTTTGAATCACTCGTGCTTTTTGATGAACTAGGAGCCGGGACCGATCCTCAAGAAGGAGCAGCCCTCGCTATTTCGATTCTAGACTTCGTGTTTGCCAGAGGAGCACGTGTTGTAGCCACAACGCATTATAGTGAGCTAAAAGCATATGCTTACAACCGTCCGGGTGTTATGAATGCTTCTGTAGAATTTGATGTGCAGACGTTAAGACCTACTTATCGTTTATTAGTGGGTGTGCCAGGACGAAGTAACGCCTTTGAGATCTCTAAAAGACTCGGACTAAGACAGGATATCATTGATTCAGCTCGCTCTCAGATTAGTGAAGACGAGAACAAGATTGATAATATGATAAAGTCTTTAGAAGATAATCGTAAAAAAGCAGAAAAAGAGATGGAAGAAGCAGAGAACAGAAGAAAAGAAGCAGAGTCTATCAAGGGTGATCTAGAAAGAGAACTCGAACTGTTTCAGAATGAAAAAGATCGTCTTTATGAAAAAGCAAAGCAGGAGGCGGAAAAGGCGATCGAAAAAGCACGTGAAACGGCAGAAGAGATCATTCATGAAATTCGTGAACTTCAAAAATCAGGTGGACAGATCAAAGAACATAAACTGATTGAAGCGAAAAAGAGATTAGAAGAAGCTGTTCCAAAATCAAAAGCCAAGAACAAAAAGGTAAAAGCTGTATCTACAAAGCAAGAATATGTTCCTGGTGACGAAGTGCGGGTACTTACTGTAGGTCAAAAAGGACATATCGTTGAAAAAGTAAGCAACAACGAATACCAAGTTCAGATAGGAATTCTAAAGATGAATGTATCTGAAAAAGATTTAGAGTGGGTTAAACAAAGTAAACCGAAACCTGAACCGCGTTCATTCGTAAAAGTATCAGGAAACTCCGATTCTTCTCGCCCAGAACTTGACTTAAGAGGTAAACGGTATGAAGATGCCATGTTAGAGGTGGATCGATATCTGGATGAAGCGCTTCTAGCTGGTTTCAACCAAGTATATATCATTCATGGTAAAGGGACAGGTGCACTAAGAAAAGGTGTTCAAGAGCTATTGAAAACGCATCGAAATGTTAAATCCACTCGTATGGGTGCAGCTGGTGAAGGCGGAGGCGGAGTAACAGTCGCTGTATTGAAGTAGTAAAGGGAATTAAACCAAGCCGTTTACAAAGGGGTATTGTTGAATGGATTTTATGAGTAACGCTTTTATTAAAACAGCAGCAAACTATAGCGTTGTCGTGCTATGTCTAGTCGTCTTTTTGGCTGTGTTTGAACTGGTTACGCGTTATAAAAATTGGGTCGAGATCAAGAAAGGAAACTTATCCGTTGCTATGGCTACGGGAGGGAAGATTTTCGGAATCGCGAACATCTTCCGTTACTCAATCGCTCAAAATGATTCCATACTTATGATGATAACGTGGAGTGCTTATGGGTTTATCCTGCTCTTGATCGGTTATTTTATCTTTGAATTCTTAACCCCAAAGTTTCAGATCGATAAAGAGATCGAGAATGATAACCGAGCAGTTGGTTTCATATCAATGATCATCTCAATTGGTTTATCTTTTGTAATCGGTGAAGGAATCGAATAGCTGAAGGGAAAAGATATGGAAACGTTATTTAAAGTGTTGTTCGTATTAAGCGGTGTATTTATCGCTGCAGGACTTATCTACTTATTCTTTTTTGCTTAAAATTTCAAAACCAGTTCTCGATTCGGAGAGCTGGTTTTTTCTTGCCCGATATTCTTTAAAAGAAAGATCGCTACTGTTGGTTTGCTTGTTACTTATCAATACTTTATAGGAATGTTGATCTTATGAATTTATCTTCATGCAAGTTGATTGGAGCGCAAGGTTGCCGACTCCTGCGGGACAGGCGGGCAGGTGAGACACTTAAAAGTGAAACGTACGAATGTGGCTCACCGCCTGCCCCGCGGAAAGCGAGCAACCTGGAGCGGAAATCAACTACTTTCAAACCCTACGATGAAATCGCAACAAAAATATTTTTGCTTGTGCTCAAAAAACAGATTTAGAACCGTATTATTGAATTATTTATAATTTTTAAAAAAGTATATAAAATTGTATACGTTTTCAATATAATAGGAATAAAGATATAGAAATTTTGAAGGAAGGCGTGAATTAAAGGAGGAGATGCAAGTGGAAAGACGGTGGCTCAACAGTTACCCTAGTGAGATTCCGGGACATCTTGATTACGACAGCAAACCTTTATTCGCGTATTTAGAATCAGCAGCAGAAGAAAAAACAGATAAAACTGCTGTGCATTTTTTAGGTAAGACTCTAACATTCGGTGAGCTCCATGAATGCAGTTTACGCTTTGCACATGCTCTAACAACGCTCGGTGTAAAAAAAGGTGATCGTGTTGCCATCATGCTGCCTAACTGCCCGCAGGCAGTCATCGCCTATTACGGTACGCTTTTTGTAGGCGGAATTGTTGTGCAGACGAATCCTCTTTACACGGAGAGAGAGTTACGCCATCAGTTATCAGACAGCGGGGCTAAAGTCATTGTGGGATTAGATCTTTTGTTTGGAAGAATTTCAGCCGTTCGCGGAGATACAAACATTGAACACATCATCATGACGTCTGTGAAGGATTATCTGCCCTTTCCTAAGAATTTAATCTATCCTTTTATCCAAAAGAGGCAGAATCCAACTGTAGTAGTTGATATTACGTACAATCATGAAGTTCATTCTTTTCGAGATCTGCAGAAACGTTCTCAACCAGTGAAGCCTCAAGTAGAGGTTAATCCTGATGAGGATCTTGCGTTGTTACAGTACACTGGAGGTACAACGGGTCCAGCAAAAGGTGTGATGCTTACTCACAAAAATTTAGTGACGAATGCGTTGCAGTGCAATACATGGATGTATAAAAACAGAGAGGGAAAAGAAAAGATTCTCGGGGCTCTGCCTTTCTTCCATGTATATGGTATGACGTGTGTAATGAACCTTGGTATCATAACGAAAGCAGAGATGATCATCCTGCCAAGGTTTGATCCAGCGCAAGTTTTGAAGACGATTCATAAGGAACGACCAACCCTATTTCCGGGCGCTCCGACTATGTATATCGCACTTCTGAACCATCCAGATCTAAAAAAATACGATCTTTCATCCATTCAAGCATGTATAAGCGGCTCGGCTGCTCTACCGCTGGAAGTACAACAAAAATTCCAAGCTGTCATTTCAGGGTCATTGGTAGAGGGGTATGGACTTACAGAGGCTTCACCTGTTACACATGCGAATCTTATTTATGGCGATCAGGTAAGAGGCAGTATTGGATTGCCTTGGCCGAACACCGAAGCAGCCATCATCTCAGCTGAGACCGGCGAATGGGCGGAGCCAGGAGAGATCGGAGAGTTAGCTGTAAGAGGCCCTCAAGTGATGAAAGGCTATTGGAACCAACCAGAAGAAACCGCATCTGTATTCAGAGGAGATTGGTTGATTACTGGTGACATGGGTTATATGGATGAAAAAGGTTACTTTTACATCGTGGATCGTAAAAAAGATTTGATCATCGCTGGAGGATTTAATATTTATCCTCGGGAGGTAGAAGAAGTTTTATATGAACACGAAAAAGTAAAAGAAGCTGTAGTAGTCGGTGTGCCTGATGCATACAGAGGAGAAACGGTTAAAGCTTTTGTTGTGTTAAAGGAAGGAGCAGAATGTTCGGAAGAAGAGCTGAATAAATTCTGCCGAGAACATCTTGCGTCCTTTAAAGTACCTAGGCTTTATGAGTTCAGACAAGAGCTTCCAAAGACGATGGTAGGCAAGATCTTAAGAAGAGTTCTTTTGGAAGAAGAACGTGAGAAAGCAAAACAAAGCTCGTGAAAGCTGCCACCTGGCGGCTTTTTCTATGTGAAAATATCATTAAAAGAAAAATGAAAAACGTTAACTTTAAGTTAAACTTGTAAAATGTATAGAAAAAATGACATAATGAAATTGACAGAAAAGAAAGATTTGTTTTACAATTATGAATGAACAATCATTCATTTTTGAAAAGGTGATTGTGTTATACAAAAAGAGGCGATAGAAATGAAACGTAAAGGTCCAAAATACGAAAAAATAATCGATGCAGCCGTAAATGTGATTGCAGAACATGGCTACCATCAATCCCAGGTTTCAAAGATAGCGAAAGAAGCAGGTGTCGCTGACGGCACCATCTATCTATATTTTAAAAATAAAGAGGATCTGCTTGTTTCTGTTTTTAATGAGAAAATGGGGACCTTTATCGAAAAAACAGAAAACGAGCTAAAAAGTAACGATTCAGCGATTGAGAAGCTTAGAATTCTTGTTGAGATGCACTTTAAGCAACTGACTGCTGATTTTGAACTATCAATCGTAACACAGCTAGAACTCAGGCAGACAAACAGACAACTTCGTGCAAAAATCGGTGAAGTATTAAAGAGGTACTTAGATTTAATCGACTCTATCTTGAAAGATGGAATGCATGAAGGTGTTTTTGTTAAGAACATGGATTACAGATTGGCTCGTCAGATGATCTTTGGAACAATTGACGAAACAGCAACAAACTGGGTAATGAACGATCATCGTTATGATCTACCTGCTCTTGCTGGTCCCGTACATCAGATGCTTGTAAACGGTCTGTCCGTTCGGTCTGTAAATCCGGATGATTGATTTTCAAAAAAGGAGGGAATACGAAGTTGGAATTCTTACAAATCGAAAAACAAAATAAAGTGGCAACGATCAAACTTAATCGTGCGCCAGCCAATGCATTATCAACTGGAGTGATCGAAGAGATCGATAAAGCTTTAGATCAGATCGAAAATGATAACTCTGTTAAAGCAATTGTTATTTTAGGAGAAGGACGCTTCTTTTCTGCTGGAGCAGACATCAAAGAGTTTACAGAAGTTACTGATGAAAAAGGTTTTGCAGAGCTTGGGAAAAAAGGGCAAGATGTTTTCAGCCGAATTGAACAGTTTTCAAAACCAGTAATTGCAGCGATTCATGGAGCTGCGCTTGGTGGTGGACTAGAACTTGCGATGAGCTGCCACGTAAGGCTAGTGGCTGAAGATGCGAAACTTGGTCTTCCTGAGCTCACACTAGGACTAGTTCCAGGATTTGCAGGAACGCAAAGACTGCCACAGCTTGTAGGTGTACCTAAAGCTTGTGAGATGCTCCTTTCCAGTAAGCCGATCTCAGGAAAAGATGCTGTCACCTTTGGTTTAGCAAACAGCTCTTATCCAACAGAAGAACTTTTTGAAAAGGCTTACAAAATGGCTGAAGAGTTTTCTATGAAGAGTGCTGTCTCTATTAAGTACACTTTAGAGTTGTTGCATTATGCGAGACATGGACTCTATGAAAAAGGTGCAGAGAAAGAACAAGAACTGTTTGGAAAAGCTTTTAAAAGTTTTGATGGACAAGAAGGAATCTCGGCATTTATTGAAAAAAGAAAGCCTGAATTTCAGGACCGATAAACTAGGAGGGTAACCATGAACATTTTTGTAATTTTAAAACGTACTTTTGATACAGAGGAAAAAATTTCTGTTTCAAACAATAAGATTTCTGAAGACAGTGCAGAATTCATTATTAATCCATATGACGAATATGCGATTGAAGAAGCGATCACGTTAAAAGATGCTCATGGTGGTACTGTTACGGTTGTAACGGTTGGAGACGAAGATTCTGAAAAAGAGCTTCGTACAGCATTAGCTATGGGAGCAGACCAAGCGGTTCTAATTTCAAACGAAGATCTGGACAGCCAAGATCAATTCACAACTTCGTCAGTTTTAGCAGCTTACTTTAAAGATAAAGAATATGACATTATTCTAGGCGGAAACGTTGCGATTGATAACGGTACTGGTCAGGTTGGGCCGCGTTTAGCAGAATTACTAGATATTCCGCATGTAACAACCATCACGAAGATTGAAGTAAACGGTACAACTGTAAACATCGAGCGCGATGTTGAAGGAGATCTTGAGAAGATTGAAACATCGCTTCCATTATTGGTGACAGCACAACAAGGATTGAATGAGCCTCGTTATCCTTCGTTACCAGGAATCATGAAGGCAAAGAAAAAGCCTCTTGAAACGTTGGAGTTAGACGATCTTGATATTGATGAGGATGACGTTGAAGCGAAAACAAAAACAGTGGAAGTATATCTTCCACCGAAAAAGGAAGCTGGAAAAATCCTATCAGGTGAAACGCCAGACCAAGTAAGAGAACTTGTATCTCTGTTAAGAAACGAAGCGAAGGTAATATAAGGAGGAGTCATCATGGCAAAAAAAGTTTTAGTACTTGCAGAATCCCGTGACGGTGCGTTACGTAATGTTTCATTCGAAGCAATTGCAGCAGCAAAAGAAATCTCTGGCGGCGGAGAAGTATTCGCAGTATTATGTGGTGACTCCGTTCAGTCTTTAGCAACTGAATTAATTCACTATGGAGCTGACCGTGTACTTACAGCGGAAAACGAAAAACTAGCGAACTATACACCAGATGGCTATTTCCAAACATTAAAGCAGATTATCGATGAAGAAAGCCCTGAAGCTATCGTATTTGGACACACATCTTTAGGAAAAGATCTTTCTCCACGACTTGCAGCTCGTCTAGAATCTGGACTGATCTCAGATGTTACAGGACTTGAGCAAGCGGGTGAGAACACGGTGTTTACTCGCCCTGTCTATTCAGGAAAAGCTTTTGAAAAGAAACTAATCTCGGATGGTTTAGTGTTCGTTACGATTCGTCCGAACAACATCGCACCATTAGAGAAGGATGAATCTCGTTCCGGTGATGTAACATCAGTTTCTGTTGATATTAAAGACTTAAGAACGATTGTTAAAGAAGTAGTTCGCAAAGCCTCTACAGGCGTAGATTTAGCAGAAGCAAAGATCATTGTTGCCGGTGGTCGAGGTGTGAAATCTGAAGATGGCTTCAAACCTCTTCAAGAACTTGCAGATGTACTTGGAGCAGCAGTAGGGGCATCTCGAGGTGCATGTGACGCCGATTATTGTGATTATTCATTGCAGATCGGTCAAACGGGTAAAGTTGTAACGCCTGATCTGTATATCGCTTGTGGGATCTCTGGAGCCATTCAGCATCTAGCTGGAATGTCCAACTCTAAAGTAATCGTTGCGATCAACAAAGATCCAGAAGCTAGCATCTTCTCGGTAGCAGACTATGGAATCGTTGGTGACCTGTTTGAAGTCGTTCCATTATTAACAGAAGAGTTTAAAAAAGTGTTAGTATAATAGAACGTAAATGCATGAAAACGTCCGTTTTTCTGGACGTTTTTTTCAATTTTGGAAACAAGGAAGGTGTATGATGACTACAATTGCATTCATTCGTCACGGTGAAACGGATTGGAATACTGAAAAAAGAGCGCAAGGCTGTAAAGATATCCCGCTTAACGACAATGGAAAGTATCAAGCAGAACGTTTAGCAAAAAGGTTTGCAGATGAGAAATGGGATGCTATATATGCGAGTCCACTTCTTAGAGCCTATAAAACAGCTGAGGCTATTAGTGGAATAACAGGTATAAACGTGATAGCTGATGAAAGGCTTCGCGAGATCTCTTTCGGAGAAACAGAAGGCACCACTGAGATTGAACGAGTCGAACGCTGGGGAGAAAATTGGATGGAGCTTGAGTTAGGCAGGGAAACTAATGAGGATGCTGATCTTCGTTGGAAAGCGGCGTTACAAGACATTATTCAAAAGCATAAGAATGAAAAGGTATTGATTATTAGCCATGGCGCTTTACTCGTAAGGATCTTTAAAGAGCTACTACAAGACGATACGGATCGCTGGTATGGTCTTAATAATACGTCGTATTCGGTTTTTAATCTTAGTGCAGAAAACGATTGGACATGTGAATTGTTTAACTGTCAGAAACATCTTGAAACGAGTGCTACGATATCACGTTTGTCCAATTAAAAACTTGGGTACCATAAAGTTGAGCAAACTATTAGCAACTGTAACATTTGTGGGATATACTTTGTTTACACTTTGTTATTTAAAAGGAGGGCCAAATAAATGGCTATTGTTAATGCGTCAGATCAAACATTTAATACAGAAACGAACGAAGGTTTAGTACTTGCTGACTTTTGGGCACCATGGTGCGGACCTTGTAAAATGATCGCTCCTGTTCTTGAAGAAGTAGATCAAGAAATGGAAGAAGTAAAAGTAGTTAAGCTTGATGTAGATGAAAACCAAGAAACAGCTGGTAAATACGGTGTTATGAGTATTCCAACTCTACTTGTATTCAAAGACGGTCAAGTGGTTGATCAAGTTGTCGGTTTCCAACCGAAAGAAGCTTTAGTTGAACTTTTAAACAAACATAAATAAGCTTTGCCAGAAAAAAGCCCGTTGTTCGGGCTTTTTTTTATGATTTTTTTCGAACTGATCAATATTTTCTAGGAAATATTGTCGATAAATGAAAATATGTGGTATTAAAATCACGATAGTATTATGAACACGTTGATACATGATATGATAGTAGAAAAGACTGCTAAGAGTGAAGGGGGGAAGAAATTGACCTCTATTTCTGTAAAACAAAAATTAATGTTGCTTCCAGACCAACCGGGCTGCTATCTCATGAAGAATGAGTTCGGGAAAGTTATCTATGTTGGTAAGGCGAAGGTGTTAAAGAATCGTGTGAAGTCTTATTTTTCTGGGACACATGATGGCAAAACTCAAAGACTGGTAAGTGAGATCAGAGATTTTGAATACATTGTAACTTCTACTGAGATGGAAGCATTAGTCCTCGAGATGAATTTAATAAAAAAGCATGACCCTCGTTATAACGTTATGCTTAAAGATGATAAGAGCTATCCATACTTAAAGATCACTGCTGAAAAGCAGCCAAGACTTCTATATATACGGAAGATTAAAAAAGACGGTGGAAAATATTTTGGTCCTTTCGTGAACGCTTATGCTGCCCAAGAAACGAAAAAACTGTTAGATCGCATCTTTCCACTTCGAAAGTGTGACACGATGCCTAAACGTGTGTGTCTGTATTATCATATCGGACAATGTTTAGGACCTTGCGTATATGATGTAACCGAACAAGAAAATAAAAAGATGGTTGACGGCATCGTAAAATTTCTAAACGGCGGTTATCAGGACGTTAAAAATGAGCTATCGGAAAAGATGCTAGAAGCGTCTGAAGCATTGAACTTTGAACGCGCAAAAGAGCTTCGAGATCAGATTCAGCACATCGAAGCTGTTATGGAAAAGCAAAAGATGATGACAGCAGATTTAGTAGATCGAGACGTGTTTGGCTACCATTTTGATAAAGGCTGGATGTGTGTACAGGTCTTCTTCATCAGACAAGGTAAGGTAATCGCTAGAGATATTTCTGTCTTTCCGTTTTATGGCGAGGCGAATGAAGACCTGCTAACCTTTATCGGTCAGTTCTATCTGCAAAAAAATCATCTTCTGCCTAAAGAGATCCTACTTCCACAAGAAGTGGATGCACATCTTGTGTCGGAACTTCTTCAAGTGAAAGTATTGCAACCAAAAAAAGGACAAAAGAAAGAGCTAGTGGAGTTAGCAACCAAAAACGCGTCTTTAGCTCTTCACGAAAAATTTGCTCTGATCGAGCAAGATGAAGCGAGAACGATTAAAGCTGTTGAGAACCTTGGTGAGAGAATTGGAATTGCTGCACCTTATCGTATTGAAGCGTTCGATAACTCGAATATTCATGGAACAGATCCTGTTTCTGCTATGGTTGTTTTTGTTGATGGTAAACCTTATAAAAAGGATTATCGAAAATACAAGATCAAATCTGTAGAAGGACCAGATGATTATGCTTCTATGAAAGAAGTTGTTCGCCGAAGATATACGAGGGTGTTAAGAGAGGAAGGAGAGCTTCCTAATTTAATTCTGATCGATGGCGGAAAAGGGCAGATATCAGCAGCTCAAGATGTGTTAGAAAACGAGCTAAACTTATTTATCCCTGTAGCAGGTCTATCAAAAGATGAAAAACATAGAACCTCACAGCTATGGATTGGCGATCCTCCAGAGATGATACACTTGGCCAGAAACAGTCAGGAATTCTATCTTTTGCAACGAATTCAAGATGAAGTTCATAGGTTTGCGATTTCTTTCCATCGAAAAGTCCGATCTAAAAGTATGTTTGAATCAACATTAGACAGCATTGCTGGCATTGGCGACAAACGTAAAAAGATGCTTCTTCGCCACTTTGGATCGTTAAAGAAGTTAAAAGAAGCTACTGTTGATGAGATTCAAGCAGCAGGTGTGCCTAAACCAGTAGCCGAGCTTATTGAAAAAGCATTTTTATCAAATGAGTAGTTGCAGCCAGTGATTAACTTTGTTAAAATGAATCCAACTTTATAAATATGCCATGCTTCGTATGAAGTGATGGTAGAGGAGCAGGAACCAATAGTAACCCATCTGAAGAGAAGAAGCTCTAGTGATGATGGTGGAAAGGGGATTCTTGCCGAAGTGTAAAAGGACTTCTAGCCTTTTATGCTGGACCTGTATTGAATAAATACAGAGCTGTCACACAAGTCCCCCCAGGGTTTGTGTGGAGGACTATCTCACGAGGGGGAACAAACTTGGCTTGCTACGGATTATAGCAACAATAGGGTTTTTCCTTATTGTTGCTTTTTTGTATTTACTTTCAAAAAAGAAACCTGAAAGTATACGTGCAAACTAAGTAGACGTGGTCTTTTAGCGTCAACAAAGTCTTCAAATAAAAGAGATAGAATCTTACAACAAGAAGGGATTGGAGAATATGGGGAGAATCGTTCAAAAATTTGGCGGAACTAGTGTTGGCTCAGTTGAGCGAATACAAAATGTTGCAAAACGAATCATCCACGAAGTAGATGCAGGAAATGAAGTCGTGGTTGTGGTTTCAGCGATGGGTAAAACAACAGATGAACTTGTAAAGCTCGCGACAAGTATCAGTCATAACCCTTCTAAACGGGAGATGGATATGCTTCTTACGACAGGAGAGCAGATTACGATCGCCCTATTGACGATGGCTCTGCATCAGGAAGGATATAAAGCGCAATCTTTAACAGGATGGCAAGCGGGCATTCAAACAGAAGATGCCTTTTCAAATGCAAGAATACTAGACATCGATTCAAAGCGAATCTCTGACTTATTAAAAGATGGCCATATCGTGGTTGTTGCAGGGTTTCAAGGACTTATACCAGAAACCAAGGATATCGCAACGCTTGGCAGAGGTGGATCAGATACAACAGCCGTTGCGCTAGCGGCAGCTTTAAACGCGGATCGCTGTGACATCTATACCGATGTGACTGGTGTTTATACGACAGATCCCCGTGTAGTGAATTCAGCTAGAAAACTACCTTCGATCTCTTATGATGAGATGTTAGAGATGGCGAACCTCGGTGCGGGTGTTTTACATCCGAGAGCGGTTGAGTTTGCTAAAAACTATAGTATTACCTTAGAAGTAAGGTCAAGCATGAGTGAAGAACGTGGAACATTAGTAGAGGAGGAAGTGTCTATGGAACAAAATTTAATGGTTAGAGGTCTTGCGTTTGAAGGAAACATAACAAAAATTACGGTCTCTTCAGTACCTAATGAAATACACGCTTTAGCTGAACTGTTTACGATTTTGGCTTCTAACGGTATCAATGTAGACATCATCATTCAAAATGTACTTAATGAAGAGAAAACAAATATTTCGTTCTCGATCGAATCAAACTCACTGTCTGCTACACAAGAAGTGCTTGCGGCACATCAAGCAAAATTAGGTTTCGAATCGATCAGTTATGAACAGGGTTTGGCAAAGGTGTCAATCGTTGGTTCAGGTATGATCTCAAATCCTGGCGTAGCCGCTAAAATGTTTAAAGCTCTGTCAGACCAAGAGATTATGATTAAGATGGTCAGCACCTCTGAGATTAAGGTATCAACCGTTGTGAAGCAAGAAGATATGATTAAGTCAATTGAAACGCTGCATGATGTGTTTGAGTTAGATGCTCGTGTTCCCGTTCAGAACACGTAAATCTAATCTTAAACATTGAAAAGCCGGCAATCCGCCGGCTTTTTGTTATTCGATCGTATCTTTTTTATCCCATTGAACAGTAATAAAAACTTTGTTTCGTTTGATAGATTCTAAAGCTTCTGTTGTGCATTTTTTTTGCAGCTGAACCTGTTCAGCGAGGAAGCCTGCTTCTAGGCTGAACGTTTGATGATTAAAGTTTTCCATTCGTTGCACAATCAATTGAGAGTTCAAAGAGAAATTCATCTCTGTTTTTGAAGCTTCGATCATTTCAAGAGTACCCCAGCCAGCTTCAACAAAAAAAGCGTGAACTTCTTCCATCGTATGTAAAGGATATTTTCTAGCCAAGTGTCTTCCTGCCCAATAGAGAATATTTCGTTCTTGTTTGCCAAGAAGTTCAGGCAATAAGTCGCTTCGAAGGATCTCATACCCAAAAGCTGAAACAGAAAGCTGTTCTACAGGGGTGTTTTCATCCTTTGTCTTTTGTTTAAACATTCTGCATCCCTTCTTTCTAATTTTTATTATAACGGGAAAGCGGTTTAAACTCTATAGCAACTATCAGTATTTGTCGAAAATCTTAAACCTCCAAAAGCGTTGGTGTATCAAGAAAATTTACGTATTTAGTTGTTAGCGTTTTCTTGACGGTGTCAAACGATGGGAGTAAAATGGACATGTTGCTAGTTAATTAAGCTAATTGTTTAACACTCATCCTCTAAAAGAGGAAACTTAAAACGCTTACATGTGGAGAGGAACAAAGATTAGCAGCCAGAGAGAGGCTAAATTTGAAGGGGGCAAGAGAATGGCTGGCAGTAGAGATTTTATTAACAGAAGGATTCATTCATTATTAGGAGTAATTCCGATTGGGATTTTTCTCGTACAGCATTTAGTTGTGAACCATTTTGCAACGAGAGATGCTGAAGCATTTAACAAAGCGGCACATTTTATGGAAAGTTTACCGTTTCGTATTTTCCTAGAAACGTTTGTCATCTACTTACCTATTTTGTTTCATGCCGTGTATGGACTTTACATTACGTTTCAAGCTAAAAATAACGTTACCCGCTATGGCTATTTCCGCAACATGATGTTCCTCGTTCAGCGTGTAACAGGCGTTATCACATTAATTTTTATCGCATGGCATGTATGGGAAACACGTGTACAAGCTGCGTTCGGACAAGAAGTGAACTTTGATATGATGGCAGATATTTTAAGCTCTCCATTTATGGTTGCCTTCTACCTTGTAGGTGTTTTATCAGCAGTATTCCATTTTGCTAACGGATTATGGTCGTTCTTTGTCAGCTGGGGCCTTACAGTTTCGCCTCGTTCACAGAAAATATCAACATACGTAACGATGGGTGTATTCGTTGCACTTGCTATTGTTAGCGTAAGAACAATCTTTGCATTCATTTAAAAGGGGTGAGACAAATTGAGTAATCAGAAAATAATTGTTGTTGGCGGAGGTCTCGCCGGTTTAATGGCTACAATCAAAGCAGCTGAAGCTGGTGTTAATGTTGACCTCTTTTCAGTTGTTCCAGTAAAACGTTCGCATTCTGTTTGTGCTCAAGGTGGTATAAACGGTGCTGTAAATACAAAAGGTGAAGGAGATTCCCCGTGGGAGCATTTTGATGACTCAGTATACGGTGGAGACTTCTTGGCAAATCAACCTCCTGTAAAAGCAATGTGTGACGCGGCGCCAGGTATTATTCATCTAATGGACCGTATGGGTGTAATGTTTAACAGAACACCTGAAGGATTACTTGACTTCCGTCGTTTCGGAGGAACACAGCACCATCGTACAGCATTCGCTGGTGCTACAACGGGTCAGCAGTTATTGTATGCACTAGATGAGCAAGTTCGCCGCCACGAGGTAGCAGGTCTTGTTACGAAATATGAAGGATGGGAATTCTTATCTGCTGTAATTGATGACGAAGGTCAATGTCGAGGAATTACCGCTCAAAACTTGAAAACGATGGAGATCGTAAGTTTCCCTGCAGATGCCGTTATTATGGCGACTGGCGGACCTGGTATCATTTTCGGTAAGTCGACGAACTCTGTTATTAACACAGGTGGAGCAGCATCAGCTCTTTATCAGCAAGGTGTTTATTATGCGAACGGTGAGTTCATTCAAATTCACCCGACTGCCATCCCTGGTGATGACAAGCTTCGTTTAATGAGTGAATCAGCACGTGGTGAAGGTGGACGTGTTTGGACATATAAAGACGGAAAGCCTTGGTACTTCCTAGAAGAGAAATATCCAGCATACGGTAACCTTGTTCCTCGTGATATCGCTACACGTGAAATCTTCCATGTGTGTGTTGATCTGAAGCTAGGAATCAATGGCGAGAACATGGTATACCTTGATCTTTCACACAAAGATCCTAAAGAGCTTGATATCAAGCTTGGTGGAATCATTGAGATCTATGAAAAGTTCATGGGTGATGATCCTCGTAAAGTTCCAATGAAGATCTTCCCGGCTGTTCACTATTCTATGGGTGGAATGTGGGTTGATTATGATCAGATGACGAACATTCCTGGTCTCTTCGCAGCTGGTGAGTGTGAATATCAATATCATGGTGCTAATAGATTAGGAGCAAACTCGTTGCTTTCAGCTATTTTTGGTGGTATGGAAGCAGGCCCGTCAGCTGTTAGATACATTAGAGGATTAGAAAAAACAGTTGAGGATGTACCTTCTACTGTATTTGATAACCAAGTGAAAAAAGATCAAGAAGTATACAACAATATTCTATCTATGGATGGAACTGAGAATGCTTATGTAATCCATAAAGAACTTGGAGAATGGATGACAGACAACGTAACGGTTGTACGATACAACGATAAGTTAAAACAAACGGATGAAAAGATCCAAGAATTGATGCAACGTTACAAAAACATCAATATTAACGATACATCCAAGTGGAGCAATCAAGGTGCATCATTTACTCGTCAGCTATGGCACATGCTTCAGCTTGCTCGTGTTATTACGCTCGGGGCCCTTAACCGTGATGAAAGCCGTGGAGCACATTACAAACCAGACTTCCCTGAACGTAATGATGAGCAATGGTTAAAAACAACAAAAGCGAAATTCAATCCAACAACGAACGGACCAGAATTCGAATATGAAGAAGTAGATGTTTCGCTTATCCAGCCACGTAAACGTGACTATTCTAAGAAGAAGGCAGGGGTGTAAGAATGAGCACAAAAATGGTGAAATTCGTCATCTCAAGACAGGATAACCCGGAAACTGCCCCATATTTAGAAGAGTTTGAGATTCCTCATCGTCCAAACATGAACGTAATATCTGCTCTTATGGAAATTCGTAGAAACCCGGTTAACGCGAAAGGGGAAGCTACGACTCCCGTTACTTGGGAGATGGGTTGTTTAGAAGAAGTTTGTGGAGCATGTTCGATGGTAATCAACGGAAAGCCTAGACAATCTTGTACGGCTCTTGTTGATCAGCTAGAACAGCCGATTCGTCTTGAACCAATGAAAACATTTCCGGTTGTCCGTGATTTGGCGATCGATAGAAGTAGAATGTTTGATGCACTTAAACGAGTTAAAGCTTGGATTCCGATCGATGGCACGTACGATCTTGGACCAGGTCCTCGTATGCCTGAAACAAAGCGTCAGTGGGCATATGAACTTTCAAAATGTATGACTTGTGGTGTTTGTTTAGAAGCATGTCCGAACGTAAATTCAAATTCTGATTTTATTGGACCAGCACCTTTATCGCAAGTTCGTCTATTTAACGCTCACCCAACTGGTGAAATGAATAAAGAGGAACGTTTGAACGCAATCATGGATGACGGAGGTCTTGCAGAATGTGGGAACTCTCAAAACTGTGTGCAATCATGTCCTAAAGGTATTCCTTTAACGACATCAATCGCTGCACTTAACCGTGATACAAGCTTCCAAGCATTTAAGAACTTCTTTGGCAGTGATCGTTAAAACGTATAAAACAGAGCTTCTCTCATCAGGGAGAAGCTTTTTTTTAAAAGCGATATTGAAAAAGAGCGATTCACGAAAATTTCTATATAGGAGAGGCGGTAAAAGATTTGGCTAGGCAAGATTACATTTCAGATATGGATGAGTGGCAGAATGGCTTTTCTTTTTATCACGAATTGCAAGTGCGTTTTGGTGAGATCGACGGATTTGGCCACGTGAACAATACGAATATCTTTACTTATATGGAAGAATCACGAATCGCGATGTTTAAGGAATTGGGTTTGATGACTGACTGGGGTGCTCCAGATTCTGAGGAGATTCCAGTTGTTGCAGACCTTCAATGTGATTATTTAGCTCAGATCATGTACGATGAAAAATTAAGAGTATATGTAAAGATAAATGAAGTAGGTTCATCTTCAATTGACATCCATTACTTAGGGATAAACGAGAAGCAGCTTCCTGTATTTACAGGTAGAGGTGCCATCGTACAGATTTCTAGAAAAAATGGACGACCCGTAAAATGGAGTGAAGAGCTAAAGAAACAATTAAAAAGTTTTTCTAAAGAAGCCCATGTATGAAAATGGGCTTTTTTTTATTGTTTATCCGTCATATTCTTCATACTTTTTAAATGAACCAAGTCACTCCCATCTGACTCTTTACATACTATATGTTGACTAAATACTTCCAATATTCGTTGGCGGTTCCTAAACCCTAGCAAGGAGGGGTGAATTCATTGAAAGATAAACACTACCGACCGAAGCCTCTACTTACAAAAAGAGAGAGAGAAGTTTTCGAACTACTAGTTCAAGATAAGACCACAAAAGAAATTGCGGAACAATTATTCATTAGTGAGAAAACAGTTCGTAACCATATTTCAAATACCATGCAAAAGCTTGGGGTTAAAGGACGCTCTCAAGCCGTTGTAGAGTTATTGAGGCTTGGAGAACTCGAGATTTAGTCGGAAAGCGGCTTTCATTGTGAAAGCCGTTTTCAGTTTGGATATGTAGCAGGCAAAAAGTGTAATTGATTTTTCTAACTGTTTTCCGCTATGATGAAAGCTATGATGTTAGTGGTTTATGGCCCTAAATGAAAAAGGTGAAAAATTCATGAATAAAAGCCTGCAAGTAAAAAAAGTTTTGAATAATAATGTAGTTATTGCGATTAATTCTTCTGGTGAGGAAAGAATTGTTATAGGGAAAGGAATCGGCTTTGGCAAGAAACAAGGTGAAGAGATTCTTCCTAAGCAAGTAGACAAGTTATTTGTGTTGAGAGATGAAAACGAACAAGAACAATACAAAACGTTATTAAACTCTATAGATGAAGAGATTGTAGAAGTGATCAATGATGTGATTGTTCACATACGAACTCGATTTGAGTATGAGCTAAACGAACATATTCATGTGGCGTTAACCGATCATATTACATTTGCGATCAAGCGATTAGAACAGAGTATGGATATTAAAAATCCCTTTTTAACAGAAACACAAACACTATACCCTAAAGAATACACGGTGGCTGAAGAGGCCATTGAAATAATCAATAAATCGTTAGGTATTCATCTTCCTGAAGGGGAAATCGGTTTTGTTGCACTACATATTCACAGCGCTATTACGAATAAAAGTGTAACAGATATAAAAAAGCACTCAGAGCTCATTAACACTTTAATGCAGATGATCCAACATTCACTAGACCTTAAAATCGATACGAAAAGCATCAATTATTTGCGTCTTGTCCGTCATTTGAGGCATGCGATAGAACGGGTCTCTATGGGTGATATCATGGAAGAACAAGAAAAGTTAGCAAAAGTGTTGAAAGAAGAATATCCTTTATGCTACAATTTGGCGTGGAAGTTGATTAAGGTTATGCAAAAAACCTTACAAAAACCCGTGCCGCATGCAGAAGCAGTATACTTAACAATGCATTTGCAAAGGCTTTCGCGTTATGACAACGAAGACAAATGATAAAAGAATATAGAACAACTCGTTTTTACGTGTTACTGATTCGATCAGGCATAAGTAAGAAACAAAAGTGTAGCAGATGCTTAATTAGGATATATTAATTCTGATTAGGGATTTACTCATGTTTCTTATTTATGTCTTTTTTTGTTTGATGCGAAAGTAAATGGAAGGGTTATCATAATAAAAGGAGGACTTCCTATGTGGAAAAAACTTTTTGGTGTTCTTCAACGCGTAGGTAAAGCACTTATGCTTCCGGTTGCTATTTTGCCGGCTGCAGGTCTTTTGCTTGCCTTTGGTAATGCGTTTAAAAATCCAGCGTTGATTGAAAGAATACCTGCACTAGACGCAGCATGGTTCCAGCTTGTTGCAGACGTAATGGAGAAATCGGGAGATATTGTTTTTGCCAATTTATCGTTACTGTTTGCCGTTGGTGTTGCCGTAGGTCTTGCAGGCGGTGAAGGTGTAGCAGGATTAGCTGCTATTATCGGTTACTTGATTATGAACGTAACCATGAGCGTTATTGAAGGGGTAACACCTGATATGATCGGAAAAGATCCTTCTTTTGCGAACGTACTAGGTATTCCAACACTTCAGACGGGAGTGTTTGGAGGTATCATCGTCGGTATCTTAGCCTCCTATCTATATAAGAGGTTCTATAACATTGAACTACCTCAATACTTAGGATTCTTTGCTGGTAAGCGCTTTGTACCAATCGTAACAGCAGTTTCTGCTTTAGCACTAGGTATTGTTATGACGTTCATCTGGCCACCTGTTCAGCATGGACTAAATACGTTCTCTGAAAGCATGATTAATTCGAACTTGACGGTTGCAGCGTTTATCTTTGGAGTGATCGAACGTTCATTGATTCCTTTTGGACTTCATCACATCTTCTACTCACCGTTCTGGTTTGAGTTCGGCTCATATAAATCTGCAGCAGAAGGACTTGTTCGTGGTGACCAAGCGATCTTCTTTGCACAATTAAAAGATAACGTTGAACTAACAGCTGGTACTTTTATGACTGGTAAGTTCCCGTTCATGATGTTCGGACTTCCAGCTGCAGCATTGGCGATGTATCACGAGGCACGACCTGAACAAAAGAAAATCGTTGCGGGTATCATGGGTTCTGCTGCGTTGACTTCTTTCTTAACAGGAATCACAGAACCACTTGAGTTCACATTCTTATTTGTTGCTCCAGTATTATTTGGAATTCATGCGATTTTCGCAGGTCTTTCTTTTATGGTTATGCACTTGTTAAATGTTAAAATAGGTATGACTTTCTCTGGTGGTGTAATTGACTACTTATTGTTCGGAGTACTTCCTAACCGTACGGATTGGTGGCTGGTTATTCCTGTAGGTCTTGCCTTTGCAGTAATTTATTACTTTGGTTTCCGTTTTGCGATTCGTAAATGGAACCTTAAGACACCAGGACGAGAAATCGTGGATGATGAAGTTGAAACGAATGTTGGACCGTCCAATAAAGATTCATTAGCAGCGAATATTTTAGAGGGATTAGGCGGAGAGTCCAATATCTCTAACCTTGACGCTTGTATCACTCGACTAAGAGTTTCTGTAAATGATCCAAAGGAAGTAGACAAGGATCGATTGAAAAAACTCGGAGCTTCCGGAGTTCTTGAGATGGGTAATAACATTCAAGCGATCTTTGGAACTCGATCAGATACGATCAAGAGTGAAATTCAAGATATTATCAATGGTAAGACTGTAGCAAAACCAAAGAACGCTGAGAAAACTCCTGAACAAGGAAAAGTTGTAGAAACAAACAATGAAAGTGCTACACCAACTTCATCGATTTCTACAGATGATGATCGTTTTGTTTCTCCGATTAAAGGGAAAATACTTCCGATCACAGAAGTTCCTGACCAAGTTTTCTCAGGAAAAATGATGGGTGATGGATTTGCGATCGAACCAGCAGAAGGCTTGGTGGTTTCACCTGTTAATGGTAAGATAATGAATATCTTCCCGACAAAACATGCTATCGGTATTGAGTCAGATTCAGGCAAAGAAATTCTCATCCACTTTGGTATCGATACAGTGAAACTTAAAGGTGAAGGTTTTGAGAGCTTTGTTTCTGAAGGCGACAGAGTAAAAATCGGCCAAAAGATTTTAAAGGTTGACCTGAACTTTGTTAAAGAAAATGCACCATCCGTAATCACACCGATTGTTTTCACGAATCTTTCGGATGAAACAGTTTCAGTCGAAAAAACAGGAACTGTGGCTATAGAGGAAGAAAATATTATTACATTCAAAAAATAAAGGGGTAATTATCATGGCAGAAAAAACATTCAAAGTAACTAGCGAATCAGGAATTCACGCTCGTCCAGCAACAACTTTAGTTAACCAAGCAGGTCAGTTCAGCTCAGATATTACACTTGACTACAACGGAAAAAGCGTTAACTTAAAATCAATCATGGGCGTAATGAGCCTTGGAATCCAACAAGGATCTTCAATCGTTATCAAAGCTGAAGGTTCAGATGCAGAAGAAGCAATCGCTGCATTAGAAAATGTAATGAAAAAGGAAGGGCTTGGTGAGTAATGTCTGAAAAAATTTCAGGTATTGCAGCATCAGCCGGCATCGCAATCGCAAAAGCGTTTGTTCTTCAAAACCCTGAATTAACAATCGAAAGAAAATCGATTTCAGATTCAGCAAGCGAGATCGAGCGTTTTGAAGCAGCGCTTAAAGTTTCTAAAGAAGAACTTTCTGTTATAAAAGAAAAAGCGAACAAAGAGTTAGGCGAAGATAAGGCAGCGATTTTTGCTGCCCATCTTCTTGTTTTGAGCGATCCAGAACTAGTTGATGCTGTAAAACTAAAGATTGAAAACGAGAAGGTTAATGCCGAAGCAGCAATGGACGATGTTTCATCCATGTTCATCAATATGTTTGAATCCATGGATAACGAATATATGAAAGAGCGTGCTGCAGATATACGCGACGTTTCAAAACGAGTTTTAGCACACTTGTTAAATGTGACGTTTACAACACCTGTAAGCATCACAGAAGAAGTTGTCATCTTAGCAGAAGATTTAACTCCTTCGGACACGGCTCAATTAAACCGTAATTATGTTAAAGGATTTGCAACTGACATTGGTGGGAGAACTTCTCACTCAGCAATCATGTCTCGTTCAATGGAAATTCCTGCAGTAGTAGGAACGAAAACAATTACGGAAAACGTTGAGAACGGCGTAATGGTGATCATCGACGGTCTGGATGGGCACGTAATCGTGAATCCGACTGAAGATGAAATCGCAACATATGAAGAGAAACAAAAACAATATGAAAAGCAAAAAGCGGAATGGGCAAAGCTAGTGAATGAAAAAACATTCTCAAGCGATTCTGTTCAAGTTGAGCTTGCAGCTAATATTGGAACACCAGCTGACGTAAAAGGTGTTCTTGAAAACGGTGCAGAAGGCGTTGGTTTATACCGTACAGAGTTCCTTTACATGGGCCGTGACCAACTTCCTACTGAAGAAGAGCAGTTCAAGGCATATAGTGAAGTTCTCGAAAAGATGGAAGGTAAACCAGTAGTCATCCGTACACTTGATATCGGTGGAGATAAAGAGCTTCCTTATTTAAATCTTCCGAAAGAGTTAAATCCTTTCTTAGGATTCCGTGCGATAAGACTTTGTTTAGAAGAGCAGGAAATATTCCGTACACAGCTTAGAGCACTTCTTCGTGCTAGCCAATATGGGAACTTGAAGATCATGTTCCCGATGATTGCAACACTTGGAGAATTCCGTGCTGCTAAAGAGATCTTATTAGAGGAAAAAGAAAAGCTTGTTGCTGAGGGAATTGAAGTCTCTGAATCCATTGAAGTAGGTATCATGGTAGAGATTCCATCAACAGCCGTAATGGCAGATACTTTTGCTAAAGAAGTTGACTTCTTCAGCATCGGTACAAACGATTTGATTCAATATACGATGGCTGCTGATCGTATGAACGAACAAGTTTCTTACTTGTATCAGCCGTACAATCCAGCGATCTTAAGATTAGTAAAAATGGTTATTGATGCAGCTCACAAAGAAGGTAAGTGGGCTGGTATGTGTGGAGAGATGGCAGGGGATCCGATCGCAATTCCAATTCTTCTTGGCCTTGGCCTTGATGAATTCTCGATGAGTGCTACATCTGTACTTCCTGCTCGTAGTCAGATCCTAGGTCTGTCTAAAGAAAAGATTAGTGCACACATGGATGAAATTTTACAAATGGAAACGATGGAAGACGTTGTGAAGTTTGCAGAAGAAAATTTCTAAAGTAGAAAAAAGACTATGGGGAATTTCCATAGTCTTTTTCTATAGATGTTTGAGTTAATATGGTTGAACACGAGAGTGGTTGATTTTCGCTCCAGGTTGCTAGCTTTGCCATGGGGCGTGCGGTGAGCCTCCTGTCGCTACAGAAGACCGCACAAACTTTAAAACACTACATTAACGAATAGTATTGCAATTTCATAAAAATATTAGCAGAATAGAAAACAGTGATTTAACGCCAGTATGTATATAGAGATGAGGCGATGTTTTTTGAATAGACCCATTGGAGTCATCGATTCAGGAGTGGGAGGTTTAACGGTAGCAAGAGAGATCATGAAGCAGCTACCGAAAGAAGAGATTATTTACTTAGGAGACACGAAAAGGTGTCCGTACGGTCCGAGACCATTTGAAGAGGTTAGGACTTATACGTGGGAAATGATTGATTTTCTTTTAGAACAGGAAATCAAGATGCTCGTTATCGCCTGTAATACGGCTACTGCAGCAGTATTAGAAGAAGCGAAGAGAAAGTTAGACATTCCGGTCTTAGGGGTTATCCATCCTGGTGCCCGTTCCGCTTTAAAAGCTACGAAAAATAATCACGTCGGTGTAATAGGGACAGTCGGGACGATCAATAGTGGTGCTTATAAACAGGCCCTAACGCAGATTCGTAACGATGTAATCGTAGAAAGTTTAGCGTGCCCGTTGTTCGTTCCCCTAGTTGAACAAGGAAAGTTAACAGGTGAAGAGACATTAAGTGCGGTATCAGAAACATTATATCCGCTTAAGGATGTTTCCATCGATACGTTAATCCTGGGATGCACTCATTACCCGCTGTTGAGACCGATTATTCAGCAAGTGATGGGTGAACACATCACGTTAATCTGTTCTGGCGCAGAAACTGCGCGTGAAGTTTCTGTCATCCTCGACCATAGCGGCCTCTTGAATACAGCAGATGCTAAACCGGTGCATCGTTTTTTAGCAACAGCAGAGAGCGGTCATTTTCTACAGATTGCTAACCACTGGTTAGACCGTAAGATTGAAAAAGTAGAATGTATTAAGTTGTAGTTTTAAAAGAGCAAGAGATTAAGGTAACCTCATAATGAGAATATTGAAGTGAAAAGAGTAGAACCCATTTTGGGATTCTGCTCTTTTTATTTTTTGTACAAGTGGTCTAACGGGAGAGGATGGCTCGTATACATAATAGTACAAACCACTTGAGGAGGGAAAGTATGCGCAAAATGATGAAGTCAGGTGCACCGCTTATCATATTATCAGCTTCATTGCTGGTATCAGGTTGCGGACTATGGGGAGAGAAAGCAGGAAATGAGCTTGATCCCCCTAAAGTGAATTACGTGAAAGAAGGTCAGTCACTCGATAAGAAGGATAAAGCAGCGAGTGCAGAGCAAACAAATAAGCGGCAACTGTTTTTATTCGACAGCAACGGGATGGTTGTCCCACAGGTACTGGCTCTTCCAAAGAACGATGAAACTGCTAAACAGGTCCTTCAGTATCTTGTAAAAGATGGCCCTGTGAGCAATCTGCTTCCTAACGGTTTTCAAGCTGTTCTGCCAGCAGATACAGAAGTGTTATCGGTAAATATTAAAAAGGGAACAGCTACAGCAAATTTTTCAAAGGAATTTACAGAGTATAACGCAGCGGATGAAATGAAGATCTTACAAGCTATTACATTTACACTTACTCAGTTTGACAACATAAAGAAAGTTAAAATTCAAATCGCAGGAAAGAACCAAAATTCAATGCCTGTAAATAATACACCAGTGGGTGACGGTGTGAGCCGCGTTGACGGGATAAATCTCGAAAATGGCAGTGTGGCAGATATCACAAATAGTGAACTCGTAACGCTCTATTTCTTGGCACAAACACAGGATCAAACGTATTATGTACCCGTAACACGCAGAGTTGCAAAAGAAGGGACAGATAAAGTAACAGCAACGATCGAACACCTAATTGATGGCCCATCTGCTGAGAGCAGCCTTCTAACAGATTTTAGAACAGATGTAAAATTGTTAAGTACGCCAGTCGTCAAAGATGGTGTAGTTACGCTTAACTTTAATGGAGCATTGCTTGATAACAAAGAAGAGAGCATGATTGCAGATGAAGTGTTAAACTCAATTGTCCTTTCCCTTACAGAGCTTTCTGAAGTGAAAAAAGTAGCGATTAAAGTGGATGGAAAGTCTAAAATATTTAATGAAAAAGGGAAGGAACTCACAGCTCCAGTTTCAAGACCTAAAGAAGTAAATACAGGTGAATTTTAAAATCAAATAGGTTGTGATACAGTAAAGAGGCGAGATATTCGTCTCTTTTTACTTTGTTATAAAATAAATTTCACTATATATTGAGTTACAACGTTAAGATTCTTTAAACGGAGGAATAAACCAAATGAAAATTTTAGTCGCAACAAAAAATAAAGGTAAGGCAAAAGAGTTCCAATCGATGTTTGAAAGCCTTGGAGTTGAGATCCTCTCTTTAAACGACATTGAAGGAAGTCCTGACGTTGAAGAAACAGGAGTCACTTTTGAAGAGAACGCTATATTAAAGGCTGAAACCATCTCTAAACAGATGAACATTCCTGTCATTGCCGATGACTCTGGATTAGAAATCCATGCCTTAGAAGGAAGACCTGGCGTTTATTCAGCTAGATATGCAGGAATACATAAAAGTGACGAAGAGAACATGAACAAAGTCTTAGAAGAACTTCAGGATGTTGAAGATAGTAATAGAAATGCTCAGTTTGTATGTGCTTTGGCTTTTGCCAGACCTCAAAAAGAAACGCTGGTTGTAAAGGGAGAATGTAAAGGTCAAATTTTAAGAGAAAAGCGGGGATCTGAAGGTTTTGGGTATGATCCGATTTTCTTTCTTCCTCACTTAAATCGTTCGATGGCAGAGTTAGCGAAAGAAGAAAAAAATAAAATTAGTCATAGAGCTGTAGCTTTAGAAAAACTTAAAAAACTGATCAATGAGGAGGATCTCTTATGGGAAAAGCCTTAATTGTTAGCGATAGTCATGGTTTAACAGATGAGCTAGAAATATTGAAGCGACGCTATCAAGACGATGTAGATCTTATGATTCATTGCGGTGATTCAGAGCTTTCGACATCATCTAAAGAAATGTCTGGATTTGTAACGGTTAAAGGAAATATGGATTATTTAGGCGATGATTTTCCTAATGAAGCTATTGAGCTGTTGGGAGATACATGTATATATATAACACATGGCCATTTATACGATGTAAAAATGTCTTATCTTTCTCTAGCATACAGGGCAGAGGAAACAGGTGCATCAGTTGCTTGTTTTGGGCATTCCCACATAGCTGAGGCCTTTGAGCGTGAGGGAATGATCTTTATCAATCCAGGTAGTATCAGGCTGCCTAGAGGTTCGTTTGAAAAGTCGTATGCGTTATTAGAAATTGAAGATCATAGTATTTCAGTAAGTTTTTATTCACTCGATGGTATACGAATCGATCAGTTAAGTAGAACGTTTGAAAAAAAAACGGTTAGAAAATAAAAAAGTTGAGAAAATGGGTTGACTATAATTTAGATATCATGTATATTTAGTTATGTCGTCGCGACAAGGTCTAAATTGTCTGCGGGTGTAGTTTAGTGGTAAAACAAGAGCCTTCCAAGCTCTGGTCGTGAGTTCGATTCTCATCACCCGCTCCATTTGTTTTTCTCACGTTCAAATGGTCCATGAAAAGTTACATCTGAAGTTAACAGATCTTACAATTAAAATGCATGATAAAAAATATATTTGTATCCACAGTCGACGGGTGGAACAAATCACTGTGTGCCCGCAGCGCATGGTAATTGCGGAAAGCGCCATTGCTATGCGAAAGGGGCTCCAATACATATGTCCCAGTAGCTCAGCCGGATAGAGCATACGCCTTCTAAGCGTACGGTCGGGAGTTCGAATCTCTCCTGGGACGCCATAATACTTACATATAAAAACTTTTCGACACGCTTGATGTCCTCCATTAAAGGATATCAAGCGTGTTTTTTTATTTTATTGTGTAAGCGCTTTAAAAATGTTTACAATGTAATGCGTTAAAGCTTCAAAACCTTATGAGCATGGGAATGAAAGCGTGTACAAAATAACTGAAAAGTCAGAATTCAGTAAAAAATCCAAAATTCGTGGTTGATTCTTTAATAAGATGGGCGTAATATTGTCAACAATTATTAAATTATTTTTAAAAAATTCAAATAATTCAAATTGACACGCAAAGGAGGATCACGATGCAGGAGCAATGGGTTTATGTTAATGGTGAGCACGTATTAAAGGAAGACGCCAAAGTCTCGGTTTACGATCATGGATTTTTATATGGAGATGGGGTGTTTGAAGGTATTCGCGTCTACAACGGAAATGTTTACCGTTTAGACGAACATCTTCAGCGTTTATACGAATCAGCTCAATCCATTATGCTGACAATTCCACACACTAAAGAAGAACTAACGGACATCATCGTTCAAACGCTCCAGAAAAACAAATATCGTGATGCTTATATTCGATTAGTTATTTCACGAGGAAAAGGAAATTTAGGATTGGACCCTTTTACATGTGGCCAACCAGGAGTCATTGTCATTGCAGAACAGCTTGCACTATTTCCTAAAAAACTATATGAAACAGGTTTAGAAATCATAACGGTGGCAAGCAGAAGAAACCGTCCGGATGTGTTAAGTCCGAAAGTTAAATCTCTAAACTATTTGAACAATATTTTAGTTAAGATTGAGGCTAGCCTTGCTGGAGTAAGTGAAGCATTGATGCTGAACGATCAAGGGTACGTAGCGGAAGGTTCTGCTGATAATGTGTTCATTATCAAAGGGAATACGATCAAAACGCCGCCAGGGTACTTAGGAGCTTTAGAAGGTATTACTCGAAACGCGATTGTTGAGATCGCACGAGAACAAGGATACAACATGGTTGAAGAACCATTCACAAGACATGATGTTTATGTGGCAGATGAAGTATTCCTAACTGGAACTGCAGCTGAAGTTATTGCTGTAGTAAAAGTTGATGGAAGAGTAATCGGAAACGGAGCACCAGGTGAACATACGAACAAACTTTTGAAATCCTTCAGAGAAAAAGTAGTTGAAGAAGGAGTTAAAGTGTATCAGAACCAAGCCGTTCAAGCTGGATAAAAGAAGTATAGGAGTGTTACAGATATGCGCAGTAATATGATCAAGCAAGGAATCGATAGAGCCCCGCACAGAAGTCTTCTCCATGCAGCGGGAGTTGCACCAGAGGATATGGATAAACCATTTATTGGTGTTTGTAATTCCTATGTTGATATTATTCCGGGGCATATGCATCTAAACAAAGTAGGTGAATGGGTAAAAGAAGCCATTAGAGAAGCTGGTGGAATTCCGTTTGAGTTTAATACGATCGGCGTAGACGATGGAATTGCGATGGGCCATATTGGTATGAGGTATTCGCTTCCGAGTCGAGAGGTCATCGCAGACGCGGCAGAAACGGTTATCAACGCCCATTGGTTCGACGGTGTGTTCTACATACCTAACTGTGATAAGATCACGCCTGGTATGTTAATGGCAGCTGTAAGGACGAATGTTCCTGCAGTATTTGTTTCAGGTGGTCCAATGGAAGCCGGAAAGTCTATGGCAGGAAAATCCCTATCCCTTGCCTCGGTATTTGAAGGGGTAGGTTCTCACTTAGCCGGAAAGATGACGAGAGAAGAACTATTAGAACTTGAAACGAGTGCTTGCCCGACTTGTGGATCATGCTCAGGTATGTTTACTGCCAACAGCATGAATTCCATTATGGAGATGCTAGGAATTACGCTGCCGGGTAACGGTACGATCGTAGCTACCTCAGACGAAAGAAGAGAACTGATCAAAGAGGCAGCGACGTCACTTATGGATCTTGTAAAAAACAATATAAAACCTAGAGATATTATTACGAAAGAAGCGATTGATGACGCTTTTGCATTAGACATGGCGATGGGCGGCTCGACCAATACTGTTCTTCATATGCTTGCTATCGCAAATGAAGCTGAGATTGAGTATGATTTATCATCAATCAACGAGATCGCAGAGCGTATTCCATATCTATCAAAGATCAGTCCGGCATCAGATTATTCTATGCAAGATGTTCACAGAGCAGGCGGTGTCAGCGCGATTATCAATGAACTCTGTAGAATGGAGGGGGCCATCCATAATGATCGGTTAACGATAAGTGGAGAGACGTTAGAGCACCGTGTCCGGCATGCGGAAATTTTAGATGATGATGTTATTCGTAGGAAAGATAATGCTTACTCACCAGTAGGTGGTTTATCTATTCTCTATGGAAACATTGCACCAGATGGCTGTGTTATTAAAGTGGGAGCTGTTGATCCTTCAATAAAAACATTTCAAGGTGAGGCGATCGTCTATGAGTCCCAAGAAGAAGCGATTGAAGGTATCAATAATGGTGAAGTAAGAGAAGGGCATGTTGTTGTCATTCGATATGAAGGTCCGAAGGGTGGACCAGGAATGCCGGAGATGCTCTCTCCCACTTCAGCTATTGCTGGAAGAGGATTGAGTACGAAAGTAGCCCTAATCACGGATGGCAGATTTTCCGGGGCCTCTCGAGGGATCTCAATCGGTCATATCTCGCCAGAAGCGGCACAAGGCGGACCTATCGCGTTCGTGAATAATGGTGATCCAATCTTAATTGATCTAGTAAATAGAACGATTCACGTTCTATTAACTGAAGAAGACTTAAAAGAACGAAAAGAAGGTTGGGTGAAACCAGAGCCGAAGATCAAAAAAGGCTACCTCGCACGCTATGCGGCGCTTGTAACATCAGCGAATACTGGAGGAATATTGAAAATTTAAAAATATAAAACGATGACGGAGAACAATGGTAGATGTGGGATACACAGAGAGCCGGTGGTTGCTGTGAACCGGTTATTCCTAATACCAGGACATCCCTCCTGAGTGTCCTTTTGAAAGTTTTTCAGTAGGAAGGGCCAAGCGATAAGACCATTATTTATCGCTTGTTATCAAATGACGATTATTTCGTCTTGAGGCAGATCTTGTGTAAATGAGCAAGAACTGTGAATAAGGGTGGTACCGTGGAAAAAATGAACTTTTTCACCCCTTTGGATAGGATTAACCTGTCCATTTGGGTGGAGAAGTTTTTTTATTGTTTTTTTTAGACGTTGTTACAAATAAAGGTTCGAAGTTAAAGGAGGAATGAAAATGAAGGCCAGTTGGGTGACTGAGGAAAAATCAGTCGAAACTTCATTAGTCTCTGGTGCTGAACTATTTATTCAAGGATTGCAGGATGAGAAAGTAGAAGTTCTGTTTGGTTATCCAGGAGGTGCTGTACTTCCAATCTATGATGCCCTCTACAAATCAGAGATGAAACATGTTCTAACAAGGCATGAACAAGGAGCCATTCATGCCGCACAAGGTTATGCAAGAGTAACAGGGAAACCAGGCGTTGTGTTAGCAACATCAGGCCCAGGTGCTACTAACCTTGTTACAGGTATCGCAGATGCAATGATCGATTCCATTCCTCTTGTTATCTTCACGGGTCAGGTAGCGACGACAGTGATCGGAACGGATGCTTTTCAAGAAGCGGACATCGTTGGGATCACAATGCCTATCACGAAACATAACTATCAAGTCCAGCGGGCGGAAGACCTGCCGAGAATTATGAAGGAAGCTTTCCATATAGCGAATACCGGAAGAAAGGGCCCGGTTTTAATCGATATACCGAAAGATGTTGCCGTTAAAACAGCTGAAGTTAAAGAGGTTAAGGATATTCATCTTCCCGGTTACCAACCAACATTAAAACCCAATATTCTTCAAGTGAAAAGATTGAACGAAGCTTTGTTGCAAGCGAAAAGACCTGTCCTCTTAACAGGGGCGGGTGTTCTAGCTGCAAGTGCTGAAAAAGAGTTAGTCGCATTCGCAGAGTATCACGAGATACCTGTTGCTCAAACTCTATTAGGTCTAGGGGGATTTCCGGCTGAACACCCGCTTTGTTTGGGGATGGCAGGAATGCATGGAACATACGCAAGCAACATGGCTCTTTATGACTGTGATCTTTTGATAGGCGTTGGAGCTAGGTTTGATGACAGGTTAACAGGTAATCTCGATCACTTTGCTAAGAAAGCAGTGGTTGCACATATTGATATTGATCCGGCTGAAATTGGGAAAAATGTTTCAACTGAGATTCCCATTGTGGGATGTGCAAAAGAAACCCTTTCAGCACTTAATCAGTTAAGAGGTGATAAAGGGGACTATAGTGATTGGGTCATTCAACTGACACAGTTTAAGAGTGAGTTTCCACTTGTGTATAAGACAGATGAATCAGAATTGAAACCTCAAAAATTAATGCAGATTCTACATGATGTTACGAAAGGAGAAGCAATCGTTGCAACTGATGTGGGACAGCATCAAATGTGGGCAGCTCAATATTATACGTTTTTAGAATCGAACAGATGGATAACGTCTGGAGGACTTGGAACGATGGGATTCGGATTTCCTGCAGCGATCGGAGCGAAAGTTGGAAAGCCGGAGCTCCCGGTAATAGCAGTTGTAGGAGATGGTGGTTTTCAGATGACGCTTCAAGAACTCGGAGTTCTCCAAGATTGGGAGCTTCCTGTCATCGTAGTCATTGTGAACAATAAATCTCTCGGGATGGTAAGACAGTGGCAAGAGATTTTTTATGAAAAACGATTCTCTCACTCTTTGCTTGATATTCAACCTGACTTTATCAAGCTAGCATCTGCTTACGGAATTGATGGCAAACGTGCTGAAACAGAAAGTGATGTAAGAGAAGCTCTGACACTAGCTCTTGCGTCGAAAAAACCATTTGTCCTCGATTGTGTTGTTACTGCAGATGAGAATGTCTATCCGATGATTGCTCCAGGAAAAGGACTACATGAAATGATTGGAGTGAGAGGATGAGACGTATCATTTCAGCAACGGTTTTAAACGAAAGTGGCGTATTGAATCGTTTGACCGGATTGCTGACAAAACGGCAGTTCAACATAGAGAACATTACGGTTGGACATACAGAAGATCCAGCCGTTTCAAAAGTAACTTTAACGGTTTGGGTAGAAGATGATCGTAAGGCTGAACAACTTGTTAAACAGCTTCATAAGCAGATTAATATTCTAAAAGTTCGCGATCTGACAAACATGGCCCTTGTTTCAAGAGAACTTGCGCTGATCAAAGTTCTAACAACACCTGATACGCGAAGTGAGATCAAAATGCTGATCGAGCCGTTTCGAGCAACCGTTCTAGACGTATCACTCGAAAACGTAACGCTTGAAGTTACGGGAGATGGAGAAAAGATAGATGCGTTGATCGAACTGCTACGTCCATATGGAATCAAAGAGATTTCAAGGACCGGTGTTACAGCTATACCTCGTGGAACACAAAAGAAAGTACTTGAGCTTCACCCCTATTCTATTATGTAAAGGAGAATGATGATAATGGCAAAAGTATATTACGAAAACGATCTTTCTAACGATGTATTAAAGAATAAGAAGGTAGCGGTAGTAGGTTATGGTTCTCAAGGGCATGCTCATGCATTGAATCTAAAGGATAGCGGCTATGATGTTGTAGTTGGTGTTCGTGAGGGTCGTTCTTTTGACGAAGCAGTTAAAGATGGATTTGAGGTATATCCTGTTCGGGAAGCGGCTAGGCTTGCGGAGGTCGTAATGGTTCTATTACCAGATGAAAGGCAACCTGAAGTTTACAGAAATGAAATTTTACCTGAACTCTCTCCGGGCAATGCACTCGTTTTCGCTCACGGGTTCAACGTTCACTATCACCAAGTGGTACCACCTCAAGATGTGGATGTGTTCTTAGTTGCTCCTAAAGGTCCTGGTCATCTTGTTCGTCGCACATTTGAATCAGGTGAAGGAGTACCAGCACTTTTTGCGGTATACCAAGATGCTTCAGGCACTGCCAGAGAAACTGCACTTAGCTATGCTAAAGGAATTGGTTCTGCTAGAGCTGGAGTGCTTGAAACGACCTTCCAAGAAGAAACGGAAACAGACCTTTTTGGTGAACAGGCCGTGTTGTGTGGAGGCTTATCTTCACTTGTGAAAGCTGGATTTGAAACGCTAACAGAAGCTGGCTATCAGCCAGAAGTTGCCTATTTTGAATGTTTACACGAATTAAAGTTAATCGTTGACCTCATGTACGAAGGTGGTCTAGAGGGAATGCGGTATTCAATCTCAGATACTGCTCAGTGGGGAGATTTTCAATCAGGGCCACGTGTAATTGATGAAAGAGTGAAAGAATCAATGAAATCAGTTCTGAAAGATGTTCAATCCGGAGAGTTTGCTAAAGGTTGGATCTTAGAGAATCAAGCAAATCGACCTGTTTTCCATGTGGTGAATAATCAAGAGAAGAACCATCCTATTGAAAAAGTAGGGAGGGAACTTCGAGCAATGATGCCATTCGTAAAATCAAAACAAAAAAAGGAGGCCGTTGCTAGTGCGAAAAATTGAGATCTTTGACACCACTTTGCGTGATGGAGAACAAACAGCAGGGGTCAATCTAAACACCGCTGAAAAAATGGAGATCGCCAAAAGACTAGAATTGCTAGGTGTGGATGTCATGGAAGCAGGCTTTCCCGCTGCATCCAAGGGTGATCTCGAGGCTGTAAAAAAAGTAGCTTCTATCGTAAAGAATTCAACGGTTACAGCCTTGGCAAGATCGAACACTTCAGATATCGATTATGCATGGGAAGCTCTGAAAGATTCAGCTGAACCACGGTTGCACGTCTTTCTGGCAACATCGCCCATTCATATGACATACAAGTTAAAGAAAACACCTGACCAAGTCGTTGAGACGGCGGTTGGTGCAGTCAAATATGCACGACAAAAGTTCCCTGTCGTGCAATGGTCTGCAGAAGACGCATGTCGGTCAGATCTTGTATTTTTATCACGCATTGTTGAGAAGGTAATCGATGCTGGTGCAACGGTCATTAACATACCAGATACAGTTGGTTTTACGAATCCCGAGGAATACGGAAAGATCTTTCGTTATCTATTAAACAATGTACCTAACATAGAGAAAGCTATTTTATCCGCTCACTGCCACGATGATTTAGGGATGGCGGTTGCCAATTCTTTATCGGCGATCGAGTACGGTGCGAATCAGGTGGAGTGTACGATCAATGGGATCGGTGAGAGAGCAGGAAATGCTTCGTTAGAAGAGATAGCGGTAGCTTTAGCAATCCGTGAAGATTTTTATCAAGCAAAAACTAGTTTAAAGCTAAATGAGATCAGCCGTACGAGTCAGCTTGTTAGCAGGTTAACAGGAATTGCTGTCCCGCCGAATAAGGCAGTTGTCGGAAAAAATGCTTTTGCTCATGAGTCAGGTATACATCAAGATGGTGTGTTAAAAGAAAAATCCACATATGAGATCATCACACCTGAGCTTGTTGGAGTTCCTTCTAATCAGCTCGTGCTCGGAAAACATTCTGGGCGTCACGCATTTAAAGACTATTTGCATAAGTTAGGTTTTCATCCAGATGAGAACAAGGTTAAGGTTCTTTTTGAAGATTTTAAACAACTAGCTGATAAGAAAAAAGAGATGACAGAAGAAGATATCTTCGCTTTACTCATCGATCATAAAATACAACCAGAAGTGCCGTTATATCAATTGAAAGATATTCAAGTGAACTATGGTACGAATCAGATTCCTACTGCAACGTTAAGACTGTTGACTCCAGATGGGAAACTGATTCAAGATGCTGCGACTGGTTCGGGTAGTGTCGAAGCGATCTACAATACGCTTGGAAAGATGCTTCCTTCTTCAATTAAACTGAATGATTATAGAATTCAATCAGTTGGAGCAGGGCGTGATGCTCTTGCTCAAGTGTTTGTTCAGATCGTTAGTGATGGGCAAGAAATTAACGGAAGCGGAACAGCGCAAGATGTTTTGGAAGCGTCAGCTAAAGCTTATGTTCACGCCTTTAATAAGCTTCAGCTACATGATGAAAAGAAAAGTTATAAAGCAATGAGTATCTAAATTTAGGAGGGATGTTAGATGAAAAAGAGAATAGCAGTTTTGCCAGGAGATGGGATCGGTCCGGAAGTGATCAAGGGAGCTTTGCAAGTGTTAGACGGTGTAGCAACGCGGTTTGGTCATGAATTTGAGACGATTGAACAAGTATTTGGAGGTGCTGCTATTGACCAGGAAGGTACTCCTATCCCAGAGGCCACGCTAAAAACTTGCAATGACAGCGATGCTGTTCTGCTCGGAGCGGTTGGTGGACCAAAATGGGATAAAGGAGATGTTCGGCCTGAACAAGGATTACTAGCTTTGAGAAAAGCGATGAATGTGTATGCAAACGTAAGGCCTGTTCACGTTTATCCTGGTCTTGAACATCTATCACCTCTTAAATCGAACAAGGTAAAAGGTGCTGACTTTGTATTTGTTCGCGAACTGACCGGTGGGATTTATTTTTCAGAGCCGAAAGAACGGAATGAAAAACGCGCGGTTGATACGTTGTCATATACAAGAGAAGAGATAACAAGAATCGTTGAAAAGGCGTATGATTTAGCTTCTTCTCGAAGAAGAAAAGTAACTTCTGTTGATAAGGCAAACGTTCTTGAAACGAGCAAATTGTGGAGAGAAGTCGTAGAGGATGTAGCTAAAAAATATCCAAACGTTGAAACAGAGCACTTGCTAGTAGATTATGCTGCCATGAGAACGATCAGTAACCCTACGAGTTTTGATGTGGTCGTTACTGAAAATATGTTTGGAGATATTCTATCTGATGAAGCTTCTGTTCTTACGGGTTCGTTAGGGATGATGCCTTCTGCTTCACTTAGTGAAAACGGTCCTGGTCTATATGAGCCTATACATGGATCAGCTCCTGATATTGCTGGAAGTGGTAAAGCGAATCCGATCGGGATGATCCTCAGTGTCGCGATGATGCTTCGTCATTCCTTCAAACTTGAAAAAGAAGCCGAGGCCGTTGAACTTGCCGTTTTCGAAACGTTGCAGGCAGGTTATCGAACGCAAGATATCTTTGGAGAAAGCGGAACGCTAGTAACTACAAAAGAAATGGTCAATCAAATACATTTTAGAATGTTGGAAGATTCAACAAGTGCAACTCTTCTAGAGGTTTATGTGTAGGGAGGTAGATTTCTGTGAGTAAAACAATAATAGATAAACTTTGGGATAGTCATATTGTCGTAAAAGAGGAGAACAAACCAGACCTGCTCTACATTGATCTGCACCTCATTCATGAAGTGACATCGCCTCAAGCGTTTGCCGGTTTAAGAGAAAAAAGTAGAACCGTCAGAAGGCCGGATCTTTGTTTTGCCACGATGGATCATAATATTCCGACGGTCGATCGATTCAATATAAAAGACGAAACATCACGTTTACAAGTGCAAACTCTTGAAAAAAACTGCGCGGAATTTGGTATTCAACTCGAGGGGTTGAACTCTGAACAACAAGGAATCGTTCACGTTATAGGACCTGAGCTGGGTTTGACGCTGCCGGGGAAAACGATTGTATGTGGAGATAGTCACACCTCCACACACGGTGCTTTCGGGGCTCTCTCTTTTGGAATCGGTACGAGCGAAGTTGAACATGTTCTTGCTACACAAACGCTGTGGCAGAACAAACCAAAACAGATGAACGTTAAGATTGAAGGAGAGTTAGGTTTTGGTGTTACAGCAAAAGACGTCATCTTATGGTTTATCGCAAAATATGGAACGAATGTCGGTACAGGTCATATTATTGAATTTTCTGGTAGCACGGTTAGAAGATTTTCGATGGAAGAACGAATGACGCTTTGTAACATGTCTATAGAGGCTGGAGCAAAAGCATCGGTCGTTTCTCCTGATGATGTTACCTTTTCCTATATATCAGGTAAGCGCTATGCTCCAAAGAATCATGAATTTCTGGAAAGTTGTAAGAGATGGAGAGAGCTTGCTAGTGATGAGAATGCTACATTTGATCAAACGATCGAGATTGATGCTTCCGAAATCGAACCGATGGTCACGTGGGGAACGACCCCATCCATGTGTTTGCCGATCAGTGGAGTGATTCCTGCAGAGGAAAGTTCTCCCTCTTTCGAAGAGAAGCAATCGTTAAAAAATGCACTTCAATACATGGGTTTTCATGGAAATGAGAAAATAGAAGATATCCCTGTTCAGCACGTGTTTATTGGATCTTGCACAAATTCAAGACTAAGTGACCTACTCCAAGCTTCTAAAGTTGTTGAAGGCAAAAAGGTACATCCGAATGTCCGGGCGATCGTAGTTCCAGGATCACAAGCTGTAAAAAAAGAAGCTGAGAACCTAGGGTTGCATCAGATGTTTATAGATGCTGGATTCGAGTGGCGTGAGTCGGGATGTTCGATGTGTTTAGGGATGAATGATGACATTGTTCCAGAAGGCGAAAGATGTGCATCTACCTCAAACCGTAATTTTGCTGGCAGGCAAGGGAAAGGTGCGAGGACACACCTAGTTAGTCCGATCATGGCTGCAGCTGCAGCTTTAGAGGGTAAATTCACTGATGTTCGTTCCTTACTTCCTAAAAAAGAACAGGAGGTAGATCATTATGCCGGGGTTTAAAACACATTCAGGCAGTGCTGCAGTCTTAGACAGAGACCATGTAGATACAGATCAGATCATTCCAAAGCAATTTCTGAAAAAGATTGATAAAGCAGGTTACGGTGAGTTTTTGTTCTTTGATTGGAGATATCATTCTAATGGAGAGGAAAACGAAAATTTTGAACTTAATTCGCCAGAAACAAAAGAAGCTTCAATATTAGTTACAGGGAATAATTTTGGTTGTGGATCCTCAAGAGAGCATGCGCCTTGGGCCTTAAAAGATTACGGGTTTCAAGTGATCATCGCTGAAAGCTTTGCGGATATCTTCTTTAACAATTGTGTAAAAAATGGCATCTTACCGATCCGTCTCTCGAAGGATGAGATTAAAAACCTACAAAAAGAGAAGTCTGGAAACCTCATACGAACGTTGAGAGTTGACCTTAAGCAACAACAGGTAGAAAACGAAAAGGGAGAGGTATTTCATTTTGAATTTGATCCGTACTGGAAAAAGATGCTTCTTAACGGATGGGACGAAATATCAGTAACTCTTCAACAGGAAGATTTCATAAAAAAATATGAAGATGAAAGGATTGTGAACTGACAATGGGGATTTAACAATCACAGCGGAACGTTTATTTCACGCTTTGGAGGAAGTATCAAAAATCGCACACCGTACCCCGCTTAAACAATCAACAACTCTTAACAAGTGGACCGGTGGAAACGTATATATGAAGCTTGAAAATCTTCAGAAAACCGGTTCGTTTAAATTGCGAGGAGCTTATTACAAAGTTTCCACCTTAAACGAACTAGACTGCGCGAGAGGTGTGATCGCAGCATCAGCTGGCAACCATGCACAAGGATTGGCACTTTCCTGTTCATTGCGTGGAATAAATTCTAAAATCTTCATGCCAGAAAATGCACCGCTTTCCAAAATCGACGCCGTAAGATCGTATGGAGCAAATATTGTTTTAGAAGGTGATAATTATCAGGCAGCCTATGAAGCAGCAAAAAGGGAAGAAGAGAAAAGTGGAGGAGTCTTTGTCCATCCGTTTGATGATTACGATGTGATCGCAGGACAAAGCACGGTCGCTCTTGAGATGCTGCAACAAAAACCTGAACTAAAAACAATTATTGTACCAGTAGGAGGCGGAGGACTGTTAGCTGGAATCGCTTTAGCTGTTAAGTCGATCAGACCCGATGTGCGAGTGGTTGGCGTCCAATCAGTGAATGCCAGTGCGGTCTATCAAGCCTTCACTGGTACCACTAGAAAAACGTTAACGCGCTGTACATCGATCGCGGATGGAATAGCGGTTGTCAAGCCTGGAGAGATTACTGTTCCTGTGATTTCAAAATATGTGGATGAAATGGTCACTGTGACGGAAGAGCAAATCGCATACGCAATGATGTTTATGCTCGAGCGTGAAAAGGTTGTCGTAGAGGGTGCAGGCGCTGCCAGTTTAGCGGCAGTGATGTTTCATAGCCATCTTGCGCTCGATCAAAAAGTAGGTCTTATCATCAGTGGCGGTAATGTAGATCCCGTTAAATGGTCATTGTATAAAGGAATGGCCGATAAGGTGAACTTAAAAAGAATTAGTTAATAAAGGGGCTTGCTCAGAAGGGATTATTCTGAGTAAGTCCTTTTGGTTTGGTTATGATTAACAAACTACTTACAAAAGCAACAAAGGGTACGAAAATAGCTTTTAATGAAGGAATTTAGCATTTACATATAGCGTGTTAAAGTTGAAATTAGGTTTGTAACTTCTTAGTTATCTTGAGTTCATCTAGCGAAACTGCTATTCTTTAGTCAAACATTAATGGAAGCGGAGAGTTGTGATGACTAACGAAAAGAATAACAAAAACAATATCGTTCGGTTTCCTAACTTAAATGGACGTCTTTTAGAAAAAGGAATGGATTCTCTAAAAAGTAAGAAATACGATGAATCCTTATCGTGTTTTGAACAACTGCTTCATGCAGACCCAATGCATGCACAAGGCAATCTTGGGCTTGTTTTAAGTTTGGTTGAATTAGGCAGATTACATGAAGCCAAACAGAGATGCGACCGAATGCTTAAAGAAGGAATTGGAGAATATTACGATGTACTTCAAATCTACTTAAGTATATTAGTTCAGTTATCAGAATACATAACCGTTGTTTCCGTGATCGAAGCTGTTCTTGAAGAGCAGAAGATTCCTGCTGACAAAGCCGAAACGTTTTACCAGCTTCTCCAGTTCAGCCGTAAAGTAATTGAGCAGGAAGGTGTTCCTGAAGTGAAGAAAGATCCAGAACTTCCAACAACACCTCCAGCAAGTCCTGATTTTCAAGCGTTAAAAGAGATGCTTGCTAGCGATCAGGCAGACTCGCAGTGGATGGCTGTACAGCAGTTGAAGCGCCTCGGCCCTGACATGATCATCCCGATGTTTGAGTCTTTTTTAATAGATGAAAAAAAACATCCCGCTGTTAAAAGCTTGATTCTGCAATATCTTAAAGAAAATCAAGTAGATAAAATCGTAAAGGTCGAGAAATACGGACAACTCACTGAAGTGGACATCGCAAACCTAACGGATTTAAATGAGAATCACTTTTATAATGAAGTAAAAACCTTGATCAAAGATGAACTTGAGCAAGAGAACCCATCACTACTCGAGATTGCACTCGCCGTGTGGAAGGATTATTCACTCGCACTATATCCTTTCTCTCCGACTCCAGAAAATAAGATTCTATGGTTCGAGGCCACTGTTATGGCAGCGAATATTCTATGTGGAATGGAAGAAGAGATGGATCCAGAAGATGAAGAATTACAAAGAGCGGTAAAGGTTCTCGTCGAATTGGAAAGATTTTATATGCAGACTTAATGAGAAAGTGATGTAACTTGTTGAAATACAGAACGTCTATGCTATAATGGAATGGTTGTAATCTATATGATAGTTATGGAAATACCGATGTTGGAGGGAACATTTAATGACTGCTAAATGGGAAAAGTTAGAAGGTAATCAAGGTGTCTTAACGGTAGAAGTTGAGGCAACTGAAGTAGATACAGCGCTTGACCAAGCGTTCAAAAAAGTTGTAAAGCAAGTAAACGTACCAGGATTCCGTAAAGGGAAAATGCCGCGTAGACTTTTTGAACAACGTTTTGGAGTAGAGTCTCTTTACCAAGATGCTCTAGATATCCTATTGCCAAAAGCATATGGAGACGCTGTACAAGAAGCTGGTATCGAGCCAGTCGATCGTCCAGAAGTTGACATCGAAAAAATGGAACAAGGAAGCAACCTTGTTTTCACAGCTAAAGTAATCGTTAAACCAGAAGTTAAACTTGGTGACTACAAAGGTCTTGAAGTTGAAAAGACTGAAACTGAAGTTACAGATGAGGATGTTCAAAGCGAACTTACTTCTTTACAAGAGCAACAAGCTGAACTTGTTGTTAAAGAAGAGGGTACAGTTGAGAATGGCGATACTGTAAACATCGATTTCGAAGGATTCGTTGATGGCGAAGCTTTCGAAGGTGGAAAAGCTGAGAACTATTCTCTTGAAATCGGATCTGGATCTTTCATCCCAGGTTTTGAAGAGCAATTAGTTGGTGAAAAAGCTGGTGCCGAAAAAGAAGTTAACGTTAACTTCCCTGAAGAGTACCATGCTGAAGAACTAGCTGGTAAACCTGCTGTCTTCAAAGTGAAAATTCACGACATTAAAGCTAAACAACTTCCAGAACTTAATGACGAGTTCGCTAAAGAAGCTGAAGGCGATGCTGAAACTTTAGAAGATCTTAAAAAAGAACTTCGCACAAAGCTTGAAGAGAGCAAAAAGCAAGAAGCTGAAAACAAAACTCGTGAAACAGTTATCGAAAAAGCTTCTGAAAATGCAGAAATCGATATTCCTGAAGCAATGGTAAACACAGAGCTTGACCGTATGGTTCAAGAATTTGGCCAACGTCTTCAAATGCAAGGTATGAATCTTGACCTTTACTACCAGTTCTCTGGTACAAGCGAAGAAGCACTTCGTGAACAAATGAAAGAAGATGCTGGAAAGCGCGTTCGTACTAACCTAGTACTTGAAGCGATCGTTGAAGCTGAAAACATCGAAGTTTCTGAAGAAGAAATCGATGCTGAACTTAGCAAAATGGCTGAAATGTACCAAATGGAAGTAGAACAAATCAAGCAAATGCTTGCTATGCAAGGTGGAAATGATGCGGTAGCAGCTGACTTGAAAGTACGTAAAGCAATCGATTTTCTTGTGGAAAACAGCAAAACTGCTTAATCCCTAATTAAATAAGTTAATAAATTTAAGCAAGGCGCGATCCTTATGTATCGTGCCTTGTTTTGCCATACATATTAAATTTCTATTAAAATACGCATCCTATTTGAAAAACAGGTTTTAAATCTTGCGGTATTGTTCATACTTATATAGAGCGTTACCATACATATTTATTAAGCGTTATTATTTCCGTTTTAATATGGAAGTGTGATACAATCCATTATAATCAACGGAATGCTTACGTAGTAGAAAAGATAATCAGACTTTCCTTCAGAATATATCTGAATTTTAGTCAAGCGTTTCATCCATATTCTCGTTTTAGGGGTGATATCATTGTTTAAGTTTAATGATGAAAAAGGGCAATTAAAATGTTCTTTCTGTGGTAAAACACAAGATCAAGTAAGAAAACTGGTTGCTGGACCAGGTGTATATATTTGTGACGAATGTATCGAACTCTGTACTGAAATTGTAGAAGAAGAATTAGGTACAGAAGAGGATGTAGAACTAAAAGAAGTACCAAAACCAGTAGAAATTCGTAAAATTCTTGACGAGTACGTAATCGGTCAAGGTCAGGCTAAGAAATCTCTTTCTGTAGCCGTTTACAATCATTACAAACGTATAAATTCAACACAAAAATCAGATGAAGTAGAATTGGCGAAAAGTAATATCGCAATGATCGGACCAACAGGAAGTGGTAAGACATTACTTGCTCAAACGTTGGCACGTATCTTAAACGTACCTTTTGCTATTGCTGATGCTACATCTTTAACAGAAGCTGGATATGTTGGTGAGGATGTAGAAAATATCCTTCTCAAATTAATTCAGTCTGCGGACTACGATGTAGAAAAAGCGGAAAAGGGAATCATCTACATTGATGAGATCGATAAGATTGCACGTAAATCTGAAAATCCTTCTATCACAAGAGATGTTTCTGGTGAAGGCGTTCAGCAGGCGCTTCTTAAAATCCTTGAAGGTACAGTAGCTAGTGTACCGCCACAAGGAGGAAGAAAGCATCCTCACCAAGAGTTCATCCAAATTGACACTACAAACATTCTCTTCATTTGTGGTGGAGCCTTTGATGGTATCGAACAAATCATCAAACGCCGTCTTGGTAAGAAAGTGATCGGATTCAGTTCAGAAACGAAACAAGCTGACTTAAAAGCGGGAGAATACTTGTCTAAAGTTCTTCCTGAAGATTTACTTCGCTTTGGTTTGATTCCTGAATTTATCGGTCGTTTACCGGTTATTTCAAACTTAAACCCTCTTGATGAGGAAGCGTTGATCGAAATCTTAACAAAACCTAAGAATGCACTTGTAAAGCAATATCAAAAGTTATTGGATATTGACGGTGTCGAGCTAGAATTTACCGATGAAGCTCTTCGAGAAATTTCTGCTCAAGCCATTGAACGTAAAACAGGAGCGCGTGGACTTCGTTCGATCATTGAAGGAGTTATGCTTGACGTAATGTTTGAGCTGCCTTCTCGTGAAGATGTTGTAAAATGTATCGTAACGAAAGAAACAATCTCAGATAAAGTACCACCAACTCTTGAGTTAGAAGACGGTACGGTTATCGAACAATCAAAAGAAACGCCAAAAGAGAGTGCTTAAAATTGAGACCAGCTTATGCTGGTCTTTTTTGTTTGGGCTAAACCAAGTCAGGAAAAGTTTGTGTTAAAGGCTTTTACTCCTTCAATTTTAAAGTTCTTTCACTTAAGACTGTTTTCTATAAGATTATTGCTTTTGGATGGTTTTGCATTCTTATAAGTTGATTGGAGCGCAAGGTGCGAGACTCCTATCGGACGAGCGGTCAGGTGGAGACTCCTAACAGCACAAAGTGGCAGGAGGCTCACCGCACGCCCCATGGAAAGCGAGCAACCTGGAGCGGAAATCAACTACTTTCAAAATTATCAGTGTATGTGAAATTGTCTTTTTAAAGGTTTGCCGTTTAGTTCACCACCTCCTCGGAGATACTATGATTATCACTACATAGGTACCGGGAGGAAAAACAATGAACTGGACTGGCATAGCATTACTTATTCAATTATTCTTTGGGATTATTATCGGGCTATATTTTTGGAACTTACTACGTAACCAACGTTCTCAAAAAGTAAGTGTGGATAAAGAATCGAGAAAAGAGATGGAGCAGCTAAGAAGAATGCGCGCGATTTCTCTATCAGAACCACTTTCAGAACGTGTTCGACCTGGAAAATTTGAAGATATCATCGGACAAGAAGATGGAATAAAAGCATTGAAAGCTGCTTTGTGTGGACCGAATCCTCAGCATGTTATCGTCTATGGTCCTCCAGGGGTTGGGAAAACAGCTGCAGCACGATTAGTATTAGAAGAAGCGAAGCGAAATCAGTCCTCACCTTTTCGTTCGACAGCTGTCTTTGTAGAGCTAGATGCTACGACTGCCCGTTTTGATGAACGAGGCATCGCGGATCCTCTAATTGGCTCTGTTCATGATCCAATCTACCAAGGTGCTGGAGCTATGGGGCAAGCTGGAATTCCTCAGCCGAAGCAAGGGGCTGTTACGAATGCGCATGGTGGTGTTCTTTTCATTGATGAGATCGGTGAACTCCATCCAATCCAGATGAACAAGTTACTCAAGGTTTTAGAGGATCGTAAGGTTTTTTTAGAAAGTGCTTATTATTCGGAAGAGAACGCGAACATACCACATCATATTCATGATATCTTCCAGAATGGTCTTCCTGCAGATTTCCGAATGATTGGTGCGACTACTCGTATGCCAGAAGAAATACCTCCTGCTATTCGTTCTAGATGTTTGGAAGTGTTCTTTAGAGAATTGCAGCCGGCTGAAATTGAACAGATCGCTAAAAGAGCGGCTGATAAGATTCAGTTAGGAATTGATGATGAATCTTTATCATATATGGCCCAATATGCTAGAAATGGCCGTGAAGCGGTAAATATGATTCAGATCGCAGCTGGTCTTGCCATCACAGAACAACGAAAAAACATTACAAAGAGCGATGTGGAGTGGGTAACACACTCTAGTAGAATGGCTCCAAGACCAGAGAGGAAAATTGGAGTCAAACCAAAGATTGGATTAGTGAATGGTCTTGCCGTATACGGTCCAACAAGCGGGGCGTTGCTTGAGATTGAAACAACCGTACTGCCTGCAAAGAAACAAGGTTCCATTACAATTACAGGAATAGCAGAAGAAGAGAGTATCGGGAATCAATCTAAGTCTATTCGAAGAAAAAGTATGGCAAAAGGTTCAGTGGAAAACGTTATAACTGTACTTCGATACATGGGAGTTGATGCATCGATGTATGATATCCACGTGAACTTTCCAGGTGGTGGCCCAGTAGATGGTCCATCAGCGGGTATAGCGATTGCCTCTTCTATCTACTCAGCTATTCACAACATTAAAATAGACCATGAAATTGCAATGACTGGGGAGATCAGCATCCACGGTAAAGTGAAACCAGTCGGTGGTGTGATGGCTAAAATCTTGGCTGCAAAAGATGCAGGTGCAAAACGTGTTCTTATTCCGTTTGAGAATAACCAAAAGATTTTTGATACGATTAAAGACGTAGAGATCATTCCAGTAAAAAAACTTTCAGAAGTGTTTCAACACGCATTCTTAGATGATGGTGAAGAGCAATCCATCCCTGCGTCTGCTGCCTTAAACTCCCCTCCTTCTTCTGTATAAGGAGAAGTAGGGAGTTTCTTTTTGTTCAGAAAATAGGACGCTGAAAATTTTCTAACAACTAAGGAGAGCGTTTTATTAGGTGTTTTCTTACAATCCGAAGCTTACATTAGACAAAGTTAAGCATTATCGGTAGAATTGTACAAAGACTAAGCATATAATTAATGATTACATAGCAGTTTTCGGAGGTGTTTTTAATGGGGGAAAAACGAGTTCTTCCGCTCCTCCCTCTTCGCGGATTGTTGGTTTATCCAACAATGGTACTTCATTTAGATGTAGGAAGAGAAAAATCTATTCAAGCGCTTGAAAAAGTCATGCTTGATGATCAAATGATCTTTCTATCAACTCAAAAAGAAGTTTCTATTGAAGATCCAGCACAAGAGGAAATTTATCATGTAGGAACGTTGTCAAAAGTAAATCAGATGCTCAAACTGCCTAATGGCACAATCAGAGTACTTGTTGAAGGTATTAAACGCGGAGAAATTACTTCGTTCACGGACGAGAAGACCCATGTAGAAGTAGAAGTTGAACTAACGGATGATATTGAAGTGAAAGAAGCCGAAACGGAAGCTCTCATGAGAGCAGTTCTGGCTCAATTCGAACAATACATAAACCTATCAAAAAAAGTAACGCCTGAAACACTTGCCTCAGTTCAAGATATTACTGAACCTGGACGTTTGGCAGATGTTATTTCTTCGCATCTTTCTCTAAAGATTAAAGAAAAACAAAAAATCCTTGAGATTTTTGATGTGAAAGAAAGACTTGAGCACTTGCTGGACCTTTTAAACAATGAAAAAGAAGTACTAGGTCTAGAAAAGAAAATCGGTCAACGCGTTAAAAAGGCGATGGAAAAAACGCAAAAAGAATATTATCTGCGTGAACAGATGAAAGCAATCCAAAAAGAGCTTGGTGATAAAGAAGGTAAAGTTGGGGAAGTAAGTTCACTCAAAGAACGTATTGAGTCCTCTGATATGCCTGAGACGGTCATGGAGCTTGCAAAAAAAGAACTAGACCGTTATGAAAAGATGCCAAACTCTTCAGCTGAGAGCTCTGTTATCAGAACATACATTGAGTGGCTTGTTAATCTGCCTTGGAAACAAGAGACGATAGATAATCTGGATATTCCACATGCAGAAACGGTTCTTAACGAAGATCATTATGGTCTTGAAAAAGTAAAGGACAGAGTCTTAGAATATCTTGCTGTTCAGAAACTGACAAATTCACTAAAAGGTCCGATTCTTTGTTTAGTTGGACCACCAGGTGTAGGTAAAACATCATTAGCCAGATCGATTGCACGTGCCATCGGCAGAAATTTTGTACGAATTTCTCTTGGTGGTGTGAGAGACGAAGCAGAGATCAGAGGGCACCGAAGAACATATGTGGGAGCGATGCCAGGCCGTTTGATTCAAGGTATGAAAAAAGCCGGGACGATTAATCCCGTATTCTTACTTGATGAGATTGATAAGATGTCGAGTGATTTTAGAGGAGATCCTTCCTCTGCGATGCTTGAAGTGTTAGATCCGGAACAGAACAGCACCTTCAGCGATCACTATATCGAAGAGCCATATGATCTATCAAAAGTCATGTTCGTTACAACAGCCAATTCTCTCTCTACAATTCCAGGGCCGTTATTAGATAGAATGGAAGTTATTTCGATCGCTGGTTATACAGAGGTTGAAAAGCTGCATATCTCTAAGAATCATTTGATTCCAAAACAGCTTAAGGAACATGGACTAAAGAAAAGCCAGATTCAGTTTAAGGATGATTCTATTCTAAAGCTGGTCCGCAATTATACACGCGAAGCGGGTGTGCGTAATCTTGAGCGTCAAATTGCAGGATTATGCAGAAAAGCAGCAAAACAGATTGTTTCAGCTGAAAAGAAAAAGGTTGTACTTTCTGCTAAAAACCTTGAAGATTATCTAGGTAAGCCTCGTTTCCGTTATGGTCAAGCAGAACTTGAAGACCAAATTGGTGCAGCGACAGGATTAGCTTATACGACAGCTGGTGGGGATACTCTCTCAATTGAAGTAGCACTATCACCGGGTAAGGGCAAACTGATCTTAACGGGTAAGTTAGGTGATGTTATGAAAGAATCTGCTCAAGCCGCATTAAGCTACGTTCGCACGAAGGTGGAAGAGCTTGGAATCGATCATGATTTCTATGAAAAAACAGATATCCATATACATGTTCCTGAAGGAGCAACACCAAAAGATGGTCCTTCAGCTGGAATAACGATTGCCACAGCATTAGTATCAGCACTAACGAAAAGACCAGTTAGAAAAGATGTAGGAATGACAGGGGAGATCACGCTTAGAGGACGTGTGTTGCCAATTGGTGGTTTAAAAGAAAAATCATTAAGTGCACATCGAGCAGGAATCAAAACCATTATACTTCCGAAAGAAAACGAAAAAGACATTGAAGATATTCCACAATCAGTTAAAGAGGGATTATCTTTTATAACCGTATCTCATTTAGATGAGGTATTAAAAGTTGCATTAGCAGGTGATAGAAAGTGAAAGTAAATACAGCGGAAATCGTAATTTCAGCAGTTGGACCAAAACAATATCCGGAAGGCAATCTTCCGGAAATTGCTTTGGCAGGACGCTCGAATGTAGGAAAATCGTCTTTTATTAATAAGATGATTCACAGAAAAAACTTAGCCCGTACATCTTCAAAACCAGGGAAAACGCAAACGTTAAACTTCTATATTCTAAACGAAAGTTTTTATTTTGTGGATGTACCTGGTTATGGCTTTGCTAAAGTGTCAAAAACAGAACGCGAAGCTTGGGGTAAGATGATCGAGCAGTATCTCGTTGAACGTGATCAGTTAAAAGCAGTTGTTCAGCTCGTAGACCTTAGACATGCACCATCTAAAGATGATGTGTTAATGTACGATTGGCTTAAATATCACGAGCTTCCGGTTATCGTGGTGGCAACAAAAAGTGATAAGATCCCAAAAGGAAAATGGGACAAGCATAAAAAAGTAGTCAAGGAAACATTAAACATGGACAAGAACGATAAGATCGTTCTATTCTCATCTGAAACAGGACACGGAAAAGATGAAGCATGGGGCGTACTAAATTCTTATCTTTCTAAATAATGACTATTAAAAATCTGTTAGCATGACGCCTCATTGCTAAAAGATTATGGCTTTTAAATCTTTTTTTTACTTCTTTGATTGTTGATTGGAGTGGAAGGTTCGAGACTCCTGCGGGACAGGCCGGCAGGTGAGACACTTATACGTGTAGCGTACGAATGTGGCTCACCGCCTGCCCCGCGGAAAGCGAGCAACCTGAAATGGAAATCAACTACTTTAAAAGCAACTATGAATGTGAAAACAGCCTTAACATAAAAACCCTCTATGTTTTTTTTACATAGAGGGTTTTGTGTTTCTATTTCTTTTTAAAGAACATAAGGTAAGCACCGATGACCATTAAGATAATAGGCCAAAAATCTTCAGCTTTAACAAATATATTTTCTACAGAAGGGGTATTACTCTTAAAGAAGAGTAGCCAAAGGGCTAAAAGCGATAACAATACCCCAGGGATGAGTCCCTCTTTTGTTTTTCGATATTGAATCAGAAATGATATGCCTGCTAGTAAAACGATAACTTGAAGCGGTTCTGGCCATGTGGCAACTTTTGCTGCAGCGTGAAAATGTACGCCTAATCCTGTTAAGAATACACCTGAGAAAATACTTGAAGATTCTTTTCCCGAACCAGATTGGAATAGAAGAGCTATACCAATGATGATTAATATACTTGGCCAAGTCAGATACGGTTGAAGCAGTTCAATGTTCATTCTATTCGCAAAATAGAATAATCCAATTCCGAGTAAAATGATGCCGCTGAATGTGTTTCTTTGTTTCATAATGCCTCCATCTTAAACGTAAACCTTTGCTAAATTGGTCGATTTTTGTTATTTTTAATAATGGTGCTAAGTTTTAGTAATTATGGTTATCCTAAAACTGCTGATGACACACCAAAAAGATAATAAATACATCATAGCATAAACGTTTAAATTCTGTTCACATTATTGGATATTCCGTATTTTGGGACATGTTATAATTAGTAATGAACATACATAATTAAGGGAGGTGAGCGCATGCATATTCTAGTGGTTGGACTTAATTACAAAACGGCACCCGTAGAAATTCGGGAAAAAGTTTCTTTTCAGCCCTCTGAATTAACGGATGCGATCTCTACACTCCGAAAACAAAAAAGTATACTTGAATGTGTAATCGTTTCAACGTGCAACCGTACTGAGATCTATGCTGTTGCCGATCAGCTTCATACCGGAAGATACTACATCAAATCTTTTTTGGCGGACTGGTTTTCAATTGATAAAGAAGAACTTTCACCATTCTTGAGCATTAGAGACGGAGAAGCAGCTGTAGAACATCTATTCCGTGTAGCTGCAGGCTTGGACTCTATGGTTATCGGTGAAACTCAAATCCTTGGTCAAGTAAGAGATGGATTCTTAGAATCACAGAAACTTGATGCGACAGGAACAATATTTAATAAACTAATGAAACAAGCGATCACATTTGCTAAGAGATGTCATTCAGAAACAGACATCGGTGAAAATGCGGTATCGGTTAGCTATGCGGCTGTTGAACTCGCAAAAAAAATCTTTGGTGGCCTCCAAGATAAAACCATCTTAATCGTTGGTGCGGGCAAGATGGGTGAGCTTACAGCGAAACATCTGCATGCGAGTGGAGGAAACGAAGTACTTGTTATTAACCGAACTTTTGAAAAGGCGCAAGAGGTAGCTGAAAAGTTTCATGGTACAGCACATCCTTTTGAAGAACTAGAAAGTTTGCTCATAAAAGCAGATATCGTGATATCTTCTACAGGTGCCAGTGAATTTGTCATTACAAAGAAAATGGCTGCACCAGCTATTAAGAAACGTAAAGGTCTTCCATTGTTCATGGTAGATATTGCAGTACCTCGTGACCTCGATCCTGAGCTTCATGATTTAGACAGCGTCTTTCTATATGATATTGATGACTTAGAAGGTATCGTAGAGTCGAATCTTGCTGAACGAATGAAAGAAGCAGAAAAGATCGAGATTATGATCGAGGCTGAAATTGTAGCTTTTCAATCTTGGATTTCGATGCTTGGTGTAGTGCCGTTAATTTCTGCATTACGAGAAAAGGCATTAAACATTCAAGCAGAAACCATGCAAAGCATCGAGCGTAAGCTGCCGGATCTAACGGATCGAGAAAGAAAAATTTTAAGCAAACATACGAAGAGTATCGTGAATCAATTGCTTCGTGATCCTGTGACTAGAGCCAAAGAGATGGCTGGTGAACCAGGAGCTGAAGAACAGTTGCAATTATTTACCGAAATTTTCGGACTACAAGATTATTTGGATAAACAGAAGCAGTTGGAAACAGCATTTGCTGCAAACGTCGAAGAGAAGTCTTCACTAACAGATGAAGTGGTTCCTTCGGCTGTAGTAAGAACTTAAGCTCTCGTTTCCCTCGAGCTCATGGAGTGTGAGCAAAAATGAATTGGATATATGATCTTACTATCGTTCTATATGCACTTAGCATCATAGGCTATTTTATAGATTTTCTTCAAAACAACCGGAAAGCAAACCGATTTGCTTTCTGGTTGCTTTCTATTGTCTGGGTACTTCAAACGGTCTTTTTTGTGTTAAGGATGCTGAAAGATCAACGGTTTCCAATATTAACACCCTCAGAAGGCCTGTTTTTTTATGCGTGGATCCTCGTGACGTTCTCAGTTGTCATGAGCAGGTTTTTCCGTGTTGATTTTCTTGTGTTTTTTACGAATATTCTTGGTTTCTTGCTCGTTTCGATCCACTTGTTTGCTCCAACAGGACAAGCGAGTGCAGTGCTTGAGAAACAGCTGATCTCTGAATTATTAATCATCCATATAACGATGGCTTTTATCTCATACGGTGCATTCTCGCTCTCTTTTATATTCTCGTTCATGTACCTGCTACAGCATGGCATGTTGAAACGAAAGAAATGGAGCAAAAGACTGCAGCGTTTTGGGAGTCTATCATATTTAGAGAAGCTCTCTTTTCGCTTGAATACGATCGGAGTGCCGTTGCTCTTGCTTAGTCTAATATTGGGAGTTGTATGGGCATTCTGGAAAATAAGTGACTTTACACTTCTTGATGCCAAAGTCATCTCGTCATTTATTGTCCTTTTGGTTTACAGTACTTACCTCTATCAAAAGGTTGGAAGAGGTGTGCAAGGTAAAACGTTAGCGCTTTGGAACGCTGCAGCCTTCCTAGTCGTTTTGATCAACTACTTTTTAGCGTCGACGTTCACTGAGTTTCACCTTTGGTATAAGTAAAGAATAGGAGATTCATATCATGAGAAAAATTATAGTAGGTTCAAGAAGAAGTAAGTTAGCGATCACACAGACAAACTGGGTGATCGAGCAATTAAAAAAATCAGGAATGCCTTTTGAATTTGAAGTAAAAGAGATCGTAACAAAAGGAGATATTATTCTTGATGTTACACTCTCAAAAGTCGGCGGAAAAGGTTTATTCGTTAAAGAGATTGAACAAGCGATGTTAGATAAAGAGATTGATATTGCCGTTCATAGCATGAAGGATATGCCATCTGAACTGCCGGAGGGACTCGAGATCGGCTGTACACCTAAACGCGTTGATCCGAGAGATGCTCTAATATCTGAAAAGTATTCTTCGTTAAGAGAGCTTCCTGCTGGTGCTATTGTAGGGACGAGCTCACTAAGAAGAGCGGCACAGCTTCTAAACAGACGTCCAGATCTAACGATTAAATCTATTCGAGGTAATATTGATACGCGTCTTAACAAGCTAAAGTCTGGTGAGTTTGATGCGATCATCTTAGCAGCTGCAGGACTTGAACGAATGGGCTGGTCTACAGATGTTGTTACGGAATACTTAGACATCGACCTGTGTCTCCCTGCTGTAGGACAAGGTTCATTAGCTATTGAGTGCAGAAGTGAAGATCTTGAAGTAAAAGAATTATTAGCTACACTAAACGATGCATATACGTTTGACACAGTTACAGCAGAACGCTCTTTTCTAAACACGTTAGAAGGCGGCTGCCAAGTTCCGATCGCGGCATTTGCTACGATGGATGAGAACCAAGAAGTTTCTTTAACGGGCCTTGTTGCAGATCCTGAAGGGAAAACGGTATTAAAAGAAATGAGATCAGGCAAAGACCCGCACCGTGTGGGTGTAGAGTTAGCTGAAGATTTAAAGATATTAGGTGCGAAAACCATACTAGATGCAGTAAAAAAGGATTTAAATTCGTAATGAATACTTCTATAGGACCATTAGCAGGTAAGAGAATACTTGTTACACGGCCGAAAGAGCAAGCAGAGCCATTGATCTCACACATACAAGAGAACGGTGGTATCCCTCTTTCCTTTCCTATTGTCTCTATAAAAGGTGTTAAGAACGATAATTCGCAGTCTTTGCTAAAAAATTTATCGTCTTATCAATGGATTGTTTTTACGAGCAAAAATGGAGTAGATTACTTTTTTCAATTGCTTTCTGATTGTAATCTCACACTGAGTAATGTTAAGTTTGCCACAGTTGGTGAAAAAACAGCTGAATCATTAAGAAACAGAGGGATCGCATCTATTCTTGTGCCCGAACATTATCATGCTGAAAGCCTAGTGAAGACGTTAAAAAAACACGTCTTATCACATGAAAGAATTCTATTTCCAAAAGGGAATCTAGCTCCATCTTTTATTAAAGAGGAGTTAAAGGAAACAGCACAGGTAGAAGAACTAGTGGTCTACAAAACTGAATCGGAAGATGATTTAGATTGGTCGCTCGTATATCAAGCTGATTGCCTGTTTTTTATGAGCCCTTCTGCTGTGACCTTCATGAGTAGTGGGATAAAAACAGAGGAAGTTTATGAAAAGCCTGTGATCTGTGTTGGACCAACAACGAAAAGTGCTGCAGAAGAATGCGGATTTCAACATGTTTTAATGCCTACACAATTTACCGCAGAAGATATGGTGAACTGCGCCATTTCTTATTTTCAAGGAGGAAGTTAATATGAATTTTCAGCGTCATCGCCGTTTAAGAAAATCAGCATCCATGCGTTCATTAGTGCGTGAAACGCATCTTCATGTCTCTGATTTTATCTATCCATTGTTCTTTGTTGAAGGAGAGAACGTAAAAAAAGAAGTCCCTTCCATGCCAGGTGTGTATCATCTGTCATTAGACCTTCTTCAAGAAGAGGTAAAAGAAATTGAAAGTCTTGGCATTCAGTCTATTATCGTTTTTGGGGTACCTGCTGAGAAAGACGAATGCGGAAGTTCAGCTTATGATCATAATGGAATTGTACAAAAAGCGATCTCGCAAATTAAAGAAGTTGCGCCATCACTAACTGTAATAGCAGACACTTGTTTATGCCAATTTACAGACCATGGACACTGTGGTGTGATTGAAAATGGTGAAGTGTTGAATGATGAAACCTTAACGCTTCTAGCAAAAACAGCTGTATCACAAGCTAAAGCTGGAGCAGACATCATCGCACCTTCAAATATGATGGACGGCTTTGTTGCAGCAATCAGACAAGGGCTTGATGAAGCTGGTTTCTATGATGTTCCGATTATGTCTTATGCCGTTAAATATGCATCATCTTTTTATGGTCCGTTTCGTGATGCAGCGCATAGTACACCACAGTTTGGTGATAGAAAAACGTATCAGATGGATCCGGCGAACCGACTTGAAGCCCTCAGAGAGGCAGAATCAGACGTCGCTGAAGGCGCTGACTTCTTAATGGTAAAACCAGCCCTATCTTACCTTGATATTCTAAGAGAATTAAAAGACCGATATCCTCTACCATTAGTAGCTTACAACGTGAGTGGAGAGTATTCCATGATTAAAGCAGCTGCTATCAACGGATGGGTAGATGAGAAGAGCATCGTATTAGAGAAACTGATCTCTATGAAACGAGCAGGAGCAGATCTGATCATTACGTATTTTGCTAAAGATGCTGCAAGATGGCTGAATGAAAAATAAGGAAAGAGGTGTTGGTATGAGAAGCTTTGAAAAATCGGTAGCTGCTTTTCAAGAAGCGAAAGAAGTTATGCCTGGAGGAGTTAACAGCCCTGTACGTGCATTTAAATCTGTAAAAATGGATCCTGTTTTTATGGAACGCGGAAAAGGGTCAAAGATCTATGATATCGATGGTAACGAATATATCGATTATGTATTGTCATGGGGACCCTTAATTCTAGGACATGCTGATGATCAAGTAGTGGAGGCGCTTAAGCAAACTGCTGAACTGGGAACAAGTTTTGGTGCTCCGAATGAAATGGAGACGAAGCTAGCAAAACTTGTGATCGATCGTGTTCCATCGATCGAAGTTGTTCGTATGGTTAACTCAGGTACAGAAGCTACGATGAGTGCACTTCGTTTAGCACGGGGATACACAGGAAGAAGTAAGATCGTTAAATTTGAAGGCTGTTACCACGGACACGGTGACTCCTTATTGATCAAAGCAGGCTCAGGTGTAGCAACACTTGGTCTTCCGGATTCTCCAGGGGTTCCAGAAGGTATCGCCCAAAACACGATAACGGTTCCATACAATGATCTTGAAAGCTTGCAAGTAGCTTTTGATCAATTTGGAGAAGATATTGCTTGTGTGATTGTAGAACCAGTCGCAGGTAACATGGGTGTCGTTCCTCCACAAAAAGGGTTTTTAGAAGGCGTTCGTAAAATAACTGAACAACACGGATCTTTATTAATCTTTGACGAAGTAATGACAGGCTTCCGAGTGGATTATGAATGTGCACAAGGCTATTTTGGAGTAACGCCTGACCTAACTTGTTTAGGAAAAGTAATTGGTGGCGGCCTACCTGTTGGTGCTTATGGTGGTAAACGAGAAATTATGGAACAAATCGCACCAAGCGGACCGATCTATCAAGCAGGAACGTTATCAGGAAACCCGCTTGCGATGGCTGCAGGTTATGCGACCCTTTCTCAACTTACAAAAGAGAGTTACACCTATTTCCAAAAACTCGGAGATCAACTAGCTTCAGGAATCTCTGAAGCTGCTGAGCATTATGGTGTGGCACATACGATCAACCGTGCAGGAAGTATGATCGGCTTCTTTTTCACGAATCAAGATGTGATCAACTACGAAACGGCTAAGCAATCTAATTTAGATCACTTTAATGCATGCTTCAAAACGATGCTTCAAGAAGGCATCTCGCTGCCTCCTTCACAATTTGAAGGATTATTCTTATCAACTGCTCATACAGAAGAAGATATTAATAAAACAATTGCAGCGTTTAGAAAGGCCTTCTCACAATTAAAATAGTCATATATTGTAGCGTCCGCTTTTTTCAGCGGACGCTATTTTTGTTTTTTTAGAACCTCTTACCTAATAAAAATCATATTTCGTCCTGTTCACTCATACACCTATATTGTATAACTATATGCAACCTGAAAGGAGGAGAAGGGCATGAGTCAATCGAAGCTGCGTTTCTCCATTGAGGAGTCTGTTTGGCTAAAGAAGGGACAGGAAGTAGCTGAAGTTTTGTCGATGTCACTAGATCCTGAGATTCATATCACAGAGGAAGCCGGGCAGGTTTATATCAAGGGAGCCCTTATTTTAAATGGCAGATACCGCTGTGAAAAGCAAGAACAGAATGAAGGTATAACAGATCAAAATATGCTCTCTGAGAGTATGTCTTACCGCTCTCTTACTCAACTGAATGTGGCAGAAGATGGGATGACAGATCTTGTGCATCGTTTTCCAGTGGATATAACCATTCCGTCGTATCGTGTAGAGGATGCAAATGAGGTAAAAGTGGAAGTCGAATCGTTTGAATATGAGCTGCCAAACTCAACTTGCTTTGAGCTTTCAGCATCGATCTGTATTTACGGTATAAAAGATGAAAAACAGCGCCAGGAAAGTCCTGTATACGAACTTCCGAAAGAAGGGGTACGAACTACTGCCGTGGAAGAAAGGTCTATGCAGAAAGAAGAGAAACAAGATATTTTTACACCTTTTCAGTTTGAAGCACGTCAGAGTGGGGGTGTACCATCACAATCTTCACACCTTAATGAATTTGCAGCAAGGTTTGATGAGAAGGAAGCTGACGTTCGTGCTGAGAATAAAACACTATATGAGTTTAAACCGCACTTTGAGGCACAAGATGATCGGACGATGGAAGCTACCTTTGATTCATTAAAAGCTATTGCGTTCTCAATGGACCACACAAGAAACAATAATTCTGCATCATTAGATGAGATTGCGGATTCGGATGAAGAGAATTCACAGCTTTATGGTGAAGTAGAAGAAATGGAAGAAAATAATGAAACAGAAGCTTATGATCACGTAGAAGGTGATTATGAGAGCTATGATGCTTCTTATCAAGAAGAAGCAGATGATTCACAATCTAACTATCCTCAGTATGAAGAAACCTATCAAGATACGAATAGACCATACACTTACAATCCATATCAGCAGCACGAAGCTTACCAGCAGCAGGCTTCGTATCAGAATCAAGGCGGGTATCAGCAGGATGATGAATACCAGCAGCACGAAGCATATCAACAGCAAGATGCTTATCAGCAACAAGAAGCATATCAGCAACAAGAAGCATATCAACAGCAAGATGCTTATCAGCAGCAATCCAATCAGTACGAAAATTATCAATATCAGCAAAATGCTGCACAACGTCCTTCGTACCAGTATGGTGAGCAATCGTATGAAGCTGAGCAGGAATACGAGAATATAAGTTACAACGAAGCAGAAGAAGACCAAGAGACCACTTATGAATCCTACGATACGAGTTATGAAGAATATGAGACTGAAGCAGAACCGATGGAAATGAATAAAGAGCGTGAAGAACCAAGAGACGAAAATGCGCTTTATTTAACAAAGATGCTTTCTGCTAAAGAAGATCGTTTTTCTAAAATGAAAATGTATATTCTTCAACGTGGAGATTCTTTAGAACACATCTGTGAAAGATATGATATCTCATTGAATACACTCATGCGTATGAACCAACTGCAGCAAGGTGAGGTATCCGAAGGGCAGATCATATATATCCCAGTAAGTTCACGTTAAGTTGAGGTGCTATTATGGAGCTGATCAACACCTTAGAAAAAGAATATGAACTTTATGGGATACGGTGGAAAGAAAGACCACATCTGATCATGACTGATTATGGAGAAAAACGTATCCGTTATTGGAGTGAAAAAGAAAATTTACATTGGCACATAAGATGGCGCGATGAGTCTTCGAAAGGCTCTAGCGCCGTGCCAGATCGTATGATTCGTACTAAAAGCGGTGAACCTGCCATAAAATATGGAAACAGATGGCTTACTGTTCATGATCATACAGAAGAATTGTTTGGTTGTGAAGACGTAGAACGTTGGGGACAATTCATTGGAACATTACTAAATACGGCAATGTCTTCGGATAAACAAGATGTTTTCTGTAAACAAACCAGACAGCCTGTTTTTGATCTAAAATCTTGTATTACGCTTACTCAAAAGTATTTAGAAGCAAACTTTCAATGTATGGTTACAAGTATAAAAGAGAGTAAGCAACGATTAGAATTTTCCCGTGCAATTAAAAATAAAGTAAAAAATCATGCATTACCTGTTCTTGATCAGGAGCTCAGCGTAAAGAATGGCAGAAAAATTTTTCATTTTTTATTTTATCAAGGTAGTGAAGCTTTACCCATCAAAGGATATCTACCACTTCGTAAGTTTTTGGTTGAGTGGCTGGAACAAACTTCTCCTTCATCATTAAAACTTCTGTTAACGGAGGTGAATAAGCATTTTTCTTTAGAACGCGAGCAAGGGTTGTTACTTTTAGCTGAAGTCGTTACGCCTTGGGAACTGTATGATTGTTTAGATCAATTGGATAACAGCTCCTTAGAAAGAATGGTAGACGGCTTGAAGAAGTATGAAGATTGCTGGGAAAGTAATCGAATATTGGTCAAAACGGTAACCGAATGGTTTGATGAAAAAAGAAGGAAGGTGGCCCTATGACAACGGAAAAAGAAACATTAAATTACGGGCCCGTCCTTTTTCATTATGATCTATTTCCTGAAAAGTTAGAGCAGCATGGGAAAGTAAAGAAGGTCATAACGAAAAGGGGTACATTTGCACTGAAAGAAGCAGAGATGACAGAGGACGAAAGAAGTTGGTTTACGCATGTGATTCAGCGTCTCTCTGAGATTGGTTTTCATCAGGTCGTTCCTCTGTATCCAACAAAGTTTGGCGATTATACGGTTCAGTTAGGATCTAGAACGTATTATTTAATGCCGTGGTTTGCGTCTGATGAAAGAAATGAGAGAGCGAAAGACGAAGTTCTTATTGATCACTTAGGAAAGATCCATGCGTTAACACTGAAGGAGCAAGACTTTTCGAATGAAGTGGTCGAACATTCGTATCAATATCTCATGAACAGATGGGAAAACAGGCAATATGAGATGGAGAGATTTACGGAAGAAGCAGAACAGAAAACGTATATGTCTCCCTTTGAACTAACGTATCTCAGTCACTTTCATCAAATTATGAGAATGACAGAAGAAGCGAAAAGAAGATTGAAAGAGTGGTATGAAACGTGTCAAAGAGAGAAACGTTACCGGAGCGTACTTTGTCACGGAAAGGTTTCAAGAAATCACCTGATCTTTAATCCAACTGGAGAAGGTCATCTACTCAATTTTGAAAAAGCCGTTCTGGATACGCCAATTAGAGACTTAGCGGTTTATTTTAGAAGAGCGGCACATCAAAAAGAATGGACTCCCGAAGAAGGAAAATCGTTATTAGATCTGTATGAAAAACATGTTCCATTGCTAAATGAAGAAAGAGGATTATTAATTAGTTATTTATCTTATCCTGAACCTGTTTTTAATGCAGTAGATCTTTATTGTATGAAACGAAACGATTATTCTCAAATTGAAATGGTGCATAGGCTTGAGAGCAGAATAAGAGCAATGAAAAAAATCCGGGATTTCTGTGATGCGATTATGATGGCTCCCCCACCTGCACCTTTAGAACAAACAGATTCTATGCCAACAAAAATTCACATAAATGATGAAGGAGATCACATATAACGACTATATGTGATCTTTTTTTTATAAGGCTGTTTTCGTAAACTTTGTTGCTTTTGAAAGTGTTGATTTCCGTTCCAGGCTGCTCGCTTTCCACGGGGCAGGCGGTGAGCCACATTCGTACGTTTCACTCTTAAGTGTCTCACCTGCCCACCTGCCCCGTAGGAGTCTCGCACCTTCCACTACAATCAATTGTCAAAGGTGACAAGGAGTTTAAAAGCAACAATCTTTTAGAAAAGAGCGTTAAATAACAAACGATACAGGTTAAAGAACATCATAAGCGAAACATACATGGAGGATCACTAAAGTTAAAAGGATGATAAAATCAACAGCAGATGGAAACAGTATCGTCCTTAAAAGCTGAAAGACAATAAGTGGCGCAGTCAATTGTCCGATTGTTTGTTTAAGGGTAACAAACCACCCTGGAAATCGCGTTTTTCGAAAATACTTTCTAGACAAGACAAGCCCTCCATTCGCCCATTTTTTATAATTTATGCAACAGAATGATTAATGTGAAAGACAGGTTATCACCAAAGGAGGTTCAAAGGCATAGAATAACTTTTACAAGTTACGGCAATACTATTGACTAAAAACAGATAAGTTGTATAAAATATATTCAGATTCTATATTGTCGCGTAGACAGGGAATAGTACAACACAACACCTTTTAGAGAGAGGATTCATCTGCTGAAAGAATCCTTAAGGAGAGTTAGTTGGAAGTCGCCCTTGAGCATCTTCTCTGAAAATCGAAGTAGGAGAAGACGGTCCATCCGTTATTCATGAGTGTACAGCAAGTTTATTTAGACTTGCTGTAAATAAAGGTGGTACCGCGGAGTCCTTTCGTCCTTTTTGACGAAAGGGCTTTTTTGTTTTTTAGAAATAAAGGAGGAGAATAGAATGACGAACGAACAGAAAGAACTGACGATGCCAACGAAATACGATCCGAAGGCTACTGAAGAAAATCGTTATGATTTTTGGTTAAAAGGCAAATTTTTTGAAGCAAAGAGTGAGGAAGGAAAACAGCCGTATACGATTGTAATCCCACCTCCTAACGTTACAGGAAAACTGCACCTCGGGCACGCATGGGACACTACGCTTCAAGATATCTTAACGCGAACAAAACGTATGCAAGGATACGATGTTCTGTGGCTCCCTGGGATGGACCACGCCGGTATTGCGACCCAAGCAAAAGTAGAAGGGAAGCTTCGTGAAGAAGGGATATCTCGATACGACTTAGGCCGTGAAAAGTTCTTAGAGAAGTCTTGGGAATGGAAAGAAGAGTATGCTGAGTTCATTCGTCAGCAATGGGCAAAACTAGGGCTTGGTCTAGATTATTCTCGTGAGCGCTTTACATTAGATGAGGGATTATCTGATGCAGTTAAAGAGGTTTTCGTTACCCTATATGAAAAAGGATTAATCTACCGCGGTGAGTACATCATCAACTGGGACCCACAAACGAAAACAGCTCTTTCTGATATTGAAGTTATCCACCAAGATGTTCAAGGTGCGTTCTATCATATGAAATATCCACTAGCAGATGGGTCTGGACATATCGAAGTAGCTACAACTCGTCCTGAGACGATGCTGGGTGATACAGCGATCGCTGTACATCCGAAAGATGAGCGTTATCAGCATCTAATAGGTAAGAAAGCGATTCTGCCAATCGTTGGACGTGAGATCGAAATTGTTGGAGATGATTATGTTGATATGGAATTTGGTTCAGGCGCTGTAAAAATCACACCTGCGCATGATCCGAATGACTTTGAGATCGGTAACAGACACAACCTTGAGCGTATCCTTGTAATGGATGAAGGCGGTCAGATGAACGACAATGCTGGTGCTTACCAAGGACTAGACCGGTTTGAGTGCCGAAAGCAGATCGTTAAAGATCTTCAGGAGCAAGGTGTATTGTTCAAGATCGAAGAGCATATTCATTCTGTTGGTCACTCTGAGCGTAGTGGAGCAGTTGTTGAACCATATCTTTCAACACAATGGTTTGTTAAGATGCAGCCGTTAGCTGACGAAGCGATCAAGCTTCAAAAAGGTGAAGATAAGATAAACTTTGTTCCTGACCGCTTCGAGAACACGTATATGCGTTGGATAGAAAACATTCGTGATTGGTGTATCTCTCGTCAGCTTTGGTGGGGTCACCGAATCCCTGCATGGTTCCATAAAGAAACGGGAGAGATTTACGTTGGTAAGACAGAACCAAAAGACCCGGAAAATTGGGAGCAGGATACAGATGTTCTAGACACGTGGTTCTCATCTGCTCTATGGCCGTTCTCAACGATGGGTTGGCCAGACGAGGAAGCTGCTGATTACAAGCGCTACTTCCCAGGAAACGTACTCGTAACAGGTTACGATATCATTACGTTCTGGGTTTCAAGAATGGTCTTCCAATCGATCGAGTTTACGGAACAAAAGCCATTTAATGATGTGTTGATTCACGGTCTCGTTCGTGACTCCGAAGGGAGAAAGATGAGTAAATCACTCGGCAATGGTGTTGACCCGATGGATGTTATCGAGAAGTATGGCGCTGATGCATTGCGTTTCTTCTTATCTACAGGAAGTTCACCAGGAAACGACCTCCGTTTTTATTGGGAAAAAGTAGAGTCTACTTGGAACTTTGCTAATAAGATCTGGAACGCATCTCGTTTCGCTTTGATGAACATGGATGGCATGCAATACGATGAGATTGATCTAAGCGGAAAGAAATCATTAGCAGATCAATGGATTCTCACTCGATTGAATGAAACAGCAGAAGATATCACACGTTTGATCGATGCTTACGAATTCGGTGAAGTGGGACGCCTGCTCTATAACTTTATCTGGGATGACCTGTGTGACTGGTACATCGAAATGGCGAAACTTCCACTCTATGGGGAAGACGAAGAAGCGAAGAAAACAACTCGTTCTGTTCTAGCTCATGTGTTAGACCATACGTTAAGATTGCTTCATCCTTTCATGCCGTTTATAACAGAAGAGATCTGGCAGCACTTGCCTCATAAGGGTGAATCGATCACCATTGCTGCTTGGCCAGAAAAGCGCGAAGACCTTCATTTTCCTGAAGCAGCAAAAGAATTTGCGCTCATTACAGAGGTGATCCGTTCAGTTCGTAACATTCGTTCTGAAATGAACGTTGCACCTAGTAAGCCGATCGAACTGCAGATCAAACCAAAGAATAAAGAAATTCTTACAGCTCTTGAATCAAATCGACACTATTTAGTTCGTTTCTGTAACCCTGGTGAACTCATCATCTCAGACGAGATCTCGGCACCTGAGAAGAGCATGAGCACGATTTTAACAGGTTTAGAAATGTACCTTCCACTTGAAGGGTTATTAAATATTGATGAAGAAATTAAAAGACTTGAAAAAGAAGCAGAAAAATACGCGAAGGAAGTAGAGCGCGTACAGAAAAAATTAAGCAATGAAGGATTTATGAAGAAGGCACCTGAAAAGGTAATAGAAGAAGAGCGTGCAAAAGAAGCGGATTATCAAGAGAAATATGATAACGTATTGGCACGTATTAAAGAACTTCAAAGCTAACCATTATCAATATGAGGCGAATCCTTATTTTAGCAAAGGGATTCGCCTTCTTTATGATTAGAAGGGCGGAATTAACTTGAATTCTTACAAGGAAGCACTAGAGTGGATTCATAGCTTATTAAAATTTGGAATAAAACCAGGCCTGAAACGAGTGGAATGGCTCCTAAAACGAACAGGCAATCCCGAAAGGAAGATAACGTGTATACATATTGCAGGCACGAACGGTAAGGGTTCAACTGTAGAATATATAAGAAGTATCATGAATGAAGCGGGTTATTCGGTAGGTACATTTACGTCACCTTATCTCATTTCCTTCAATGAGAGGGTAGCATTGAACAGTGTACCTATTGCAGATGAAGAACTGCTTCATTATGCAAGATTATTAAAGCCACTAGTAGAAGAAGTTTCTTTAACGGAACTAGGAAGTCCTACCGAGTTTGAAGTGATTACCGTCATTTCACTTCAATACTTCGCTGACAAACAACCTGATATTGTTATATACGAAACAGGACTAGGGGGTCTTTACGATTCTACGAACGTTATAACGCCGATCTTAAGCCTCATTACAAACATAGGCTATGATCATATGGGCATACTCGGCGAAACGCTAAAAGAGATTGCTTTTCAAAAGGCCGGAATCATTAAGCATAAGGTACCTGTCATTACTACAGCAGATCAGACCGAGGCACGTGAAGTCATCGATCGTAAAGCAAAGGAAATGAATGCAGAAAACTATTTCCTTGATCGTGATTTTTCTGTTGTGCACCTTGAAAGTACACATAATGGTGAAAGGTTTATCTATACAGATTCCGAAGATCATATAGGTGTAGAATTTGAGATTTCTATGATGGGAACGCACCAGATTAAGAATGCAGGGCTAGCGGTGGCGGCTATTAAGTATTTAACAAGGTCTCATAAGTTTGATATTCCGCTTTCTACGGTAACGGATGGACTTCGCAAAGCAAATTGGGCTGGAAGATTTGAAAAAGTATCACATTCACCCGATATAATCATTGACGGAGCTCATAACGAGCAAGGTGTTGCAGCACTTAAACAAACACTGATCAATCATTATGGCTCTAAGCGAATCTTCCTTTTGTTTGCGGCATTAGAAGATAAGGCGTATGCAACGATGATGCAAGACTTAGTAAGTGTCGTGTACGAAGCGTGCTTTACGACCTTTGATTTTCCAAGAGCCGCAACTGCAGAACAATTATTGAGAGAAAGCCCTTTGGAAAATTCATATAGCATTCCTTCTTGGAGAGAGGCGTTGCAACATTTAAAAGAGCAATTACAGGAAGATGATATTCTCATCATTACAGGTTCGCTCTACTTTATTTCAGAAATTAGAAAAACATTTCAAAATTTGGAATAACATTTATTGTAATTTTTTGAACTTTTGATAAAATAAAAGATAATGAATTTGTCCTAGTAAAAAAGATGTGTATTTTAAACATTTCTTATTTGAAAGGGGGACAAGGTGGTGGCGTCTCGTATGGCAAGTAGAAAAAAACGTATGATTCTTACAGTGGCATGGATTTTCTTATTTCCACTCGCTATTTGGACAGCTGTTCAGATGACGAGTAATCAGCCTGATATCAATGTAATAGATCTTGGTATTATCAGCTTTTTAGCGATCGTTGTATCTTGTTTCCCGATCAAAGTGATGAATACGAACATCTCTTTCATGTCAGGTATTAACTTAGCCGTATTTCTATACTATGGGCTGACTGTTGCTTTATATATGACTTTGTTGTCTGTTTTAGCCATGTTTATCTCATTAAAGGCTCATGTTATAAAAGAATATTACAGATATATGGCGAACACCCTCATGTTTACATGGATAATTATCTGCGAAAGTACAGTATTTCATCTCTTAGGAGGTGAAGTGGGACCGTTTGCAGTGGACGAATCTATTAATCTGATTCCTGTAATAGCTTATGTATTAACAGGACTAGTTTTAAACCACGTTGGACTTTACTTTATCGTAAAAGTACTTTACGAAGAGGATGTTGCTTTTTTTGAACGTGATGCGGTATGGGACTTCGTATCTGAAGTTCTAGCCATTCCTGTTGGTCTCATGCTATATGTTCTATATTCTCAGCTCGGGCGTCCTGGAATCTTTTATGTCGGCCTACCATTTCTTTCATTATCTATCATTATAAATCTCTATCATGTCAGTCAGCAGATTAATGATTCTCTTCAAAAAGCGAGTGAGATCGGACAGCAGCTTTCTGAACATCTAAAGGTAAATCACATATTGGATGTTTTTATAGAAAGACTGATTGGTTTTATGCATGTCGATTTTGCGTTTATTTATGATGCTGATGCGGGTGAACATCTAAAAATCATCCGTCAATATGAAAGTGAAGAAGGCATTCTCACCACAGTTCCTATTAAAAAACATGAAGCGATCAGTGGAAGAGTGTGGTCCACAGGAAAAAGTATACGTTATAGCAAACTAAAGCCATGGCGAAAGATATCGGACGTTTTCTTTCAAGGAAAAGCACAATCTGTACTCTCGGTGCCTATGATCAGAAATCAAAAGATCGTCGGTATTATCACCTTTGCATCTAAAGAAAAACACGCCTTTCAAAAGCATCACCTTATCATCCTTGAGATTTTAGCAAACTATTTGGCTGTAGCGATCGATAATGCAAGAAACTACGAATCCACAAAGTTAAAAAGTGAACAATGTCCTCTAACTGGTTTATATAATTACCGATATTTTGAGAGCATTCTAACGGAAATGTACCAAAATTATGAGTATTTTAGAAAGCAGTTCTCAATCATCTTATTGGATATTGATCACTTTAAAAAGGTAAATGATACATACGGTCATCAAAGTGGAAATGAAGTATTGATCCTCTTAGCTAGAAGGTTAGAAGAATTTATTGGAGACCGAGGAACAGTTGCAAGATATGGTGGAGAAGAGTTTATTATCTTGCTGCCTGAATCAGGAGACAAAGAAGGTATCCAATTAGCTGAACAGCTTCGTTCTGTTATTTCTAATCAAGGATTTGATATTCATAATGACCTCACCGATCAATGCAGACATACGATCTACATAACTGCAAGTATCGGGGTTGCTACCGCTCCTCATCAAGGAGAAGATGCTCTTACGTTAGTACGAAACGCAGATCGTGCCATGTATACAGGTGCAAAACAACAAGGAAGAAATAAAGTTGCCGCTTATATCGGATAAAAAATCTAGGGAGTAATTCGCCTAGATTTTTTTATGTTTCTACCTTTTTATGTTCTATTAAAACGAAAAAAGCATATGTTTTAGTAGATGATAGAGAGGAGCGGATGATATGAAACAAGAGATATCCATCTTAATCAATGGTAAAGAAAAGAACTATAACGAAGATCAAACACCAGTTAAAGAGCAGCACGTTCAGAATGAGGTTGCTGCTGCCATCGAGGAAGTGAACAGAGGCGGATATACGATTCTGGCAACTTCTCTTAAGAAACGTGAAAACTTTTTTAAAAGAAAGAACGGATATGTGTTAAACAAGAGGACAAGCTTCCTTGTACCGAATAATGGGAAAGGCTTTCCTAAGCAAATTGTTGCAGCAATTATAGGGGCTATCGTTACGGGGACCATTTTAGGAGTATTAGTCTTAACAGTATTCTCTTCCGATATAACGGAGGCTGGAGATAAAGTGACCGAAGCTGCAACAGTTCACACAGAAAAAGTAGCTGACACTGGTAAATCTGTAACTATCAGGCCGATCAAATTAGAATTCTCAGCACTTCAAGCCGGTGTCTTCTCATCAAAAGATCGAGCTGAAGGAGTTGTTAAGTCCATAGAAGAGAAAGGATTTTCAGCCGTTGTTTTTAAAGCTGAAGAAGAGAAGTATTCTGTTATCGTGGGCATTGGAAATGAGAAGCATCAATTAGATAAATTTAATGAGGCCTATCAAAAAGAAATGGATAAGCCACTTTTTAAATCGCTCTCTTTTTCTTTCGATCAATTGAGAACACCAACAAAGCTAGACGAAACCTATTTTACGAATGGGCAGATTCTACTTCAAAATACGCTCACCCTTTCTCAGATGCCAGAAGCAAGTGGGTCAGGTCTTGATCGGACGCTTAGCGATTTTAACAAGTGGAAAGAATATGGAAAAGGGCAAAAAGGGAAGTGGAGTGAAAGTACAACAAAAGCGGCATCAGATTTTGAAAAACAGCTCGAAGGAGCTTTTCTAGCTTTAAAGGATTCGAAAAAGGGAGAGCTGAACTGGGCGTTTCAGCAAAAAGTAATGGATAGCCTGCAGTCTTATACGAAGCTGCTTGCTACATTAAAATAAATAACTGTTTGCTTTATGCAATGTTGCGTTTAAGAGAGTAGTTAATTTCCAGGTTGCTCGCTTTTTGCGGGGCAGACGGTGAGCCACATTCGTACGTTTCACGTATGAGTTTCTCACCTGCCCGCCTTATGCTCCTTGCTCCTGCGTCTACAAGTCAATGCTACCGCAGTATGCTTCCTCGTCGCATGCCTTGCGAGATGTATTTCAGGTGGCAGGCACGCATCTTCAACTCCAATCAACTATCAAAGGAGACAAGGATGTGAAAGCAACAATTCTTGTAGAAATGAAGAAACTATAGAAACTTAGGGTATGGCTCGATTCTTGAGTCATACTTTTTTAGTTTTCAACAAGACTGGGTGAAAGAAATGAGTGTAAGACAAAATGTGTTATTTGATAGGTTTTAAGAATTTTGTCGGAATTCGTCAATGAAATTAATTATTTGCCCTCATAAAATACTGTAAAGAACCGAAAAACTAATAGAAGTATGTTTTTCGGCGTAATTTGTCTAATTTTAACAAGTTTGCTATTGTAAATCTGTACGTAACTATACATCAATGAATTAGATGAAAGGTGATTACATGAAACGCCTCATATTAGCCTCTGCTTCACCTCGAAGATATGAACTTCTGTCATTAACGCTTCTTCCATTTGAAACGTATCCAAGTACACTTGAAGAAAAAATGGATCATTCCCTTACTCCAAGTCGACTGGTAGAATCACTTGCTGAGCAGAAAGCAGCAGACATTTTTACTCAAAAACCAGATTGTGTGATCTTAGGTGCAGATACAATCGTATCTTATCAGAATAATCGTCTTGGTAAACCGAAGGATCGGATGGAAGCTGCCGAAATGTTAAGGATGCTCTCAGGTCAAACACATGAAGTTTACACGGGGGTCTGCTTAATAGACGAAACAAAAAAAGTGATTTTCTCTGTAAAGACAAATGTTACTTTTCACACTTTAGATGAAAATACAATTGAATGGTACTTAAACACAGGTGAACCATTTGATAAAGCTGGAGGCTATGGAATCCAAGGATCCGGGTCACTATTAGTTGATAAAATCGAAGGTGATTATTTCAATGTTGTAGGGTTACCGATTTCTAAAGTGGTCCGATCACTAAAAGAATTCGGGTTTTCATTCACCGAGTCAGTCACGAAGACTGAATAATAGGGGGGACGTAAGTGGTAACGAAGCCGCTTATGATAAAAGATTACCCATTACAGGAGAGGCCTCGAGAAAGACTGCTAAACGATGGTCCTGAAGCACTCTCCAACTATGAATTGTTAGCTATTCTTTTAAGAACGGGTACGAAACAAATGTCTGCTATCCAGCTTGCTCATCATATCATTCAGCAATTTGAAGGATTGAGACATCTAAAAGAAGCAACAATTGGTGAATTGAAAGAGATCAACGGTATAGGATCCGCGAAAGCAGTGGAACTAATGGCTGCCATTGAGATTGGAAAGCGTATCAGTCGTCTTCAGTTTGAAGAAAGGTACACGATACGTTCCCCTGAAGATGGAGCTAGGTACCTAATGGATGAACTGCGTTTTTTACAGCAAGAACACTTCGTTTGTTTATATTTAAACACTAAAAATCAAGTGCTTTATAAAAAAACTGTATTTATAGGAAGTCTGAATACTTCAATTGTACATCCGAGAGAAGTATTTAAAGAGGGCTTCAAACGCTCTAGTGCTTCAATTATTTGTTTTCACAATCATCCTAGTGGTGATCCTGCCCCAAGCAGGGAAGATATTGAAGTGACAAAAAGATTAGTAGAGTGCGGAAAGATGTTAGGAATTGAAGTGTTGGATCACATCATAATAGGTGATCAAAGATACGTAAGTTTAAAAGAAAAAGGATATGTTTAACATTGTCTTTTGTTTCTTTTTTAGCGTATAATCAAACTTATGAGTTTTGCTTGATGAAAGGAGTCTACATAAATGTTTGGTGGATTTTCAAGAGATTTAGGAATTGATTTAGGAACTGCAAACACACTTGTTTACGTGAAGGGCAAGGGTGTTGTTGTGCGTGAACCTTCCGTTGTTGCTTTGCGTACTGACACAGGTTCAATTGAAGCGGTAGGTAATGCTGCTAAGAATATGATTGGACGTACTCCTGGTAATATCGTTGCCGTACGACCAATGAAAGATGGAGTTATTGCTGATTTTGAAACAACAGCTACAATGATGAAATACTTTATTCAGCAAGCCCAAAAAAACCGTTCTGTTTTTGCGCGTAAACCTTATGTAATGGTATGTGTGCCATCAGGAATTACTGCAGTTGAAAAACGTGCGGTCGAAGATGCGACTAAACAAGCGGGAGCTCGTGAAGCTTACACGATCGAAGAACCTTTTGCTGCTGCAATTGGTGCAGATCTTCCTGTATGGGAGCCAACAGGAAGTATGGTCGTTGATATCGGTGGAGGAACGACTGAGGTTGCTATCATTTCTCTAGGTGGAATCGTTACAAGCCAGTCAATCCGTATTGCTGGGGATGAAATGGATGATGCAATCATCGCTTATATTAAGAAGACTTATAATCTTATGATCGGTGAAAGAACGGCTGAAACTCTTAAGCTAGAAGTAGGTTCTGCTGGTGCGCCGGACGGTATTGAGGATATGGACATCCGTGGTAGAGATTTGTTGACAGGTCTTCCAAAAACGATTACGATTACGGCGGAAGAAGTTTCCAGTGCGTTGCGTGATACTGTAAACAGCATTATGGATGCTGTTAAAGTAACTCTTGAGAAAACACCACCAGAACTTGCTGCTGATATTATGGATCGGGGTATTGTTCTAACTGGTGGAGGTGCTTTATTAAGAAACTTGGATAAAGTAATCAGTGAAGAGACGAAGATGCCTGTTATCGTGGCTGAGAACGCGTTGGATTGTGTAGCAGTTGGAACTGGCCGTGCCCTTGAAAACCTGCACCTTTTTAAATCCAAGGCTGGTATAACTTCTAGATCTAAATCCAAGTAAGAAGGTGTATTTTCATGCCACATTTTTTTTCGAATAAGCGCCTTATCATTCTGCTAGTTAGTATTATTATTCTAGTAGCACTGATTGGTTTTTCGATGAAAAAAAGGGAAAGCCTAACCTTACCTGAACAGTTTTTAAAAGATTCTGCAGGACTAACACAAACGATTTTCTATAAACCCGCTAATACACTAGCGGGTTTCTTTGAGAATTTAGCTGAAATGAAGCAGCTCTACAAAGAGAATCAAATGTTAAAAGCTAGGTTAGATGAGTACGCGAAACTTTATGTACAGTATGAGGAAGTTAAAAAAACAAACGAAACACTTAAAGCACAATTAGACAAAGAAGAAGATCTCACAGATTTTAAAGTGAGAGAGGCGACTGTGATCGGCCGCTCCCCTGACCAGTGGAATCAATTTATCTACATCAATAAAGGGGAAAAAGACGGTATTAAACCAAAGATGGCAGTCATTTCACCACAAGGATTTATTGGGAAAGTAACTAATGTCTCCTTGTTCCAGTCAACGGTTCAGTTGATTAGTGACAATGATCGGACGAATCGTTTCTCTGCTATCGTTCAAGGAGAGAAAAATATCTTTGGAACAATCGAAGGTTATGATGCCAAAAAACAAGCGTTAGTGTTTAAAAAGATTCCGGTAGATGCAAAGATCAAAAAAGGCCAAAAGGTTATTACCTCAGGTCTTGGAGATGTTTTTCCACCTAACCTGCTCATCGGAGAAGTTATTGATATCGAACCAGATGAAGTGGGCTTGACACAAACGGCTTATCTAAAGCCTTCAGCAGATCTTTATGATTTAGATCATGTGATGGTGTTAGAACGCGAAATGCCTGCAGTGGATGAAAGTTTAAGAGAAAAGGAGGAAGAATGATGAAAAAAGTCTTTCTTCCTTTTCTTATCTATCTAGCTTTTATTAGTGAAAGTTCTTTAGTACAAGCTTTCTTGCCTCAGGATAATAGTATGGAGTGGCAACTGGTTCCCCGTTTTTCAATGGTACTAATCTTGTTTGTTGCCATGTATGTAAACACCACATACGGACTTTTGTATGGGCTTGCTTTTGGTTTGCTCACTGATCTTCTGTATACAGACATCATTGGTGTTTATTTGTTTTCTATGGCAGCTACTGCCTACATTACATCAATCTTTTCTAGGTATTTATTTGGGAACTTGATCGTGACGTTGCTTCTGTCCGTAGTAGGAGTTTCCATATTAGAGTTTTTTGTATACGGTTTGAACAGTCTTATAGGGATCAGTACTCAGATGTTAGATGTATTCCTGTATAAAAGATTGTTGCCTACCCTCATCTTAAACGGTTTCTTTGCGATACTCATTTATTATCCGTTTGTAAAGCAGTTGAACCAAATTAAGGATACTCTAAAAGAAAACTAACTTCTGCAAAGAGGAATTTAGACCTAGCTGTCGAATGTTAGTACGTTGAGGTGAACAATGGCAATGGTACAAAAACTCCAGCACAACGTAACAATTAAAGGAACAAAAGACGGCCTCGTTTTATTGTTGGATGATAAGTGTTCCTTCGATCTATTAGTCGAGGAGCTTAATGATAAATTAACCGCCGGAAGCAGCCAAATGTTAAACGGACCTGTTATATCCGTTAAAGTAAAAGCAGGGAATCGTTATTTGACAGCTGAACAAAAAGAGAGATTAATTGAAGTTCTTAAACAAAAAGAAAATCTTAACTTAGATCATATTGAGTCAGAGGTTATCACAAAAGCTGAAGCCGAAGAGATGAGAAAAGATGCTCAAGTTGTAACGGTATCAAAAGTCGTCAGATCAGGTCAGGTGCTTGATATTCAAGGAGACCTGCTTCTGATTGGCGATGTTAATCCTGGAGCAACTGTTATGGCGACAGGGAATATTTACATTCTTGGTTCGCTAAAAGGAATCGCTCACTGCGGCACGAAAGGCAACGAAGAAGCGATCATTGCAGCATCCGTAATGAAACCTTCTCAACTTAGGATTGCTCACCATATTAATCGAGCACCAGACTCTTATCCGGAACTAGGAAATGAGATGGAATTTGCTTACATATCCAATGAAGAAAAACAGATTCGTATTGATCGGATCAGTGCTGTTCATCGATTAAGACCGAAACTGAACAGTTTGCTATAGAAAGGGGAATGAAGCATGGGAGAAGCGATAGTCATAACGTCTGGGAAAGGTGGAGTCGGTAAAACGACGACTTCTGCCAATTTAGGGACTGCTCTAGCTCTTTCTGGGAAAAAAGTATGTCTTGTAGATACTGATATCGGGTTGAGAAACTTGGATGTATTGATGGGACTTGAAAATCGCATCATCTATGATCTTGTTGATGTTGCAGAAGAACGCTGCAAGCTTAAACAAGCATTAATAAAAGATAAGCGCTTTGAGTGTTTGTACCTGCTCCCAGCAGCTCAAACAAAAGATAAATCTTCCATTACCCCTGAACAAGTGAAAAAGATCGTTCAGGAATTAAAGCAAGATTATGATTATGTCATTATTGACTGTCCTGCAGGTATTGAGCAAGGCTTTAAAAATGCCATTGCAGGTGCGGATAAATCAATCGTTGTAACAAACCCTGAGACTGCTTCTATGCGTGATGCTGACCGCATCATCGGGCTTTTAGAACAAGAGGATATGGAACCGCCTAAACTTATTGTAAATCGTCTGCGCAATCATCTTGCAAAGAACGGTGATATGTTAGATGTTGATGAGATCGTTTCCGTGCTTTCTATCGAGCTTCTCGGAGTCGTAATTGACGATGAGAGCGTAATAAAAGCTGCGAACAAAGGTGAACCCGTTGCGTTACAGCCTGACTCGAAAGCTTCAATTGCTTACCGGAATATTGCTAGAAGAATATTAGGTGAGTCTGTTCCGCTTCTATCTTTAGAAGAAGACAAGGGTTTCTTTGGGAAGATCAAAACATTATTAGGCATGAAATAAAGCATCGGCTTAGCGCTGATGCTTTTTTTATTGGGCTTATTTCTCTGTAAAATTTGAAAGTAGTTGATTTCCGTTCCAGGATGCTCGCTTTCCGCGGGGCGACCGGTGAGCCCCTTGCCGCTTTGCGCCCTTAAGGGTCTCACCTGACCGCTCGTCCCGCAGGAGTCTCGCACCCTACACTCCAATCAACTAGTCAATGATGTTTTTTAAAAACTTTTTAACACATGCTTTGTTGTTTCTAAATGCTGATTTACTTTTCAGGATGCTTGTTTTTAAACCTTGAGCCATCTCGGATTTAGGTGTGGAAAAGCATCTGTGCTCCCAAACCCACAAGAGAGAGCTTTCTTTTCGCATACCCTATGAGAAGCTAGAAAAGTGGTGTTGCACTATATATCGTCCATTCAAGTTGACTCAAGAAGTTTTGTTTTTTTTGCTACATTTGCAAGTTGATTGGAGCGGAAGGTTGCCGACTCCTATGGGACGAGCGCTCAGGTGGAGACTCCTAACGGCGCGAAGCGGCAGGAGGCTCACCGGTCGCCCCATGGAAAGCGCGCAACCTGGAGCGGAAATCAACTTACTCTCAATAACGATTTATCTGAAGCAGTAATCTTCTAGACCATTTACTCATATCTCCAACGGACAAGTCATAGGATGTACATATATGAGAAAAATGGAGGAACGGTTATGAAAAATAGAGCAGATGAAATCCGAAAGAAGTACGGTAATATTTCTAAGAACGGCAGTTCAAAAGAAAGTAGTACGGTTATCTCATCTAGGGACGAACCGGAAAAATCTCATCCTCTATTCAACCGTCATGCTATGTTAATGCAGATCATGTTTTCAATTATCTTATTCTTAATAGTAGGAATTGCATTTAAGAATAATAATGATCATACCGTACAAGCACAAAAGTTTATCAAACACGTCTATCAAGATGAATTTCAGTTTGCGGCTGCAAAAGATTGGTATGAAGATAAATTTGGAAAACCATTAGCTTTATTTCCAAAAGATAAGTTACAGAAAGAAAAGAAAACGGAAGAAGTCAGTGAAGTATTTGCTGTTCCCGCAGATGGAAAGGTATATGAGACATTCAGTACGAACGGCAAAGGAATCGTGATTGAAACGGGCAAAGAGGAAGATGTCGAAACATCGAAAAGTGGTTACATCGTATATGCTGGAAAAAAAGAAGACTTGGGTTATACCGTAATCATTCAACACTCGGACGAACAAGAATCGTGGTATGGAGAACTTAAGGAAATTGATAAGTCCATAAAGTTATATAATTATGTAGAAAGCGGTACACGATTAGGTAAAGTATCCGGAAGTAAGGATGGGAAGTCGGGTAAATTTTACTTTGCGATTAAAAAAGACAAAAGTTTCATTGATCCTAGCAAGGTGATTGATATTGATTAAAATAATAATGGAATTCATACGAAAAATAAAGATTAATCCTGCCTTTTGGGTTGTCATTTTCGGTGCAGTCTATACGGGGCATTTTAGGGAGATTATCGTCTGGTTTTTCGTCGTTCTTATTCATGAGATGGGTCATTTTGCTGGTGCCCGTCTTTTTAATTGGAGAGTTTCGAGAATAGATCTACTTCCTTTCGGAGGCGCCGCCGTAGTTGAAGAACATGGAACACGTCCGATTCACGAAGAGGTTTGGGTAGCTGTTCTTGGTCCGTTACAACACATTTGGCTTACGGGAGTCGCCTATATCTTAAGTCAAGCTAACCTCATCTCTGCTGATGATTTTTATTGGTTTTTTCTTTTAAACCTAACCCTATTTTTATTTAACCTTCTTCCAATATGGCCACTCGATGGTGGAAAAGTAATATTTGCTCTTGTATCAAAATGGATTCCATACAGGGATGCACAACAGAAATTTTTAATAGCGTCTGGTGCTTTGTTGGTAATAGGCAGCGCATGGCAGCTTTCTTTACAACCATCACATTTGAACCTTTGGGTAATCTGTCTTTTCTTAGGCTTAGCTCATGTTTTGGAATGGCGTAGCAGACATTATGTATTTATGCGGTTCTTGTTGAACAGAATGCAGCAATCAAACATAAAAGGGACCCGTACGATTATCGTACCTCCAACATGGACGCTTTCAAAAGTTACTCATCACTTGGTAAAAGGAGTTTCGCATTCTATCGTCATTAAAAATTTTAATCTTACAACGATCAATGAAAAACAACTTTTAGAAGCGTATTTTCATAATCATTCTCCTGAATGTGCAATCGGAAAAGTTTTTCGTTAGAATAGGATACAGAGCGAAAAACAGGGAGATGTGAATGGAACGATGCAGCGTGTAGTAATTAATGCAATAGGAATGGAAAAACGAACAGCTTTGGTAGAGAATGAAAAACTTATAGAATGTGCTGTTCATAGACCAACGAAAAGTCCATTAACAGGAAACATCTATAAGGGTAAAGTACAAAAGGTATTGCCTGGCATGCAAGCTGTATTTGTAGATATTGGAACTAGAAAGAACGGCTTTCTTCATAAAGATGATCTGCCTGCTTATCAACAGCTTTCAAGTGAGGAACAAAAGAAAGTATCCATCTCGAGCCTTATAAAAGAGGGAGAATCGATCCTAGTCCAAGTCGTTAAAGAAGAGACGGGAGATAAAGGCGCAAAATTAACAGCCCTCATCTCGTTTACAGGTCATCTTCTCGTTTATTTTCCGTTCACTCCTCACGTTGGAATATCAAAAAAGATAAAAGAATCTCATCGCCCGATGCTGCAAGAATGGGGAGATTCTGTCATAAGTAGTAACGAAGGATTGATCATTCGAACGGGTTGTGAAAAATTTCCTGAAGTAGAAATGAATCAAGAGCTTGAAAGCCTGAGAAGACAGTTGAATGAAGTTCAAAAAAGCTTTGATGCGAAAAAGGCACCAGCTCTTATCGTACAACCACATTTTTTCTATCCACTTTTAGAGAGATGGCTGAACCATGACGTGGAAGAGATCTTAGTGGATGACTATGATACGTATCATCATGTCAAAGAGTATGCTGCTTCTTTTCAAAATCCATTTTCCGTGAAGCTGTATAACGAAAAAGAACCTCTTTTTCGTAAATTAGGAATTGAAACAGACATCGAAAAAACACTTTCACCACTTGTATGGTTAAAGAATGGTTCATCTCTTTATTTTAATGTGACAGAAGCATTGACCGTAATCGATGTGAATACCGGTAAATTTACTGGAAAAAAAGATCGATCGAAGACTATAGTTGAAACCAATAAGATCGCTGCTAAAGAAATCATGAAACAGCTTCGATTACGTAACATTGCCGGCATGATCGTCATTGACTTTATTACGATGCAATCAAATGAAGACAAGGAACAAATTAATAAAGTTATGCGAGAAGCATTAAAGAACGATTCTGCGACGATAATTTTGCACGGCTTTACGAAAATGGGTTTGTTTGAGATGACTAGAAAAAAAGAGCGACCTTCATTACTTGAGACGCTTGCCACAAGGTTCGACCGCCATATGATGGATGGTTATATCATTCGTCCAGAAACCTTTTATTATGAGATGGATCGTGTAATGAAAGAATACACATACGAAGATGATGAGGCATTGTGGATTGAGGTGCCACGCCACTATTCTGAATGGTTGAAAAAAAATCCGGACAAGCTTAAACTTTTAGAGAATCAACATGGTATAACAGTGATTGTTTCTATCGGTTCGTCAAACCGGGAAATGACAGTCAGACAATCAGGAAAAATAGTTGAAATAAGAAGCAGGATGTTAAAAGATTCACATTGACATAAGGGTGCCAAACATGGTATCCTTTTTTCGTTAGTGTTTGGAGCACCCGCTCCAACCGCACAGACCAGGTTTTAAGTATTTTATATACACCTGGGATGGCGAGTCTGAGTATAAGAGGAGGTGCACGTTGATGTACGCAATTATTCAAACTGGTGGTAAGCAAGTTCGAGTTGAAGAAGGTCAAGCGATCTATGTTGAAAAACTAGATGTTGAAGCTGGAGCGTCAGTAACATTCGAGGATGTATTGATGGTAGGTGGAGATAGCTTGAAAGTAGGAGCTCCTTTAGTTGAAGGTGCTACAGTTACGGCAACAGTTGAAAAACATGGCCGTGGCGAAAAAGTGGTTGTCTACAAGTTTAAGGCGAAGAAGAACTACCGTCGTAAGCAAGGACACCGTCAACCATACACAAAAGTTGTGATTGAAAAAATTAACGGGTAATTCTCATGATTCTAGTTTCTATATACAGGAACAAAGATCAAGACATACTTTCGTTTACGATGGAAGGACATGCTGACTTCGCTCCACATGGCCAAGATTTGGTTTGTGCAGCAGCTACAGCGGTGTCGTTCGGAACGATCAATGCGATAGAGAAGCTTTGCGGCTATGAGCCAGAAGTGACTACTCATGAAGATGGTGGTTTTCTAACGTTAAGCGTGCCGAATAATCTTGATGATTCTATACATCAAAAAACACAGTGGCTTTTGGAAGGCATGATTGTATCTCTTGCTTCAATTGAAGAAGGATACAGCGAGTATATAAAATTGACTGAACATGAAGGAGGTGCAACGAATGCTTAAATTAAACCTTCAATACTTTGCCTCTAAAAAAGGGGTAGGTAGCACAAAGAATGGTCGTGACTCACAGTCTAAGCGTCTAGGCGCTAAGCGTGCTGATGGACAATTCGTTTCTGGTGGTTCAATTCTTTACCGTCAACGTGGTACTAAGATCTATCCTGGTACAAACGTAGGTAAAGGCGGAGATGACACACTATTTGCTAAGGTAGACGGAGTTGTACGTTTCGAACGTTATGGCCGTGACCGCAAAAAGGTAAGTGTTTACCCAATCGCGCAAGAAGCGTAAGAGGGAGATGAAAACTCTAACCAGATTGGTTAGAGTTTTTTCTTTGCTTTGTGAGAGTATTAAGTACTGCGCTAAATTTGTTGGTGTAAGGTATAGCCCTATTAAAAGGAAAGGCTAGGAGTGCGATGATGTCAAACAAATGGACAACTGTCGATCTTTTGCGCCACGCCAGGCATGACTGGCTAAACCAGCTACAGCTTATTAAAGCAAACCTATCACTTGGCCGCACAGAGCGGGCAAAAGAGATTATGAATGAAGTTATTGAACTATCACGGGAAGAATCAAGAATCTCTAACCTGAAAACCCCGAATTTATCGGAGTACTTATTAACATATAATTGGTTGAAGCATCCGGTGAAATTGTATGGAAAAGTAAATGGTGAAAGCGGGGATTTCAGCTTATTTGAAGAGGAATTGTTACATACGACGAAAGAAGTATGCGATGTGTTGAATAATTCCATTTCGGGTTATGATGAATACTCACTTACTGTTACATTTGATCCTGCAGCTCTTCGAGTCTGTTATACCTTTCAAGGGGCGCTAACAGATGAGAAGGATACGTATGAAGTATTGAGAAATATTTTTTCAACACATAAAAGCATGTTACTCATCGAAAGCTATAATCAGGAAAATAAGTGTTATTTTGATATTCAGTTAACTTCCTAATGGAAGGAGGAGAATGAAATGTTTGTCGATCAGGTCAAGATTTATTTAAAAGCAGGTGACGGCGGAAACGGAATGGTAGCATTTCGCCGTGAAAAATACGTTCCAGACGGTGGTCCTGCAGGTGGTGACGGAGGAAAAGGAGCAAACGTAATCTTTGAAGTAGAAGAAGGCTTACGAACGCTTATGGACTTTCGTTACAACCGTCATTTTAAAGCCCCTCGAGGGGAACATGGTATGTCTAAGGGCATGCATGGAAAAAAAGCGAACGATATGATTGTTAAAGTTCCTCCTGGTACTGTCGTGACAGATGCTAATACGGGAGAGACGATTGCTGACCTCGTACATCATCAGCAGCAAGCGATCATCGCTAAAGGCGGTCGAGGGGGCCGTGGAAACACTCGTTTTGCTACTCCTGCAAATCCGGCTCCAGAAATTGCTGAGAACGGTGAACCAGGTGAAGAACGAGAAGTAACATTAGAGTTGAAAGTCTTAGCTGACGTAGGTTTAGTAGGATTTCCGAGTGTAGGGAAATCAACCTTCTTATCGATCGTATCAGCAGCTAAGCCCAAAATCGCTGAGTACCATTTTACAACGATCACTCCTAACTTAGGGGTTGTTGCTGTCGAAGATGGAAGAAGCTTTGTAATGGCTGATCTTCCAGGTTTAATTGAGGGTGCTCATGAAGGTATAGGACTTGGACATCAATTCTTAAGACATATTGAACGAACGCGTGTTATTCTACATGTTATCGACATGTCCGGAATGGAAGGACGAGATCCTTATGATGATTTCGTAAAGATCAACGATGAGCTTAATCAATACAACATGCGATTAATGGAACGTCCTCAAATTGTTCTTGCTAACAAAATGGACATTCCAGGTGCTGAAGAAAACCTGGAAATTTTCAAAGAAAAAGTGGGAGAAGACGTAAAGGTATTCCCAATTTCTGCGATTTCTCGTCAAGGTATTAGAGAGGTTCTTTTCACAACAGCAGATACGCTTGAAGTTACACCTGAGTTCCCACTTATTCATGATGATGGTGGCGAACAGCAGAGGGTTCTATACAAGCATGAAAAAGAAGATGCTGGCTTCTATATCACTCGTGATCCTGCAGGTATTTTTGTTATCAATGGTCCGAAGATTGAAAAGCTGTTTAAGATGACAGACTTTTCCCGAGAAGAAGCAACAAAGCGTTTTGCAAGACAAATGCGTACACTTGGTGTTGATCAAGCGTTACGTGATCGCGGAGCAGAGCATGGTGATGTTGTTCGAATCTTAAAATACGAGTTCGAATTTATCGATTAAAAAAAGACAGCCTATTCTGTAGGCTGTCTTTTTTATACAGATGTCCACGTGGAATAGACATGAAAGAACAATCCTATTATAATAGAGGTAAGAAAGTCACCGGAGGAAAGCAAATGAAAAATGATCATCAATACTATATGGTAAGAGAAGACGTTTTGTCCGAATCTATGCAAAAAGCGTTGGAAGCAAAGTCTCTCTTAGATCGAGGAAAAGTTAAGACAGTGGCAGAAGCTGCTGAAAAAGTGGGCTTGAGTAGAAGTGCATTTTACAAATACCGTGATGGAATTTTTCCGTTTCATACGATGGTAAAAGAGAAAATTATTACACTTTCGCTTCACCTTGAAGACAGATCCGGTGCCCTGTCAAGCCTGCTAACGGTTGTTGCTTCCCAAGGTTGCAACGTATTAACGATTAATCAGACGATTCCCTTGCAGGGACGTGCACATATTACATTGACGATTGAAACGAACATGCTTCAAGGAGATATGAAGGACTTGTTGACCACATTAAACCGCATGGAAACAGTAGAACGAGTTGAAGTAGTAGGAACTGGCGCATAAAGAAATCCTTGGCTGATACAGCCAGGGATTTCTTTTTTGCTTATAATAAAAACCCTTTTTCCCTTAAAGCACCACAAGCTTTATCTAGTTTCTCTTCTGAGTCTGATGAGAGAGTGTGCATATGAATACCTTCTGTTAATTCACTTAAAAGGCTGGCATTCGTTTCTCTAAGACGTTTGATCAAATCTTCAACATCCTTTCGAGTAGAGAGCTTGAGTGAAGCTTTAATGTCACCATAAACAGGGTGTTCAACGGTAACATCTTCGACTGTAACGCCATAATCCACAATCGTTGTTAGTTCACTCGCTGTTTCTTCTGGTGAATGATTTGCGGCAATCACGCGAGAGAATTGTTTTTTTGAGTCGTTCTTTAAATAAATATAGCCTTGAGCTGTTGCCATAATCGGCTCGCCGCTTGCTTTTAAAAGTGACATGTCTTGTACGATAACCTGTCTGCTAACATTCGTTTTAGTGGCAAGAATCGAACCACTAAGTGGTTTGTCGGATTTCATCAGCCAGGCTATGAGCTGCGAACGTCTTTCATCACCTTTTAATTTCTCGTTACTCATCTTGTTATTACCTCACTAACAGATCTGAATGTATTTGTTATTTCAATAAGTGCTTTTTGAAGTAAAGCTATTTCTTCAGAGGTCGTCTGATGACTGGTTGAAATTCGAACCAGTTCATGTGCTTCACTCTCAGTTCTTCCAAGTGCAAGTAAAGTTTTAGAAGGTGCTTGTTGCCCGTTCTTGCACGCAGATCCTGTAGAAACAGCGATTTTTAATCGGTCCAGTTCTTGCATCACGATCTGGCCCTCCATCCCTTTAGCACGTATTGGAATGATAAAAGGAGAACTGTCATCGTTACCTTCAAAGATAATGTTCTTATCTGTAAGTATAGACGATTTTAGTTGTTTACGCATGTCAACTGCATGCTGATAGCGATCATGCTGTAAATGGAATGCCTCTTCTGCTGCTGTAACAAAAGCAGCTATCGATGGCAGATCAACAGTGCCTGCTCGGAATCCACGTTCATGTGTGACTTCAGCAAGAAGAGGAGCAATGTGAACAGATGGGGAGAGGTATACGGCACCAGTTCCCTTAGGTCCGTTTATCTTGTGAGCAGACATTGTAAAAGCATCTATTCTCATAGAATGAAAATAGCTTTTATCCCATTTTCCGAAGGATTGAACACAATCACTATGAAACAAAACACCACGATTTCTTAAATACTCACCGATCTCTTTGATATCCTGAACGATTCCAGTTTCACTGTTCACATGCTGAATGGTGACGAGAATGGTGTCTGGACGAATAGAGGACAGCAACGTGTTGATCGAAATCTTCCCATTTTTTTGTACGGGTACTCTTGTTATCTCGTACCCATTCTTCTCTAAAAATTTCAGAACATAATCAACAGATGGGTGTTCTACATTTGAAGAGATAATATGCTTACCTTTATAGTTTGCTCCATGTGCTAATGAAGTAATAGCTAGAAAATTTCCGTCAGAGCCCCCGCCTGTAAAATAGATTCCTTCACTTTCTTTATTTAACAACTCTGCTAAAGAACATCGTGCATGTTCCAACAAATCACGAGCTGCTAGACCTCCCTCGTGAAGACTCTCTGTATTATGAAAATACGTTTTGGATGTTTGAATAAACGCTTTAAGCGCTGATTCTGACAGGGGTGTAGTTGCTGCATAATCAAGATATATCAAGGTTTCCACCTCAGTTTTAATAAAATAGTTGTATCTAGTTTAAATCTATGTAAATATAGGTGTCAAGACACGTGTAAAGTTGAGGTGTTTTATATTCATGAAACATTACGAAGCAGATGTTTTAATTATCGGCGGAGGAATCGCTGGTTTAATGGCTGCTGAATATTTAAGCTCGCATAAGAATGTGATAGTTATCACAAAGTTTTCTGCAGAACAATCAAATTCTTTTTTAGCTCAAGGCGGAATTTCTGCAGCAATAGATAAAGAGGACTCTTGGGCGGAGCATTTTCTAGATACGCTAAAAGCGGGGCACCATCATAATGATCAAGAGGCGGTCAAACAGCTTGTGAAAGAAGGCGAAAGTGTCGTTCGTACACTTACTGAGTGGGGAGTGAACTTTGACCGGCATGAGAACGGTTCTTATATGTTAGGTAAAGAAGGGGGACATAACCGGAATCGCATCGTTCATGCTGGAGGAGATCAAACGGGTAAGAAAGTGATTGATGCCTTAATTCGACGAGTAAGAAACAACGTTAAGATTGTTAGCCACCAATATGCAGTTGATTTAATCATTCAAGATCATAAGTGTATGGGTGTGTATTGTAAGGATAATGAAAATCAGACCACTATTTATCAAGCGAAAAATACGATATTGGCAGGTGGTGGTTATGCGGGGATCTATGAAACGACTTCTAATGCATTTGGATCGGATGGGAGCGTTTTATGCATGGCATACCGAGCAGGCGTTGAACTTTCGGATTTGGAGTTTGTTCAGTTCCACCCAACCCTTTTATCAGGGAGAGTGCCTGCAGGATTGATCACCGAAGCTGTTCGAGGACAAGGTGGAATATTGGTCAATTCAAGTGGAGTTCCTTTTATGAGGGATGTTCATCCGTTAAAAGACCTTGCACCGAGAGATATCGTATCTAAGAGGCTTTTTCAAGAGATTCATGTACACGGTGAGAAGGTGTTCTTAGACATTTCTTCGATTATAGACTTTAAAAGTAAATTTCCTGGAGTGACCAAGATCTGTGAGACTGCTGGTATCGAAGTGAACAATGGGCTGATCCCAGTCTCTCCCGGTGCTCATTTTACGATGGGTGGAATTGTTACAGATCAAACCGGTAAGACCTCGTTGAGAGGGCTATATGCGATTGGAGAATGTGCGAATACCGGAGTACATGGTGCCAATCGATTAGCCAGTAATTCTCTCCTTGAAGGAGCAGTTTTTGCAAAAGCGGCGGCAAACAGTATCCTTTCATCGGAAACAACGGATATGAAGCCTCCAACTTTTAAAAGAAGGAAGACGCTCGAACAAAAATCAATTCAGCATGGCGATCTCTTGCATGAAAATGAGATTCAACTTCTTATGGATAAATATGCGGGAATCGTTAGAAGTAAAAGTGAATTGATGAGTGCCGCAAAAACCCTAGACCTACGTTCGTGGACACCTGCTCTGATCAAAGAACCACTACCTGTTATCAAGAGGGTCAATATGCAAACAATCGCATGGTTGACTGTAACAAGTTGTCTTAAGCGAGAAGAAAGCAGAGGCAGTCATTATCGAAAAGATTTTCCATCTCAGAAGAAAGAATGGGACTCAAAAAAAATAATAAGGAGTTTGTGGCATGATGAATCCATTATTGCTGAAAAAACAGCTGCAGGAATTTTTAATTGAAGATATTGGATCAGGAGATTTGTCAGCGTCTCTTTTTGAAGATCATACAGAAGTGACAGCAACCATTATTGCTAAAGAAAATGGGGTATTTGCTGGTGGTCAAATTTTGTCTATTGGATATGAATTGATTGATAGAACCGTGCAAACGAATATATTTGTCAGCGAGGGAGAACAATTCGAGGCAGGAACGGTATTAGCTGAAATCACGGGTAGAAGACAAAGTGTTCTATCAGGTGAAAGAGTCATACTGAACCTTTTGCAACGTCTATCAGGTATAGCGACGATCACTGCCGAAGCTGTTGCTTGTTGCGAAGGTGAAACTCGTATTTGTGATACTAGAAAGACAACACCTGGATTAAGGATGTTAGAAAAGTATGCGGTGCGCTGCGGAGGAGGGTACAACCACAGGTTCGGACTCTACGACACGGTGATGCTGAAGGACAATCACTTAGCAGGATTTCCCTCTATTCAGGAAGCTGTTGAGACGGCTCGTAAAAAGTGTGGACACACCGTTAAGATAGAAGTGGAAACAGAGACAGAAAAACAAGTGATTGAAGCAGTCTTAGCTGGAGCGGATATCATTATGTTTGATAACTGTAGCCCTGAAGAGATTAAACAAAGACTTACACATGTACCTTCGAATATTATTACCGAAGCATCTGGCGGAATTACTATTGATGAGATCAAGGAATATAGTCGAGCAGGTGTTGATTATATTTCTCTTGGTTACTTAACTCACTCTTATAAAGCACTAGATATTAGCATGAATGTTAAAGGAGTTGTAAAACATGACTTTACTAAAAACTTTTTCTAAAACAAACACACTACCAGATCGATTTAGCACCATGTCAGTTGAAGAGATGGAAGCCAGGGTTCACGAGATTAAAAATAGTTTAGGAACGCGTTTATTCCTTCCAGCTCATCATTATCAAAAAGATGAAATCGTTCAATTTGCAGATGTTACAGGTGATTCTCTTCAGCTTGCCAAAATCTCAGCAGAGAATAAAGATGCTGATTTTATCGTATTCTGTGGTGTCCATTTTATGGCCGAAACAGCTGACATGCTGAGCACTGACAATCAGACTGTGATTCTTCCAGATTTGAAAGCGGGCTGTTCTATGGCGGATATGGCAAATATTCATCAAACAGAGAGAGCTTGGGTTGAACTTCAAAAGCTCTTTGGTGATACGATTCTGCCTTTGACTTATGTGAACTCAACAGCGGAGATAAAAGCGTTTTGTGGAAAAAATGGTGGTGCCACCGTCACTTCTTCAAATGCTAAAGAGATGGTAAGCTGGGCTTTCGATCAAAAAGAAAGATTGTTGTTTCTTCCTGATCAGCATCTAGGAAGAAATACCGCTTATGATCTAGGCATTTCCCTTGAAGATATGGCGATCTGGGATCCGATTCAAAATCAATTGGTATATGACGGTACCAACATTGAAGAAATCAAAGTGATACTTTGGAAAGGTCATTGTTCGGTTCATGAAAAGTTTACTGTGGATCAGATTGCCGACTTTAGAAAGAATCACCCGGAGTTCCAAATTATTGTTCATCCAGAATGTACGCATGAAGTTGTAAGAGCTAGTGATTTGAACGGATCTACTCATTTTATTATCGAGACGATCAAACATGCAGAACCAGGAACAAGCTGGGCCGTCGGAACAGAGATGAATCTTGTAAACAGATTGGCTCAACAGTTCAGTGACAAGAAGATCGTCTCATTAAACCCAAATCTATGTCCGTGCCTTACGATGAACCGTATTGATCTGCCACACCTATTGTGGTCGCTAGAAAATATTATAGACGGAAAGCTTGAAAACATAATTAAGGTAGATGAAGAAACAAAAGAATATGCAATCACAGCATTGAACCGCATGATGTAGTGTTTCTCCCCCTGTCATAACCTTCTTTAATGAGGCATAAAGTGATAAAGGAATAATGTCACTTCTAATACGATGTAGCAATATGCCCAAATGTTCATATACTGTAAGGAAATTTGGCAGGAGGGAGTTTTGCAGCGTGAGAATACACATTGTGCAAAAAGGGGACACACTCGACAAAATCGCTGAAAAATACGATGTACCAGTAAATGAACTAAGAAAGGCAAATCCAGGTTTCTCTAAAACAGATGTTATCGAACGGGGGGAAAAGATTAAAATCCCGATCAAGATGCCTGGTATGAAGAAAGAACAACCTATTGTACCGGTTAAAGAAAAACCGGTAGCACCTGTTCAGGAGGCTCCAAAGCCAGCACCGGTTAAGCCTGCTCCAAAGAAACCAGCTCCAATAAAACAAGAAATGAAACCAGCACCAATGAAGCCTGCACCATTAAAACCTGCACCAACAAAGATGGAAAAGAAAGACGCTCCGATGAAAAAAGATGTTCCTATGAAAAAAGATATACCAATGAAAAAAGATGTTCCTATGAAAAAAGATGTTCCAATTTTAAAAGATCAACCGATGAAAGCACCGATGAAGCAGCCTATGGCACCTATTCATGATAAGGACTTTGCTGGAATGGTAGAATCGTCAAATCTCGGACATTATGTGCCAATGGGATATCCGAATCAACAGCCAAACATAGCAAATATGCCGAATATGGCAAATCAACCAAACATAGCGAACATGCCGAATATGGCAAATCAACCAAACATAGCGAACATGCCGAATATGGCAAACCAACCAAACATAGCGAACCAGCCGAATATGGCAAACCAGCCGAATATGGCAAACCAGCCAAATGTGGCGAGCAAGCATGGAATCTATGCAGGAAAAGATGGCTATGCTCCAAATAAACATCCATTTTTGATGGAAGAATCATCTGGAATGATGCAGAACATGTATGGTTCCATGCCGCCAATGTTCCCAAAACCACAAACCTATTCTCAAATGCCACAGGGCTATGGAATGATGCCTCCACAAGGATTCAGCGGAATGCCACAACTCTATGGTGGTGGATATCCACAAGGTAGTCAACAAGGTGGTGGCATGCAGCAAGGAGGTTCTATGCCTTTTGGAGAATATCCTGATTCAGATATGGATCAAATGCCTTCAGGAGAATACACACCTGGTGGGCAACAACAAGGTATGCAGGATATGCAAATGGGTATGCAGCAGCCAGGTTCAATGGGCATGATGCCTATGGGTATGCCGCAAGGATTTAGCGGAATGCCTCAGATGGGCCAAATGGGAATGGGTATGCCACAAGGCGGTGGAATGCCAGGGATGGGTCAAATGGGTATGATGCCACAAGGTGGAGGAATGCCACAGATGGGTATGATGCCTGGATCAATGCCGCAGATGGGCCAAATGGGCATGATGCCACAAGGTGGTGGAATGCCGGGGATGGGTCAGATGGGCATGATGCCACAAGGTGGTGGAATGCCAGGAATGGGTCAGATGGGCATGATGCCACAAGGTGGTGGAATGCCAGGAATGGGTCAGATGGGTATGATGCCACAGGGTGGAGGAATGCCAGGGATGGGTCAGATGGGCATGATGCCACAGGGTGGAGGAATGCCAGGGATGGGTCAGATGGGCATGATGCCGCAGGGTGGAGGAATGCCAGGAATGCCTCAACTGATGCCACAAGGTATGCCTAATCCTTATTCACAAGCACAATCTCGTGAATTAGACGAGAATTTTGCGGAAGAAACGGAAGAAGATGAATAGGGATGTAAGGGACGATTTCCAAGGGGATCGTCTTTTTTTAAAAAAGATGAATGAATTGGGTCTTGAAGTGATTGATTTTGGTTTTTTTCGAGAGAACGTTATCTGGATTAAAACCAAACAGGGGAAATTTGTATTAAAAGGGTTTAACAGGTCTGAAACTTGCAACAAGCAGTTAAAGCTCTCTAAACTGTATCATGGGCAAAAGCCAAGGATTATGGGTACTTATACGGTATATCCAAACCAGAAAAAAACGGTTCAATTCGGAAAATACATTTGGGCAATCATGCCATTTTATAAAGGAGAAGGTCTTCATTTTGGCAAAAAGGACGATGTCAAAGCTGGAATGGATGCAATCAGCCGTTTTCATTCTTTTTCAAAACATATACCGGTTCCTATATATGACCAGCTGTCTTCATACTCTTTATTTAAAAAATGGAGTGACAGATTGAACGCATTTAAGTATCATGCAAGATCAGCAAATTGGAATCATCAGATGCAGCCGTTAATTTCCGAAATAGTCATGTGGGGAGATTGGAGTTTAAATCATTTCGATCATGAGGCTATTGAAACGCTTGAAAACAAAGCATACAAGAAAAAAGAAATTACACATGGTGATGTTGCACCACATAATTTTGTGAAATATAAAGATAGAGATACGTATCTGATTGATTTTGATCTGTTTGCAGCAGTTCCTCAAGCTTTTGATTGGTTGCAATATGCAAATCGTATCTTACCATTTTGGCATTGGTCTTATGCCAAGATGGAAGAAGTGGGCAATGAACATTTCTTAAAATGGTTTACAAAAAAGTGGTTCGTAATTTGTTTAGTATTTCCTACAGACCTCTATCGAGAATGGAACAGGGCCCTGAAAACCGGTGACAAGGAAATGATTGATGCCGTAACGAGATTTACATTGCGTGATTTTTCCCACAGGAAAAAATTTGTTGAAAAGATAATGAAGAGGATGAGTTAACGATCATCCTACATTTAACAGATTATTTAGAGCCTTCTTCTGCCAAGCTAATGGTGAAAGGAGGTTTTTCCATTGAACTTTTTAGGGAAATCACTTACCGTAACAATCCTAGCTGTAGGTCTCGTAGGCTGTAATGGTGTAAATGAATCTCAGGATAAGAATGACAACGATGTTCGACCGATTGGATACTACTCTAATGAGGGAGATAATCGTGGTGATCTTGATCGTGGTAATGGATTTATATCAGATATGGCTGATCGAGATGTAAATGATCATACTGCAACTTATCATGAAGATTATGATGGTAAACTTGCTGAACGAATCGCGAGTAAGGTCAATAACATCCGGGGTGTAGACGATGCTCACGTTATTCTTGAGGATAACAACGTCATTGTAGGAGTAGACACGGATGAAAAGAAGAAGACTGAACTAACGAACAAAGTTAGAGAGATCACTTCTAATTTAGCACCAAATCGTGATGTGAAGATTGTAGCTGATCAAGATATGGTAAACCGCATTGAGAACGTTGATAACGATCTGCGAGATGGCCGTGCTTACACGGAAGTTGAATCAGATGTTCGCGGAATCAGCAAAGACATCGTAAATGCGGGCAGTGATCTTGGTAATGCGATAAAACGTCCTTTCGAAAACAACCGCTAGTAAAAAAGAACTGTCAGAAGTTAAATCAACTTTTGAACAGTTCTTTTTTTATAGTTGTTTATGCAACATCTTTCATTTTAAGAGGATATAAAAGAGTTTCTTATTTGATAACATCTAAAAGTGAACAACATATACGTCTTTCAGTTAACGCTTATAAAGTAATCAAATTCACTTTTTATAAGGAATTAAGGGAGAGCCTATGATACAATAAGCAATAGAAACATACGCTCGTGTTTAGCGTTAGGGAGAGAAGAATTTGATTGAAAGTATTTCTGGAAATGTAGATTACATAACGGCAGAATATATTGTTATAAACAATAATGGAATCGGCTATAAAGTTTTATGTCCAAATCCTTTCATTTATAAATTGAACGATCAAAAAACGGTATATACGTATCAATATGTTCGTGAGGATATACTGGCTCTTTACGGTTTTAAGAATCGAAAAGAACGTGACTTGTTCTTAAAGTTATTGAACGTGTCAGGAATTGGTCCGAAAGGTGCATTAGCGATCGTTGCCTTCGGACAGCCTGAACAAGTGGTCAATGCAATCGAACAGGAAGATGAAAAGTTCCTAACGAAGTTCCCGGGGGTTGGAAAGAAGACTGCTCGTCAGATGATCTTGGATCTAAAAGGTAAGATTTCAATCTTCGCAGATGTAGAATTCACGGATGGACTTTTTGCAGATGTTGAACCAGAGAGTGATGAACTTGACGAAGCACTTGAAGCACTTGCAGTTTTAGGTTATGGCAGAAAAGAAATCCAAAAAATTCTTCCGGAATTGAAAAAAGAGAAGATGTCAGCCAACGAATATGTTAAAGCGGCATTAAAGAAATTAATGAATTCTTAAGGACGTGAGGATGTATGGAAGAGAGAATTGTTTCTTCAGAGGAACGTCAAGATGAAGCAAATATCGAGTTAAGCCTGCGCCCTGAACTTTTAGATGAGTATATTGGACAAACCTCCGTAAAAGACAATCTGCGGATTTTTATTAAAGCTGCAAAACTTCGCAACGAGCCTCTCGATCATGTCCTGTTGTACGGTCCTCCTGGTCTTGGGAAGACCACTTTGGCATCAATCATTGCAAACGAGATGGAAGTAAACTTGAGAACCACAAGTGGACCAGCTATTGAACGTCCGGGGGATTTGGCAGCCATACTGACTTCGTTAGAGCCAGGTGACGTGTTATTTATCGATGAGATCCATCGATTGTCCCGTGCCATTGAAGAGATTCTATATTCGGCAATGGAGGACTTTTGCTTAGATATCGTAATCGGAAAAGGAGAGGTCGCAAGGTCTGTGAGACTAGACCTGCCTCCTTTCACACTGATCGGTGCGACAACTAGAGCGGGTTCTTTATCGGCTCCCCTCCGAGATCGTTTTGGTGTGCTCGCAAGGCTAGAATATTATAAGCCAGATGAGCTTGGTGAGATCGTAAGACGGACTGGTGATGTCTTTGGGGTAAGAGTAGATGACCTATCAGCAGAAGAGATTGCGAGAAGGTCAAGAGGTACTCCGAGGATCGCAAACCGGTTGTTACGTCGAGTGAGAGATTTTGTGCAAGTTGAAGGAAAAGATACGATTTCTTTGCCAATCTGTCAGAAGGCTTTAGAGCTTCTGCAAGTAGACCGTTTAGGTTTAGACCATATTGACCATAAATTATTACTAGGGATCATTCACACATATAAAGGCGGTCCTGTAGGTCTAGAAACCATTTCAGCTACAATAGGTGAAGAATCCATGACGATTGAAGATGTTTATGAGCCGTATCTTCTTCAGATTGGCTTTTTACAACGTACTCCTCGTGGACGGATGGTAACAGAACAGGCCTATCATTACTTTGGACTGGAGGCGTCCGCAGATTGAACCGGCTGTTAATCGTTGCAGGAATCATTCTAATTATTATAGGATTAGTAGGGACGTATATAGGTAAACTTCCTGGAGATATGGTTTGGAAAAAAGGAAACACGACTGTGTATTTTCCAATCATGACGTCCATTATCATCAGTGTTGTACTTTCCTTGATCTTCATGATCATAGGTCGATTTAAATAGAAAGTTATTGCAACTTTGCTCTTGGAGTGGTTGATTTCCACTCCAGGTTGCTCGCTTTCCGCGGGGTGTGCCTCATAGCGCTATGCGCTTTTAGGAGTCTCACCTGTCTAGCTACAGTGGCTAGCTCCTCGAGGTCAAAAGTCAATCGGTCATGAAGGCAAACAAACGCCTTCTTAGACCGTTCGCCTTTCGCTTTTCGGAGCTGAACGAGCCACTATCGCTTTTTGAACTGTCACACTGATCCCGCAGGAGTCTCGCACCCTGCGTTCCAATCAACTTGTCATGGAGACGAGCAAAGTTTACTTAGAAAAGTGCTATATAGAAAGCAGGAATACATTACATGAACGTAAATGATTTTGATTTTCATCTACCTGAAGAATTAATTGCGCAAACTCCGCTTGAGAACCGAACTTCCTCAAGGTTGATGGTCCTAGATAGAACTCATGAGACACTTGAACATAAACATTTTTATGATCTGAAAAATTATTTAAAAGCAGGAGACTGTCTTGTCTTAAATGACACACGTGTTCTTCCTGCAAGACTTTTTGGACAAAAATCGGATACAGGTGGAAAAGTTGAAGTACTTCTTTTAAAAGAAGAAGGCAACGACACATGGGAAACGCTTGTTAAGCCAGCAAAAAGAATAAAACCTGGAACGGAAATTTCATTTGGAGACGGACGATTAAAAGCAGTTTGTACAGGTGAGAGTGACCACGGTGGCAGACTGCTAAAATTTATCTATGATGGAATCTTCTACGAACTGCTCGATGACCTTGGTCAGATGCCTCTTCCACCATATATTAAAGAGCAGTTAGAAGAAAAAGACCGTTATCAGACTGTTTATGCTGTACATCAAGGTTCTGCAGCTGCTCCAACCGCTGGGTTGCATTTTACGACGGAATTGATCGAAGAAATTAAATCTATAGGTGTACATGTTACGTTTATTACTCTTCACGTCGGACTAGGGACTTTTCGTCCTGTTAGCGTAGAAAATGTACTTGAGCATGACATGCATGCAGAGTTTTACCAAGTCACAAAAGGAACAGCTGAACTGTTAAATCAGGTTAAAGAGGCTGGCGGAAGAATTATTACCGTTGGGACGACGAGTACAAGAACACTTGAAACGGTAGCGAATAAATTTGATGGCAAGTTTGAAGAAGATTCTGGTTGGACAGATATTTTCATCTATCCTGGTTATACGTTTAAAGCGATCGATGGATTGATCACAAACTTTCATCTACCAAAATCAACATTAATCATGTTGGTGAGCGCATTAGCCTCAAAAGATTTCGTTTTAAGAGCATATCATGAAGCCGTCGAAGAAAAGTATCGCTTTTTCAGTTTCGGTGACGCGATGCTTATACTTTAAGGGGGATATATTTTAAGATGAAACCAGCAGTAACGTATGAATTAATAAAAACGTGCAAACAATCAGGTGCAAGATTAGGGAAAGTTCATACTCCGCACGGAACATTTGAAACACCTATCTTCATGCCAGTGGGAACATTAGCAACGGTAAAAACGATGAGCCCAGAAGAGCTAAAAGAGCTTGGAGCAGAGATCATTCTAAGCAATACGTATCACCTTTGGTTACGGCCTGGACATGATATCGTAAAAGAAGCTGGTGGCCTTCATAAATTTATGAACTGGGATCGTCCGATACTTACGGATTCAGGAGGATTTCAAGTCTTTTCTTTAAGTGATCTGAGAGAGATCAAAGAAGAGGGTGTTCACTTTAGAAACCACCTTAGCGGTGAAAAGCTATTCTTAAGCCCTGAGGGAGCAATGGAGATTCAAAACGCGTTAGGCTCTGATATTATGATGGCGTTCGATGAGTGTCCTCCTTATCCTGCAGAATATGATTACATGAAAGCTTCTGTAGAACGTACAAGTCGTTGGGCTGAGCGCTGCTTAAAAGGACATGCTAGACCTGAAGATCAAGCCCTTTTTGGTATCGTACAAGGTGGAGAATACGAAGAGCTACGAAAACAGAGTGCACGAGATCTTGTATCGCTTGATTTCCCGGGTTATGCAGTTGGTGGCCTATCAGTAGGCGAACCAAAAGATGTGATGAACCGTGTCTTAGATTTCACAACACCTCATCTTCCAGAAAACAAACCTCGTTATCTGATGGGAGTAGGCTCTCCTGATTCGCTTATCGATGGAGCGATTCGCGGGATCGACATGTTTGACTGTGTACTTCCGACTCGTATCGCTAGAAATGGAACATGTATGACGAGTGAAGGAAGGCTTGTGGTTCGTAACGCGAAGTATGCACGTGATTTCCGTCCGATCGACGAAAAATGCGACTGCCATGTTTGTCGAACTTACTCAAGAGCTTATATTCGCCACCTTGTAAAGGCGAACGAAACATTTGGTTTCCGATTAACAAGTTACCATAACCTTTATTTTTTGGTAAACTTAATGAAGCAAGTAAGACAAGCGATCATGGAAGACAGACTTCTTGATTTTAGAAACGAATTCTTTGAAATGTATGGATTTAATAAACCAAACGCGCGTAATTTTTAAAAGAAGAAAATGTTTAACTTATAGAAAGGGGTGAAATAGTATGGGAAACCTTGGAGGAATTTTGCCGATTATCTTGATGTTTGCGATCTTTTATTTTCTATTGATCCGACCGCAGCAAAAGAGACAAAAAGCAGTTCGTGAGATGCAGTCTAACCTTAAAAAAGGCGACAAAGTTGTAACGATCGGTGGCTTACATGGAACACTAGACAGCATCGATGATAACATCGCTGTTATTCGTTCGAATGATGGTGCAAAGTTAACTTTTGATCGTAATGCGATCCGTGAAGTAAAAGAAGAAGCAGCACTATAACAAAAAGACCCGTTCACACGGGTCTTATTTATATGTTTGTTTATGACTGCTTAAGTTAACACCCATGATACCACCGATAATCGCTAATAAAAGAAAGAGACCATGATACATATACTGAGATGAGTTAAACGTACTTTGATAACCTAAGTATTGAATAAGAAAAACAAGAAAAGAAAACAAAAGACTTGTACCGCCACCTAACAGCCAACCTTTACTTTGTCCTTTCTTACCAGATATCAATCCACCTATAAATAATGATAAAAAAGAAAGACCCACTGTTACCCATTTTAACGACGCTTCTGTCAGCCCTGTAAACCGCAGCAATAGTGAGAGCACTAAACTGCAGAGCATGATCATTAGTAGAACTGCAATCAGACCCCGTCCCATAGAAGAAGCCATATGTTTAATCCCCATCTTTGATCCTCCTTATCCCTAGAAGCTTTCTATATACTTTATTCAGACTCCGTAAAAAATAGAAGTACAAGCAAGTATTTTCCCTTTCGTTTCCATTGGTTTATATTTGGCAAAACCTGCGTATCATGTTTTTTCATATCTGTGCCACACTAACTAATGGAATGAACTTAGAACGTATTATGGAAGGAGGGGAATCATGGAACTGTATACGATTATTTTCAGAACCCTTTTTATCTATTTCTTAATCATGGTGATCTTCCGATTGATGGGTAAGCGTGAGATGGGAAAGTTATCAATCATAGACTTTGTTGTCTCGATTATGATCGCAGAGCTAGCCGTTATCTCTATCGAAGATCCAACGATACCCATGTTAAATTCCCTCGTGTCCATCTTTGTCTTGCTTAGCATCCAGCTCATATTAGCTCTTGTCTCATTAAAGAGCAGGAGAATGAGAGAAATCGTTGACGGTAAACCTTCATTAATCATTAAAGAAGGACAAGTGGATGAACATGAGATGAAGAAGCAACGATACAACTTTGATGATCTTTTGACACAATTGCGCGAGAACAATATTAGAAGCTTGAACGAAGTTGAATTTGGAATTTTAGAAACAACAGGTAAACTTTCCATTATCAAAAAGGAAGAGGATTCGGAAAATACACCGATCCAGATGATCATGCCTCTTATTTTGGACGGAAAGATCTTAGAAGATAATCTTGAAAAGATGGACAAGACAACATTTTGGTTAAGGCAAGAGTTGAAGAAAGTAGGATTTAAAGAGATAAAGAACATTTCGTTCTGTACACTGAATGAAGATGGTACACTGTATGTCGACGAATTGAATAGCAAAAAATAAAACAGCCGATCAGGCTGTTTTAGATCCACCTCTTTATAAGAGGTATGTGTTTAAGGTCTTCTTTACCTAACAGCTTAAAGAAGATGAGAACAAACAAATAGATAGCGCAAGTTGCAGCCACACATATCGTTAGACCTTGTAGTGGAGAAAACTGAGGCATCATGTACCGATATAGATATACGGCTCCTCCTCCTGTAATGCAAATGGATAGCAGGCATAAGACAAAATCTTTTACTACGATCGTATAACTGATTGCTTTGATGACTGTTGCAAAATGAAGCAGGGTAACGACTACGATACTAATCACGATTCCGAGTGCTGCTCCCATAATTCCAAACTCAGGTCGTGTAGCTAGAGCAAATATGGCTGTTAATTTGACAAGAGCACCGATAAGACTGTTGATCATCGCTGAGCGTGCCAGATTTAATGCTTGAAGCACAGCTTGCAATGGACCTTGGAAGTAAAGAAAAAAGAAAAAAGGTGTCATCATTTTTACATATGACGCGGATGCAGGTGAATCATACATTAAGTCCATGATAGGGACAGCATAAACATACATAATGACCGCAGCAATACCACCAGATAACATCGAGAGTCTGAGCGCTTGATTCAAGCGATGCTCGATCAAGTGGTATTTTTTTTGTGCGTTCGCTTCACTGATGGCAGGTACTAAAGAGATCGAAAGCGAATACGTAATGAACGTTGGCAGGAACAAAAGTGGGATAACATAACCTGCAAGTTCTCCGTATTGCGCGGTGGCAACAGCTGTAGTGATACCAGCGATCGCTAAACTGTTTGCCACAACAATTGGTTCAAAAAAGTAGGAAACAGAACCGATCAATTGACTTCCCGTAGTCGGTAGTGCGATATTCAGGAGGTCTTTCATCGTTTCATGACCTTGCTTCAACTGCTTAAAAAAACCTTTTCGGATACGCATCTTCTTTTTCACTTTGAACATGGAAAACATATAAAGAAGTGATGCGAGTTCACCGATAATAACAGAGATCATCGCGCCAGCTGCAGCGTATTCTACGCCATAAGGCAAAAATAGACCTGTTAATAATGCGACGAGAGCAATTCTGACCACCTGTTCGATGACCTGCGAGTAAGCAGACGGTCGCATGTTCTGCAGACCTTGAAAATACCCTCTCAAAACGGAGGAGACTGCGATGACAGGAACTACAGGTGCGATGGCGAGCAACGGCCAAATCGTACGATCATCTGTAAAGAAGTATTCTGCTAATAACGGGGCAGCAATAAACAAAGCGATCGTGATCACAATGCTTAAAATACCTGTTATGGCTAAAGATACGATCAAGATTTTTCTTACTTTTGAACGATCTCCTGTCGCATCTGCTTCTGCAACCAGTTTGGATATGGCGATCGGCAGACCAAGCCTTGTTAATGTTACGGCTAGTAAGAATGTTGGGACTGCCATCATGTAGAGGCCAACACCTTCGTGACCCATGACACGAGCCATGACGATACGATTAACGAAACCGAGAATTTTGGTTACAAGTCCTGCTATTATGAGCAGGAGCGTTCCTTGCACGAGTGTTTGTTTTGTCATCTTAACCTGTCCTTTCTTGGACAATCTTATATATCACTATATGCAGGTACAGTGAACAGTCATGACAGCTTGTTTCATCTCGAAAGGAGAGAAAGTCAATTGGAGAATACGCATTTTTCGGATTGGAAGAATGAAGTTAAGCCAGCAGTAAAAAGCAAAAAAGAAGAATTTCATTATTTGGGGTATGAAAGTGTAACAGAAGAGGAAATATGGGAATGTGTTCAATCAAAATTAAAGAAAAAGAAAGTTGAGCCTCGTCTCTACGCGTTGGTTGACACCATTTTAGCTCTTTCACTAAATGATTTTATGACGTGGCTAACGATACGCTCATATAAAGAAGAGGGGCTGACTCAAGAGTAGAACTTACTTTTGGGCAGCCTTGTTCTTTTGTTAAGCTATATTTATTATGTTTTATTTATGAACATTCACAGGACAAATTGACAGAAAAAAACAACAATCGCTATAATGGGAAGGGTTAGTATTCGTACTTATACATAGTGTTGTCTTTTGATACAGCATGAAGGAGGTTTCTTGAAGTGGTAAAAAGGAGTAAGATCGTCATCTTTTTTGTTGTGCTTATCATGTTTGCAGCACTAATTGGGCTTACAACAGAAAAGATCGTAAAAGGTACAAAGCTTGGACTAGATCTCCAAGGGGGATTTGAAGTACTTTACGATGTTGAACCTGTGAAAAAAGATCAAAAAATAACACAGGAAACATTAAAGAGTACGGTTGAAGCGTTAAACAGCCGTATCAACGTATTAGGTGTCTCTGAGCCTGAGATTCAGATCGAAGGAGACAACAGAATTCGTGTTCAGCTTGCTGGTGTAACCGATCAGAACAAAGCACGTGAACTATTATCTACACAAGCGGAGTTAACCTTCCGAGATGTGGACGATAAAGTTTTATTAGATGGATCTGATTTAGTAGGAAACGGTGCTAAACAAACGTTCGAGTCTCAAAATAATAAGCCGATCGTTTCATTGAAGTTAAAAGACGCTAATAAGTTTGCTAAGATTACAGAAGAAGTTCTTAATCGTCAGCCACAGGGAGAAAATTTATTAGTTATCTGGCTGGATTATGAAAAAGGTGATTCTTTTAAAGAAGAACAGAAGAAAGAACTCGCTGGTAAACAACCAAAGTATATTTCTGCTCCTTATGTAAGAGAAGTTCTTACTGACGACGTTGTAACGATAACAGGGCAGTTTTCTGTTGAAGAAGCACAGAGTTTAGCGAAAATTTTAAACGCTGGAGCTTTGCCAGTTAAACTTGATGAAGTGTATTCTACATCAGTTGGAGCGAAGTTCGGTGAGAAAGCATTAAACGAAACTATATTTGCCGGCTTTATCGGAATTGCAGTGATCTTTTTATTCATGCTGATCTTCTATCGTGTGCCTGGAATCATTGCAGTTATTACGCTATCCATCTATATTTGGTTGATCCTCGCTATTTTCTATCTGATGAACGGGGTATTAACGCTTCCGGGGATTGCAGCGCTTATTCTTGGGGTAGGTATGGCGGTTGATGCTAACATCATCACGTACGAAAGAATAAAAGAAGAAATAAGAAGCGGGAAATCCGTATTAAGTGCGTTTAAAGCTGGAAATCGTCGTTCATTCACTACGATTTTTGATGCAAACATTACAACAATCCTTGCAGCAGCTGTTCTATTTGCATATGGAACAAGCTCAGTAAAAGGATTCGCGTTAGTTCTAATTATTTCAGTTTTGGCAAGTTTCATAACGGCCGTTTTCGGAACAAGACTTTTCCTTGGTTTATGGGTACAGTCTCGTGTTATGGATAAGAAGCCAGGCTTGTTTGGTGTAAAGGAGAGTGACATCCGTGAGCTTTAAATACGATTTTGTAAAAAACAGAAACCTTTACTTCATCATCTCTACTCTCCTTACGGTTGTTGGAATTGTTTTCTTGCTTACAGCTGGATTGAAGTTAGGAATTGATTTTGATAGTGGATCACGCGTAAATATTCAAGCGAATGAAACACTTACAAATGAAAGTGTAGAAGAAGAGTTTAAGTCTCTTGGTCTTGAACCTGAAGGAGTCGTTCTTGCAGGGAAAAACGATCAAGCAAATGTTTCCTTTAAAGGTGCTCTGTCAAAAGACGAAGTAGCGAAAATCAACACTCATTTTGAAGAAAAGTACGGAGAACCACCGAGTATCAGTACTGTTACGCCAACGGTTGGTCGTGAGTTGGCACAAAATGCTTTTTATGCCGTGCTTATCGCTTCTGTTGGTATTATCATCTATGTAGCCTTCCGCTTTGAATGGAGCATGGCTGTTGCATCTGTTGTTGCTCTATTACATGACGCTTTTATGATCGTAGCGATCTTTAGCATGTTTAGAATTGAAGTAGACCTGCCGTTTATCGCAGCTGTTCTAACGATCGTTGGTTATTCCATCAACGATACGATTGTAACGTTCGACCGAATTCGTGAGAACATGAAACTTGAAAAAGTAAGAACGCAAGAAAAACTGGCTGAAATCGTAAACAGAAGTATTCATGAGACGTTGGGTCGTTCGATTAATACCGTTCTAACTGTTATTATCGCAGCAGTTGCGCTATTGATCTTTGGAGCTGATTCGATCAGAAACTTCTCGATCGCCTTGTTGATCGGTCTTACTTTTGGTGCATATTCTTCCATCTTTATTGCTTCTCAGTTGTGGTACGTTATGAAATCACGACAGATGAAATCGAAAAAGACACGTCCAGTTGAGGCCGAGCCAGAAATTTAATGTAAATATCATTCATAAATTGTCACCTCTTATCCTGTTTTGTATAATGAATAGGTTAAGAGGTGATTTTTATGTTGGAGCCTAGAACAAGGTGGGAGATTCAAGAACCATCGGAAGACAAGGCAAAATGGTTGTCACAAGAATTAGATATCCCTCTTCTGATCGCGAATCTACTGGTTGTCAGAGGAATTGAAACGTTAGAGAAAGCAGAAGCATTTTTAAAAATAGATATCAACCAATTTCATGATCCGTTCTTGATGGATGGGATGAAAGAGAGTGTTGAGCGGATACATAGAGCTATAGAATCTAAAGAAAAGATTTTAATTTTTGGCGATTATGACGCAGATGGAGTTAGCAGTACGACGGTGATGTATTATGCACTAAAAGAACTAGGAGCACAGTTTGACTATTATATCCCTAACCGCTTTACAGAAGGCTATGGTCCAAATGAGCCAGCCTTAAGAAAAGCGAAAGACGATGGTTATTCACTTGTGGTAACCGTTGATACAGGAATCTCAGCTGTGCACGAAGCAAATATCGCAAAAGAAATCGGGCTTGATTTTATTATTACGGATCATCATGAAGCACCTCCTGTATTGCCAGATGCTTATAGCATTATCAATCCTAAGAAACCAGGCTGCACATATCCATTCTCAGGTCTTGCAGGTGTAGGAGTAGCTTTTAAAGTAGCACATGCTCTTCACGGTAAACCGCCGCTACATTTGCTTGATTACGCATGCATTGGGACAATAGCGGACCTTGTACCGCTTGTTGATGAAAATAGGGTGATTGCGAAACTAGGGATAGAAGCACTCTCGAAAACGGATAAGATCGGATTGCAAGAACTACTAAAAGTAGCGGGTCTTTATGAAAAAGAACTTACAGCGGAAGATGTAGGGTTCGCGATCGGCCCACGAGTGAATGCAGCAGGAAGACTTGGTTCAGCGATGCCGGTGGTGGAGCTGTTTACTTCACGTGATCGTGAAGAATCGGCCATGTTGTCACAAGAAATCGATTCTGTAAATAAAGAACGTCAAGGAATCGTAAACGAGATTACAAAAGAAGCGATTGCGATGGTCGAAGAACTTTACCCTCCGGACGAGAATGAAGTGCTAGTCCTTGCCAAAGAGGGCTGGAACCCAGGAGTGATTGGAATCGTTGCCTCCCGATTGGTTGAAAAATTTTATCGTCCTACGATCGTGCTGTGTTTGGACCCTGAAAAAGAAACGGCAAAAGGATCAGCGCGAAGCATCAAAGGATTTGATATGTTTGAGAACCTTTCAGGATCTAGGGACATTCTTCCTCATTTCGGTGGACATCCGATGGCAGCCGGAATGACACTTTCTATGCATGATGTCGATGAATTAAGAAAGAGGCTCATCCAGCAAGCTAAGGACTGTTTACAGCCAGAGGATTATCTTCCTGTTACAACGATTGATCTCACAGCTAGATTAAATGAGATTTCTCTAGAAACAGTTGAGCTATTAAGTACGTTAGCTCCTTTCGGTGTTGGAAATCCATCGCCTCGCGTAATGGTTGAAGAAGTCCCGATCCGTGAGATGAAAAAAATAGGTAGTCAATCAAATCATCTCAAGTTGCAGGTAGGCAATGGTGAGTTATCGGTTCTAGATTGCATAGGCTTTCAAAAAGGTAGCTTGTTAGAAGAGATGACTCCTTATTCGTTGATTTCTATCGTTGGACAGATTCAACTAAACGAATGGAACGGTTATAGAAAACCTCAGCTGCTGCTAGAAGATCTTTCTGTAAACCATTTTCAACTGTTTGATTATAGAGGTCTTAAAGATGCGGGGAAAAGATTGATCGGTCTACCGTACTCTAAAACATGTTTTATCGCGTTTGAAGAAGAAACATTAAAGCACAAAGATTTTGAGGGGCTATCTGATCAAGTGATTGGTGAAGATGAGTTATTAACTCTGCCAGAAGACTATTTTACTGGAAAAAACTTAGTTTTCTTGGATGTTCCTCCTTCTCTAACTCGCTTTTCTGAATGGTTGGAAACCATCGGTGAACCTTCAAGGATCTATGCGGTTTTTCATCAGAGTACTGAGCACTTTTTCACGACTCTACCAACGAGAGAGCACTTCAAATGGTTTTATGGATTTCTTGCAAAAAGGAAAACCTTTAATGTGAAGAGAGATGGTGCAGAACTAGCGAAATGGAAAGGCTGGTCAAAAGAAACAATAGATTTCATGTCAAAGGTGTTTTTTGAGCTGGATTTTGTTACAATAGACGATGGTGTTATTTTCATTAACAAAGAACCTAGCAAACGAGAATTAGAAAGCTCTGAAACCTATCAGAAAAAGTTTGAACAAGCGGACATAGAAAATCAGCTCGTTTACTCTTCTTATCATTCTTTAAAAAGCTGGTTTACAGAACAAACACGGCCAAAAGCCAGTTTGTAATTTTCAGGAGGCAAGATTCATGGATTATAAGCCGTTTATTTCAGTAGTAGAGAACTTCCCAATCGAAGGCATTCGTTTTAAAGATATTACTTCACTAATGTCTGATGGTGCAGTATATAAACAAGCGATGGATGACATTGCTGTATACGCAAAAGAAAAACAGGTTGATGTAATCGTCGGACCTGAAGCACGTGGATTTATCGTAGGCTGCCCTGTAGCTTACACGTTAGGATTAGGATTCGTCCCTGTCCGTAAAGAAGGAAAACTTCCTCGTGAAGTAATCAAAGTTGATTATGGTCTTGAGTATGGTAAAGATGTTTTAACGATGCATAAAGACGCGATCAAACCAGGACAAAGAGTCTTGATCACAGACGACCTACTCGCAACAGGTGGAACGATCGAAGCAACGATCAAGCTTGTAGAAGAGCTTGGTGGAGTAGTAGCAGGAATCGCATTCATGATCGAACTTACTTACTTAGATGGCCGTAAGAAACTTTCAGGTTATGATATCTTCACATTAACTCAATACTAATAAATAAAAGAGTTCCTTTTTGAGGAGCTCTTTTTTAAGTGCTTTTCTAATAGGTTTGCGATATTTTTTTACTTCATTGCAAGTTGATTGGAGCGGAAGGTGGCGAGACTCCTGCGGGACGAGCGGTCAGGTGAGACCCTTAACGGCGCAAAGCGGCAAGGGGCTCACCGGTCGCCCCGCGGAAAGCGAAGCACCTGGAGCGGAAATCAACTACTTTCAAAAAAAGCGTTTTTTTTACAATCCTGTCACAAAATCTGCCCAATCATTCGACAAATTTCGTTTTTTTGCTTTACATGAAGGACCAATTTAACGATAATAGAAGCAATATACAATGACAACGTAAGGTGATTCCATGACGATTGAGGAAGTATTGCAAAAAGCGGAGAGCTATCTTTCTAAAGACGATTTAAGCTTCATCACGAAGGCTTATGAATACGCAAAGAATGCACACGAGGGACAATTCCGTAAATCGGGAGAGCCCTATATTCATCATCCTGTTGAAGTAGCAGCAATTCTGGTGAACCTGCAGATGGATCCTGTGACTGTAGCAGCAGGGTTTCTTCATGATGTAGTCGAAGACACACCCATCACACTCAAGGATATTTCCACTCAATTTAATGAAGAAGTGGCAATGCTTGTTGATGGTGTTACGAAGCTGAAGAAGATCAAGTTCAAGTCAAAAGAAGAGCAGCAGGCTGAGAACCATCGGAAGATGTTTGTCGCTATGGCACAAGATATTCGTTGTATCTTGATCAAGTTAGCTGATCGTCTTCACAATATGCGCACATTAAAGCATATGCCAAAAGAAAAACAGATTCAAAAAGCGAATGAGACACTTGAGATCTTCGCTCCGCTTGCCCATCGCCTTGGGATTTCTACAATAAAGTGGGAGCTTGAAGATGTTTCTTTAAGATACCTAAATCCACAGCAATACTATAGAATCGTTAACTTGATGCAGCAAAAGCGTGCTGAACGGGAAGAGTATGTTCATCAAGTGATGGATGAGATGAAGAGCAAGCTTAAAGAAGTTAACATTCAAGTTGATATCTCTGGAAGACCGAAACATATCTATAGCATCTATCGAAAAATGGCAAAACAAGGAAAACAGTTCAATGAGATCTATGACCTTTTAGCTGTTCGTATTATCGTTCAGAATATTAAAGATTGTTATGCAGCCCTTGGTATCATCCATACGGCTTACAAGCCGATGCCTGGCCGTTTTAAAGATTATATCGCTATGCCAAAAGCAAATATGTACCAGTCTCTTCATACGACGGTAATCGGACCAAAAGGCGATCCTTTGGAGGTCCAGATCAGAACGTCTGATATGCATCGCGTAGCTGAATACGGGATTGCAGCCCACTGGGCATACAAAGAGGGTGCAACGAAAGCACCTGTGAGCTCATTTGAAAATAAATTAACATGGTTCCGTGAAATTCTTGAATGGCAAAACGATGTTGTGGATGCTGAAGAATTTATGGAATCACTTAAGGTCGACCTTTTCTCTGATATGGTGTTCGTGTTCACTCCAAAGGGAGATGTTTATGAGCTGCCGTCAGGATCGGTTCCTATTGATTTTGCGTATCGCATTCATACCGAGATTGGTAACAGATGCATCGGTGCAAAAGTTAACGGAAAGATGGTTACGTTAGATTATCGTTTGAAAACGGGAGATATTATCGAGATCTTAACGAGCAAACATTCCTACGGCCCGAGTCAGGATTGGCTGAAGATCACCCAGAGTTCTCATGCGAAAAACAAGATTCGTCAATGGTTTAAGCGTGAGAGAAGAGAAGAGAACGTCGCAAAAGGTAAAGAGCTTGTTGAAAAAGAAATCAAGAATCGCGGATACGATCTGAAAGACATTTTTACGAATGATAACATTCAATATGTCGCCCAAAAGTATAACTTTGCAGGCGAAGAAGATATGTACGCTGCTGTAGGATACAACGGCATTACCGCAGCACAGATCGCTACTCGATTAACGGATAAAGTTCGACGCAAAAAAGAGCAGGATCCGGATAATTCTGAGTTACTTGATGCGATTAGAGATTCCGCTGAAAAGCCGGAACCAAAACGAAGAACAGATTCTGGTATCGTAGTTAAAGGCATTGATAACATGCTGATTCGTTTATCTAAATGTTGTAATCCAGTGCCTGGAGATGACATTGTTGGTTATATCACAAAAGGTCGTGGTGTTTCTGTTCACCGTGAGGATTGTGTCAATGTACACAACGAAGATGCACAAGTACGGCTCTTACCGGTTGAATGGGAAGGCAATTTAGAGCAACCAAAAAATTATAACGTCGATATTGAGATTAATGGTTTTGATCGTCGCGGCCTTCTAAATGAGGTTCTGCATGCAGTTGCAGAAACGAAAACGAATATTACAGCCGTAAGCGGCAAGTCAGATCGCAACAAGATGGCAACGATCAGTATGTCGATCTCGATTCACAACGTCAGCCACCTTCAAAAAGTGGTCGAACGAATTAAAAGAATTCCTGACATATATGCGGTTAGAAGATTGATGCAATAGGAGTTAAGGAAGTGATTCTGCAATGAAAATAGTATTACAGCGTTCCAAAGAGGCGAAGGTCTTAGTGGATTCTGAAGTAAAAGGCAGAATTGATAAAGGCATTGTGCTCTTAGTTGGTGTCACACATGAAGATACAGAAAAAGATGCGGATTATCTAGCAGAAAAGATCGTAAATCTTCGCATATTTGAAGATGAAAATGAAAAGATGAATCTTTCTTTAAAGGATACAGAAGGAAGTATCCTTTCTATTTCACAGTTCACGTTATACGGTGACACGAAAAAGGGAAGACGTCCAAACTTCATGGATGCTGCTAAACCAGATCATGCTATCACAATGTATGACTATTTTAATGACAAGCTAAAAAGTTTAGGTGTACATGTGGAAACAGGTGTATTTGGCGCGATGATGGATGTCTCGTTTACGAATGATGGACCGGTAACCTTAATCATGGACTCTAAAATATAATAATCTTGAATGAAACCTCCGCCTTGATGGAAAGACTAAATCAAAAAAGGTGGAGGATTTTTTATGAGGCAGAACCGGAAAGGCATTGAAGAGGTCCCTCAATGGAAGCAGTTGAGCTTTCATGATTTTCTTTCTCTTGAAAAATCAGCAAACACGATGGAACTTGCTGAAGAGTTTGGAATGAATCTATATCAAGTGAATCAGTTAAAGAAAAAAATAAAACGCGAAAACTATTGACATCACACCCCATCTAAAAGTATGATAATCTACAATTCCAAAATGAAAACTGATGACGAAGAAAAGTAGCTTTACCCCACAGGGTTAGAGATGAGATACCATGGCTGAAAGTATCTCTCCCTGATGATAAAGTGAAAGACACTTCATAGGTTTTAATTCGAACGGTTAAGTTTTGACCTCAGTAGAGTTACACGTGGGCAATCGTTACTTGCATAATGAGGAAGCTTTTTATAGCTTCGAAGCAGGGTGGCACCGCGGGAAATCCCGTCCCTTATGAAATGACTAATTTCATAAGGGACGGGATTTTTTTATTTGGTTGTTTTCTAAAATTTTGTACCTTAATGAGATTGTTTTCGACTCTCTTCTTTGACACGTTGATTGGAGCGCAAGATGTGAGACTCCTAACAGCGCATAGCGCTAGGAGGCTCACCGCACACCCCGCGGAAAGCGAGCATCTGGAGCGGAAATCAACACTTTCAAAAAAACCAACAGAATACGCGAAAACATGATTTTAACCAACATGTAAAAAACGGGAGGATGAAAGAAAATGAGTATTAATATTCCAAGGGGAACGAAAGATATACTCCCAGGAGAAGTAGAAAAATGGCAGCTGATCGAACAAAAAGCAAAAGAAGTATCAGCGCGATTCAATTATAAAGAGATTCGAACGCCGATCTTTGAACACACAGATCTGTTTCAAAGGGGTGTAGGCGACTCAACAGATATCGTTCAAAAAGAGATGTATACATTCAATGATCGAGGCGACCGTAGCTTAACTCTTCGACCAGAAGGAACAGCACCTGTAACTCGCTCTTATGTTGAAAATAAAATGTTCGGACTACCCGGCCAGCCTGTAAAACTATTTTACATCCAGCCGATGTTCCGTTATGAAAGACCACAAGCTGGTCGATATCGTCAATTTGTACAGTTCGGTATTGAAGCGATGGGTTCAGCGGATCCTGCAATTGATGCAGAAGTAATCTCGCTTGCGATGACTGTTTACAAAGAGCTTGGGTTAAAAAAGCTCCGACTTGTGTTGAATACGTTAGGAGATGCTGACAGCCGTAAATCTCATAAGGAAGCTTTGATCGCACACTTTGAGCCAAGAATCAATGAGTTCTGTTCCGATTGCCAAAATCGATTATTGAAGAATCCTTTAAGAATTCTAGATTGTAAAAAAGACCGAGATCATGAACTAATGAAGAGCGCTCCATCGATCCTTGAACACTTAAACGAAGAATCAAAAACGTATTTTGAAGAAGTAAAAAACAGCTTGAATGCCATGAACATCGAGTATGTGATCGATCCTACACTCGTACGTGGACTTGATTATTATAACCACACTGCATTTGAGATCATGAGTGAAGCTGAAGGTTTTGGTGCCATCACAACGCTTAGTGGAGGCGGCAGATACAATGGTCTTGTTGAAGATCTTGGAGGACCAGCTACACCAAGCATCGGATTTGCGATGAGCTTAGAACGTTTGTTATTAGCACTTGAAGCAGAAGGCATCACACTTGAAACAGAAGAAGACTTAGATTGTTACGTTGTAGCACTAGGTGACGAAGCGAAGCAAAAATCAGTAGCGATCTTAAGTCAGCTTCGTCAAGCAGGGATTAAGAGTGACAAAGATTATTTAGATAAAAAGATGAAAGCACAATTTAAAGCAGCTGACCGATTAAAAGCAAAGTTTGTAGCTATTTTAGGTGAAGAAGAACTATCTAAAGGAATCATCAACGTGAAGAATATGGATTCCGGAGAACAGTCGGAAGTAGCGATTGAAGAGTTGAGCACATTTTTAAAAGCAACGTAAATAAGGAGGACACATCTCATGGAATATCGCACACATCAATGCGGAAAGATTACAGAACAATATATCGGTGAAAAAGTAACAATAACAGGTTGGGTACAAAAAAGACGTGACTTAGGCGGATTGATCTTCATCGACCTTCGTGACCGTTCTGGTGTAGTACAAATCGTCTTTTCACCAGAAGTATCACCTGAAGCATTAGAAACGGCTGAAAAAGTAAGAAGTGAATATGTACTTACGATCACAGGAAACGTTCTTGAGCGTGACCCAAGTACGGTTAACCCAGCTATGAATACCGGTAAGATTGAAATCTCTGGAGAAGAAGTCAAGATTTTAAACAGTGCAAAAACACCGCCTTTCTCTATCAGTGAAGATATGGATATTACAGAAGACATTCGTCTGAAATATCGCTATCTTGATCTTCGACGTCCGATCATGCAGGAAACGTTGAAGATGAGACATGAAGTAACTCGCTATATCCGTAACTTCCTTGAGAACGATGAATTTATGGAGATGGAAACACCGATGCTTACGAAGAGCACACCAGAAGGAGCGCGTGACTATCTAGTACCGAGCCGTGTGCACCCAGGAGAATTCTATGCATTACCGCAATCTCCACAATTATTTAAACAGCTATTGATGGTTTCAGGTTTTGAAAAATACTACCAGATCGTTCGTTGTTTCAGAGACGAAGATTTGCGTGCAGATCGTCAGCCTGAATTTACACAAGTCGATATCGAAACTTCATTTATGGGTCAAGAACCTCTTTTAGCCATGATGGAAGAGATGATGACAGGGCTCGTGAAAAAAGTAAAAGGTGTAGAGATTCCAAAACCGTTCCCAAGAATGACATATAAAGAAGCAATGGACCGTTATGGTTCTGATAAACCAGATACGCGTTTCGGTCTTGAACTTATCAATGTTTCAGAGATCGTTAAGAATTCTGGATTTAAAGTATTTGCAGCAGCAGTTGAAAACGGTGGGCAAGTTAAAGCGATCAACGTTAAAGGTAAAGCAGCAAACTATTCTAGAAAAGACATCGATGGTCTGACTGAATTCACTGCTCGATATGGAGCAAAAGGTCTTGCTTGGATGAAAGTAGAAGCTGAAGGATTAAAAGGACCTATTTCAAAGTTCTTTAACGAAGAAGATGCGGCTAACATAATGAACGCGCTACAAGCAGAAGAAGGAGATCTGTTGTTGTTTGTAGCAGATAAACCGTCCGTAGTAGCAGACAGCTTAGGTGCATTAAGACAAAAGCTAGCAAAAGATTTAGATCTGATCGATCAATCTAAATACAATTTCCTGTGGGTCGTTGATTTCCCGCTAGTTGAATACGATGAGGATGCAGATCGTTTTGTGGCGCTTCACCATCCATTCACAATGCCGAAGACAGAAGATTTACACCTGATGGATTCCAACCCTGCTGAAGTAAGAGCACAAGCGTACGACTTAGTTCTTAACGGATATGAGCTAGGCGGTGGATCTCAGCGTATCTACCAACGTGACGTTCAAGAAAAAATGTTTAAAACATTAGGATTCACCGAGGAAGCAGCACGCGAAGAGTTTGGATTCCTATTAGAGGCATTTGAATACGGAACGCCTCCACATGGTGGTATTGCGTTAGGGCTAGATCGAATGGTGATGCTACTGGCAGGAAGAAGTAACTTAAGAGACACGATTGCTTTTCCGAAAACAGCTTCTGCATCGTGCCTATTGACGAATGCACCATCGGCTGTAAATGAAAAGCAGCTTGATGAACTTCATCTATCTGTAAAAGTGAAGCAAGAAAGCAAGTAAGTGAATATTTAGAAAAATACGAATCGTTTTATAAAGAGACACATTTTGTCTTGTATTTGATTTATTCGTGTGATAGTATGAATTTAAGCGATGGGTCCTATGGTGACCGTTAACAACCCGAAAGTTTTGAGCCAACATTAAGTATTAGGGAGTTTGTGTTTTCACACAGCGTCCATGCCCTGAAAGCTAGGGGACGGACAAAATGCGAAACAGGGCACCCACCTGCGAGAGCAGGTTCAAAACTAAGGGTATACGGCATTTTTGGGGCTCATTTTTTTGTGCGAAAAAAACCAAGTAAGCATATTGATTTTGTTTTCAAAAGTGGATATGCTGATAAAGATGCATTTTCTTTATTTTATGTGCACGTCTGAAAGGAGATTTCGTTATATATGCTTTATCAGTTCTCAAGAAATGAACTTGCCATTGGAAAAGATGGGATAGAGGTCTTAAAGAACTCAACTGTCGCAGTGCTTGGAATCGGGGGAGTAGGCTCCTTTTCGGCTGAAGCACTAGCTCGCTCAGGAGTTGGACGTTTGATCCTTATCGATAAAGATGACGTCGATATCACGAATGTGAATCGTCAAATACATGCACTTGTAAATACCGTTGGACAGCCAAAGGTAGATCTTATGAAAGAAAGAATTGCGCTTATTAATCCAGAGTGTGAAGTTATCGCTCTTAAGATGTTCTATACAGAAGAAACATATGAACAAATCTTTGAATATGGACTTGATTTTGTAGTCGATGCATCGGATACGATCTCCTATAAGATCCACCTTATGAAAGAATGTTTGAACCGCAAAATTCCGATCATCTCGAGCATGGGAGTTGCGAACAAACTGGATCCAACACGTCTTCAAATCGTTGATATCTCTAAGACGAGCTATGACCCAATCGCTAAGGTCATTCGCCAGCGTCTAAGAAAAGAAGGAATCACAAAAGGAATACCGGTCGTATTCTCTGATGAAAAACCAATCCAGATCCGCGAAGAGATTCGGAAAGAAATCGTACCTGAGAACGCTCCTGGCATTCGAAAGGCGAAGATGCCGCCATCTTCAAACGCATTCGTACCATCTGTTTCAGGACTTTACATGGCAGGTTACGTGATTAACAAAATTATTGAAGATAACCATATAAAGATTGAAAGAGTACGATAAATATAAAAAGTTCTGACTGATCAAAGTCAGGACTTTTTTCTGTTATAGCGAACATCAACACAAAAAATGACTCATGTGAGTTAGCGTTTAACCCTATGAGTCATCTAATTTTATTTTGCTAGTTTCTCTAGATTTCCGTTCTTATCCATGCGGAAGGTAACGTTCGGATTCGCATCTTCGTCTTGAAAGAGTACCATTTTTCTTGCACGGTCCATAATTTGGATGAGTGCTTGGTAATCTTCCTGAACCGTTTGATGCTCTTTCTCAAGAACAGCTAGCTGATCTTTCATCACTTTGTTCTGCTGCATTAACTCGTTCATCTGAAGGCGAAGTTCCATGTTTTCTTGAACGAGCTTGCCGCTCGACATACCGTTTCGCTTTAATCCACTCAGAAAATCTATGACTTCATCAAGTGTAAGACTACTTTCATTACTAGCTTGTGATGGCTGACGATAGGTATTCGGTGATGAAGGCTGTTGTGCTCCTTGTAAGCTCGTAACTTCTGGTGCTTCTGCTTCAGTTTGCTGAACATAACTCGGTTGTTCTTGAACAGCAGGTGGCGAAGCAACAGGAGCTGGTGCTGATGTGTTTCTTTCATACGAAAATGGTGTTCTAAAGAATTCTTCTGGATGATAGGTTTCATCATCGTGCATCTGTGGTGTATTACTTATCGTTTGTGCAGGTTTAGCTACAGGTTTAGGCTGTTGTTGCTGCTGTGACCTTGCTAGCGCACGCTGACGTTCTTTTCTTTGCTTTTTAGCAATCTTTAATGCTTGCTCGTATTTTTTTCTCACGATGGCATTCCATCTAAAACCAACTGCTGCACTCGTACGTTCTAATTTATCTCCAACCTCTTCAAAAGCATGCAACTGTGTGCTTCCCTCACGCACATGGCGTAAGACCGTTTCGGCAAGCAATAGATCGTCTTCTTCTGACCAGGCGTCCTGTCTGATTTTTGACAAGGTAATCCTCTCCTTAGCTACAAAAATATTCATTTGATATTTTCATGTTTACCAATCAGAGAGAATCCTATACACACAACTGAAGAACTTTTGCTAGTTTGCTAAGTTATAAAGTCTCATAGATTTACTTTCCCTTTTTCTTGCGATTATCAAAATAGTCTAGACGCTTCTTTATATTCTTTTCGAATCCACGTTCAGTAGGCTCATAAAAAGTCTTACCCTGCAGATGTTTTGGTAAATATTCTTGTGGTACGTACCCATCTTCAAAGTTATGAGGATATTTATAGTCCTCGCCATGTTGAAGCTGTTTTGCTCCTTTATAATGAGCATCCCGAAGATGAATCGGAACGAGACCGGTTTTTTCTTTTTTGACAGCATCAAGTGCTTTATCGATTCCTGTTATTACTTTATTGCTTTTAGGAGCAGTAGCTAAGTATAATGTGGCTTCTGCAAGTGGGATACGAGCTTCAGGCATACCGATAAAATCAGCTGCATAACTAGCGGCATGTGCAACAAGCAAAGCGTTTGGGTCAGCGAGACCGACGTCTTCTGCGGCATGAACGAGTAAGCGCCGAGCAATAAATCGAGGATCTTCGCCAGCATAAATCATTTTCGCCAGCCAATATAGAGCTGCATCAGGATCTGAACCACGGATGCTTTTAATAAAAGCGGAGACTGTATCATAATGGTTGTCTCCCTTTTTATCATATTGAAGGACTCTTTGTTGAATAGATTCTTCAGCGATCTCAAGTGTGATCGTGATGTTGCCGTCTTTGTCTGGTTTCGTTGTTAACACAGCAAGTTCTACCGCATTAAGTGCTGTTCTTGCATCTCCGTTTGAAATAGATACGACATGATCTATTGCATTCTTTTCCATGGTGATCGGATGCTTACCATATCCTCTCTCTTTATCAGAAAGAGCTTGCCCGATCACTTTCGCTATATGTTCATCTGTTAGCGGTTCAAAACGAAACAACCGAGATCTAGATAGAAGAGCGGGGTTGATCTCAAACATCGGGCTTTCTGTTGTTGCACCAATTAAGATAACCGATCCGTCTTCCACGTAAGGAAGGAGCGCATCTTGCTGACTTTTGTTAAAACGGTGGATCTCGTCGATAAAGAGGACCGTCTTTTTTTCTTCTAATAATAATCGTTCTCTCGCAGCTCCCATGATGACCTTAAGATCAGCCACTCCAGACGTAACAGCATTGAGTTGTTCAAACCATGCAGATGTAGAATTCGCTATAATTTTTGCTAAAGTCGTTTTGCCCGTTCCGGGAGGTCCAAAAAAGATCATCGGTGTGAGTTGATCGGCTTCGATCGCTCGTCTTAATAGCTTACCTTCTCCAGCAATATGCTCTTGGCCGATAAATTCCGTTATTTTTCTTGGACGCATGCGGTTAGCAAGAGGTCTTTTTAAAGAATGGGAGCTTTCATCTTTATAAGAAAACAAGTCCATTACAATCATCCTTCCGTACACTTGTTCTAATCGTCATATGACAATACTATACAATAGTACATCATGCAAGTTGAAATGATTTCATGCTATAATAAGCTTTAGATTTATGGAATTAACCGAATTGAGACAACTTAATAGGGAAGGATTTTGCACAGTGAAAGACCAAAAGCATTCAAGATGGAACAAATTTTTGTTTCAGTGGTCTGTATTCTTTATTGGATTATTTATTATGGCCTTCGGAATCGCGCTTATGATTAAGGCAGACCTCGGAAGTGCTCCGTGGGACGTTCTTCATATCGGACTGTTTGCACAGTTCGGGCTATCGATCGGAACATGGTCGATCATCATGGGATTCTTCGTCATCTTAGCTACATCCTTACTAACAAAAAAGAAACCACAATCAGGTGCCTTTTTAAATATGGTGTCTGTTGGTTTGTTTATTGACTTTTATTTATGGCTTCCTTTTTTTCATGATCCTGTAACAGGTTTTGGGAAATGGATGTTCTTAATCATCGGAATCTTAATTTTAGGTTTTGGAATCGGGCTATATATTTCATCAGACTGCGGCGCAGGACCAAGAGATAGTCTGATGCTGGCTCTTACAGAAAAATCGGGAATGAAAGTTTCAAATATTCGACTTTTAATGGAATTTGTTGTTCTGTTTTTTGGTTGGATGTTAAAAGGACCCGTTTCGTTCGGAACGATCCTTTTTTGTGTAACGATAGGAGCAATCGTGGGCAGGACCCTTCCGTATTGCCAAAAATTAGTGAAGTTTGTTTTAGAACGGAGTGAACAATATGAAGATATCAACAAAAGGTCGGTACGGATTAACCATCATGATGGCATTAGCAAAGAGATCCGGTGAAGGTCCGATCGCATTGAAACTAATCGCAAAAGAATATAGTCTATCTGAACATTATTTAGAGCAGCTTATCGCCCCGCTAAGAAATGCAGGACTCGTTAAGAGTATTCGCGGTGCGTATGGTGGTTACATGCTGGCTAAAGAAGCATCCACGATTACTGCTGGTGATATCATCCGTGTGCTTGAAGGACCGATCTCTCCCGTTGAAGTTTTGGATGACGAAGAGCCTGCGAAAAGAAATCTTTGGATTAAAATCAGAGATGCTGTAAAAGATGTGCTAGATTCAACAACACTTGAAGATTTGGCAAACTATGAAGATGAGGGCGCACAGGACGCTTACATGTTTTATATATAGGAAGGAAATGAGGAATGAAAAACGTTTATTTAGATCACGCTGCAACTTCTCCTGTTCATCCTGAAGTCATAGAAGAAATGATTCCTTTTCTAACTGAACATTTTGGGAATCCCTCTAGCATTCATCAATATGGTAGGCAAACTCGTAAAGCTCTTGATGATGCGAGAACCATGATTGCAACTTCTATCGGTGCTTCACGTAATGAAATCATTTTTACAAGCGGCGGTACAGAAAGTGATAACCTTGCTATTCTAGGTACAGTCTCTCCTCTAGAGAACAAAGGGAAGCATGTTATTACGACTGAAGTAGAACATCATGCTGTACTTCATACATGTCATGAGCTTGAAAAAAGAGGGTATGATGTAACATACTTGTCCGTTGATGATGAAGGTAGGATTTCATTAGATGAACTAAAAAGTTCTCTAAGAGAAGATACGATTCTCGTTTCAATTATGTATTGCAACAATGAAACAGGGACAACACAAGACATAAAAGAGATCGGAAGTCTTTTGAAGGAAAAAGAGATCTTGTTTCATACCGATGCGGTGCAAGCTTATGGCTTGATCTCGATTGATGTGAATGAACTGAACATTGATCTGTTAAGTGCTTCTGGTCATAAGATCAATAGCCCAAAAGGAACAGGATTTCTATATGTAAAAGAAGGCGTACCTTTTCTTCCTCAAGGCTTTGGCGGCGAGCAAGAGCGTAAGCGCCGTGCTGGAACGGAGAATGTAGCAGGAATCGCTGCATTACGAAAAGCGGCATCTATCGCAGAAAAAGAAAGAGAAGAACGTTTTAATCAATACACAACTTTTAGAGATACGATGAAAAGAATATGGCAAGAAGAAGAGGTATCTTTCATAGAGAATGGAAGTCCTGATCATTTTCTTCCTCACATTCTTAACGTAAGTTTTCTTGGTGTGAAGACCGAAGTGCTTTTAGTCAATCTAGATCTTGCTGGTATCGCAGCTTCTAGCGGATCAGCTTGTACCGCAGGCTCACACGAACCTTCGCATGTTCTAAAAGCTATGTTTGGTGAAGATGAAAGGACAAAATCATCTGTTCGTTTTAGCTTCGGTCTAGGAAATAAATTAGAAGATATTGAATTTGCTGCTCATGAGACAGCAAAAATCGTGAAACGTTTAGCAAAATAAGTTACAATGTTTGTCATATGAATGAAATGAGGTGGACACAGTGCAAACAGAATTAAACAAAAAGGCACCTCAAGATACACGAGTAGTTATTGGGATGAGCGGCGGTGTGGATTCTTCCGTTGCCGCACTTTTACTAAAAGAGCAAGGCTATGATGTAATCGGGATCTTCATGAAGAACTGGGATGATACCGATGAGAATGGCGTATGCACAGCAACAGAAGATTATAACGATGTGATTGCGGTCTGCAACCAGATCGGCATTCCATATTACGCAGTGAATTTTGAAAAAGAATACTGGGACAAAGTATTCACGTACTTTTTGGAAGAATATAAAGCAGGACGAACACCTAATCCTGATGTAATGTGCAACAAGGAGATCAAATTCAAAGCTTTCCTTGAGCACGCCATGAATTTAGGTGCGGATTATGTAGCAACTGGCCATTACGCACGTGTGGCTGAAATAGATGGAGAAGTTAAGATGCTTCGCGGAGTTGATGAAAATAAGGATCAAACGTATTTTCTTAACCAGCTCTCACAAGATCAATTACGTCGCGTATTGTTTCCGATCGGCGAGTTGAAGAAGCCTGAGATTCGTAAGATTGCGGAGGCAGCAGGACTCGCAACTGCAAAGAAAAAAGACTCTACGGGTATTTGCTTTATTGGAGAAAGAGACTTCAAAGAATTCTTAAGTCAGTATCTGCCTGCAAAGCCTGGTGAGATGCAAACGTTTGAAGGCGAAGTGAAGGGCAAGCATGATGGATTGATGTATCATACCATTGGGCAGCGTCACGGTCTTGGGATCGGTGGAAGCGGAGAACCTTGGTTTGTTGTCGGTAAGAACTTAAAAGACAATATATTGTATGTTGAACAAGGGTTTCACAATGAAAAGCTTTATTCTGACAGTTTAAAAGCGGTAAAGGCAGGGTTTGTTTCGGATAAGCCGATGCCTACTACTTTTAAATGTACAGCGAAATTCAGATACCGTCAGCCAGACATGGGTGTAACTGTTCATGTGATGGAGGATGAAACGCTTCATGTGGTCTTTGATGAAGCACAGCGTGCTATTACTCCAGGACAAGCAGTCGTTTTTTACGACGGAGATGTATGCTTAGGTGGAGCAACGATCGACACGGTATACAAAAACGACGAGGCGATCACTTATCTATAAAAAAATGTGGAAAAACTGGCTTATGCAGATTACAGAACTGTAAATTAGCCAGTTTTTTTGCGTTAATGAATATTTACGGAGGGCATTGGGCTGTTAGTAGTGCTCGTGCAGCGGCATTCCTATGCTCGCTGCATGAGCGATTCCAGAGATTTATGAGCGATTCCAGAGATTTATGAGCGATTCCAGAGATTTATGAGCGATTCCAGAGATTTATGAGCGATTCCAGAGATTTATGAGCGATTCCAGAGATTTATGAGCGATTCCAAAAATCTTGAACACTAACCCATAATAAGCATCCACAAAAAATTAGGCGCGAGCTACCTTCATTTGTTATACTTTTGAAGGAAATTAAAAGTGGGGGTAATGAAGATGGAACCTTCAAAAGGTCTTGAATATTTACAAAAAGGAAAGTTTGAAGAAGCTGCAAAAAGTCTGGAATCCATGATTGAGGCAGATCCAGAAAATCCAGTGCATTATATTAATTTCGGAAATTTACTTTCTGCTGTTCATGAACACGAAAAAGCGATTCAATTTTTTGATAAAGCTCTATCACTTGACGAAAATGCTGTAGCCGCATTTTATGGTGCAGGTATTGCCTGCTACCATCTTGAAGAATTCTCTAAAAGCGCAAAACTTTTTCAAGAGGCCATCAAAGGCGGTCTGCAAGATAGTGACACTCATTTTATGACAGGAATGTCGTTCGTTTCACTCGGTGAGAACAAGCTTGCAATTCCTTACTTAATGAGAGCAACTGAGCTCAACGATCAAGATCATGAAGCATTGTTTCAATTCGGTCTCTGTCAGGCAAGAACAGGCGATATTGAGTCTGCATCAACAACGTTTGAACAAGTAGTTGAACGTGATGAAACACATGCGGATGCTTGGTACAACTTAGGCGTGACGTATAGTTATTTTGACAAAAACGCTGAAGCTCTTGAAGCCTTTCAAAAAGCGTTAGACATTCAGCCGGATCATTATTTAGCAGGGAATGGAAAACGAAATATCGAAAGTAAAAACACTAACCATTAAAGGGGGTGCTTTATGGCACAGCAGCCTTCTTTTCATTTAGAAGATGAGATCTCAGAAATCAAAAAATATATAAAAGGTACGTTGATCTCTACTGTTTATCATCAGGCGGAGAGTCTTTACACAGTCGCTAGAATCAGGGTTAAAGAGACGAACGAAAATTACAACGAAAAAGAAGTTATGATCACAGGCATCCTCCCTCCGTTAAGAGAAGATGAGCTTTATTTGTTTTATGGAAAATTTAAAGATCATCCGAAATATGGTAAGCAATACGAAGTTGAACTGTTTCAAAAAGAGATGCCACAATCAAAAGAAGCTATGATTCAATATCTTTCGAGCGATCTATTTAAAGGGATTGGAAAGAAAACAGCCGAGCATATCGTAGAGGTTATGGGGAACGATGCGATCACAAAGCTTTTAGAATCACCGGAATACATCAGTCAGATTCCAAAACTGACAGAAGATCAAGCCGAAAGTTTGCAGAAATCCCTATTGCAGAATCGAGGATTAGATCAAGTAATGATGGCCGTGCAACCCTATGGGATCGGACCGCAGCTCGCGATGAAGATCTTTCAAACGTATCAGGATGAAGCGGTAAAAATCATTAAGGAAGAGCCGTATCGACTTATTGAGGATGTTTCAGGAATCGGATTTCACCGAGCTGATGAAATCGCAAAAGGCAATGGGATGCAAGTCAATCACCCAAAACGAATTCAAGCTGCCTGTCAGTTTGTGCTTCGTGAACAAGGTACAGACCTTGGACACTCGTATTTACCGATGGACGAACTGTTAGAAGGTGTTAGGAAACTTCTAGCAGATGGAAAGAATACTGTTGATGAGATGAGTATTTTTCGAGAGATTCAAGATATGGAGACGGAGCAACGATTGATCGTAAAAGAAAACGTGGTGTATCTGCCGTCTCTCTATTTCGCAGAGCGTGGATTTGCTCAAAAAATGAATCAGTTATTACATAGTCAAAAAAACGATTATCACATTGAAGATGCAAAATTGGAAGCTGAGCTATCAGCGCTTGAAAAAAGACTCAACATGAAATATGCGAAAAGTCAAAAAGAGGCGATTAAAAAGGCATTAACCTCTTCATTAATGGTGCTGACGGGTGGACCTGGAACAGGAAAAACTACCGTTATTAAAGGGATTGTTGAACTTTATAGTGAGATTCATGGTGTGAGTTTGAATCCTGATGATTACCGTGGAAAGAAAGAATCGTTTCCCGTTTTACTCGTTGCTCCAACAGGTCGAGCCGCAAAGCGTATGACTGAATCAACAGGGATACCGGCTCACACGATCCATCGCTTGTTAGGATGGAAGGGTGGCGGTACCTTTGAAAAAAATGAAGATGAACAGATTGATGGAAAACTTTTGATCGTCGATGAGATGTCGATGGTCGACATATGGCTTGCACATTCTTTAGCAAAAGCTTTGCCACCACATATTCAGATCATTTTTGTTGGGGATGAAGATCAGTTACCATCAGTAGGTCCTGGTCAAGTTTTAAAAGATCTATTACAGGCTCAGCATGTTCCACAATCTTCATTAGTGGATATCTATCGACAAGCAGAAGGATCGTCTATCATCCGATTAGCTCATGAGATGAAGAACGGAAATGTGCCGCATGATCTGCTCGTTCCCCAAAGCGACAGACGTTTTTTTGCGTGTTCAGGTGAACAAGTGTTTCAAGCTATCCTTCAAGTTTGTGAAAATGCCATAAAAAAAGGGTACAGTTCTAGAGATATTCAAGTGTTAGCTCCAATGTACAAAGGGCCGGTCGGAATTGATCGATTAAATATGGAACTTCAGCGTCTGTTTAACCCGGAAAAACAAAAACAGCGCCAGCTGCAGGTCGCGAATGTTTTCTATCGAAAAGGAGATAAAGTGCTTCAGCTCGTCAATCAACCCGAAGATCAGGTTTTCAACGGTGATATCGGTGAGATCGTGGCAGTTATCTATGCAAGAGAGAACACAGATAAAGAAGACCAGATCGTTATTAGTTTTGATGAGATTGAGGTTACGTATAAAAGAAGTGAATTTCATCATTTTACTCACGCTTTTTGCTGTTCGATCCATAAATCACAAGGCAGTGAGTATCCGATTGTCATCCTTCCGATCTTAAAGAGCTACTACCGAATGCTAAAACGGAATTTATTGTATACGGCAATAACAAGAAGTAAAGAATATCTGATTCTCTGTGGAGAACAAGAAGCATTTACTTGGGCTGTTGAACGTTCAGATGAAACAGAACGATACTCTGGTCTAACATCTCGTCTTCAAGAGACCATACTGGAAAAAGATTTAATGAATGATACCCTTCTAAACGAAACAAACTAGAAATGTTCGAGAGATGTAAGATGTCATCTTGTCGGACATTTCTTTTTTGTTTTTCTAACAGTCATGATCCTTCAAGAATTGTTATCTGTATATTTTCTATAAATTCAGGACACCCTTGTAAAAGTAAATTTAAAGGAGAGAGAGCAAGTGGAATGTCCGAACTGCGGTAGAAAAGATATTGGAAAAATCGGGGTGAACCAGTATTATTGCTGGAACTGTTTTATTGAGCTTTCCATTGTTAAAGGAAGACTGTCCCTTCATCAGGTGGAAGAAGACGGCTCTTTGACATCACTCGATGATTTGTTTGAAGATCAAGATCTGACTTATAGAGAAACCACTTCATAAAAAAACAAATCTCTGATGTCGAGGTGATATAGCATGAGCAGGACGATGAGTTCTCTTTTCGCACTTGGTATTGGAGCGGCAACATATGCGATGAGAAATAAGAGGATGTCAAGAATGTCTAAGATGAACTATAATCTTTCAGATATTGGTGATCTTTGGACATCACGACGTGTTAAGAAAATCCGTAAAAAAGTCGCAAAAGCCATTTATTAAGATAGCATACCCCGTCTAAAAAAGACGGGGTTTTTTAAGAAAAGGGTGAAAGGATGACAAAAGACATTCGAATGAAGTGGGTTTACCGGTTGAGCCTTTCTTTATTATTGTTTTTATGTTTGTTTCTTTTAATGAAACTTTACCCTCTTTACGAGCCATTATGGAGTGCGATAAAAGGGGTCTTTCTGCCTTTTTTTCTTGCTGCTCTTATTACATATCTACTCCATCCCGTCGTTGAATACGTCCATGAAAAGGGATTGCCTCGCTTTGTTGCGATCTTAAGTATATACATCCTTTTCTTTGGTGGTCTCGGGTTTGCGGCAGTAAAAGGGTTTCCTTATTTCGTCGTACAGATGAAGCAGCTGTTAGTCAACGTACCAGTACTTGCTGAGGATTATAAGGCACTATTGTACCAAGTGGACCGTGGAACATCTGCACTTCCGTATTCGGTTCATTCTAAAATAGAAAATTATATCGTTAAAATGGAAAGTAACGCACAGGATGTATTGACCAATGCGATCTTTTCATTAAGAAAAATTGTAGACTATTTCTTTGTTATCATCGTCGTACCTTTTTTAGTGTTTTATTTTTTAAACGATTTTGAAAAGCTGAAAAAAGCACTTTGGTACCTAACACCAAGAAAATACCGTTATGAAGGAAAGCACTTAATAAAAGATATCGATCAATCACTTGGAGGATACATTAGAGGACAGTTGTTTGTAGGTGCCATACTAGGAGCTGCGGCCATGATTGCTCTTTGGGTTGTTGGTATGCCTTATCCTATACTATTAGGACTCGTAATCGCCATAACGGACATCATTCCATACTTCGGTCCGATCTTAGGGGCGATCCCGGTCGTGTTGATCGCCTTAACTATATCTTGGAAGATGGTATGGATTACCGTCGGGATCATGTTAGTTCTGCAGTTTATAGAAGGCAACATCCTTGGTCCATTTATTGTCGGAAAGAACCTGCATATCCATCCAGTCTTTATTATTTTTTCATTATTGCTTGGCGGAGAATTGGCTGGTGTACCAGGAATGATTTTAGCTGTTCCGATTTTTAGTGTGATCAAGGTCATTATCATACACATCAGGGAACATCGACTTCAATCATCATCCGATTGACAAGTAAGAATAAATAAACGTATACTAACGCTAGAAGATCAAAAATCGCTGAAAGAGAAAAGTACGTTTCAGTCCTTCCAAAAGAGAAAAACATCCATCGGCTGAAAGATGTTTTAGGAAGAAGCGAAGCAGAAAGCTACTCTGGAGTGCAGAAGGAAAATCTGCCGTTATGCCGCGTTAAGGCTTTAATCAAGGTGATATGCTTATTTGAAGCATATAACCAGGGTGGTACCGCGTGAATTCAAACTCTCGTCCCTGTTTTTTTATAGGGATGGGAGTTTTTTATTTTGCCACTTGGCATAAGTTTGTAGGTTTAGGTTTGATTTTGTACCTAATTACCAATTCAATCACTTACATTATTTAACTAGGCTCTTTCTAAAAGATTGTTGCTTTAGATCTTTTCTCTTCTTATGCAAGTTGATTGCAGCGGAAGGTGGCGAGACTCCTATGGGACGAGCGGTCAGGTGGAGACTCCTAATGGCGCAAAGCGGCAGGAGGCTCACCGCACGCCCCATGGAAAGCGAGCGACCTGGAGCGGAAATCAACTACCTTCAATAGCAACATGAATACGAAATCAGTCTTTTATATTTATCTAAAAAAGGAGAATGAAAACGATGAAAAATTTGACTTCAGCTCAAGTTAGACAGATGTTCCTTGATTTTTTCCAAGAAAAAGGCCATGGTGTAGAACCTAGCGCTTCCTTAGTTCCGCATGAAGATCCTACTCTTTTATGGATCAACAGTGGTGTCGCAACACTTAAAAAATACTTTGACGGCCGCGTGATTCCTGAGAACCCTCGTATCACAAATGCACAAAAATCGATCCGTACGAACGATATCGAGAATGTTGGTATTACAACTAGGCACCACACGTTCTTCGAGATGCTAGGAAACTTTTCGATCGGTGATTACTTTAAAGTGGAAGCTATTCTTTGGGCATGGGAATTCTTAACGAGTGAAAAATGGATCGGCTTTGATCCTGAAAAACTTTCTGTGACGATCCACCCGGAAGACGATGAGGCGTTTGATATTTGGACAAAACAAATAGGATTACCTGAAGAGCGTATCATTCGATTGGAAGGAAACTTCTGGGATATCGGTGAGGGACCGAGCGGGCCTAACACAGAGATCTTCTATGACCGCGGTGAAGCTTTCGGCAGCGATCTATCTGACCCTGAACTATATCCCGGTGGAGAGAACGATAGATATCTTGAAGTATGGAACCTTGTGTTCTCTCAGTTCAACCATAATCCGGATGGCACATATACACCACTTCCTAAGAAGAACATCGATACAGGTATGGGACTCGAGAGAATGGTTTGTGTAATCCAAGACACAAAGACGAACTTTGAAACAGATCTATTCATGCCAATCATCAAAGCAACAGAAAAGCTTTCTGACACGTCTTATGGCTTAAGCACAGAGACAGACACTGCGTTTAAAGTAATCGCTGACCATGTTCGTACGGTAAGTTTTGCGATTGGTGACAGTGCTCTACCATCAAATGAAGGAAGAGGATATATTCTTCGACGTTTGATCAGAAGAGCGATTCGTTTTGCGAAAAAGATCAACATCAACAAGCCTTTCATGTATGAACTAGTACCAACTGTTGCAGACATCATGGTTGACTTCTACCCAGAAGTAAAAGAAAAAGTTCCGTTCATTCAAAAAGTTATCAAGACTGAAGAAGAGCGATTCCATGAAACGATCAACGAAGGTCTTGCCATCTTAGAAGATGTGATGGCAAAAGAAAAAGAAGAAGGAAGAAACGTTATTTCCGGAAAAGACGCATTCAAGCTCTACGATACGTTTGGTTTCCCATTTGAGCTCACTCAAGAATATGCAGCTGAAAACGGAATGGATGTAGATTTAGAAGGCTTTGAAAACGAGATGAAGGCTCAACGTGAACGTGCACGTGCGGCAAGACAAGAAGTAGACAGCATGCAAGTTCAAGGTGGAGTTCTTTCTGATATTACCGTGAAAAGTGAGTTCTCTGGTTATGACCACTTAACAGGAGAAGCGGAAATTTTAGAAGTACTACAAAACGGTGAACGAGTGGCGATGGTCGCTTCAGAAGAAGAAGCACAGGTCATTCTAGATGTGACACCATTTTACGCTGAAAGCGGTGGTCAGATCGCGGACCAAGGAACGATAACAGGTAAAGAGCTTTTACTTAAAGTAAAAGATGTTCAAAAAGCACCTAACGGACAAAACCTTCATACCGTAGTTGTTGAAAAAGGTGTTCTCGAAAACAATATGGAAGTTTCTGTTGAGGTTGACCCTGAAATTCGTGCAAAAGTAGTGAAGAACCATACAGCTACTCACCTTCTACACCAAGCATTAAAAGATGTGCTTGGAACGCACGTCAATCAGGCAGGATCTCTTGTACAAGAAGGTCGTTTGCGTTTTGACTTCACACACTTCGGAAGCATCTCAGCTGAAGAGCTTGAGAAGATCGAAGAGATCGTAAACGAAAAAGTATGGGGCAACATTCCTGTCGAAAAGATGGTTAAAAACATTAACGAAGCAAAAGCGATGGGAGCAATGGCACTGTTCGGAGAGAAGTACGGTGAAACAGTACGCGTTGTAAAAGTAGGAGACTACAGTCTTGAGCTTTGCGGTGGGTGTCATGTAAATAACACATCTGAGATCGGCTTGTTTAAGATCGTATCAGAATCAGGTATCGGTGCTGGAACACGCAGAATCGAAGCTGTTACGGGTGAGAACGCGTATCGCCTGATGAACGGTCAAGTACAGCTTTTAAAAGACACGGCAGCTAAGCTAAAAACAAATCTTAAGGACGTGCCACAGCGAATTGATGCATTAAACGAACAAATTCGTGAGTTGCAAAAAGAGAAAGAATCTCTTGCGGCTAAGATCGGAAATATGGAAGCAGGCAGCCTTGTTGATGAAGTTCAAACAATCAACGGTGTTTCTGTGATCGCTAAAAAAGTGAGCGGCATGGATATGAACGGATTGCGTTCAATCGTGGATGATTTAAAAAATAAACTTCAAAGCGGAGTAGTTATTCTTGGTGCTGAAAACGGTGGTAAAGTAAATATCGTAGCCGGAGTAACAAAAGATTTAGTGACAAAAGGCTATCATGCGGGTAACCTAGTAAAAGAAGTGGCTGTTCGTTGCGGCGGAGGCGGTGGAGGCCGTCCAGATATGGCACAAGCTGGTGGAAAAGATCCCGAAAAGCTGCAAGAAGGAATAGATTCTGCAGTTGAAATGATCAAAACCGTTTCCTAAGCTTTCATCTTTCATGTACAATAGATACAAGAACTAATTTGTCCCTTAAGGGAGATCTTCAGAAAGAGGTGTTCGCCAGTGAGTTCAATGGACAAAACGATGAAGTTTAACTTCAACGAAGATGATGCTTATAAGACGAATGTTGAAACTGTTCTGTTTTCTGTTTATGACGCCCTGCAGGATAAAGGATACAATCCGATCAATCAGATTGTAGGTTATTTGCTCTCAGGAGATCCGGCTTATATACCTCGTCACAATGATGCGAGAAGCATGATTAGAAAACTGGAGCGAGATGAGCTTATTGAAGAGCTTGTAAAATCATATTTATCCACTCAAAAAGAAGGAAGTCGTTAATTTGACAAAAACACTCGGACTGGATGTTGGAACGAAGACGATTGGTGTTGCCGTCTCAGATGCACTGGGTTGGACAGCACAAGGAGTCGAAACGATACGACGCCGTCCTAATAAGCCAAAAGAAGACTATGCAAGGATCCAAGAGTTGATTCAGTTACATGATATCAGCAAAATCGTAGTAGGTCTTCCAAAGAACATGAATGGTACGATTGGTCCCAGCGGAGAAGCTTGTCAAAACTTTGCAAAAGATATTGAAAGTCTGACAGGTCTTTCGGTTATCCTATGGGATGAGAGGCTGACCACCATGGCAGCTGAAAGAACGTTGATTTCAGCTGACGTGAGCCGAAAGAAGCGAAAACAGGTGATCGATAAGCTGGCAGCTTCGATCATCCTTCAAGGTTACTTGGACAGCCAACAATAAGAAAAGTAGAGGTGAGCCAATTATGGCAAAAGAAGAACGCGAACGCATCGTTATTCCAGACGAGAACGGTGACGAAAATTTATTTGAAGTTTTATTTAAATTTGATGTAGACCAAACTGGAAAATCATACATGGTAACTATTCCTGTAGCTGATTCAGAAGATGATGATACGGATGAAGTTGAAGTTTTCCCTTTCCGTTATGAAGAAAATGGAGAAGAAGACGATCTTGCTCTATTCCCACTTGAGTCAGACGAAGAATGGGACATGATCGAAGAAATGCTAAACACATTTCAAGATGATGAGTACGAAACTGAAAATTGATGAAAAGAAAAGGAAGTTGGTTTTTTAAAACCAACTTCCTTTTTTTATTCCATTTTACGGCTAATCTCGACAATTTCTGCTAGTAAACGTATAATTAAACAGGTGGGAAGGGGGACATAACATGTTACATCTCCAGTCATCTGGGAATTACATAAATGAAAATAAAAGTAAAAAACGTACCAAAACGATTGTTCTATCTATTTTGTTTCTAATTGTTGCTTTAATCATTGCTGCGGCCATAGGTGCTTATTATTATTACAATAAAAATATTGAGCCGATCGACTCAACTAATAATGAAAAAATTACGGTGGAAATTCCAATTGGTTCTTCTTCTTCAAAAATAGGACAAGAGCTTGAGGATAAAGGGTTGATCAACAATGGTGATTTCTTCAGACTCTATACACGAGTTAAAGGAGAAGGTAACTTTCAAGCGGGCATTTACGAATTAACTCCTTCCATGAACCTTTCTGAAATTATTTCAGCTCTTAAAGACGGAAAGATGTTTAAAAAGCCAGCGCTAACTTTAACAATTCCTGAAGGATATAATGTCCCGCAGATCGCAAAATTAATCAGTCAGAAAACGGGTTATACCGAAGCAGATATTATCAAAAAAATGACTGATAAATCTTATTTGAAACAGCTTCAAGACAAGTATCCAATCTTACCCGATGACATCATGAAAGCTGGGCTGTACTATCCACTCGAAGGATTTTTGTTCCCTGCCACTTATGATTTTGATGTGAAGAAACCAGAATTAACAGATGTGATCGACAAGATGATCGAGCAATCTTCTGTTGTCCTGACTAAACATGAAAAAGATATAGAGAATAGCGGTTATTCACTTTTTCAGATCATTACGTTGTCTTCTCTTATAGAAGAAGAATCTCAGCGCGAAGAGGACCGAAAAAAGATTGCCGGTGTTTTTTATAATCGCTTAAGTAAGGATATGAAATTGGATTCTGATCCAACGGTTAAATATGCTAGAAAGAATTTCGATGTTCAAGTCTTATACGAACATCTTAAGTATGATTCAAAGTATAATACGTACCTTTATAAAGGTATTCCGATCGGACCTATCACTTCACCAGGCGAAAAAGCGATTGAAGCTGCACTGCAACCAGTGAAGATGGAGGAATTGTTCTTTTATGCAAGACCAAACGGTGAAGTCATCTACACCAAAACACTAAGCGAACATAACGCTGTATATAAAAAATACAGAGATGAATGGAAGGTTTGGCAAGAAAAAGACAATAATTAAGCATGTTTCTGAGGATACTAGTAGGTATTCTCTTTTTTTATGCTGTACAATCAACATGTTAATAAATCTATTTGAAGAGTGAAGCAATCTGTCATTTCATAGAAAACAGCCGTAACGAAATAGGACTCTCGCCTTCAAATAAAGATTATGTTACAATATACCGGTTAGTGTGAAGGAGGCGTGTTACTTTGGTCTCAAAAGAATTGAACCAATATATTGAAAAAATTATTCCAACGCGCTCTGAACAAGTACTAAAAATGGAGCAATACGCGAAAGAGCATAATGTGCCGATCATGGATCTAACAGGGATGGAGACGCTTTTGTCCTACGTTAGATTGAAAAAACCGAAACGTATATTAGAAGTAGGAACAGCGATTGGATATTCCGCCATCCGAATGGCTCTTGCATGTGAAGATGCTGAAATTATTAGTATTGAAAGAGATGAAGAACGGTACAATATAGCAAAAGATAATGTTAGTTCGTTTCATCTAGAGAGCAGAATTACTTTGTTATTTGGAGATGCGAATGAATTGCAGAGCCAAGTAGAAAACTATGCCCCATATGACTTTATTTTTATAGATGCAGCAAAAGGACAATATCAAAACTTTTTTGATCATTATTCCTCCATGCTGTCACCTGATGGCATCATCGTCACAGATAATGTTCTCTTTAGAGGGTATGTCGCTGATGAAAGCGGCTTAGAGAGTAGAAGACTTCGTTCTCTAGTAAAAAAAATTAGAAGTTTTAACGAATACATGATGCAGCATCCTGACTATCAGTCTTCAATCTTGCCGGTTGGGGATGGAATGATGGTGAGTATTAGAAATTCTTAATGGGACATGCAGTTTGGAGGAGTAATCAAAATGGCACAAAAACCAATAGTAATTGGGGTTGCAGGTGGATCTGGATCAGGTAAAACGACGGTAGCAAAAGAAATTTACAGGCAGTTTGCTAACCAATCCATCTTAATCATAGAGCAAGATGCGTATTATAGAGATCAATCAGAAAAATCGATGGAAGAAAGATTGGACACGAATTATGATCATCCTCTTGCTTTCGATAATGATTTGTTAATCCAGCATATATCTTCACTTCTAAAATACGATTCCATCGAAAAACCAGTGTACGACTATACAGCACATACAAGAAGTGATAAAATTATCCCAGTTGATGCTAAAGATGTCATTATACTGGAAGGTATTTTGATCCTTGAAGACGAACGACTACGTGATTTGATGGACATTAAGCTGTTTGTAGACACAGATGCAGATGTACGTATTATTAGAAGAATGGTTCGAGATATTCGAGACCGTGGAAGAACACTTGAATCTGTAATCGATCAATATACATCAGTAGTACGGCCGATGCATAATCAATTCATAGAACCAACGAAACGATATGCAGATATCATTATTCCAGAAGGCGGCCAGAATCTTGTTGCGATCGACTTAATGGTAACAAAAATTAAGACGATATTGGAAGACAAAGCATTATTGAAAAAATGAGGAAGATCATCCTCATTTTTTCGGTATACACGGACAAATTTCAGCTTTAAGCCATTTGGCAATCAACTATTGACCCATTTTTTATACATACCCTAGCCGAATTATCATATAACGTAACAAGGGTACTGATTATTTAAGGAGTGAAAAAACAATGGCAGACGAGAAAAAACACTATATGACCTTAGAGGGTAAACAGAAGCTAGAAAACGAACTAGAGTTTTTAAAAACAGAACGAAGAAAAGAAGTTGTTGAACGAATTAAAGTAGCTCGTAGTTTTGGTGATCTTTCTGAGAACTCTGAGTATGATGCAGCAAAGGACGAGCAGGCATTCGTAGAGGCTCGTATCGTTCAATTAGAAAAAATGATTCGTGATTCGGTTATTATTGAAGATAATAAAGACCAATCTGATAACGTTTCCATCGGAAAAACAGTTAAGTTTAAAGAGCTTCCAGATGGTGACGAAGAAACATATATCATCGTAGGTAGTGCAGAAGCTGACCCATTCGAAGGTAAAATCTCTAACGACTCTCCAATGGCTAAAAGCCTTCTAGGTAAAAAGCCTGGAGATAAAGTTTCTGTTCAAACACCTGGTGGCGAAATCAGCGTTGTTATCCTAGAAGTGAAGTAAACGTTTCAACGTTTAGAAGACTTGCAGTAATCTGCAAGTCTTCTTTTTTTTGCAGTCGTTTAGGAACAAATCGAGTGGGTGAGAATAGGAGTAAGGTGGTGAGCGTGTGTTATCGAAGAAAAGAACGATGGTAGTGGCACTTTTTTTCCTTTTCCTTATCCTTTTTCTCACTTATCGGTTAGCTGATATACAACTGATTTCTACTACTTCCTTTTCCAAAAATAAAGTGAACCTCATACAAGAAAGTGTTGATCAGCGTACACACCGTTTTACGATCAACGATGGAAGAGGTTATTTTCTTGATCGAAATGGTGAGTTGCTCTCAACAGATGTCAGAGCTCAAGTTATCGTCTTTCCTAATCTTTACTCAAGAAAATGGCCGATTGATTCTATTGCCCGCATACTTGATATACCAACAAGTAACTTCACAAAAAAAATCAGTGAACTAAAAAAACCGTCAGCATTCTCTCTTTCAAAGGAACTCAGTATTGAGCAGATGAATGAGATTAATAAACTAGAGATTCCCGGGCTCTACGCTCAGCTTGTCACAAAACGAAACCCAACTCCGTTCGCTAATCATATCATTGGAGCGGTTGGACAAGATCCGGATCTGATCAAAAGAAAGTACGAAGATAAACTGAAAAAAGGCTCTGTTACGATAAGCACTAAAACAGGTAAGAACGGTATGCAATATACATTTGATCCTTTTTTAATTTCGGAAGGAGAAACAGAGTATATCTATCATGTGGATCGTCAAGGACATCCGTTGTTCGGACTAGATGTTAAATTTCGCTCGCAATCGAACCCCTTATATCCTCTTTACGTGAAAACGACGCTAGATAAGAAGATGCAGGAAACGGTGGAAAAAACACTTGATGCTCATGGTGTCGAAGAAGGTGGAGCTGTTTTGATTGATATAGAAACCAACGAACTGTTAGCGATGTCAAGCAGACCTTTGTTTTCAAGTGAAACCATCTATAAACATGTGGATCATATGACGTCTCAGCAAATCCCTGGTTCTATTTTCAAAATTGTAACAGCAGCTGCTGCTATTGAAGGGAATAAGATACAAAACGCGAAGACGTATGATTGTGACTTAAACATTTACGGTGAAAAAGATGAGAGGCAGCTAGGGATGTTAAACGTCGAGGACAGCTTTACACAGAGCTGCAACAGAACATTTGGAGATCTAGCAAATGAATTACAGAAAACAGATCCAGATTATATGAAAAAGTATGCAGAAAAGTTAGGTCTACTAACGCGTAATGGCTGGGAAGGAGAAGTCTATCATCTAGAATCGTTTTCTCACTTCTATAAAGAAGAAGCTGGTCAGATCTACAGCTCAAAAAAGAAAAGATCAGATTACAATAGTTCTTTAGCTGTCTCACAAACTGCGATTGGTCAGTTGGATGTGAAGATTACACCGCTCGCAGCTGCTAATATGATGGCGACGATTGCTAGGGGCGGGGTTAGTTATGAAGTTAAGACAGCTAAAAGTGTGAATTTTGCTAATGATACAGAACTCATTGAGTTTGAAGATCACAAGAAAGAAGATGAAAAGCTTTCTCCTTACACGATCATGAGACTTCAGTCCCTTCTTTTAAACGTGGTAAAGGACGAGAAAGGTACAGGACACGCCTTGCAGACATTGCCTTTTCAAGTTGCAGGAAAATCCGGAACCGCACAAAAAGGTGAAGATAAACATTTTAACAATAAGTGGTTTGCAGGATACTTTCCTGCAGATCAACCTCGTTATGCTCTAGTAATCGTAGACTTAAAACACGATACCGTAAATCGCACGATCCCTGTATTTCGGGACATAGCGGTTGAAATAATGGGAAAAACGAATTGATGGAAGATATAATCTAAAAAAGAGTAATAGGAAATAGTGTTGCTATACCTCTTCCTCGTGGTAAAATAAAAAAAGTATTTTACTGAGGAGGATATTATGAAACGAAACCAGCGTTATGAATCAAGGCTAGAAAAACGAAAACAAAATCGTTTTTTAAACATAGCAATCGGGTTAGTTGTTTTACTGATTGTTGTTGTTGCATTTAATCTTTTCTCAGGTGATGATGATCAAACAGCTTCAACGAACAAATCTAGTTCTGAACAAACTACTGAAAACGACGATTCTAATAACAGTTCAATTGAAATGGAAACGGATGATTCAAAGTCAAAATCTGATGATGAGGATTCCAAATCTGAGGATAAATCAGCTGAAGAGAAAGAAAAAACAGATGAAGAAGTAACAGAAGAAGAAAAGACAGAATCAGAAACGCCTGAAGGTGGAGGTCCTGAAGGTCCATGGCAACCAATCGGAACTTCGCAAACAGAACCTCATACAAAGACGTATGATGACGGTTCACAAGACTGGAACGAGATGGTCCAAGCTCTTTCTTATGCAACCAGCATTCCACAAGATCAGATGACCATTTTTTGGTTAGGAAATGGCGGAGGACCTGATCTTTCAAAAGGTACCGTACAGTCTAAAGCAGACGGAAAAAAATATGATGTTATGCTTCAGTGGATTCCTGAAAAAGGATGGCAGCCAACAAGTGTAACACCTGTTCAATAAAACGAAGAAAGACAACCTGTTGAAAGTAACAGGTTGTTTTTTTATGTTTAATGTTTGACTTACCGACTACAAAAAATAAGGTACAAAAAAGGCTGTTGAAAAATAGTCTATATAACACAACAAGTAAAACGGTTCTTAAACACGCTATATAAGATTAAATTGACTCCATAGCTGTCTGTTCGGACTATGATTAAGTAAAGCATTCTCTAATTTATGCCAAAAGAAAAAGATTTTTCATTTGAAAATTTTTAGTAATTATGATAATTTGGAACCTGTAAGATTTTAATTCATAGTATATTGATAGGAATTATATAAATTAAAAGGTGAGTGTGAAAAATGGGACGAGAATTTATTGATCTTTTTGATGAGTGGTCTTCCTCTTATGATGAAACGGTATCAGGAAATGATGAGGAATATAAAGAAGTTTTTCATAATTATGATGAAATATTAGAAACAGTCGTTCAGCGGTCCGGAAGTGTTGTCCTAGAGTTCGGAGTTGGAACTGGTAACTTAAGCGAGAAACTTCTTAGAAGCGGAAAGCAAGTGATTGGTATTGAGCCGTCAAAAGGAATGCGTGAAAAAGCGTCCGACCGTCATCCAGATCTAACTCTATATGATGGTGATTTTTTGTCTTTTCCAAAGCTCGATCAAGAGATTGATACAGTAGTAAGCACTTATGCTTTCCACCACCTAACAGACGAAGAAAAAGATCTGGCAATCGGACAGTATAGCCAGCTGCTAAAAAAGAATGGTAAAATTGTGTTTGCAGATACCGCTTATCTTCACGAAGATGATAAAAAAGAGCGTCATGATAAAGTAAAGTCTCAAGGTTTCCTTAACTTGTTAAAAGATCTTCAGACTGAATATTATACAACGCTTGGAGTACTAGAAGATCTATTTAAGAAACATGATTTTGAAGTCTCGTTCAAAAAACTTAATGAATATGTCTGGCTGATGGAAGCGGTAAAAAAATAGACATTGGAGATTATTATGAAGCGAATTGGAATTATTGGTGCAATGGAAGAAGAAGTTGTTCTGCTAAGAGAGCAATTAGAAGATCTAGAAGAAAATAAACTCGCAGGATGTGAGTTCTACAAAGGTTCACTCGGCGGTCAAGAAGTCGTGTTATTAAAATCAGGGATTGGAAAAGTAAACGCAGCGATCGGAACTACGTTGTTGATCCAACTCTATGGACCAGATGTAATTTTAAACACGGGATCTGCTGGAGGTTTTCATTCAGACCTGAACGTAGGCGATGTAGTCATCTCAACTGATGTGCGCCATCATGATGTAGATGCAACAATCTTTGGTTATGAGCACGGTCAAGTACCACAGATGCCGCCGAACTACCTTCCAGACGAAAAACTTGTGAATGCAGCTGAGAGAGCTGGAGCGAGAGTAGAAAACATACAAGTTGCAAAAGGTTTGATCGCTTCAGGCGATTCATTTATGAGTGATCTTGCTAGGGTAGAAGATATCAGAGGCAAGTTTCCGACTTTATATGCAGCTGAGATGGAAGCAGCGGCTATCGCTCAAACGTGTTATCAATTTAACGTTCCTTTTGTGATCATCCGTTCTTTATCAGATATTGCAGGAAAAGATGCACGTGTTTCTTATGACCAATTCTTACAAACAGCATCTAAGAACTCAGCAGAATTAGTACAAAAAATCGTGGAGGAGCTGAAATCATTATGACAAAGAAAATGAATGTAGAAAGCTTTAACCTTGATCATACGAAAGTAGTCGCGCCTTATATTCGTTTAGCAGGTACAACTACAGGAGCAAACGGAGATATTATCCATAAGTATGACATCCGTTTTTGTCAGCCGAACAAAGATCATATGCCGATGGAAGGACTTCATTCTATTGAACATCTGATGGCGGAGAATATTCGTAATCACCATTCAACTGTAGTGGATATCAGTCCTATGGGTTGTCAGACAGGTTTTTATCTATCTGTGATCAACCATGATAACTATGATGAGATTTTAGAGGTTCTAGAAAAGACGTTGAACGATGTTTTAGAAGCTACTGAAGTACCTGCATGTAATGAAGTTCAATGTGGCTGGGCAGCTAACCACAGTCTTGAAGGTGCGAAAGAGATCGCGCGCAAGATGCTTGCTAAAAAAGACGAGTGGCATATTGTTTTCGGAGAATAGAGGACGATTTCAATGAAATATTTTAAAAATGTGCATGAGATGATCGGTAATACACCTCTCATGGAGATCACTCAGTTTTCACTTCCAGAAGGTGTTCGTTTATTTGCAAAACTAGAGTTCATGAACCCTGGAGGAAGTGTGAAAGATCGCCTAGGTTTGGAACTGCTAGATGCAGCCCTATCCAAGGGTGATCTTGTGCAAGGTGGAACGATCATCGAACCTACAGCAGGAAATACAGGGATCGGCCTTGCTCTTGCTGCGATCAATAAGGGAATTAACGTAACCTTTGTTATTCCAGAAAAATTTAGTATAGAAAAGCAGGAGCTTATGAAAGCACTGGGTGCGACCATTGTTCATACCCCTACCTCAGAAGGAATGAAAGGAGCGATCAAAAGAACAAAGGAATTGCTGAATGAGATTCCGAATTCTTTTTCTCCTTCCCAGTTTTCTAATCCCGATAACCCAAACACTTACTACAAAACATTAGGTCCAGAAATCTGGAATGCTCTTGATGGTCATGTAGATGTTTTTGTAGCCGGTGCGGGTACAGGTGGTACGTTCATGGGTACAGCTCGCTATTTAAAAGAAAAGAACGAAAACGTTAAGACCGTGATTGTTGAACCTGAAGGCTCAATTCTTAACGGTGGAGAATCAGGACCTCATAAAACTGAAGGTATCGGCATGGAATTTCTTCCAGCATATATGGATTCATCCTATTTCAACAGTATCCATACGGTATCAGATGTTGATGCATTTCAAAGAGTCGCTGAATTAGCAAAAAAAGAAGGTCTTCTTGTTGGAAGTTCTTCAGGAGCAGCGCTACACGCAGCTCTCATTGAAGCTCAAACAGCACAACCAGGGCAAAACATTGTGACTATTTTTGCTGACAGCTCAGAGCGCTATTTAAGCAAGAAAATTTATGAAGGAGGCATCTGATTATGAAACGCAAAACAAAACTAATCCACGGAGGCATTCCTTCTGATAAAACAACAGGAGCTGTGTCTTTTCCGATCTACCAAGTAAGCACATACAAGCAAGAAGATGTAGGTGTTCATAGCGGATTTGAATATTCTCGTACAGGAAACCCAACTCGACATGCGTTAGAAGAACTGATCAAAGACTTAGAAGGAGGCAAACGCGGATTTGCGTTTGGTTCTGGTATGGCTGCCATTACAGCAGTTATGATGCTGTTTGATTCTGGTGATCATGTTATTTTAACAGATGATGTTTACGGCGGTACGTATCGTGTGATGACGAAGGTCTTGAACCGTCTTGGAATCGATTCGACGTTTGTAGATACAACGGACATTGAACAGATCGAAGCCGCATTAAAACCGAACACAAAAGCGGTTTATGTTGAAACACCAACAAATCCGCTATTAAAGGTTACAGATATTGAAGCTGTAGCTTCCTGGGCAAAAACGAAAAACCTTCTGTTCATGGTGGATAATACGTTTAACACACCATACTGGCAGAATCCGATCGACCTAGGAGCAGATATTGTGCTTCACTCAGCAACAAAATATATCGGCGGCCATAGTGATGTTGTAGCAGGTCTAGTCGTGGTAAACGACGAAAAGCTAGGAGAAGATCTACATTTCGTACAAAACTCAACAGGAGGCGTTCTAGGGCCTCAAGATTCATGGTTGCTCATTCGCGGTATAAAAACGCTTGGGTTGCGCATGGAAGCTCACGAGAGCAATACGAAAAAAATCGTTGAATTTCTAAAATCTCATCCAGCAGTAGAGAAAATTTATTACCCAGGACTAGAAGATCACCCTCAACATGAAATTGCTAAAAAACAATCTGGCGGTTTTGGTGGTATGGTATCGTTTGATGTTGGATCACAAGCGAATGCTGACGCACTTCTGAAAAAGGTAAAATACTTTACACTTGCAGAAAGCTTAGGCGCAGTTGAGAGTTTAATTTCTGTTCCAGCTCGTATGACACACGCTTCTATACCTGCAGAACGAAGAGCAGAATTAGGGATCACAGATGGATTGGTACGTATCTCGGTTGGTATTGAAGATGCTGACGATTTGATCGATGATCTAAAAAATGCTTTAAGTTAAGTAAAAAAAGAGAAGAACAAGTGCTTTAGCAGGCACTTGTTCTTTTTTGTTTATGTTGGCTATGTAAGTCTATTCCACATTGGCAGAGGTTGAACCTGAAAAAGCCAAAGCCTCTCCGAGTGCATAGGTAAGGGGTATAAGGTATGTCAAGAATGTCGAAATATGTAAACTCGCCGATATATGACTAAAACTCGCTGAATAAAAGCCAAAACTCGCTAAATTAAAGCGGAAAATCGCCGAATTAACTCCAAAGTTTCCAGGAATAATTCCTGAATTAGCACTTTGAATACCCCACAAGGTAATATGCTACTAACAGTTTCGGAACGCGACAATGAACATTTTTGAATCGAATGATTATAAGTTAAATTTATCTTTAAAATAAATTGAATAAAGCTAATGTATGATCACAATTTAGACAAAATTACTTCACGCTTTTGTCAAAATCTGCTTGGTAGGTTGCTATCTTACCTATGTTATCCTTTATATAGAGATTAGGAGTAGGAGGTAGACACCGTTATGAAAAACAATGCTGAATTCATTCAAAAGAAAATCGCTGACTACCAGCGCTTCGGTTTTATTTTATTGGCTGTTAGCACGTTCTTTTATTTAGGACTGGTACTTCCTGTTGAAGACAAAAACTTTGTTCAATCCATCACACTAGGTATTGCATCTACAACGTGCTTAGGGTTCACTGCACTTATGTATAGAGTCGTAAGAAAGTGCAAAACACAATTACAAGAATTAAGTGAGTAAACGATATAGATAATTTCACGTACCGTCCCTTCAGTAGGGGCGGTATTTTTTATGTTCTCAAAACGGAATTTAAAAGAAAGCGTTTCCGCAAAACTGCAGGGGTGATTTGACTAAAAAAGCTTAATTTTCCAGGCTTTCATAAGTTCAAATTAGATAGTTTATTCGGATAGAACAATCGGGTATGGATACAGAACGGCCGATGAAGGTCATACTAAGTTTTAATAATCTATATTAGAGAAAGAAGTGGAGTTAGTGGGTATCATCTGGGCACTTATTACAGCAGTCTGCTGGGGAAGTATCGTGTTAGTGAGCGAAAAACTCGGCGGAGACTTTCACAGTCAAACATTTGGAATGACACTTGGAGCTCTATTGTTTTCAATTGTTGCATTCTTTATCGTGCAGCCTAATCTTAATATCACAGTATTTGCGATCGGTATCGTATCAGGAATCTTCTGGGTGATCGGACAGCGGAACCAATTTGCTAGTGTTGATTATTTAGGGGTTTCTAAGATTGTTCCTCTTTCAACAGGCATGCAGTTGTTCGGAACAACATTGTTCGGGGTCATCGTTTTTCATGAATGGAAAACAACTACGGAGATTATCATCGGAATTATTGCAATCTGTGCAATTATAGCGGGAGCCTTATTAACATCAAGAAGAAGTGAACAAGGTGATCAAAAGGACAAACAAAACTTTAAGAAAGGACTTACCATTCTCCTCATTTCAACGATTGGATATGTTACATACGTCGTAATTATAAGATGGTTTGAATTGAACGGATGGCAGGCGATCCTACCACAGGCTGTAGGGATGTTTATAGGTGCGCTCGTTTTATCTTTTAAACATAAACCTTTCAATAAGTACTCTGTCCGCAATATTTTAACAGGATTGATTTGGAGCACAGGTAATTTGACCCTGCTGCTGTCATTGCCTCTTATCGGAATCGCGACAAGCTTCTCGCTTTCACAGACGGGTATCATCATATCAACACTCGGAGGAATCTTCTTATTAGGTGAAAAAAGAAGCAAGAAAGAGATCATTTGGGTGATCTCAGGCTGTGTTCTCATTATAGCAGGCGGCGTCATGTTAGGATTTACAAAATCATAGAGGAGCTGAACAAGATGTATCCAGATTTAAAAGGAAAAACGGTTATTATCACAGGCGCGGCCACAGGTATCGGTAAAGCTTGTGCACTAAGATTCGGACAAGAACAAGCGAATGTTGTGATTAATTTTCATTCAGATAAGCAAGTGAAAGAAACAGAAGAAATGATTAAGGAAATTAAGAATAGCGGTGGAAATGCAATTGCTGTTCAAGGAGATGTAACAAAAGAAAGTGACATCAAACAACTTATTGAAAAAACAATTAGTGAGTTTGGATCGCTAGACATCATGATTAACAACGCAGGTATTGAAAATGAAGTGCCATCCCATGAGCTAACATTGGAGGATTGGAACAAAGTCATATCTACGAATTTAACGGGCCAGTTTTTAGGTTGCAGAGAAGCGATCGACTACTTCCTAGAGCATGATATCCAAGGAGCCATAATCAACATGTCGAGTGTACATGAGATCATTCCATGGCCGCATTTTGTTCATTACGCAGCAAGTAAAGGCGGAATTAAGCTGATGACACAAACGCTAGCACTTGAATATGCTCCTAAACGCATCAGAATCAATAGCATTGCGCCAGGTGCGATCAATACACCGATCAATGCTGAAAAGTTTTCCGATCCAAAACAAAAAGAAGGAGTCTTAAAGTTAATTCCTATGGGATATATTGGTGAGCCAGAGGAAATCGCAGCGACTGCGGTTTGGCTAGCTTCAAACCAAGCAAGTTATGTTACAGGATTAACGCTGATTGCTGATGGCGGAATGACATTATATCCAGGGTTTCAAGCTGGAAAAGGTTAAAAGAAAAAGTCCACTTTCTAGAAGTGGACTTTTTCACGTTTATAAAAGGATGCCAGTTAAAGTACCTATACAAAGTAGAATACCAAAAGCCATATGAAGAAGTGCTGTTAAGCCAAGTGCTTTGTTTAATTCTTTGGCATCCCATGTAGAGATCGCAATCTTTAACCCTTTTAACGCTATAGGTAGGGTAATTGCAGCAAGCAGACTCCAAAGCGGTAAGATGTCTAAGAATATAAGTGCTAATAAACTTACATACGCACCAAGCATTAAAACATAATATTCTAGTCGGGATGCTTTTCTTCCGATCAAACCAGCAACAGTTGTTTTACCGATCTGTTTATCTGTATCGAAGTCACGCAAGTTGTTAGCATGCAAAATAGCCATAACAAGAAGAGCGTTAGGAATCGCCGCTAAAAAGATTTCTGTATTTAAAGTTAAAGTTTGAGTGTAGAACGAACCAACAACTGCGAGAATACCTAACGTACTTCCAGATGCGATCTCACCTAATCCGTTGTAAGCAAGCGCATAACGAGTAGCTGTGTAAAAGTAACCTACAAGTAGTGACGGAATCCCGAAGTAGAGAACAACAGGGCCGGTAAGTGCAGTTAATATAAGTCCCACGATAATACTTAGACCAAAGAAAATAAGTCCTGTGATATATACTTGGCGAGGCGTCATCTCTTTTCGGTCGATGACGCCTGATGGGCTTAACGACCCGGGAATATCCGCACCTTTTACATGATCAAAATAGTCGTTCACTAAGTTTGTTCCGCACTGAAGAAAAACAGCACCAATAAGTGTTAGAAAGAAAGTAGTCCAATGAATGCTTGTCCACTGCAATGCAAGAATTGTCCCGAATATGACGGGAATGACTGAAGCTGTTAATGAAAAAGGCCGGGTTGAAGCAAAGATGACCTTAGGATGTATCATTTGTGTTTCCCCCTTTACACTCATCATTATAGTAAAAGTTTGTGAAAGTGTACACATAATTATCTTGTAAAGGTATTGCCTATTTATAGAAAACCTCTACTTTTTTTGTAAACTTTCGATTTCAGATGCATATAATTATTTAGGATAAAAAACTCTTTACACTTCTTGGTAATTAGTGTAAGGTTTTCTAAGTAAAGTAAATTTTAAAAAGGAGGTTGAACAAAATGATGATGTACATTAAAACGATTTACCAACTGAATAAATCTTTACGTTCGACCGCCAATCAGAGCAGTATGTCTATTTAACTTTATTTAAAAGACACCGCAGGTCGAATACCTGCGGTTTTTTATGTGCTTTTTTAACACCGCAGGGGTTATTCTGCGGTGTTTTTTTATAAATCTTTAAAGGAGGAGAAGAAAATGATAATGATTGGAATTACACTGCTAACTTGGCTTTTAACGGAGAAAGATTCAACCTGAGGGAAAAAATACGATTGAAATGAAGGAGCTAATAAATTTATGTTTACATTACACTTGTTTTTTGTAACGATAACCTTTTCTATTAAAAGAAATAATCGTTCTGATGAACTTTACGCACGTGATCTGGAAGTAAAAACACTTTATGACCGTGCTAAAGAAAAGGCATCTTATAATTTGTCATCATGGCTGTAAAAAATAAAGGTAGCGCGTGCCGATCAGGCACGCGCTACTTTTTTATACAAGAAGGCAAGAAATAAGATAGGTTATCGGTTATTGCGTTTCCAATACGAAAACCAAAAGCACTTGGTTTTCCGTTAATGATAAATGTTCCTGTCATTCGGTAGCCTTCTTGAACACCTTTTTGAGATTGAAATGTCATTTTTGGAAGTGATACGTGCTTTTGATAAACACTTACATAGTTGTCATAACTATGATGTTTGTCTTGATCTATCATGCAGCCGTTACCATCAAATATACGAACCGTATCTCCTTCTCTTCCAAATACGGGCTTTTGCACATACTTTTCTTTGTTTTTTAAAAACGTGTCAGGCTCAAGATAAGTAGGTAAGAAATAGCGTTCGATCCATTCGTGTTCTTCACTTGAAAAGTAAGGAGAGCGTTCTTCGTGTAACCCCCAAATGACGGCTAAAATGGCTTTGCTCTGTAATAAAAAGGCTGATGGTGGATTGATGATGGCCAATTTATTTTGAACCACAAGCTCAGTAAGCTGTAACCCGATATCCTCGTTCGTCACTTTATCTACATCTTGAATGAGAAGCTCAATGGGAAAAGTCTGTCTATAGAGTACATCAATTTTTTTCCCGTTTTGATCGAATAAACCGATTCCTTTTCGTATGACCAATTCATCCAAAGGTACAAATTGAGAGGGAAATCCTGAAAGTTCCTTTAGATAAAGAACAGTCTGTTTGTCTTCAATGTTCTCGTCATGTGCTGTAAAGACGATATGAGGTGCATGCTCCGTTTTTAAATGTCGATAGGCACTCAAGATGGAGGAGCGTACAGCGTCCTGTAATTGTTTTTCTTTTTCTTCGTTTGGATCTCTATATCCGTGATGCTTACAGATCAAACCGTTGACCTTAAAGCATTCGTAAATAAAGGTGGGAGTATCACTGTTAAACTCCATTATTTTATGACCTTCAGGGGTTTCGACCGAATCGATTCTGCCGATTACTGTTTTAGCTAATGGAGTTTGATGGCGAAGAAAAGAATTAAGAGCTGCTGGAAAACCTAGTAGCTGCAACGTATCATCTTCAATGTTTTCAGATTGCAGAAGGGAAGCCGTCTTAAACAAAATATGGCCACCTCTTTCACCAAGAAGTCTCGCATCTTTTACAGCATCTTCTGAGATTTCAGCAGGTTCATATAAAGCATATTCTTGACCATACATATCGGCCCAGAACTTAGGTAGCTGATTATAAAATTTTTGTCTATTATCTATATAGGTCATGTGTGTGATTACCTCCAAAACATACATATAAAACTGTAAACTGGTATGATTAACATAACAAATAAAAAAGAGGATGAAAATAATGGAACTCACTTATTTTATCGAAAGAGATAACGAATATGAAGCTTTCTTAACGTATAAGATTCCAGAAAACATGCATAACGATGAAAAATATGCTCGTCAGCTCTGTGAATTTTTTGTAACAGGTGGAAAAGAGTACGAGCTACAGTCAAATGAGATGAATGGTAGCGAGGAAATTTTAATCGTAAAAGAAGTAGGGAAAGCTCGAAGATTTACGGAGGAAACGAGTTACAAAGGAAGAGGGATATTTTTAGAATTCCGCTCTTATAACTCTTCAGGAGACATGCCTGTACTTCATACGCAAGCTTTAAACAGCCATTGGGATGTTATACGATATTTGTTAAAAGACGTAGTGGATATACCAGGTAAAGGACAGTATTTACGTGATTCAGCTGAAATAGATGAAGACCGTGCTGTTTATGTTATGTATGTTGGAGAAAAAATTTAAGCATGTGGCACATGCCACATGCTTTTTTTTTCTTAATATGTAAGACACTGAGCGATGACCCAACCAACAGAAACACTTAAAAACATGACAAGAAGTCCAACTGCTTTGTTATCTGCGTCAATCGCTTTTGAGATGCTCGAACGAATCGCTAGGTGTTCTGCTACAAATAAGGCTATGATTTGAGCGATAATTCCAACCGTTCCCCAGATCAACAGATCAATAATACTCAACGAGTTTGCGATAGATGATCCAATGACAAAAGCAAGACCAAATAGTCGTCCGCCAAGTGATAAAGCAGCTGCGCAATTTCCTTTACTAATTAGTTGAAGCTCTTTCGTTTTTGTTGTTAATTCGAAAATGATAAAGCCGACAAAAAGTAAGCCGAGCCCTGTCGCCGCATAAAGGGCAAAATTTAGAAATAAGTTCTCCATCTTCACAACTCCTCAAAATTTATCCGCCAAATCCACTGCTTCCTCCGAAACCAGATCCGCCGCCTTTAAAACTAGAACTACTTTTGTAGGATTTATAAGCAGAACTTTTTAGCAAGCTGCTCTTTCCTTTGTAGTAAGTTCCACCATGGTAATAATGACCAAAATAGCGAGAACCCGTATCATCACATTCATAAACCCCATCATCTTCATCCCATTCCCAATCCTGGCATTCCGAATCAGTTGGCTCTGGTGGAATATCTTGCGCTTGATCGTTACAACCAGAGAGCATGACTGCAACAGATGCAGAGGAAACACCTGCAATAAGTTTTTTTGTTTTATTCACAATTTCACCTCATTCCAAGCTCCATTATAGTATGGATAACTTTATATTTGAACCATTTATTTCTAGTACGTTATAAAAAATAAAAAGGTTCCGTGTGATTTTATATGTACAGACACACCCAAGCCCAGCACCGCATAAAGATAAGGGAATAGAGAAACGTCTTTGGAGGTGCTGTCATGTCATTAGTAGGTGTGTTGGCTTACTTTTTTAAGGAAGTTATGCTTTTTGTATCATATGTGAAAAATAATGCATTTCCTCAGCCCCTGTCTGAAAATGAAGAAAAGCAGTACTTAAAAGAGATGGCCGAAGGAAACGAACATGCAAGAGCCATGTTGATCGAGCACAACTTAAGGCTCGTTGCTCATATCGTTAAAAAATTTGAAAACACCGGTGAAGATACAGAAGACTTAATATCAATTGGTACGATCGGACTGATTAAAGCCATTGAGAGTTACTCAAGAGGAAAGGGGACGAAGCTTGCAACTTATGCAGCTCGATGTATCGAGAACGAAATATTGATGCATCTAAGGGCTCTAAAGAAAACAAAAAAAGATGTTTCCCTCCACGACCCGATTGGAACGGACAAAGAAGGAAATGAGATTACATTGATCGATGTGTTGAAAGCAGAAACAGAAGATGTCGTTGATGCTATCCAATTAAAGATGCAAAAGAAAAAGATATACGATTATATTCATGTGTTGGATGACCGTGAAAAAGAAGTGATCGTGGGCCGATTTGGACTCGATCTTCAAAAAGAAAAAACACAGCGTGAGATCGCAAAACAGCTAGGAATCTCTAGAAGTTATGTTTCAAGGATCGAAAAGCGAGCGCTTATGAAGCTGTTTCACGAATTTTACCGAAGCCGCCAGCAATCAGAACGATAAATACTTCCTTAAGAAGACTGGTAACATTTACAGTCTTTTTATTTTTTTCTCCGGACAAACTAAAGAAAAAAAGGAGTTTTTATATATGGCAAGAAGAAAGCGTCAGCCTATCGTCCCAGAAGCTAGAGAAGGGCTTGATCGGTTAAAAGCAAAAGTGATGAGAGAAGCGGGTTATAACGTATCAGATCAGTCACCAGATGATGTGAAGTATGAAGTAGCTAAAGACATGGGTGTGAACTTACAAAAAGGATATAACGGTACGATCACGTCAAAAGACGCTGGAAAAGTAGGCGGGCAGATCGGCGGAAGAATGGTAAAAGAACTCATTCAGCAGGCAAAAGCCAATTTAGGAAAGCAAGTTCGATAACTTGGTGTTTAGATATAAAAAACAGGGAATAGAATAGGTAAAAAACCAGGAGGGGTTCTTATGCAAGATGCTGTATTATATGGATCATTCGTAGTGATGCTGGCCTATTTTGTTTATGTTTCAATCGCTGAATAACAGGTGTAAAGGAGTTCTTCTTGTTGAGAAGAGCTTCTTTTTTGTTTACCTTGGTAAACCGAATTCTATATATAATTCAAAAAATAAATCAAAAAAATAAACTTCTTAGTCGATTTTTGTTTGAATATTTTTTATAATAAGAAAAGAGTGGAAATATGTACATATGGGGGAGAAATAATGTTATTACAAGATTTAAGACAAACATGGGAACTTGATTCCGTTTTTCCTGGTGGTAGTGAATCTAAAGATTTATTAGCTGAAATAAATTGGACGGAGCACGAAGCGAAAGAATTAGCAAAAAAAGCGGATTCCTTCACGTTTTCAAACGAAAACTTCTTATCACTCATTAAAGAACTTCAAAGTTTTTCTGAAAGATTATCAACTGCAGGAGCTTTCATTGGATGTTTGATCGCTCAAGATGTAAAAGACAAAAAGGCGATGGCACTTCGTGGTAGATTAGAATCGGTTTACGCTGCATTCTCTAACGTCGGTTCAGTAATCGATCAGAAGTTAATGGATATCTCGGAAGATGCATGGAAAGATCTGATGAGTCAACCAGAATACGAGCATATTGCGTTCTCGTTAAACGAGAGAAGAACGAATGCAAAAGAAAAGCTTGGTATCTCAGAAGAGTCATTAATTAACGATTTAGCAGTTGACGGCTATCATGCTTGGTCAACGTTGTACGATCTAGTGGTAGGTAGAATCTCCATAAAAGTTGAGATCGATGGAAAAGAAGAAGAACTCTCAGTTGGGCAAGCGGAGAATAAATTTTCAAGTCCTGACCGTAACGTGAGAAAAGATACGTTCGAAAAATTTGTTCAAGCATGGGATCATGAAGGTGAGTTCTGTGCAGCTTCACTAAATCACATCGCAGGATTTAGAAACGAGATCTACAAGCACAGAGGCTGGGAAGAAACATTAAAAGAGCCCCTCGCGATCAATCGTATGAAGGAAGAGACTCTTTCAGCGATGTGGAACGCGATCAATTCTCAAAAAGAGATCTTCGTTAAATACTTAGATCGAAAAGCAAAACTTTTAGGTCTAGATAAATTAAGCTGGTATGATGTTGATGCACCATTATCTTCTGCAAACAGCAAGATGAGCTATGACGAAGCGGCTCAGTTTATTGTAGAGCATTTCCGTACGCTCGCACCTAAGATGGCTGATTTCTCTGAAAAGGCATTCCTAGACGGTTGGATTGAAGCAGAAGATCGTTCTGGTAAAAGACCTGGAGGATTCTGTACCGGGTTCCCAACTAAGAAAGAGACCAGAATCTTTATGACGTTCTCTGGAACACCAAGCAACGTTTCAACGTTAGCACATGAGCTTGGTCATGCGTTCCATACGGATGTGTTAAAAGAGATGCCTTACTACGCGACGAATTATGCCATGAACGTAGCTGAAACAGCTTCAACTTTTGCGGAGATGATCGTTGCTGATGCAGCCGTTTCTAGCGCAAAAACGAAAGAAGAGAAAATTGCATTACTCGAAGATAAGGCTCAACGTTCTGTAGCATTCTTCATGAACATACACGCTCGTTTTCTGTTTGAAACGAGAATGTATGAAGAAAGAAAAGCGGGTCAATTATCAGTAGAACGCCTATGTGAACTGATGGAAGAAGCTCAAAAAGAAGCCTTTAACGGTGCACTCGATGAGTATCACCCATACTTCTGGGCATCTAAGCTGCATTTCTATATTACAGACGTTCCGTTCTATAACTTCCCGTATACATTCGGTTATCTGTTCTCTGCAGGAATCTATGCAAAAGCAAAAGAAGAAGGTCCTTCCTTCGAAGAAAAATATATCGCACTTCTACAAGATACAGGAAAGATGGAAGTGGAAGAGCTCGCACAAAAACATCTTGGCATAGATGTAACGAAGCAAGACTTCTGGTTAAAAGGAATTGAGCTTGCTGCAGCCGATGTGGAAGAGTTTTTAGCATTAACAGAAGAATAAGATTAGAAACGGCAGTTCCTTATTAGGAATTGCCGTTTTTCGCTTTTTTGGAGTTTATGGAACATGGAGACTTTGTTTGTTATTGAGCAAGAATTGTAAAGCTAAGCCAAGATGTATATGGAGTGAGCAAGGGGCTATTGGGTGGATTATTTATATCGAACTTTGTCGACTCGCTGATATGTACAAAAATCTCGCCGTATTATTGCAGAAACTCGCTGAATTAACACTGAAATTTCTAGGATTATTTTAAAAAGTTCTGAGATTACCAAGCTTTATACCCGGGTGGATACTGATCTAAAAAATGGAACGCACAATAAAAAGCTTGGCAACAAAATGCCAAGCTTTCTAAATGACCTCATATTCATCTTTTTTCAATCGTAATCGTACTAATCATCAGTACAGATAATCCAAACGTCAGGAACATATAGAGAAATCCCGGTACTAGATCAACCGTCAGATAACCTGCAGCCATCAAACAACCAGCTAAAGTGATCGGCACACCAACAAATGAACCAGTAAACTCTGTAATGTTAAACCGAGCTAACCGGATCGCACCGCAAACAATAAAGATAATGGTGAAGATCATGCCGGGCACACCAAACTGATGAAGGACGACTTGATAGATTAAAAATGCAGGAGCAATTCCAAATGAGATTAGGTCACAAAGAGAATCTAATTGTTTCCCAAACTCGGACTCGATATTTAACTTTCGGGCTACCATTCCATCAAAACGATCAAACAAACCAGCTAAAAAGATTAAGACAAATCCTAACTTCAAATCTCCTGAGATCATAAATAATAAAGCTAAAGTTCCTAGTGATAAATTGATCAATGTTAAGAAGTTAGCGGTTTGTCCCTTCACTTTCTTAAACGTTGAATCAATACGCTCTCTTTCGAGCATGAACATACAATCACTCCTCAAGCGGGTAACCAGCTAGAACGCAGTAAGTGTGCATCGTACAAAGAGATAAACAAGTATCCTTTGAAAAATAAACATATCCTTGTTCGTTGCTTAAAATTATATACCCATTCTAATCATTATATGACAAAGAGAAAGTGATTAATAGTAGCTATTATTTATGGAGTATTGGAGCTTTCTTTCTTTTCAAGTTCATTGAATACCGTTTTATCAGAAAGTGGTACTCCTGTTCTGTAAGCTGCTCTTGAGATCATATGACCAGCTACTGGCGCAGTTAGTAGAACAAAAAGGATTCCAAGTATCAATTTACCGCTGAACACATGCATTTCAGACAACACATAGATAAAGGCGCCGATAAGAATTCCGGATACTCCTAATGTTGATGCTTTACTAGCAGCATGAAGTCTTGAGTAAACGTCAGGAAAACGGAGTACACCAAGTGTTCCCGAGAAAATAAAAAAGGTGCCAGCGATGAGGAAGAAGCTAATCACGATCTTGATCAATGATAACACCCTTTTCTAAGAATTTTGCAACAGAGACAGTTGCAATAAACGTCAATATGCCGATTAATAAGATGATATCGTTTAACTGAACGGTATCTAAAATTATCGCCATTATTCCAGTGATTGCGATCAAATTAATTCCAATCGTATCGAGTGCTACTACACGATCTGGATTTGATGGACCCTTAACCGCTCGATAGAGAAGAAGCAGAATCGAGATGGTCGTTACGAATAAACAAACATGAACAACAACGGAGAACCAATCTGTCATCGTGTTACCTCCCTTATTGCTTTTTCAAATGATTCCTTAATACTAACGATAGTTTCATTAACATCTGGAAGATCGATCGCATGAATATAAATATATCTTTGATCTCTAGAGACATCGACAGATAAAGTTCCAGGAGTTAAGGTGATCAAGTTAGCTAGTAAAGTAATCTCCCAATTTTTCTTAACGTCAATTGGAAGTGCGAGTATTCCTGGCTGAAAATCAAGCCGGGGTTTATAGACCCATTTTAAAACTTCAATATTAGCTAGAAGAAGTTCTTTTATAAATAGAAAAATCAGATAAAGAATCGCTCTCACATGTTTAAAATAATACGAATCAGGAATGAATCGATTCAGCAAGTAGAGAAGAGCTGCCCCAATCACAAATCCAACTATAAAACTTGCGAAAGAGTAGCTCTCAGATAAAAACATCCAAATGACGCCGATCAGCAAATTTAGAATAAGTTGAAATGTCATGGAATTACTCCTTTAATACATAATCTATATAGATTTGTGGATCGATCAAACTGTCTGCTGCTGCCTGAACATACGGATAAAACCATTCTGCTCCAACACCAAGCAAGATAGAGATTGCGATTAATACAGCAGATGCTGCTAATCCTGAAGTTTTCACAGCTTGTTTCGGCTCTTCTTTTAGCTCACCCCAGAATGCCCCGATAAAGATACGGATCACAGAAAATAAGATTAACAAACTCGATAATAATCCAATTCCCGCAGCAATATAATGTTCTTCATCCATTGCACCTCTTAACAGAAGGTACTTACCAATAAAGCCACTAAAAGGCGGAATCCCGGCTAATATGAGAGAGGCGATAAAAAACATCCAGCCCATAAATGGAGCTGTTTTTATATAGCCACCCATCTTTTTTAGATTTGACGTTCCAGCATGCCAAACAAGAAGACCTGCAAGGAAAAATAATGCGGATTTGATCGCCATATCATGAACGAGATAGTAGATCGTACCTGCAAGTGATTCCGCTGAAAACGTTCCAATACCGAGAAGCATAAAACCAATGGCTGGCATGATATTATAAGCGATGATCAATTTTACGTTGGATGTTGAAAGCGCACCAATGACTCCGATGATCATTGTAATCGCAGCGATCCAAATGAAAAACGTGTGTGTTAGCTCAAGTTTGTGAGAAAAAATGAGTGTAAAGACCCTAAGCATAGAGTACACACCAACTTTGGTTAACAGCGCACCAAACAAACCAGAAACGATTGGTGACGGTACGATATACGATTTAGGAAGCCAAAAATACAATGGAAATAGAGCACCTTTTGTTGCGAAAACAATAAATAGTAAGATTCCAATTCCCGTTAAAATACCTTGTTGCTCTACTTGGCCAACACGTTCACCGAGTTGCGCCATATTTACTGTACCCGTCACTGAGTAGAGGAAGGCTACGGTTGTAACGAATAGAATGGACGAAAACAAATTAAGTAAGATGTACTTTACAGATTCACGAAATTGATGCTTAGAACCGCCGATAATAATCAATCCATAGGATGCCATCAATAATACTTCAAAAAACACGAATAGATTGAACAAATCTCCTGTTAAGAAAGCGCCACTCACCCCTGCGATCAGTAAGAAGAACAAAGGGTAAAAGTAGTGCTGCACCATTTTTTCTGTAACGGAAGATAGTGCAAAAATCGCTGCAGTTAATGTGATCACATTTACAGCGAGTATCATGATGACGGACAGCTTGTCCGCAACAAGAATGATTCCGTATGGTGCTTTCCAGTCACCTGTTTCCAAGATTAAAGGTCCATATGAAAATACATGATAACTTAAGAAGATCGATACACCTAAACTTAACAAGACCACTAGAAATGAGATGTTTACCGTTACCTTTTGTTTCTTATTAAAGAAAACAAGTAAAGCTCCGAAAAACAAAGGTATAAATATAGGCAAGAATACTAAATTACTCATCATCTGTTCCCCTTAGCTGATCCATCATATCTGTCTTGTTGCTTTGATAGGTTCGATAAGCTAGTACAAGTAGAAAGCTTGTAACCCCAAAACTTATAACAATAGATGTCAGTATTAGCGCTTGAGGGAGAGGATCTGTGTAGTTCTTGACCCCCTCTAATAATATAGGAGGTTTACCACGGTTTAATTTTCCCATCGTTAGGATAAAAAGATGAGCCCCATGTGATAAAAGCGCCGTACCAAGTACAATTTTTAATAACTGCTTCTGAAGTATAAGATAAACGCCGGCTGCAAATAACGTTCCGGCAAGTATAGACATAAGAATCTCCATTATTGGTTCATGTCTCCTTTATCCCGGTATTTTATCATGGCAATAATGCCTAGAGCAGCTAGTCCAAGTACTGCTATTTCAAATAAAGTATCCAATCCACGGAAGTCAACAAGGATGACGTTGACGATATTGTCTCCACCACCAAGCTTGTAAGAATTATCTACAAAATATTTTGAGATGCTCTCAAAATATTTAGAGCTATGAGCGGAGATCGCTACTATTGTTAAGAGTGCACCTGTTGAAACTGCGATAACAAAATCTACAAGCTTCTCAGAAGGTTTCTTGTCTGATTTCTGCAACTTTGGAAGATGCGCAAAGCATAGCAAGAAAAGAGCAACAGTTATGGTTTCGACGATAAGCTGTGTAAGAGCGAGGTCTGGTGCTCGGAAGAAAACGAACAACAATGAAAGACCATAGCCTACAACTCCGATTACAATGATTGCAGCTATTCTCTGTGTCATCCATATTGTTGCAATTGCAGCAACAGCCATAACTAAACCTACTAAAACTTCCGGCCACGTAACAGGTGCTAAGTCATCGAATGATATTTTAAATCCATCTGTCACATATATAAATATCGATGTAGACACAACCAAGAATATAAGAATGATGGATGTATACAATCGTAATGAACCGGTCATATAAAATTTCGTAAGTTTACTCGAGAAATGCAATAGACCGTTTACGATAGACTGGTAAATACGATCGGTTGAAAACTTTCCAGGTACTCTGTTGTAGATGGGCTGCCATCTTTTTAAAGTTAAAGCGAGTATGGTTCCGACTGCTACAACGACTAGTGACATATGCAAAGGCGTATTATCAAAACCATGCCAAAAGGCTAAGTGAGTAAAAGCCAAATCTCCTGTTACTGATGCAACGGCTGGTGCAAGTATCGACTCATTGATCAAGTTTGGCAATAATCCGATCAAAACGACAAATCCAATAAGGATAAGTGGAGAAATCAGCATGCCAATCGGCGCTTCGTGAGGTTTTTTCTCAAGTTGATCTAACTTGGCTTTACCAGTAAATGTTCCAAATACTAAATACATAGAATAGACGAATGTAAAGATACTTCCGATTACGGCTAGCAATGGAATCCACTCTGCAAACGCTCCGGCAAAACCGATCGTTTGTTCTAATTTTAGTGATGAATCAAAGAACATTTCCTTACTTAAAAAACCATTGAAGATCGGAAGCGGTACTCCAGCCATGGAGAAGGCTCCAAAGAAAGCTAGAGTAGCGGAAATCGGCATATACGTATAGAGTCCGCCAAGTCTTCTGATATCTCTTGTTCCTGTTTCATGATCAACAATACCCGCTATCATAAACAAGCTGCCTTTAAAGGTAGCGTGGTTAAAGATGTGGAAGATCGCAGCGAGTGTAGCAATACCATTACCAAAGCCGAGCATCGTCATGATCATACCTAACTGGCTGATCGTGGAATAGGCTAGAATTCCCTTTAAATCAGTCTGGCGAGACGCGAGAATCGATCCTAAACATAGTGTGATCAGACCCACTCCAGAAACGATGATGAAAAATACATCCGTCCCACTAAAGATGAGAGAGAACCTCGCTACTAGATAGATCCCTGCTTTAACCATCGTTGCAGAGTGAAGGTATGCACTAACTGGAGTTGGTGCTTCCATCGCATCAGGTAGCCAGCTGTGAAAAGGAAACTGTGCCGATTTTGTAAAAGCTCCAATCAGTAACAATAGTAATATAGGTATAAACAAGTCACTCTCAATGATTTCAGAACGATTAGCAATCATTTCTCGGATGCTGTTCGTTTCGGCTGCGATAGATAGGAGTATGAGTGCACCTAACATGGACAGCCCGCCAAAAACTGTCACGAGCATTGATTTTTGTGCACCATATGTGGAACGTTCTCGATAAAACCAAAATCCAATTAATAGAAAGGATGAGATACTCGTGAACTCCCAAAAGGTATACAGTACGAATACGTTGTCAGATAGAACGACGCCAAGCATCGATCCCATAAATAATAAAAGATAAACATAGAAATGGACGAGCTGTTCTTTTTTTGATAAATAATAGATCGAATAGAGAACGACTAGGGATCCGATCCCTGTTATTAAAAGTGAAAAAAGCATGCTAAGTCCATCCAAATAAAAACTTAGTTGGATGTCGAGGGATGGAATCCAATTCGCGATGCTTTGAACAATTTTCCCTTCTGCCAATGTAGGCAATTTTGAAATAAACAGGATAAAAAGCACGACTGGAACAGGCAGAACAAACCAACCAGTATGGATCCGGTATACTTTCTTAGCAACAAGTCCAATTAACAATGCTGCTAAAAAAGGTAAGAGTATGTAGATATGCAACATGAGTACCGGTAAACCTCCTTAAAACCCAAGAATAATCGTCATAGTCCATTATATTGTAAGCAAAACCTTTCCTTTTTAGCAAATACTTTACCAAATAGAAACTCTCTAATCAGATTGTTTGGATCTCTTGAATATCCTTCCCAAAAAATACCTAACCTATTTGAGAGGTGATTGAAAATGAGACTACCATATACATACGGAATACTATTGATTTTGTTTCAACTAACTGGCTGTTTTAATGATTCTATTTATAAAAAAGATGAGACGAGTCCAGAGTTTCAACCTAGAGAATACTATAGGAAGCACATTAGCTTTTCTGAAGCAGGAGTTTCGACGGCATCTTCACTTGCTGAAGAAATGAGACGAGAAATTACGAAAGATAAACTTATTAAACGTGCAGTGGTGATAAAAGAAGATGGAAAATATGTAGTGGCGATTCAGATGAAATCTTACCAATACAAAAAGGCAGCTTCATTAAGTAAGAAGTATAAGCAGGCATGGGAGGAACAGTGGGAAATTCCGATTGAAATAACATTTGAACCAGGAGAATATCGAAAAGTTGAAAGAGAGTTGGCCACAAAAAAATAGAGCGTATATTTACGCTCTACATTAAAACTTGCTGTAATTTAGCATGAAGAGATCTTCTGTCAATCTCTTTTTTTATGAGTAAGATAAAGTCATTACTAAGTTTCAGTTCTCTAGCTTTTAAATAAGATTCAATCAAAAGGTCGTCTGAAAGTTTTTCCATAATATAGCCCTTTAAAAGCGGCATGGTCACCTCCTGCTTTTTTATAAAAAAAGTGAAAAGTATTCTACATTCATATTGAATGAATATGATGGTAAGTTCATGATTTATGTACTTGCTTTATGTACTTTGAAGCTTACCATGTATTGTAAAAAGGAACAACCGTTCGTTTATCCACAGTGTTTGGTGGATAAGTTGTGGGTAAAGTGTTAACATCTTTAAGAAAGATAGTTGATACTTAGGTGAATAATGTGAATAAGATTATCCACACTTTAAGGTAGGGGAACAAATTGTCGAAAACTTTTTGTTTTTTCTAAATTAGACTATTTTTAACAACTTAAAAATGTTGCCATACTTAAATAATCGATTTAGCAGAAAAACCTAATGGAAAGAGCTCGAATTTTATATATAATGACAGTTATTGTAGAAAAATCGTTTGTACTTCCTATCATTACTGGTAAAATAGATACGTTGAAAAGGAAACGTGAAGAGGTGCTAGAATGTTAAAACATTTTTTACCGGATCAACATGTTCAGAATATCCTGGACATCACACCGGAAATGTTAGTTGAACGAGGAGTAAAAGGTATTATCACAGATTTGGATAATACGCTTGTGGAATGGGATAGACCTGAAGCGACTCCTGAATTGATCGAGTGGTTTACTTCTATTAAAGAAAAAGGTATTTTGATCACAATTGTTTCAAACAATACACAGCATAGAGTAAAGAGCTTCTCAGACCCTGTGGGCATTCCGTTTATCTACAGCGCTAGAAAACCAATGACCAAAGCTTTCAAGCGCGCTCTGAAAGATATGAAGCTGAAAAATGAACAAGTTGTTGTTATCGGAGATCAACTTCTTACTGACGTACTAGGTGGGAATCGATTAGGTTTGCATACTATACTCGTTGTACCAGTGGCTAGCAGTGACGGTACTTGGACAAGGTTTAACAGAAAGATTGAACGCATCATATTGTCTTGGATGAAAAGAAAAGGCATGCTGCATTGGGAGGAATAGGTTTGGAACAAATTAAATGTGTGGGTTGTGGAGTTTCCATACAAACAGAAGACAAAGAAGCGCTTGGATACGCACCTCTTTCGGCACTGACGAAAGATCTGCCTATTTGCCAGCGCTGTTTTCGTTTAAAACACTATAACGAAATTCATGACGTAAGTTTAACAGATGATGATTATCGTAAAATTGTCTCGAGTATTGGAGATGAAGATGCGTTAGTTGTTAAAATCGTTGATATTTTTGATTTTAATGGAAGTTGGCTCCCGGGACTTCATCGTTATGCGGGGAACAACCCGATCCTTCTTGTTGGAAACAAGCTTGATCTGCTTCCAAAATCAGTGAATCCTAATAAGGTAATTCATTGGATGAAGAAGGAAGCAAAAGAGCTAGGCTTGAAGCCCATCGATGTAAAATTGATCTCTGCTGACAAAGGGTATGGAATTGAGGAATTGGCAGAGTCTATCGATCATTATCGCCAAGGAAAAGATGTATACGTTGTAGGGTGCACGAACACAGGGAAATCTACGTTTATTAACCGTTTAATCAAACAATTCGGCGAGGAAGCAGCTGATTTTATTACAACTTCTCATTTTCCCGGAACGACATTAGATCTCATTGATATTCCACTCGATGGAAGAAGTCACATGTATGATACGCCTGGGATCATTAATCATCACCAAATGGCACATTTTGTTTCTAAAAAAGAATTGAATATCATCATGCCTAAAAAAGAAATAAAACCTATGGTGTTTCAATTGAATGAATTGCAGACGTTGTATTTTGGTGGACTTGCAAGAATGGACTATATGAAAGGCGGTAAACAGTCGTTTGTTTGCCATTTTTCAAACCATTTGAATATACATCGAACTAAGACCGACAAAGCAGACGAACTTTATGAGAAACATCTTGGTGACATGTTAGCCCCTCCCGAAGATACGGAGAACTTTCCAAAGCTTAAACGCTATGAATTTGTTATAAAGGAAAGCAAAACAGATGTTGTGATCTCTGGTCTTGGCTGGGTAACTTTCCCAGAAGCAGGTGCGAAGGTGGCTTTCTATGCTCCCGAGGGTGTAGCTGTAACTGTTCGAAAATCCTTAATTTAAGGAGAGAATTTCGTCATGATTAAAGCACTTGTTATCGGTGATCCAATCGATCATTCCTTATCACCTGTCATGCAAACAGCTGCATTTCAGCAAACCGGTATTTCTGGAACATATGAAAAAAGACGTGTGACTTCTGATGAATTAGAGGCGTTCGTTAAATTTCTGAAAGAAAGCAATTATGCAGGATGTAATATTACCATCCCTCACAAAGTAGCAATTCTACCATTTCTAGATAAGATTGATGAGGAAGCTAAAGAGATAGGTGCTGTTAACACAGTCGTAAATAAAGATGGAAAATTGATCGGTTATAACACAGACGGTAAGGGTTTCTTGCTGGGTTTAAAAGAAAAAATCAGTAAGCCACTTTCAGATTTAAACGTTCTACTAATTGGAGCTGGCGGAGCTGCCAGATCTATCGCTTATGCACTAAGTAAGGAAGAACCTGCTTATTTGGCGATAGCGAATCGTTCAGAAGAACGACTTCATTCTTTATTAAAAGATTTGAACGATGAACGTATAGAAGGTTTGTCTTTACAAAAAGCCGAAGAAGATCTTGCTCGTTTTGATGTATTAATCAACACGACCAACGCGGGTATGCATCCAGATACCGAGTCAATTCCACTTAACCTTAACTTGCTAAAAAAAGAAGCGGTGGTAAGTGATATCGTTTATAATCCGCTAGCAACTCGATGGCTTAGAGAAGCTGAGGAATTAGGCGCAACAACAGATAATGGTGTATCTATGCTCGTTATGCAAGGAGCTATGGCATTCGAAAAGTGGACAGGCATTTTTCCAGATACAAATAATATGAAACAAGTCGTTATGGAACAACTTAGGAGGTAACTATGCTTACAGGTAAACAAAAACGTTTTTTACGATCAAAAGCACATCATATTCAACCTATCTTTCAGGTTGGTAAAGGTGGAGTTAATTCAAATTTAGTCAAACAGGTTGACGAAGCACTTGAAGCGAGAGAGCTTATAAAAGTTAGCGTGCTTCAAAACTGTGAAGATGATAAAGATACAGTAGCATCACAGCTTTCTTCTGGCTCGAAATCACAGTTAGTTCAAGTGATCGGAAGTACAATCGTACTTTACAAAGAATCAATCAACCAAAAACGCATCCAACTCCCTTAAGGAGTGACAGAGTAATGAATAAACAAATTGGCCTTTTTGGAGGTACGTTTAATCCGCCACATATCGGACATCTGCTTATTGCTCAAGAGGCATTAACTCAATTGCATTTAGATGAAGTGTGGTGGATGCCTTCCTCTACACCTCCACATAAACAAAAAGACAATGAAGTCTCGGATGACCAGCGTATAGAAATGGTTCAAAAAGCGATTGGTAACAATGAGCAGTTTTCCCTTTCTTTGCTTGAATTTGAGAGAAGTGGACCTTCATATACTATTGATACGGTTCGTCTTCTGAAGGAAAAATATCCACAAGTAGCCTTCACTTTTATAATGGGTGGAGATATGGTTCATTCCTTAAGCAGTTGGCATAAGATTGACGAGTTGAAAGATCTTGTTGAATTTGCAGGTGTCGGTCGTGCAGGATATGCCGTTGACCATCATTGGGAGAGGTATCGAGTAAAGCATGTAGAAGTACCTATTATCGAGATCTCATCGTCGTTTATCCGTAATCAATCAAGCGTTGGGCAGAATATTCGTTACTATGTCTTAGATGAGGTCTGGAATTATATAAAGGAGAACCACCTTTATGGAACGAACTAAAGCACTGGAAATTGTAAAAAAACAGCTGACAGAGCACCGTTTTATCCATACGTTAGGAGTGGAAGAAACAAGTCTTGCTTTAGCTAAGAAATATGGAGTAGACCAAAAAAAAGCAGAAACAGCAGCCATATTTCATGATTATGCTAAATTTCGGCCAAAAGAAGAAATGAGAGAAATTGTGCGTAGCAAGGGACTCTCACAAGACTTGTTATTCTATGGAAACGAAGTATTGCATGCGCCAGTAGGAGCCTACTTAGTTGAAAGAGAAGTCGGAATAACTGATGAAGATATTCTAAGTGCTATCTATTACCATACAACAGGTAATGGAGCGATGACTACACTTGAAAAAGTGATTTTTTTAGCAGATTACATCGAGCCGAATCGTCAATTTCCAGGTGTGGAAAGTGTTAGAGAGATGGCAGAGAATGATCTTGATCAAGCGTGTTTGATGGCAGTTAAGAACACAATTACTTTTCTAATGAAACAGAATCAAAAAATCTATCCACTCACGTTTGAAGCGTATAACGGATTGCTTCAAGAGATTAAATTTAAAAAAGAGAAGGAGTGCACTGGATGAACGTAAAAGAGCTTATGGAATTGGTCGTAAAGACCGCTGATGATAAAAGAGCAGAGAACATTGCCGTGTTAGATATGGAAGGAATCTCGCTTGTAGCAGATTACTTTGTTATCTGTCATGGTAATTCTGAGAAACAAGTCCAAGCAATTGCAAGGGAACTGAAAGATGTTGCGCTAGAGAATGATATTCAGATTCGCCGAATGGAAGGGTATGACCATGCAAGATGGGTTTTAATCGACCTGGCAAACATCGTTGTTCATGTATTCCATCGAGATGACCGCAGTTATTATAATCTTGAGAAACTATGGGGAGACGCCAGTAGAATTGATGTTGATGCCATTATTACCCCGCAACAGAACCTGTAGATGAGCTATCAGCGATTTGCCTATCTCTATGATGAGTTGATGGAGGATGCTCCATACACTGAATGGTTAGAATTTGTGAAAACATCCGCTTCTAAACATTTAGAAGATGGAAAGCGGTTTTTAGATGTTGGTTGTGGCACGGGTTCGATGACGATTTTACTCGCGAAAGAAGGCTTTGATGTTACCGGGGTTGATCTTTCCACAGATATGTTGATGGTCGCAAAGGAAAAAGCCGAAGCAGAAAGAGTGAATCTTTCCCTTTTTCAGCAAGATATGCGAGAGTTAGAAGGACTAGGTGTTTTTGATTGTGTCACGATATTATGTGACTCGCTTAATTACATTTTGACAGAAGAAGATGTGAAAAGAACTTTTCTTTCAGCTGGTAGTCACCTGAAAACAGGAGGACTTCTTCTTTTCGATGTTCATTCTTTACATAAGATCAATGAAATCTTTATTGGACAAACCTTTGGTAGTAATGAAGAAAAGCTATCTTACATATGGCAATGCTATCAAGGTGAGCTAGAAAATAGTGTAGAACACGAGTTATCTTTCTTTTTGCAAAATGAAGATTCGTACGAACGATATGATGAGCTTCATACACAAAGAACATTCTCAGTCGACGACTATTGTAATTGGTTAAATGAATGCGGGTTTGAACACTTAGATATCTCAGCAGATTTCAAAGGAATCGAACCGACAGAAGAAAGTGAACGGATCTTTTTCGTAGCCAGAAAAAAATAAAAATGATGAGGAGGCAGCCGATGTGCTGTCTTTTCTAGTAGGAAGCGTTACAATTACACATAAAGATGTACTACTTTTCTACAGAATTAGGTGATATACATGTTGGATCAAGATCCATTGTTCAAGAACAACATTCTAGAGACGATCATCGACAGTGCTTATGAATGGATAGTCGTTGTTGATCATGAAGGAATCGTCCGATACATGAATAAAACGTACTGCGAGTTTTTAGGCGAAGATCCTAAAAAAGTAATAGGAAAGCATGTTACAAAGGTGATTGAAAATACAAGAATGCACAAAGACGTTTTACAGGGAAAAGTTGAGATTGCGGATCTTCAGTTCATTAGAGGGAACTATATGATAGCAAACCGCATTCCTATCCTAAATGAAGGAAAAGTAATAGGAGCTGTTGGTACGGTAATATTTAGAGATACCGAGCAATGGAAAAAGATGAACTCTCACATAAAAGCACTTCTTCATGAACTCAATTTTTATAAAAAAGAGTGGGAAGAAATAAATGGCGCGACTTATACATTGAATGATTTTGCAGGAACTTCAGCAGAAGTTCAAAAAGTAAAGAAGCATGTGAAGAATATTGCCAGTGGAGACTTATCAGTATTAATCCGGGGTGAGAGCGGAACGGGCAAAGAGTTGCTTGCTCATAGCATCCATCAATTAAGTGAAAGAAGTGGAAAGCCCTTCATAAAACTTAATTGTGGTGCGGTTCCTGAGCATTTGTTTGAATCTGAACTATTCGGCTATTCTGAAGGAGCATTTACAGGAGCTAAAAAAGGCGGAAAGTTAGGTAAGTTTCAGCTTGCAGACGGGGGCACTCTATTCTTGGACGAGATCGGGGATCTACCTCAAAGCATGCAAATAAAATTGCTGCGTGTTCTTCAGGAAAAAGAAGTAGAGCCTGTAGGCGCTGTTCATACGCAAAAAGTAAACGTACGAGTGATTGCTGCTACAAATCGCCCGTTAGAGAGATTGATTAGTGAGAATACGTTTCGTGAAGACTTGTTTTATCGAATAAATGTGCTGCAAATTCAAATACCTCCACTTCGTGAGAGAAAAGAAGATATATGGCCACTCGCAGAAAATTTTATCAGATTGAACTGCGCTGAAACAGGTAAACGTATCTTGAGTATAGATGATGATGTAAAGGAAGCGTTCTTAGAATACAGCTGGCCAGGAAATGCGAGAGAACTTAAGAATTTTGTAGAAGCAGCCATCCAGCTTACTCATAGTGACCGATTATCGTTAGATGTTTTTCCGGATTTTTTAAAAGAAAAGCTTGGAATCAATAAAAAGCAGCTGACACTTAAAGAACACATTCAAGAAACTGAAAAAAATGTGATCTCTTACTATTTGGATACGATGGACGGGGATATAATGCGTGTCGCTAAACAACTAGGCATTGGTAAGACAAATCTTTATGATAAGATAAAAAAATATAACATTCGTTAATACAAAATTCTGTATTTCCGAAAAACCGGAATCAACGTCCGTTTTTTCGGAAAGTTTCATTATGTTAATTAAATACCGATTTTTACATGGCCTCTTTATTTAGTTTTGTAATTCTATACTCACAAAATTAAATGATCTCTGAACTTTTTCCGATTTATCGGAAAATTTAAAGGGTGTACCTTGCTTCTTATACCTTTCTGAAGTTGGCATGAAACTTGCAAATGAATTAAAGCGTGTATTACATTTGGAGAGGTGATGATGCTAAAAAAATGAAAGCGCTTCAAAAAAGTAAAATTGTTAGAATGGGGGAATTGAAATGGACATTATTATTATTTTATTATCATTATTCTTTTTAATGTTCGTAGCTTACAGAGGGTTCAGCGTTATTCTATTTGCACCGATCGCTGCATTGTTTGCTGTATTGCTTACTGAACCTGGTCACGTATTGCCTTTCTTTTCAGGCGTATTTATGGAGAAGATGGTTGGCTTCATTAAACTTTATTTCCCGGTTTTCTTACTAGGAGCTATTTTTGGAAAAGTTATCGAAATGTCAGGCTTTGCAAAATCGATCACTCAGTTTGTTATCAAACTGATCGGACCTGCAAGAGCGATGCTTGCCATCGTACTCGTTGGAGCGATTTTAACTTATGGTGGAGTATCTTTGTTTGTTGTTGCTTTTGCGCTCTACCCGTTTGCATCTGAACTTTTTAAACTTGCGGATATTCCTAAACGACTTATTCCCGGTACGATCGCACTAGGAGCTTTTACATTTACGATGGATGCTTTTCCTGGGAGTCCACAGATTCAAAATATTATTCCAACGTCTTTCTTTGGTACAACTACTTGGGCTGCACCGTGGCTCGGGTTTATCGGAGGAATGTTTGTTTTCATATTGGGTATGATCTACCTTGAGTGGAGACGTAGACAAGCGGCGGCAAAAGGTGAAGGATACGGAACAGGTCATACCAACGAGCCTGAAAAGCTGGATTCTGAAAATCTACCAAATGCTTTTATAGCGATTCTTCCACTTATTTTAGTAGGAGTGTTCAATAAATGGTTCACCGTCCTAATTCCTCAGTATTACGGAAAGACGTTTGATTTTTCTGCGATTGGTATGAAGAACGTGCCTGAGATTCAAATACCATCGCTTGCTGCTGTATGGGCAGTTGAAGGAGCTTTGATCATTGGTATCATTACAGTTCTCTTGTTCTCTTTCAAAAGAATTAAAAACAACTTTAATAAAGGGATCAATCTATCCATAGGCGGAGCGTTACTTGCTACATTAAATACAGCATCAGAGTATGGATTTGGTGGTGTAATCGCAGCACTGCCTGGCTTTACTGCAGTAAACTCGGCAATGTCGAATACAATCAAAGACCCGTTGATCAATGAAGCAGTTACGACTACGACGTTAGCTGGTATTACAGGATCTGCGTCTGGCGGAATGAGTATCGCACTCGCAACGATGAGTGAAACGTATATTGCACAAGCAGACAAACTTGGTATTGATACAGAAGTACTTCACCGTGTTGCTTCAATGGCGAGTGGTGGAATGGATACACTTCCGCACAACGGTGCTGTTATTACTTTGTTAGCCGTTACTGGTTTAACTCATAAACAAGCGTATATCGATATTTTTGCGATGACGATCATTAAAACGATCGCTGTGTTTGTAATCATAGGTTTGTATTATGGATTCGGTATCGTTTAAACTATTTTTCTAAGAAAGGAGTAATTATGCCATGAGAGCGTTCGTTGAGGGAAAAGTTGTCTTTATTACAGGAGCAGCCAGTGGAATTGGTTTGCAGTTAGCAAAGGCTTTTGCTGAACAAGGAGCAAAAGTCGTGATCAGTGATTTAAATGATGAGAAAGCAAAGGAATCTGCACAGCTGTTGGTTCAAGATGGTCTTGAAGCAATCGGACTTGGCTGTAATGTGACCAAGGAAGAAGATATAACAATAGCGTTGGACGAAACACTGAAACATTTCGGACGCATCGATGTCCTCATTAACAATGCAGGATTGCAGTATGTTTCTCCGCTTGAAGAGTTTCCGACTGAGAAGTTTCAGCAATTGATCAGTGTAATGCTTACGGCTCCATTTATAGCAACAAAACATGTGTTTCCCATCATGAAGAAACAAGGATTCGGACGTATCATAAATATGGCCTCCATAAATGGACTTGTAGGTTTTGCAGGAAAATCTGCATACAACAGTGCGAAGCATGGAGTTATCGGTCTAACGAAAGTAGCTGCCTTAGAGGGTGCACCTTTTGGAATAACGGTAAATGCGGTTTGCCCAGGGTATGTTGATACACCTCTTGTAAGAGGGCAATTAGAAGACCTGGCTAAAACGAGAAACGTTGAGTTAGAAAAAGTTTTGGAAGAAGTCATCTATCCGCTTGTTCCTCAGAAAAGATTGTTAGATGTTCAAGAGATTGCAGATTACACACTCTTTCTTTCAAGTGAAAATGCGAAAGGTGTTACAGGGCAAGCGATTGTTATCGATGGTGGCTATGTCGCGCAATAATAGATAGATAATCTATTGACATTCACTATATTTAGTGTCAAAGTATATAATACAAACCTATATATGGAGAAATCAGGTGCCGGAACATCCGGCTTAAAAGGGAATTCGGTTCAATGCCGAAGCTGTCCCCGCAACTGTAATTGTGGACGAAATGGAATAGCCACTGTACAGTCAGTTATTTAATATGGCTGCTGTATGGGAAGGCCCAAAGTAGGAAGAAGCAAAAGCCAGTAGACCTGCCTGAGAACTCCTATTTTCTTTTCCTCGGGGATTGGGAGAAAGAACTGCCGCTGTTTGATGCTGACGCTTGTCTGGCGAATACACGTGATTCTTTCACCCTCTTCCTGATGGAAGAGGGTTTTTATTATGACCTAAGGAGTGTATTAACTATGAAAATGACAACTGAAAACTCTTTGCTCGGGGAGTGGTTAAAGAGTTGTGTCGAAAATTTTCCGAACATACAAGCTGAATCTTTTTTAAAAAATGCGAAGAAATTGGAAAGTCGTTCACAAGAATCTAGCTCACTTTATAGACAGTTGATCATGGAAGCATTGAATGGTTTGAGTGCAGAGAACCCACAGTGGACGTTTGTGGCATCACAAATCTATTTAAGGCAGCTATATGAAGAAGTGATGCGTAATCGGGAAGAAACAGAAAAGCAACCATATACAAACCTCTATGGGCTGATTACGAAATTAGTAAGTTTGAATATCTATGATGATACTATTCTATCGGCGTACTCAAAGGAAGACTTGGAGAAAGCTGAAAACATGATGGATTCATCTAGAGATAAACTTTTTACATACATTGGACTTAAAACACTTGCGGATCGATACTTGGCAAAAGGGTTCAACCACGAAATTTACGAATTGCCACAAGAACGCTGGATGCTGATCGCCTTATTTTTAATGAGAGACGAGCATCCTACACATAGACTTCAATTCGTCGAAGAAGCATACTGGGCGCTCTCGAATCTCTATATGACGGTTGCAACCCCGACTTTAGCAAATGCAGGGAAGAGCTACGGGCAGCTTAGCTCTTGTTTCATTGATACGATCGACGATAGTTTAAGGGGAATCTTTGATTCTAATACAGATGCAGCAACCGTTTCAAAAGGTGGTGGCGGGCTTGGCATCTATCTCGGAAAAATTAGGGCTAGAGGTTCAGACATTAAAGGATTTAAGGGGAACTCATCAGGTGTAATACCGTGGATGAAGCAGTTAAATAACACGGCCGTGTCTGTAGATCAGCTTGGACAGAGGCAAGGCGCTATCGCCGTCTACCTGGATATTTGGCATAGTGACATCTTGGAGTTTTTAGATGCAAAGTTAAACAATGGTGATGAACGAATGAGAACACATGATCTTTTTACAGGTGTGTGTCTGCCAGACCTTTTCATGGAACGCGTAGAAAAACGTGAGGACTGGTATCTGTTCGATCCTCACGAGGTAAGAAAGATCAAAGGTTATTCTTTAGAAGATTTCTATGATGAAACGATTGGATCAGGAAGCTTTAGAGAAAAATATGCTGATTGTGTCAATGATGAGAGACTTTCAAAAAAATCTATTCCTGCTATTGAGATCATGAAACGAATCATGAAGTCGCAACTTGAAACCGGAACACCGTTCATGTTTTATCGTGATACTGTAAACCGGTTAAATCCAAATCCTCATAAAGGGATGGTCTATGCATCTAACCTGTGCACAGAGATTATGCAAAACATGTCTGCGACTGTTGTCACGTCAGAGGAAGCGGAGAATGGAGAAATCGTCATCAGAAAAACGCCAGGAGACTTTGTCGTTTGTAATCTATCTTCTCTTTCACTTGCTAAAGTGATCAATGACGACGTGTTAAAAAGAGTGATTGATATTCAAATCCGTATGCTTGATAACGTTATTGATCTTAATCGTATCGATGTGCCTCAAGCAGAACTTACAAATAAGAAGTACCGTGCAGTCGGTGTAGGAACATTTGGATGGCACCACCTTTTAGCGAAAGAGGGGATCAAGTGGGAAAGTGAAGAAGCTGTTTCGTATGCTGATACCCTTTATGAGACGATTAATTATCATGTAATCAATGCTAGTTGTGAGCTTGCGAAAGAAAAGGGAAGATATCCGGCGTTTTCAGGATCAGATTGGGAGACGGGGGCCTACTTTTCTAAGCGTAACTATTCCTCTGAAGAGTGGGAGAGTCTAATAGAAAGAGTCAATATGCATGGACTAAGGAATGGTTACCTCATTGCGGTTGCACCGAATTCATCAACGTCGATTATCGCAAATTCGACGCCGAGTGTGGATCCTATATTTAAAAGATTCTATTCAGAAGAAAAGAAGAACTATAAAATTCCTGTAACAGCACCTGATTTGAGTGCAGAAACAACATGGTTTTATAAATCTGCGTTTTTAATCGATCAAACATGGAGTATTGAACAGAACGCAGCTAGACAGAGGCACGTGGATCAGTCCATTTCGTTTAATCTCTATGTTAATCACAACATAAAGGCCAAAGAGTTGTTACACCTTCATATGTTGAGCTTTAAAAAAGGATTGAAGACAACCTATTACACTCGGTCTACGTCGATCGAGTTAGAAGGATGTGAAAGCTGTGAAAGTTAATATTCAACCACTCAAAGAGAGAAAAATCTATGATGTAGAAGCTCCTAATCGATCCACAGGTATCATCAATGGTAAGAGTTCCAACATTCTAAACTGGGACGATGTGAGATATAAATGGGCTTATCCACTATACAAAAACATGTTGGCTAATTTTTGGACACCGTTTGAGATCAACATGTCGAGTGACAGCAAACAATATGTTAGCTTGAGTGAAAAAGAACAAGATACGTTTAATAAGATTATAGGTTTATTGGCATTCTTAGATAGTGTTCAAACGGATTATTCGAGCAAAGTAGCAGCATATTTAACAGATTCAAGCCTTGCTGCACTAATGGCCACTCTATCGTTCCAAGAAGTGGTTCATAATCAGTCATATTCGTACGTTTTGTCCTCTCTAGTACCGAAGTCTAAGCAGGATGAAATATTTGAATACTGGAAAACAGATGCCGTGCTAAGAGAGAGAAATGATTTCATTGTAGAAGGCTATGAGGAATTTATTCATAACCCTACGCCTCAAACATTTTTGAAATCTATTGTTTATGACGTAATCCTAGAAGGGTTAAATTTTTATTCTGGATTCAGCTTCTTCTATAATTTAGCCAGAAATCAAAAGATGGTCTCGACTTCAACGATGATCAACTATATTAATAGAGATGAGCAGCTACATGTTTATCTTTTTACTCAAATTTTTAAAGCTGTAATAGAAGAAGACCCGCAATTAAGAGATGAAGAGTTGGAGATGTTTGCGAGAAACACGTTTCATCGGGCCGCTGAGCTTGAGATTAAATGGAGTAAGTATATAATAGGAAATTCATTTGAGGGCATTCATGAATCCGATCTAGAAGCATATATTAAGTTCATGGCGAATAAACGATTGAACGAATTAGGCTATAACAAGCTATACCCAGAATACAATAAAAATCCTCTTCCTTGGATAAAGGCATATTCTGATGTGAATTCGGGAAAAAGTGATTTTTTTGAGCAGAAATCGAGACAATACACTAAAGTTTCTGATGAAAATGGGTTCGATGAATTATAGAAAGCCGGGATCTAGGTCCCGGCTTTCTTTTTTTAGATGTTTTATAATGACGATAGAATTTACTTAAGCTCTTCTTTTACTTCAAACTGTTGGCTCACTTTTTCGCATTCTTCATGATATTTTTCGTGTGTGCGCTTAATGACATGATCGAAAACTTCATCGACCTCATTGCTCAGAATCTTAATACCTTCTCCTGTAATACCACCTTTTACGCATACCTTTTGAATGAGTGTTGGTAACGTATAAATATCTTTCTCAAGTAGTTTTCCCATTCCGATAATCATATCACTTGCCAGTTGGGTTGCCTGTGCTTTAGTGATGTCGGTTTGATCGACTGCTGAATTAATAAAGCATTGCAGGACATAACCGATAAACGCAGGACCACAGCTCGCGATATCAGAAGAGACCCGAGTGATATTTTCATCGATTTCGAGTGGTGTAGAAATATAACTCATTAAAGTTAGTAGCTTCTCTTTGTAATCAGGGTGACATCTTTTTCCGAAAGTTACAAGAGATGATCCAGCTAGTGCCCGATTATTAATACTCGGAATAGCTCTTGCAATATTGCAATCTAGCAGATCTTCCAACTGTTCACAGGAAATAGGACTTGTAATAGAAACGAGCAGTTGATGTTTAGAGATAGAATTTTTATTGCTAGAAAGCAACGAATAAAACTCGTGTGGTTTCACACATATGAACACAATCTCAGCAAATCGGAAAACTTCTTCAGGATTATTACCAACCTTCATTTTTGGATAGGCATTCTGCAGCCTCTCCGCTTTAGACAGAGTACGGTTAGTGACCATGAGCCTTGATGGCGAAATGGCTGAAGATTCGATAAAAGAAGAAGCAAGAACGCTTCCCATATTTCCGGTTCCGATAATTCCAACCTTCATATCTGAACCTCCTTCCTCTACGTTCAAATTTATGCACGCAGTGTATTAAATATGTTTTTTGCAAGTTCAAGCCTATTTAAGAAGGTGAATGAATGGGAAAGTTAAAGCAACATATGAACTGGTTCATTGGAGGTGGCATTATGCTGATCCTTGCAATAATTGTATCTCTATTCAATTATTTTCAAAGTGAGCCAAATATGCCTAATCCCTCACAAGTTCCTAAAGAAATACAACCGGAATTGCAAATCTCCGCTGATCAGCCAGCGCGAAAGATGGGTGAAGAGAACGACGGAAAAAAGACAGAAATTATGGTCGATGTGCAAGGAAGTGTTAAGCGTCCAGGAGTCTACGAGTTGAAAGAAGGAGACCGTGTGTTACATGCCATACAGATGGCTGGTGGCTTTAAAGAGGAAGCGGAAGTTCGTTCGGTTAATCAAGCTTTGAAAATATCAGATGAAATGATCGTGTATGTAGCCGAGAAGGGTGAAAAGTTTGAGTCGCAACCAGTATCAACTAAGCCGGTTGAAGATGACCACACGTTAGTTAATATTAATTCTGCGGATGAAACAGAGCTCCAAACACTAAACGGTGTGGGGCCAGCAAAAGCACAAAGTATCATTTCCTATCGCGAAGAGAATGGTCCCTTTACTTCTTTAGAACAGTTATTAGAAGTAAGAGGAATTGGTGAAAAGACGATTGAACAATGGAAAGATCAAATTAGCTTTGAGTAAGGGTTTTTATTGACCCTTTAAAAGACGAATACTACACTAGGGTTATAGAAATAGAGGAGGCGGTTAGCGTTGCAGCGAATATCGTGGAACGAATATTATATGGCACAAAGCCAATTGCTTGCACTAAGAAGTACATGCACCAGATTAGCTGTTGGGGCAACGATAGTAAGAGATAAACGGATTATCGCTGGAGGTTATAATGGCTCGATCTCAGGTGGTGTTCATTGTATTGATGAAGGCTGCTATGTGATTGATGGTCATTGTGTAAGGACCATCCATGCAGAGATGAACGCACTATTGCAATGCGCGAAGTTCGGTGTACCGACAGAAGGTGCTGAAATGTACGTAACCCACTTCCCTTGCTTGCATTGTTGTCGATCAATCATACAAAGTGGTATTAAAAAAATCTATTATGGTCAGGACTATAAAAATCATCCGTATAGCATTGAACAGTTTAAAGAAGCAGGAGTAATCGTTGAAAAAGTTGAAATGAACTTCTTGCCTTCAACATTTCTTACTCATAAAGCATGAATCCTAGACATGCCGTCTTGAGTGCATGCTCTGCATTCTATGGAATCTGGATTTCTCAAAATTCTTCGATAACCGGGTTAGTTTTTATGGCTTTCCTGGTTATCGTTATTGTTATACAGATCAGAAAAAAGTCAATATACATCCTCGTTTTTCTCCCAATCTTCTTTATCTATTCCCATTACGATAACAATAAAAGTTTCTCCAAGTTTTCAGAAGAACAAATGATATTTTCAGGTAAAATAATATCAATTCCCAAAATAGACGGAAACTTATTAAGCTTCGAACTTGAAACGTATGATGAAACGGTCGTTGTTTATCATAAAATAAAATCAGCAGTTGAAAAGGAACAGCTTAACAATCTAAGTATTCATTTATCATGCGTTTTAAAAGGAAAACTTGAGGAACCTCAGACAAAAACCCATTTTTATGGAATGGATTATCGTGAATATTTAAGGAACAACAATATCTACTGGATCTTAAAAACAGTTGAGTTCGGTGTCGATCACTGTGAAAAGACTAAGAATCCGAGTGTCCATGAACAAATAGATACTTGGCGAAGCAAGAAGATTAAAGCATTAGAAAATCATTTTTCTGCTAACACAGCTGGTTTGATGAATGCTCTTCTTTTTGGTTATAGAGACGGAATAGAAGCAGAAACACTTCAATATTACCAAGGTTTGGGGTTGACACATCTATTAGCAGTCTCTGGATTTAATGTTGGAATTGTTACTTATATCTTATATTTAATTCTTGTAAGGTTGGGTGTGATAAAAGAAATAGCCTACATACTAATCATTCTTTTCCTGCCGATCTACATTGTACTAACGGGAGCTGAAAGTTCGATCATACGAGCAGGTATGATGGGCATGATCGTGTTACTAATCATGATGTTTAAAGGGAAGCTGCATCCTGTGACACTGCTCTCGTTTGTATGTATAGGAATGCTGAGCTATGATCCTTCGTTCGCATTTGACCTTGGATTTCAACTCTCTTTTCTAATGACCTTCGTTTTGATTACTTCTATTTACGTTCTCGAAAACGCTTCTTCTATTGGATTACTGATTATGACTTCTTCAATCTGTTCTTTGTTTTCCTTTCCGATCATTCTTTATCACTTTTTTGAATTCTCCCTATTGTCGATTCCCTTTAATGTCCTATATATCCCTTTCGTATCATTGGTTTTGTTTCCCATTTCTTTTGTTATTCTGCTCCTTTCTTTATTTGTACCAGAAGCGATTCTAACGGTTAAAGAGCTTATCGAATCCTTGTTTAATTTCTCAGTCCTGTTCATGGAAAAGGCGCAGTTTCTCAAGATGACTGTTGTTTTAGGAAGACCAACTGATTGGATATATGCACTGTATTTTTGTGCGATCTTCTATTTTATGTACAGATGGGAAGTTACTAAACAAATTCACATCTTGATTGTTATGCCATTTCTATTAGTCTGTTTCATTCATTGGGGACTTCCTTATGTAAACCCAAAAGCAACGGTATCTTTTATAAATGTAGGACAAGGTGATAGTATTCTCGTCGAGTTGCCCTACAGAAAAGCAGTCTATTTGATTGATACTGGTGGTTCATTCTCTTTTGGTCAAGAGGATTGGGAAAAAAGAGAGGAAGAATATGACGTTACAAAAGAAGTAGTATATCCCTTCTTGAAAGCGAAAGGAATCCGACGTTTAGATGGGCTAATCATTACTCATGGAGATTTAGATCATGCTGGGGGAGGAGAGTTTTTACTCGATCATATCAAGGTGGAAAATGTTTCTTTGCCCCATAAACGAAAAGGTAATGATCTTGAGACATTCATCGAAACCGCAGCAGCAAAGAATAATATTGATGTGGTGAAGCTAGCTAAAGGTATGCAATGGGAATCAGCTCACTCTCTATTTTTAGTTTTGCATCCAGGATCTAAAGAAAGCACCTCAAATAATAACTCCATCGTTCTCTGGCTTAAGGTTTACGATCAAACATTTTTATTAACAGGTGACATTGAAGCGGAAGCTGAGACTGCGATCATAAACAGTTTTCCAAAAATAAAGTCTGACGTACTTAAAGTTGGTCACCATGGAAGTGTAACATCTTCAACTCCATCTTTTTTAAACAGCGTCTCTCCTCGATATGGAATTATTTCAGCGGGCGAAAACAACATGTATGGCCATCCGGCACCAGAAGTTTTGAAGAGATTAAGGGGAAGAGGGATTATTATTTATCGGACAGACGAGCATGGGGATATCTCATTTGTAGTAGACAAAAAGGGCTTAAAGGTTAAAACTGCACAATAAAAAAAGGCCGAAAAAATTTCGGTCTTTTTTTATGTATTATGCGATTGCTTTTAGAATGACTCCAATGGCGAAGATTACTGTAAAGAATCCAAAAGATACAACAAAACCCATGCCGGAATCAATAAGGTCGTTACGCTTACTCTGTACATCTTTTTCGAAATGGTTCATGTGACAACCCTCCTAATCCATCCTTAGTATACGTTATCATTTTTAAAAAATCCATACTGAAAATGCTTTCTTTTTGTTGTTTTATCTAAAACTTACCAAAGATGAGATTCGTTGTCACCAATATTATATAAATGCATAGGATATCCTATTAAAGCTAGCCTTAAACGATTATATCGTTTAAGTGTTAGTGTTTATCATAGATGAAGGAACAGACATATGCGCTGTTCCTTCTTTTGCTTGCAAATGCACTTCGTTCCTCATAGGATAAGAGATAGAGGTGAAAAAGGTGCTTACAGTAGAAGCGTTAAAAAAGAAGATTAGAAACAATGAATCATCCCCGATTTATTTGATTTGGGGTACAGAAATTTATTTAGCAGAAGAAGCGATTCAAACCATATCAGGCCTTTTGTCTCCTGATGAAAAGGACTTTAACTTAAGTGTACATAATATGGATGAAATCTCTGTTCAAGAGATTATTGAAGACGCAGAAACGATGCCGTTCTTGGGAGATCGGCGCGTCGTCGTAATAAAAAACGCAACGTTCTTAACTGCTGCAAAAGATAAATCAAAGATCGAACACGACTTCAAAGTATTTGAACAGTACATACAAAATCCTGCAGAATATACAACGTTAGTCATCGTAGTTCCTCATGAAAAACTAGATGAACGCAAGAAAATAGTAAAATTGGTTAAAGCACAATCTGAAATGATTCAGGTTTCAGAGCTTAGTAACGATACTGCTGAAAAATGGCTTCAAAAAGAAGCAGTGAATTTAGAGGTCTCTATCGATGGAGATGCGATTCAATTGCTTCTTTCAAGACTAGGTACACGTATGGCAGTTTTGGCGAAAGAAATGGAAAAAATGGCTCTTTTTGTAGGTGAGAATGGGGTTATTACGAAGGATACGGTAGATTCATTAGTAGCTAGAACGCTTGAAGATGATGTTTTTGCCTTAGTAGATCATGTGGTGCATAAAAGAACTGAACAAGCACTTAGAAGCTTTTATGATCTTATGAAACAAAATCAAGAGCCGATTCAGATTCATGCTTTAATCACAAGACAATTTCGAATGATAAATGGCGTTAAAGAACTGCAAAAGAAAGGTTATGGAGAAAAGCAAATCGCTTCTTCGTTAAAAATACATCCTTACGCCGTAAAGTTAGCTGCAAGGCATGCGAATCAATTTCATGAAGTTTTTCTAAGAAACTGCCTAAATGAGTTTGCAGAAACAGATTATAAATTAAAAACAGGTCAGATGGACAAAACACTCTTACTGGAGTTGGAGATTGTAAAACTCTCACAAGGCTCATAAGATTGATAAGTGATGTGTGGCGAACCCTTTTTCAGAAATTGAAAATGGGTTTTTTCAATGCTTGAATTTTTATACAAGGTAGAGGTTATAGACTTGCTGAACATTTGTCGAGTTATGACGACTCGCCTATTTAAGTTCAAAACTCGCCGTATTTACGACTGAATTTCTAGAATTATTGTTTAAATATCTAGAATTAGTACGTCGAATACCCTAAGAGGTATAAGTTAAACCTTTAATTAATTTCAATTATTGTACCTGTTTTCACCTACAAACAAACAAAAAGCCAGCTCAACATATAAAAGATGAGCTGGCTTTTTTAAGTAAATTGTGCAAAATAAAAAAACGACCTATTGGTGTAAGGCCGTTTTTCGGGTTTCATCCTTCAATTTATGCGTTAACACCGTTTAAAGCCTTAGCAAGACGAGACTTTTGGCGAGAAGCTGCATTTTTGTGGATAAGTCCTTTGTTTGCTGCTTTGTCAATCTTCTTAGAAGCAGTAACAAAAGCTGCTTGAGCACCTTCTGCATTGTTTGAAGCTGCAAGTGCTTCAAAGTTTTTGATAGCAGTACGCATGCCAGACTTTAGTGAAGCGTTGTGTGCACGACGCTTTTCGTTAGTTTTTACACGTTTAATCGCTGATTTAATATTAGCCAATCCATTCACCTCCCTAAATGAACCATGAGCAACAAAATTACTTTCCGTTGCAAAAAATAGGACACAAAGTATTCTATCAAAATCACCCTCTAAATGCAATACAAGAATGAAAAGGAAGAGTTGCGGCAAAAATAATACAAAGGAAGGTGGTAGATTATGGGTAAAGATTTGGACCTGTCAGCCTATTCAGTAAGAACGGATCTGGCTATAGAAGCGCACGATATGCTACTAAAAGAAGATGAAGTTGTGAATAAGAGTACACTTGAGGGTGTCATTATACATGAAAAAGATAGAGATGGAATTAAGATTGTTAGAGTAGAGATCGACGAAAAGGGAGCAGAGACTACCGGGAAAAAAGCAGGCGTTTATGTCACTTTTGAGGTTCAAGGAATACGTGAAAAAGATTCGAAACTTCAAGAGCGCGTACAAGAAGTTTTTGCACATGATTTTAACCGCTTCTTAAAAGAGCAAGGCATCAAACAAGATGATACTTGTCTCGTTGTGGGGTTAGGTAATTGGAATGTAACGCCAGATTCTCTTGGGCCATTAGTTGTTGAGAATTTGACGATCACAAAGCACCTGTTCGAATTAGCTCCTGAAAACGTTGAAGAGGGTTTTCGTCCAGTCTGTGCGATATCACCGGGAGTTATGGGTATTACAGGTATTGAAACGAGCGATATCATCGATGGTATCGTGAAAAAGGCAAATCCGGACTTTGTAATAGCAATCGATGCTCTAGCTTCTCGTTCGATTGAAAGGGTGAACGCCACGATTCAGGTTTCAAACACAGGTATCCATCCGGGGTCAGGTGTTGGAAACAAGCGTAAAGAGCTTAGCAAAGAAACATTAGGTATTCCGGTTATCTCTATAGGGATCCCTACGGTGGTTGATGCGGCCACGATTACTAGTGATACGATCGATTTTATCCTTAAGCACTTTGGGCGTGAGATGAATGAGAAGGATAAACCCTCTAAATCCCTTTTACCAGCGGGTATGACGTTTGGGGAAAAGAAAGTACTAACAGACGATGATTTACCTGAGGAAGACCATCGTAAATCGTTCTTAGGAATTGTTGGTGTCTTAGAAGAAGATGAAAAGCTTCGATTGATTCGTGAAGTGCTCGCACCGATCGGACATAACTTGATGGTCACACCTAAAGAAGTGGATGTGTTTATTGAAGACATGGCTAATGTCTTGGCAAATGGTTTAAATACAGCTCTTCATGGTGGCATTGATCAAGGAAATACTTCTTCATATACACATTAAATTTTTAGTCATGTTTGGACAAGCTTGTGCATAAATTTAAATCGTATATCCCCACGTGGAGGAATGATCATGACAAAATTTATGTTAAAGTGTTTCGGACTGGTAACGATTCTTTTATTTGGGGTTTTATTTGGTATTCAAAAAGCGCACTTTGAAATGGATGAGTTAAAAGGCTCTCCACAAGAAAGTGTTGAATCAAGTTCAAATCCTTCAATGAATCAAGAAGAAACAAAACAGAACCCTGCCTCAGCAACAAGTCATGATATAAAAACAAAACAAGAGACGTTAAGTAAAATAGATTCGTTCAATGTTTTTTCAGCACTTGGGCAAAGACTAACATCGTGGATTTCTTCTGCTTTTGGTGTCATGATCTCTATATTTGGTGTTATTATTAGTGAGATGTTGGCAGTATTTTCACCTTAGAACCATAAAGGATATTTCCTTTATCGGTTCTTTTTATTTTGGGGTGATCTTCAAATAACACTCTGAATTTGTTAAAAGATAAACGGAACAGAACAAAAATTTTAGTATAGGGTTTCTACGAACTTAGACAATAGCTTCACCCTATTTTTTAGGTTGTGATTGAAACCGATACTTTGTATTGCTATAATCAAAGCTAGTGACTTTTCCTAAAATTGTAGGAGTGAACGTATAATGAACAGAGAAGAAAAATTAAAAAGACAAGCTAAGATTAGGAATTTCTCCATAATTGCTCATATTGACCATGGGAAATCCACTTTAGCGGACAGAATTTTGGAAGAAACGAGTGCACTAACACAGCGTGAGATGAAAGAGCAGCTGTTAGACTCGATGGATCTTGAACGTGAACGTGGAATAACGATTAAATTAAATGCCGTTCAGCTGCAATATAAAGCTAAAGATGGTGAGATTTATACGTTCCACTTAATTGATACCCCAGGACACGTAGATTTTACATACGAAGTGTCTAGAAGCTTAGCAGCCTGTGAGGGAGCATTGCTTATCGTGGATGCTGCTCAAGGGATTGAAGCACAGACGCTCGCGAACGTGTATCTGGCACTAGAGAACGATTTAGAGATTCTACCGGTTATCAACAAGATTGATCTTCCGAGTGCAGAGCCTGAACGTGTGCGCCAAGAGATCGAGGATGTTATCGGGTTGGATGCTTCAGAGGCAGTACTTGCTTCAGCAAAAGCAGGAATTGGTATTCAAGATATTCTAGAACAGATCGTAGAAAAAGTACCGGCGCCACCTGGTGATCCAGAAGGGCCGTTAAAAGCGCTTATCTTCGACTCCCTTTATGATCCATATAGAGGTGTCGTGACGTACATTCGAGTAGCTGAAGGAACTGTTAAAGTCGGCGATAAGATTAAGATGATGGCAACAGGTAAAGAGTTTGAAGTACTTGAACTTGGGGTGTTTACACCAAAAGCCGTACAAAAAGACTTCTTAACCGTTGGAGATGTAGGATTCTTAACAGCTTCGATCAAAAATGTTGGAGACACGCAAGTCGGGGATACGATAACGAGTGCAGTGAAAGGCGCATCTGAGCCTCTTCCAGGTTATAGAAAGATGAACCCGATGGTTTACTGCGGACTATATCCAGTAGACACAGCGAAATATAACGATCTTCGTGAAGCGTTAGAACGATTAGTGTTAAATGATTCTGCACTTCAATATGAGCCAGAAACATCTCAAGCACTTGGTTTTGGTTTCCGTTGCGGATTCTTAGGACTGCTTCATATGGAGATCATTCAAGAGCGTATCGAGCGAGAGTTCAACATCGACTTGATCGCGACAGCTCCGAGTGTTATCTACAATGTTACGATGACGGATGGAGAAAAGATCATTGTTGATAATCCGGCGAACATGCCAGAAGCACAAAAGATTTCTGTTGTAGAAGAACCATACGTGAAAGCATCCATCATGACACCGAACGATTATGTTGGTACGATTATGGAGATCTGTCAAAAGAAACGCGGTATCTTCATGACAATGGATTATTTAGAAAATAACCGTGTAAATGTTCTATATGAGATTCCTCTTTCAGAGATCGTGTATGATTTCTTTGATCAGTTGAAATCGAGTACGAAGGGTTATGCATCTCTTGACTATGAATTGATTGGTTATAAGCCATCTAAACTGGTTAAAATGGAAATACTACTGAACAATGAGAAGATTGACGCATTATCTGTAATCGTTCATAAAGATTTTGCATATGAGCGAGGAAAAGTAGTCGTTGAAAAGCTGAAAGAACTTATTCCACGCCAACAGTTTGAGGTGCCGATTCAAGCGGCAATCGGACAAAAGATCGTGGCACGTTCAAACATCAAAGCATTACGAAAGAACGTTTTAGCTAAATGTTACGGTGGAGATATCTCACGTAAACGTAAGCTTCTAGATAAGCAAAAAGAAGGTAAGAAACGTATGAAGACGATCGGTCGAGTCGACGTTCCTCAAGAAGCGTTCATGGCCGTTCTTCGTATGGATGACACAAATAACAATAAATAAAAAAGTAACTTAAGACCGCGAAGGCAACTCTAGCGGTCTTTCCTAATTTATGAGATAAAAAGGCGGTGAACATCTTGCTTAAAGCTGCATATCTGCATATTCCATTCTGTGTACAAATTTGTCACTATTGTGATTTTAACAAGGTATTTATTCATCAACAGCCAGTGGATGAATATTTGCAATCTATGAAAAAAGAAATGATTCATACCACGAAGAGGTTCAATAATTATGAGATGGAAACCATCTTCGTAGGTGGCGGAACCCCGACCTCTCTGAGCGAACAGCAGCTGCAAACGTTTTTGAGTGATGTGAATGAAGTACTAGGTAACAGATCTCTAAAAGAATTTACTGTTGAAGCGAACCCAGAGCAGACTACTGAAGAAAAAATTGCAGTGTTAAAAGACAATGGAGTTAACAGGCTAAGTGTTGGCGTACAAGCTTTTCAATCTTCTTTGTTAAAAAAATTAGGCAGAACACATAACAAAGAAGATGTCTATTCTACGGTTGCTGAGGCAAAAAAAGCGGGTATCGATAACATGTCGATCGACCTCATGTTTGGATTGCCAGGCCAAACGATGGATATGTTTAAGGAATCGGTAAATGAAGCTTTAGCATTAGATGTTCCTCACATTTCGTCTTATTCGTTGCAGATTGAAAAGAAAACCGTATTTTATAACTTGGCTCAAAAAGGCAAGCTGACTCTTCCGGAGCAAGAGCTTGAAGCTGCCATGTATGAATATTTAATTGAGGCTCTGGATAAAAAAGGATTCAAGCAATATGAGATCAGCAATTTTGCAATTCCGGGGTTTGAGAGCAAGCATAATCTCCAATACTGGAACAATAACGAATATTTTGGTATAGGTGCTGGAGCTCATAGTTATGTTGAAGGAACAAGAAGAAGAAATGCAGGTCCCTTAAAACAATATATGAACTTGGTTGAGGAACATGGTTTCCCTTATGTCGAAGAACATCTGGTTCCATTAGTTGAGAAAATGGAAGAAGAAATGTTCATGGGTCTTCGTAAACAGGAGGGTGTTTCCGATAAGACGTTTAGGAATCGCTATGGCAGATCCATGTTTGATATTTATAAAGAACCGATTCAAAGACTCATTCAAAAAGGCTGGCTTGAGCAAAGACAAGACACTCTTCTATTAACGAAGGATGGAAGACCTTTAGGCAACGAAGTCTTTCAAGAATTTATTGGTGTAGTTTTAGATTGACAACGCAGAGTACCTTTTGGTAACTTATATTATAGATTTAGCACTCGCTCTTAAAGAGTGCTAACAAGTGGGGTGATGGTATGTTAACGGAACGACAACTCTTTATTCTTCGTGTTTTAATAGATGATTATATTAAACATGTTGAGCCTGTAGGTTCCCGTACAATCTCTAAACGAGAGGACATTACCTACAGTCCCGCAACCATTCGAAACGAACTTGCGGACTTGGAGGATCTTGGCTTTCTTGAGAAAACCCATACATCATCTGGTAGAATCCCATCTGAAAAAGGATATCGATTTTACGTGGACCACCTACTTCCTTCTCTTTCTATGAAAGAAAGTGAGATAGGGCATTCAGAACTCTTATTTACAGAAAAGGTCCAGGAAGCAGAGGCATTATTTGATCAATCAGCTAAAATTCTATCAGATCTGACAAACTATACATCTGTTGTGTTAGGACCTAACGCGTTAGATATGAAATTAAAGCACATGCAGATCATTCCGATTTCTTCCCAAGTGGCAGTTGCGATCTTTGTGACGAACACGGGACATGTAGAGAATAGACAGATTGTACTGCCTGATACAATTGAACCTTCAGAACTAGAGAAGCTTGTGAATATTCTAAACGAAAGGCTTGCAGGTGTTCGATTGATAGAACTGAACACCCGTATTCAAAAAGAACTTTCAGCGGTGTTTAAAAAGCATCTTAAAGACTATCAAAACATGGGCGTATTCTTAGATCAGCTTCTTTTATGGAGCAAGAAGGAAAAGCTTTTTTATGGCGGAAAAACAAACATGCTTTCTCAGCCGGAATTTCGTGACTTAGATAAAGTTAGACCGCTTCTAGATTTTTTAGAAACGCGTGATTTAATGGAAAAGCTCGTATCATCTACAGAAAAAGGGCTCACCATTAGAATCGGTACAGAAAACGAACACGAAGCAATGAAAAACTGCAGTGTGATCAATGCCTCTTATACGATGCATGGTAAACATATAGGTACGATCTCATTAATCGGTCCAACCAGAATGGAATATCAGAAGGTCATTTCATTACTTGATTCCTTATCGAAGGAAATGACGAACCGATTGAACGATTTCTCAAATTAGTGGATTATTTTAGGGAGGTGAAAGCATGAACAAAGAGGACATCACTCAAGATCAAACGCAAACTGATGTGAATGAAGAAGTAACAGAAACTGAAGAAGTTGTTGTTGAAGAAGTGGAATCTTCTACGGAAGCCCCCCTCACCGAAGAGCAACAACGTATTTCAGAGCTAGAAGCAAAGCTTGAGGAAGTTAGCCAAAAGAATCTTCGTCTTCAAGCGGATTATGATAATTTCCGCCGTAGAACAAGAGAAGAGCAGGCAGCGAGCCTTAAATATAAATCTCAAAGTCTTCTTGAACAGTTATTACCTGCACTCGATAACTTTGAGCGTGCTTTGAAGACTGAAGCTACAAACGATCAGACCAAAACCCTTATTCAAGGAATGGAAATGGTTTATCGTCAATTAGCGGATGCACTTAAACAAGAAGGTCTGACAGAAATTCCGTCAGTCGGTCAAACGTTTGACCCCAACCTGCATCAAGCAGTTATGCAAGTGGAGGATTCTGAAACAGAGTCTAATACAGTAATTGAGGAACTGCAAAAAGGTTATATGTTAAAAGATCGAGTTATTCGACCTGCGATGGTAAAAGTAAACGCGTAGATAAAACTACATATGAATGATGGAGGGAAAAAACATGAGTAAAATCATCGGTATTGACTTAGGTACAACAAACTCTTGTGTAGCTGTTATGGAAGGTGGAGAAGCGGTAGTAATTCCAAACCCGGAAGGTAACCGTACAACACCATCTGTTGTAGCATTCAAAGATGGAGACCGTTCAGTTGGAGAAGTAGCAAAGCGACAAGCTGTAACAAACCCAAACACGATCATGTCAATCAAACGTTATATGGGTACAGATCACAAAGAAACGGTTGAAGGCAAAGATTTTACGCCACAAGAGATTTCTGCGATCATCCTGCAAAAATTAAAGTCTCATGCTGAAGACTATCTTGGAGAAAAAGTTGAAAGAGCGGTAATTACAGTTCCGGCTTATTTCAATGATGCACAGCGTCAAGCTACGAAAGATGCTGGACAGATTGCTGGACTTCAAGTTGAGCGTATTGTGAACGAGCCAACAGCAGCAGCATTGGCTTACGGCCTTGAAAAGGATGAAGACCAAACAATCCTAGTATTTGACCTTGGTGGCGGTACGTTTGACGTATCTATCCTTGAACTAGGTGATGGGTTCTTCGAAGTAAAAGCAACATCTGGTGATAACAAGCTTGGTGGAGATGACTTTGACCAAGTAATCATCGACTATCTAGTAAGCGAATTTAAAAAAGAGAACGGTATTGATCTATCTCAAGATAAAATGGCACTACAACGTCTAAAAGATGCTGCAGAGAAAGCTAAGAAGGATCTGTCTGGTGTAACAACTACACAAATCTCATTACCGTTTATCACAGCTGATGCTTCTGGACCTAAGCACTTAGAGTTAAACTTATCACGTGCAAAATTTGAAGACCTTTCTTCAGACTTAGTTGAACGTACGATGGGACCTACTCGACAAGCACTTAATGATGCTGGAATGTCACCTTCTGACCTGGATAAAGTTATCCTTGTTGGTGGATCGACTCGTATTCCTGCTGTACAAGAAGCAATCAAGAAATTTACAGGTAAAGAGCCACATAAAGGCGTAAACCCTGATGAAGTAGTTGCACTTGGTGCTGCCATTCAAGGTGGAGTACTTGCTGGTGATGTGAAGGATGTTGTTCTTCTTGACGTAACACCTCTTTCATTGGGTATTGAAACGATGGGCGGCGTGTTTACAAGATTGATCGATCGTAACACGACGATTCCAACTTCAAAATCTCAAACGTTCTCAACAGCTGCTGATAACCAAACGTCTGTTGATATCCATGTTCTTCAAGGAGAGCGTGAGATGGCAGCGCACAATAAGACGCTTGGAAGATTCCAGTTATCTGAGATTCCACCAGCACCACGTGGAGTACCTCAAATCGAAGTGAGCTTTGACATCGATGCGAACGGTATTGTAAACGTACGTGCAAAAGATCTTGGAACGAACAAAGAACAATCCATCACGATTAAATCTTCTACAGGGCTTTCTGATGAAGAGATCGATCGCATGGTAAAAGACGCTGAAGAAAATGCTGAAGCGGATAAGAAGAAACGTGAAGAAATCGACGCTAGAAATGAAGCGGATCAGCTTGTATTCACAGTTGATAAAACGTTGAAAGACCTTGAAGGTAAAGTAGACGAGGCTGAAGTTAAGAAAGCTGAAGAATCTAAAGAAAGCTTGAAAAAAGCTCTTGAAGGTGACGATATCGAAGCGATTAAGAAAGAAAAAGAAGCTTTGAGCGAAATCGTTCAACAACTTTCTGTAAAACTTTATGAGCAAGCAGCTCAACAAGCTCAAGCTCAACAAGGTGATGCAGAAGGACAATCAACGAAGAACGATGACAACATCGTTGACGCTGATTATGAAGAAGTAAACGACGATAAAAAGTAACCTTTAGCAGATAAAAGTCAAAGTCAGGTCATCTTGACTTTGACTTTTTTTCTGAGTTAACGATGAGTTCATTGGACTTAAGACCGTAACAAAACCTTTGCAGTTTTCGTCTTGAGTCAGGTGGTATTCAATGGTAAGATAACTTTTATGTGAGAATTCGGGAGTGTCCTATATGAGTAAACGAGATTATTACGAAGTACTTGGATTAGATAAAAATGCCTCAAACGATGAGGTGAAAAAAGCATACCGTAAACTTGCCAGAAAGTATCACCCAGATGTAAATAAAGAGGCAGATGCGGAAAATAAATTTAAAGAAGTAAAAGATGCTTACGAAACACTGAGTGATCCTCAAAAGAAGGCTCATTATGACCAATTTGGCCATACTGATCCAAACCAAGGATTCGGTGGCGGTGGAGCTGGTTTTGACGGCTTTGGCGATATTTTTGATATGTTCTTTGGTGGAGGGGGAGGACGGAGAAATCCAAACGGTCCTCGTCAAGGAAATGATTTTCAGTATGGACTTAGACTATCTTTTGAAGAGGCGGTTTTCGGTAAAGAAACCGAGATACAGATCCCTACAGAAGAATCTTGTGAAACATGTCATGGATCGGGTGCTAAGCCAGGAACAAAGCCTGAAACGTGTACACATTGTAATGGAAGCGGTCAGCTGAATGTTGAACAGAATACACCGTTTGGCCGTATTGTTAATCGTCGAGTATGTAACCACTGTAGTGGAAAAGGTAAAATCGTAAAAGAAAAATGTAAGACGTGTCATGGAAATGGGAAAGTGCGCAGAAACAAAAAGATTTCTGTTAAAGTGCCAGCTGGTGTAGACAACGGCCAGCAAATCCGTATGTCTGGACACGGCGAAGCAGGTGTGAACGGCGGTCCTGCAGGTGATCTTTATGTTGTGTTCCAAGTAGCGGATCACGAGTTCTTCGAGCGTGATGGAGATGATATCCTTTGTGAGATGCCTTTAACGTTCTCGCAAGCAGCGCTTGGTGATGAGATTGAAGTTCCAACACTTTACGGAAAAGTTAAGCTGAAGATTCCAGCAGGAACACAGACAGGAACTCATTTCCGCTTAAGAGGAAAAGGTGTTAAAAACGTTCACGGAAGAGGTCAAGGTGACCAGCACATTCAAATCAAAGTCATCACACCTAAAAATCTAACAGAAAAACAAAAACAGCTTCTTCGCGACTTCTCAGAAATCAGCGGAAGCATGCCAGATGAACAACAAGATGGATTCTTCGACAAAGTAAAACGCGCCTTTAAAGGCGAATAATAATTCTTGCAATAAAAACTTAAGTTGTTCCTACATGCATTAAAAAACTTTCTAAAAGCTTTTAGTTTTGTATGTATTAACATCTATGGCAGGTTGATTGAAACGTAAGGTGCGAGACTCCTGCGGGACAGGCGGGCAGGTGAGACACTTAAAAGTGAAACGTTACGAATGTGGCTCACCGCCTGCCCCGCGGAAGCGAGCAGCCTGGAGTGGAAATCAACCACTCTCATGCCAAAGGAATATCTTAATTTTTCTAA